>CAVTHT010000022.1:0-310857 GCA_963734575.1 uncultured beta proteobacterium | reverse complement strand
AACCTCAGTGTCGAGGGGTTTTACCAGTTCCGCTGGAATGCATTCCAGTTCGATCCGGTCGGCACGTTCTTCTCCATCGCGGACGTCGTCGGCAAAGGCCAGCAGCATGCGTTCGTGCCGAGCTCGCTCCTGCCCGCCCCACCGGGAACGGTGGGTGACATCGGCACCGTCAGCAACGGCGCGATCATTCCGGCGGGACAGAGGTTCACGCTCGAGGATCTCTTTGCCGCCGGCACCGTGGTGCCCAAATCGGACACGAATTCACCGCCGAACTCCGGACAGTACGGCCTTGCCTTGCGCTACAAGAGTCCCGCCTACGACGCGGAGTGGGGACTCTTCTATCTTCGCTATCACGACAAGATCCCGTTCGTAAGCTTCGTGAACGATCCGCAGATCACGTCCAACCCGTTCGGTCTCGGCTACTTCGTCGATTATGGCCGCGACCGGAATCTCTACGGCGTATCGATGAACACCCATCTCGGCGACTGGGCCGTCGGCGCAGAGCTCTCGTATCGGCCGCGCGACAGCGTCGGAATCGATCCCACCGTCCCGCTCGCAGGTCCGTACGCGGCATTCTCCGGACCCGGGGTGTATCGCGGCTTCGTGGAAGAGAAGAAGTGGCAGGCGCACCTCACCGGCATCTACCTGCTCGGGCCGAGCGGCGACCTCGGCTGGCTGCTGCGCGGATTGGGAGCATCGGAGGGGACGCTCCTCGCCGAGGCAGCGGTAGCGCACTATCCGGGACTCGACCTCTCCGGGGCGCGTCCTTACCTCCTCACCAACTACGAGCTGCCGTCGAAGACGTCCTGGGGCTATGTCGTCGAACTGGCGGTGGTCTATCCGCATTTTCTCGGCTCGCCCATTAACGTCACCCCGCAGATCGACTTCGCGCATGACGTGAGCGGGACGAGCCCCAATGCCGTGCCCTTCATCGAGGGGCGTAAGGCATTCACGCCGTCGCTCAATTTCGAATATCTCAACAAGTGGCGCGCTCAGCTCGCCTACACCATGTTCTCCGGTGGCGGCACCAACAACCTGATGAAGGATCGCGACTTCCTCGCCTTCAACATCTCGGTCGCGTTCTAGCGGTACGGCGATGTCGATGCAATCGCAAGCGGGTCAGGCCAGACGCGGAGCGCGCGAGATGCCGCACGACTTCGAGGCAGCCACGAGGCCCTGATGCTCGCCAGGCTCGTGACGCGCCTCGAGCGCGTGCTCTTCGCTCACCGGGCCGCGACCCTCGCGGTCCTGGTTGCGCTCACGGTGCTGATGGGCATGTTCGCCGCGCAGCTGCGGATGTCGGCGGGATTCGACAAGCAGCTGCCGCAACGACACGAATACATCCGCACGTTCTACGAGTACCGCGACCAGGTCTTCGGCGCGAACCGCATCATGGTCGTGGTGCGCGCGAAGAGCGGCGACGTGTGGAATGCGGCCTTCCTGCGCAAGCTGAGCGACGCCACTCAGGCGGTCATGTTCCTGCCCGGGATCGACCGGCGCACCGTGAGCTCGCTGTGGACCCCCACGACGCGCGTGCTGAAGATCACCGAGGAGGGCTTCGAGGCGGAAGACGTGATCGGCGGCAACATCACGCCCGACCAGCTGTCGGCCGACAAGATCGCCCGCATCCGCAACAACGCCATCGCGGGCGGCTACATCGGCCAGCTGGTGGCGAACGACAACTCCAGCGCGATGGTCGTCGCGGACCTCCTCGACAGCGATCCGGCCACCAGGAAGAAGCTCGATTATCTCGACCTGTCGCGGCGTCTGGAGGACGAGGTCCGCGGGAAGCTCGAGACTCCCGAATTCGAGATCCAGATCATCGGTTTCGCGAAACAGATCGGCGATATCGCCGGGGGCGCCACCAGCGTCGTGCACTTCTTCCTGCTCGCGTTCCTGCTCACCGCGGCGGCGGTTTACATCTATTCGCGCTCGTTCGCGCTCACGGCGCTGCCGCTCCTCTGCTCGCTTGCATCGGTCGTCTGGCAGTTCGGCACCCTGCGTCTGCTCGGGTTCGGCCTCGATCCGCTGGCGGTGCTCGTTCCATTCCTGGTGTTTGCCATCGGCGTGTCGCATGGCGTGCAGCAGATCAACTACATCTCCAAGGAACTGTGCTCCGGCGTGGACACGATGACGGCAGCACGCCGGAGCTTCCGTGGCCTGCTCATTCCGGGAACCATGGCGCTGGTCACGGCGTTCGTCGGCTTTGCGACGCTCATCCTGATCCCGATCCCGATGATCCGCGAGCTCGGCATCACGGCCTCGATCGGCGTCGCCTACAAGATCGTCACCAACCTGGTGATGCTGCCGGTGGCCGCTTCCTACCTGCGATTCGACGAAGGGTACGTAGTGCGGATGAACCGACTGCGGGACCGGCGCACGCGCGTCATGGGCGTGCTGGCGCGCATCGCCGAGACCCGCAATGCTGCCGTGGTGTCGCTCCTCGGGATCGCGCTGCTCGCCTACGCCTACATCGAGGGCCAAGGGCGGCAGATCGGGTACCTGCAGCCCGGCGCGCCGGAGCTGCGCGCCGATGCGCGCTACAACCGGGACGCTGCCGACATCGCCGCCAAGTTCGACGTCGGTCTCGACGTGCTCTCCGTGATCGTCGAGACACCCAAGGACGGCTGTTACGACTACCCCACGATGGAGTACGTCAACCAGCTCTCCTGGCAGATGGCCAACATCCCCGGCGTGGTGTCGGTCGCGTCCGCCCCATTCCTGGCAAAACAGGCGTTCTCCGGGTTCAACGAAGGCAATCCCAAGTGGGCAGCGCTGCCGCGCGATCCCAAGTCGCTCGCCAATGCCGTAGGACTCGCGCCGCGAAGGGTCCGCACTCTACAACCCGGGCTGCACGATCCTGCCCGTCCACCTCTACCTCTCCGATCATCAGGCGCAGACCATCAAGACGGCGATCGACGCGTCAAGGCGTTCGCCAGGGAGAATCCAAGCTCCACCATGCGCGTGCGCCTCGCCAGCGGCAATGTCGGCGTCCAGGCAGCCACGAACGAGGTGCTCGAGTCGACCGAGCTGCCCATGATGCTGTACGTGTACGCGACGATCCTCTGTCTCGTCTTCGTCACGTATCGCGACTGGCGCGCCATGGTTGCCTGCTGCGTGCCGCTCACGCTGGCGACGCTTCTCGGCTACTGGTTCATGAAGGAGCTGCGCATCGGCCTCACGGTGGCCACGCTGCCCGTCATGGTGCTCGCGGTGGGCATCGGCGTGGACTACGCGTTCTACATCTACAACCGGCTGCAGATCTATCTGGCGCAGGGCATCGACATCGTGACGGCGTTCCAGCAGGCCCTGCGCGAGACCGGCATTGCCACCGTATTCACGGCGCTGACCCTTTCCGTGGGCGTCGCCACGTGGTCGTTCTCGGAGCTCAAGTTCCAGGCCGACATGGGGTTGCTCCTCACGTTCATGTTCATGATCAACATGATCATGGCGATGACGTTCCTGCCGGCGCTTGCCGTGATGCTCGACGTCCTGATTCCGCGGGTGCGGCCGGTTCGCACCCCGCTTCTCAGCCACTGATCGCATCGGAACGCCCGTGTTCGACAAGCTGCTTGCGCTCCTGCCCGCACACCCGGGCCCCACGCCCGGACACCGTCGGCGCGCCATTCCAGCACCGACAAGTCGCCGTAGCCGTCCTGCTGCTCGAGCTTGCCCAGGCCGATCACCGGATTCCCCCCGACGAGCTGCGCGCGATCGAGGCGGTGCTTCGCCAGCGGTTTCACCTCGACGCCGGGATGGCCTCGCAACTGGTGGACACGGCACAAGCCATTCTTGGCGCGGCGCTCGAGGACTGGGTATTCGCGAAAATGGTTCGCAACAGCTTCGATGGCGCGGAGCGCGTGGCGATGTTCAGCATGCTCTGGGAGGTGGTGATTGCCGACGGCCAGTTGGGAAAGCTCGAGCAGGACCTGATCGAGCACCTTGGGCGCGAGCTCGGGATCAGCGCGGGGGAGAGCGAGACCGCTCGCCTCGAGGCGCTCGCCAGGATCAGCGGCGGCGGGACTGTCGCGCCTGCGAAGGATACGAAATGCGATCGCTGACGGCACTCGTGGTCCTCGCCGCCGCGCTCGCCGTTGCGAACGCGGCCGTAGCGCCCGCGACGACGAGCCCGGCACCGGTGGCCGCGTTCAAGGCAGCGCACGCCGCGAAGGCGCCCCTGCTTGGCATTGCCCGGGCCGGGGCACGCCTGGTTGCGGTGGGGGATTACGGCGTCGTGATCCTTTCCGACGACGACGGCGCGACATGGCGCCAGGCCACATCCACCGCCACGCGTCACCCACTCACCGCCGTCACCTTTACCGACGAGAGGCACGGCTGGGCCGTGGGCCACGGGGGCACGGTGCTCGCGAGCAACGACGGTGGCGAAACATGGACGCAGGCGTATGCGGCGCCGGCTGACGCGGCACTCTTGTCGGTGTGGGTCGACCACGCGGGTCACGGACTCGTCGTCGGCGCGTTCGGCTATGCGATCGTGACCGCGGATGCCGGTCGCACGTGGAAGCAGGTCAAGGTCGGCGAAGGCGACGACGGCGACCGACATCTCAACGCGGTGTTCGCGCTGCGCAGCGGGACGGTACTGATCGCCGCGGAGGCTGGCACCGTGTTTCGCTCGACCGACGCCGGCAACACCTGGACCACGCTGCGATCGCCCTACCACGGCTCGCTATGGGGCGGACTCGGCCTGCGCGATGGCGCGGCGCTCCTGTACGGCATGCGCGGGCACGCCCTCTACAGCAGCGACGACGGCCGCACCTGGACCGAGGCGCCCACCGGCAGCAGCGAGTCGTTCAGCGGTGGCACGGAGCTCGCGCGCGGGACCGTGATCCTGGTCGGTCTGGGCGGCGCAGTTGCGCGGAGCGCCAATGGTGGACACAGCTTCGAATCCAGCCTTCGCTCCGACCGGCAAACGTACGCTGCAGTCGCGGAGAGCAGGGCGGGACAGCTCGTCATGGTGGGCCTGAACGGGGTTGCGGCCCAGGAACCTGTTGTGCGGTGACCCCGCGCTCGTAACGATCGATAGGAGATTGCGATGGAAATGGAAACACGGCAGCTCGTGAGCGAAGCCACCACTCTTTTTCTGGCCGCGCCGAAGCGCATGCTGATCGGGGGCGAATGGGTCGATGCCGCCAATGGCGAGCGTCTGGACGTGCGCAACCCCGCAACGGGCGAAGTGTTCGCGACGGTGCCGGCAGGCGGCGCCGTCGACGTCGACCGTGCGGTACGTGCCGCGCGAACGGCTTTCGACAGCGGCGCCTGGTGCGGGTTTTCACCGGCAGCACGCGAGCGCCTGCTGCTCAAGCTCGCCGATCTCATCGAGGCGAATGCGCAACAGCTCGCCGAGCTCGAGGCGCTCGACAATGGCAAGTCGGTGATGCTCGCCCGCCATGTCGACATGGCAATGGCGGTCGACTTCCTGCGTTACATGGCCGGTTGGGCGACCAAGATCGAAGGGACGACCCACGATGTATCGGTGCCGTTCATGCCGCAGTCGAAGTTCTTTGCCTTCACGCGCCGCGAGCCCGTGGGCGTGGTGGGGGCGATCATCCCGTGGAACTTCCCGTTGCTCATGGCGGCGTGGAAGATCGGCCCCGCGCTCGCCGCAGGATGCACGGTGGTGCTGAAGCCGGCCGAGGAAACGCCGCTCACCGCCTTGCGCCTGGGCGAGCTGATCCTCGAAGCCGGCATTCCGCCGGGCGTGGTGAATGTGGTCACCGGTGATGGCCCGACCGCCGGCGCGGCGCTCGTTGCGCACCGGGGCATCAACAAGATCGCCTTCACCGGATCGACGGAGGTGGGCAAGCACATCCAGCGCGCGGCGGTGGAAAACATGACCCGCGTTTCGCTCGAGCTCGGCGGCAAATCCCCCGTGATCGTGCTGGATGACGCGGATCCGGCGACCGCTGCGGCGGGCGCTGCGCAGGCGATCTTCTTCAATCAGGGACAGGTCTGCACGGCAGGTTCGCGCCTGTACGTGCAACGCAAGCTCTTCGATCGCGTCGTGGGTGACCTCGCGGCGATCGCCGGCAAGATGAAGCTCGGCGCGGGCCTCGATCCTGCAAGCGAGCTCGGCCCACTCGTGTCGGAGCAACAGATGCAGCGGGTCTGCGGCTACATCGAATCCGGTCTGCAGCAGGGCGCCCGGGTCGCGGCAGGCGGGGGTCGCGTGGGCGACAAGGGTTACTTCGTTTCGCCGACGGTGCTGGTGGACGCACGCCAGAACATGCGCGTGGTGCAGGAGGAAATCTTCGGTCCGGTGGTCGTCGCATTGCCTTACGACGACGTGGAAGAGGCCGTCACGCTCGCCAATGATACCCAGTATGGCCTCGGAGCCTCGATCTGGTCGAACGACCTCTCGCGGGTGCATCGCCTGATCCCGCGCATCAAGGCCGGTACGGTGTGGGTCAACTGTCACAGCATGCTCGACCCGAGCCTGCCTTTCGGCGGCTACAAGCAGTCCGGTATCGGACGCGAGATGGGACGAGCGGCACTCGACCTTTTCACCGAGACCAAGTCGGTTCTCATGGCCATCTAGCAAGCCGGCTGCACCCGATGCATCAACGTGACGCGGCTCGACGGATGGAGGCAGGCGCATGCAGCGAATGAACGCGGTGCACGCGGGGCTCGCGCTCTTCGTGTTGTTCGTGGCGGGCTCGGCCGGGCGTGCCGAGGCGTTCGGACCGGAGTCGCTCGTGTGGAGCAAATGCACACCCTGCCACGCGCCGGACGCGCAGGGCCACGTCACGCGCGTGGAGGAGATCCGCACCACGCCCGAGGAATGGGCGGTGATCGTGGATCGCATGCGCCGGCTCCACGGGATGGCCATCAGGAAGGGCGAGATGGACACTCTCCTGAAGGAATTGTCCGCGACGCAGCTCCTCACCCCGGACGCGCAGCGGAAGGTGGCGTACCTGAGCCTGTGGCACAACGCGCAGACCGTCGAAAAGCCGACCAACAAGGAAGAGGAGCGGCTGTTCACCACCTGCGTGCGCTGCCATACCGCCGGCAAGATCTACTCCTACCGCATGACGCCGGAGAACTGGACGAAGCTCAGGGACTTCCATCTGTTCGCGATTCCCAGCGTCGTCTTCCAGTTGCGCGAGATGCACTGGATCGAGGAAGCCGATGCCGTGTTCGCGTACCTCGGACACGCGTTGCCGTACGACAAGGCGTGGCAGTCGCCGGCCACCAGGCTCGAGGGCGACCTGGACGATCTTCGGGTACCAGCCGGGACGTGGTGCCTACCGCGGCGAAGCGCGCATCGCCGATGAAGGCAATGCCGAGTACCGAGTGCAGGGCTCGCTCGAGTACGCCGATGGCACCAGCGAGACGTTCCGCGGCGAAGGCACGCTGTACGGCGGGTACGCGCTGCGAACGCGTACCCACAACAACGGTCTCGCTGTGAACGGCGCGTTCATCGTCGATGGCGATCGGCTCTCCGGCGAGCAGCACTTCCCGGCACCCGATTTCCGGACGTCGACGGCGACGTGGCTGCGCAGCAGCACCGGGACTAAGGTGGCGCGCATCCTCCCCGGGTACGTCATCGCCGGTGAACGGACGACACTGGAAGTGCAGGGAGTAAATCTTCCGGCGGCGACGGCGGCCGACGTGCACTTCGCCGCCGCGGGGGTCAAGGTGCTCGCCGTCCGCCGCATCGATCCGCAATCGGTTGCAAGTCGACGTGCTCGCGCGCGTCGGCACCCCGGTCGACGCAACGCTCACGATCCATGGCATCGAAGCAGGCAGCGTGGTGCTTGCACCGGCGATCCACCACATCGCGCTCACGCCGACGCTCGGTCGCGCCCGCCTTTCGTCAGGCCGGAACTATCCCGCAGAAGGCGTGCAGTTCGAGGCGATCGGCGTTCGCGCGGCGCGGCAGCGGCAAGAATGCCGTCGACGTGCCACTCGGTCCGGTGCCGGCGACATTCCGCCTTGCCGAAGAGAAGACGCGTCCCGACGACGACGACATGCGCTGGCTCGGCGGCATTGGCGCGAACGGTACGTATCTGCCCATGGGCGACTACGGGCCGAACCCGCTGCGCACGTATTCGGGCGAGAACAGCGGCCTGGTGAAGGTGATCGCGGAATACAAGCGTGGCGGCCGCACGTACAAGGCCGAAGCGCGCCTGGCCGTGACCATGCCGGACTTCATTGCGCGATTGCGATGAGCACGCCACTGCGCTGGGCCGATCACCGGGTGTTTGCGCCCGTGGAGAACGGCCGCCGCGCGATCCTCTTCGGCGCCGAGGACGCGAGCCTGTTCACGCTCGAGCCGGAGGCACACGCGATTCTCGCGCGCTGGCGTACGTGCGAGGTGGTCACGCTCGAACGTGCGCCGGACGCAGAGCGCGACGTGCTGGGCGCGTTGCGCGACGCCCGCATGCTGCGCCCGGCGAACCTGCCGGTCCCGCCCGGTTGCGACGATTCCTGATCCGGCGGGCGTGCCCCTCACCACGCTGGTGCTCGAAGTGGCGCAGGCGTGCAACCTGCGCTGCACGTACTGCTATGCCGGCGGAGGGTCATACGGAGGGCGGGCCCGCCTCATGCAACCCGAGCTCGCGCGTCGTGCCGTGCGCTACCTCATCGAGAACTCCGGCTCAGCCCCGCGCGTGGCACTCGTGCTCTTCGGCGGCGAGCCCCTGATGAACTTGCCGGCGATCCAGGCTGCCGTGCTGGAAGGCGAGGCATGCGCCCGGCAGGCCGACAAGTCGCTCGGCATTTCGCTCACCACGAATGGCACGCGCTTCACGCCGGAAGCGGTCGATTTCCTGACGGAGCATGGCGTCGGCATCACGGTGAGCATCGATGGACCGCCCCAGTTGCACGATGCCAACCGGCGCTATCCCGGCGCCGGTGGCGGCACGTATGCCGATGTACTTGCGGGTGTCGCATTGTTGCGTGCGCGTGGCGGCCGGCCACCGGCCGCGCGCGTGACCCTCACCCCGGAGCAGTGGTCCGCGATTCCCGAGGTGTTCGATCACCTCGCAGAGCTCGGCTTTCTCGAGGTGGGCATCGCCCCGGCGAGTCCCATTACGTCGTCCCTCCTGCCGACCCCCGAGCAGGAAGACGCGCTGTTCAAGAGCTTCTCGTTGCTCGCGCAGCGATTCACGGTTGCTGCCTCGCAGGGCCGCATCCTGCCCTTCTCGAACCTGCTCGATCTGCTCGCTCGCCTGCATATGGGCCGGGTCAAATCGGCGCCGTGCGGGGCCGGGCTCGGCTATCTCGCGCTCGATGCGGAAGGGCAGTTCTTTCTCTGCCACCGACTGGCTGGCATGGACAGCTTCCGGGTGGGCGATCTCGAGCGTGGCGTCGAGCACGGAAAGATTGCGACCTGCCTCGCCGACCAGGCGAAGCCGCGCGCGCAGGACTGCGCGACCTGCTGGGCACGCAGCCTCTGCGCGGGAGGCTGCCATCACGACAACCACGTGCGCGAGCACGATCTCGGTCTGCCGCACGGCGGCTCGTGCGACTTCATCCGTCGCTGGATCGAGCTCGGCATCCGCGTCTATGCCGATGTGCGGGATAGGGAGCACGGCGTCGTGCTCGCCTTCCTGCGGCGACGCGCCGAGTGACGTCGGAAACTGGAGCAGCCATGAAAAAGAAGCTCATTGCGGCACTGAACGAAAAGGCCCGGATGATCGAGCGCCTGGCCGACGGCGAACAGAAAACGGCCGAGACGCAGGGGCCCGGTCTGCCGGTGCCGCAGGGTTGCACCACGATCTTCGATACGGGCTGGGAGACGAATCCGCGACCGACGTACCCCATCGGCAACTGCCAGGCTTCGGCGCGCGACTTTCATGGCTGTGCCGGTGACTGCTGGTGGCCCGCGCAAGTGCCCGACGGCCTCACGAATCATCCGGACTTCGACGTGGAATGTCCGAGCATCGCGCGCGACTGGCGCAACCTCAAGTACGAATAGGAGCCGCCATGCGGACCCAATCGTTCGTGTCGCTCTGTTGTGCGGCATTGCTCTCGCTGTCGGTGTCGAGTGCGCAGGCGGGCGATCGCCTGTATTTCCTGGGCTACGAGATGATCCAGGTGATCGACGGCGACACCGATGACATCGTCGCCGACATCCCGATCAAAGGCGCGAGCCGCGAAGTCGGCATCACGGCCGACCGGAAGTTCATGTACGTCGCCACTAATCGCCATCTGGTGCACAAGATCGATCTCGCGCAAAACCAGGTCGTCGGCACCGTCGATGTCAGCGGCGACGGCTGGAACCGGCTCATGTTCGGCTTCGTGGTGGCCGACGACGGCAAGACGGCCTATGGCGCGCTGATGTCCCGGCGCACCCAAGGTGGCGACGTCGTGATCGGCAAGCCCGTGGTGGCGCAGTTCGATCTCGCGACCGGCAAGCTCCTGCGCAGCGTCGAAGTGCCGTGGGGCGTGGCCCACCTGGTTGCCGCGCAGCGCGGCGCCACGCTCTACGCCTTCGGCCAGGACCTCTACAAGATCGACACGACCGGCAACGACCTCAAAGTCATCGAAACGGTGAGCATGTTCGACAGGAAGATGAACATCCTGCCGTTCTGGGACTACGCCTTCGACAACGGCGGCATTGCCAGCATGAATTACTACACGCCGGATCTCATGGGCCTGCTGCTCGTCGATCAGAGCACCGGCGTCATCACCGACATTCCGCTGAAGGGCCCGCCTGCCATGGCGTACTCGGTGGTGCTCTCGCCCGATCGCAAGAGGGCGTACGCGGTGATGGACGATCTCACCGTCATCGACCTCCAGAAGAAGACCTACGTCGCTTCCGTACCGGTGCAGGAAGGGACGTGCTACGGCGTGAACGTCTCGAGCGATGGCCGCAAGATCTACGTCGGCGGCGGCGGGGCGACGGTGACCGTCTTCGATGCGAAGACGCTGAAGCGGCTCAAGGTGCTGCAGATGGCGTCGGACGGCATGGACCTGCGGCGCATCAGCTTCTAGGCCTGCCCGATGGAATACGCCCTGCGACTGGCGAGCCCGGAACCGCCGCCCCGCGATGCGCGCGGGCGTGCCCGTCGCCGTGGCGGGAGTTCCTGCCCGACGGCGATGTCGTTGCACTGTACTTCGGCACGGAGTTCTGCGAGGACCGCATTCCCGCACCGGATGAAGCGGCCGTGTACTGCGCACTGGCACGGGCGAACGGCTGGCAGTCGACCCTGCTCACGCCGCTCGTGTCCGATGACGGCCTCGCGCGCCTCGACATTCTGCTCGCGCATCTCGCCACCTTCGATACGGGCGCGGCAGTCGTGTTCAACGACTGGGGCGTGCTCGATCTCCTCCGGACACGGCATCCGGGATTCTTCCGGCGTGCCGGACGGCTCATGAACCGCTCCTTGCGTGACCCGCGGGCCTACGGTGACGCGACCTATGGCGGTCCGACTCACGACGCTGCACGCTTTCGCGGCATGCGCGGCCTACTCGCCGCTGCGGGTGTGTGTGCGATGGAGACCGATCCTGATCTCGAGGGGGGATTCCTGGACGAGGGCAGCCAGGGCGATGGCGCGGCGCTGCAGCGCGCATTGCACGTCCCATTCACGTTCGCCGCGTCGGGTCGCAACTGCCCGCTCAAGGCGGGCCTGTATCCGGCCGGAAACGGGTTTGCCAAGGTGCTGACCGAACCCTGCCCGGCGCCCTGTCGCGGCAGCCCGATGCCGGTCCGGCGCGCAGATACGCCGGTGCCGCTCTGGCGCGCGGGCAATACGCTCTTCTACGAGACGCCGTGCGACGCTGCGATGGCATGGCTGCCGCACACCGACCGCGTCGTCGTGCATGTCGCAGCGACGCCGTGAAGATCCTCGCACCTCTCGCGAAATCGGACGAGGTCGAGCCGCTCATCGCGGCGGGCGCGCACGAGTTCTACTGCGGCATCACGCCCCCGGGCTGGGCCGACCTGTTCGGAGGTGCATGGGTGCATCGCCGCAACCCGCGCACCGGCGTTGCGGATGTCGCGGACCTCGAGCGCAGCATTGCGCTCGCGGGCGACCGGCCGGTGTACGTGACGCTCAATGCCGCCTCCTATCCCGCGGGTGCAGTGCCGTTGCTCGTCCGGTTCGGGCATACGCTGGTGGAAGAACTGGGCGTCGCTGCGCTGATCGTCGGCGACGTGGAGCTGCTGCTGGCGCTCGTCGCGGCCGGTCTCGCCGCGCACATTCACGTCTCCAGTCTCGCAAGCTGCCGCAATGCGGGCGCGGCAGCGTTCTATCGTGACCTTGGCGTGGCCCGCGTGATACTTCCGCGGCACGTGAGCCTGCGCGAGATCGAGCAGGTCGCGACGGCCGGGATTCCGATCGAGGTTTTCGCGCTCAACGATGGCTGTGCGTTCGAGGAAGGCACGTGTGCCACCACGCACGCCTACGGCGCCTTCTGCATCGAGGATCGCCTGGAAGGCAAGCTCGCGCCCCTGTCCGAGCGTTACGAGTTCTGGAAATGGACGCTCGACAATTGCGGCAGCCAGACGAGCCGCGGCTACACGCTGGGGCCCTGCGGACTGTGTGCATTGCCCCGTCTCATGCGGGCGGGGATCGCGAGCGTGAAGGTGGTCGGGCGCGAGGCGTCCTGTGCGCGCAAGACCGCCTCCGTGCGGCTCGCGGCGATCGCCTTGCAACACGCGCAGGGCAGACGTCGCGCCGGAAGCGATCCGCGCCGCCGTGATCGCCGAGCGTGGCGCGCCGGAGCTTTGTGCCGGACGCCCATCTCTGCTATTACCCGGACGTCTGGGGCAGCGCGGATGCGACGGCCGCCAAGGCCGGAGTGCACAGCAAACGGCGAGTCATCCGTCTGCACCCCGTGCACGGCTACGCGGCACGTGCTGAAAGGCCCGAGACGGGTGAGCAATCGCAGGCGGAATGGCAGGCGGGTGCCGGGCCTGCGCCATGGTGAAGGAGCTCGCGCCCTTCGCTGGTCATCTTCGCGGCCAGGGGCGCGCGCTCGCCGCGCTGTTCGCTGCTCGGCCTGTGCGGCGCCGCCGTGTCCCTCGCCACTCCGCTGGTCGGCAAGGCCTTCATCGATGCGGTCGCGACGCGCGGTGAATTCGGCATCATTCCGAAGATTGCAGGGGCGCTGGTGGCACTCGGCCTGCTCGATGTGGCGCTCGCCGCCGTTTCGACCCGCCTGCACGCGCGCGTCTCGGCGGACGTGCTCGCGAGCCTGCGTGCGGCGCTGTTCCGGCGTTGCCTCGATGCGCCGCTCGAGCGGATCGAGAGCTTTCGTCAGGGCGATCTCCTGACGCGTTTCGGCAGCGATGTGCCGCGCATCCAGGTGCTGCTCGTCGACGGCGCCATCGGTGGGGTGCAGAGCGTGCTGTTCCTCGCGGTTGCGGCGGTGATCACCGCGAGCCTCTCGCCGGCGCTCGCGCTATGGAGCTTTCTCGGCGTGCTGCTTGCATTGCTCGCGACCGGCGCATTCCGACGCCCCATCGAGACGAGGACGAGGCGCGTTCGCGACGCGATGGCAAGCCTTTCGCACTTTCTCGCCGAGCGCCTCGCGGCATTGCGCGCCATCCGCCTGCATCGCGCGGCCACGCCCGAGCACGCGCGGCTCGCGGATGCCAATGACCGCCTCAACCACGAGGTCGTCGCATTCCAGTCGTTCGACGCCCTCGCCAAGAGCGGACCCGCGCTCCTGATGACCTTCACTCTCGCGTGGGTGTACGTGCTCGGCGGGCGCCTGCTGGAGTCTGGCAGCATCAGTCTCGGGACGTTCGTCGCCTTCGTGCTGTACCAGGGTCGCCTGTTCGCCCCGGCGCAGGGATTGCTAGGGCTGATGCGCAACGTCCAGGAAGCGCGGGTAAGTCTCGCTCGCGTGGCCGAAGTGCTCGGGGGCGATGCACCATCGAGGGTCGGGCGGATTTCAAATCATCCGGTACCTACGGCCAGTCAGCAGCCATGCCGCACGCCGTACGCGGCAACGCAGGCAGAATCGCCTGCGAGTCCGCTCGCGGGGACGCAACCGCGCGGCAGCCGCGATCAGCTTTCGCCACGTCGGCTTCGCGTACGGCGGCAAGCCACCTGTGCTGCGCGACGTCGATCTCGGTGTCGCACCGGGCGAGCGCATCGCACTGTTCGGCGCGTCCGGTGCCGGCAAGTCCACGCTCGTGCAGCTCTTGTTCGGCCTGCGTGAGCCCGCAGTGGGCACCGTGCTGGTGGATGGACGTCCCGTCGGCGACGTCGACCCTGCCGAGCTTGGCTACGCCGGCGGTGAACCCTTTCTCGTTCATGCCAGCGTCGAGGAGAACGTGCGCTATGCGATGCCCGCGGCGAATCTGCAGGCGGTCGAGAATGCCCTGGTGGTGGCGGACGCGGCCACGTTCGTGCAGGTGCTGCCCCAGGGACTAGCCACCATCGTGGGCGGACGCGGGCTCGCCTTGTCGGATGGTCAGCGGCAGCGTCTCGGGCTCGCGCGCGCAGTGCTCCATCGTCCCCGCATTCTTGTTCTGGACGAAGCGTTCTCCGCGCTCGATCTCGACACCGAGGCCAGGATTCGCAGCCGCATCTGGGCAGCGCTGCCTGGTTGCACCGTGCTTGCCATCTCCCATCGCCCCTGCGGCCTCGACGAATTCGATCGGATCCTGTTCCTCCACGACGGATCGCTGACCGAGGTCACCCGCACCGAGCTCCGGACCCTGGTGCGCTACGAACGCGCGTGGACGTGACCAGGACTCGATGCGGATGAACCGTGCTCCGCGCATCGCGGTGGTGGACACCGGTGTCAACCCATGGCACTCGCATGTCGGCGGCTCGGTCAGCGGGTGCCGCATCTTTTCCGGTGCCGACGGGCGTATCGCAGAGGATGGCGACTTTCGCGATCTCGTCGGACACGGAACCGCCGTGGCCGGGATCATTCGCGAGGGACTGCCCGACGCGCACATCGTTGCCCTGCGGGTGTTCGACGCGGAGCACCTGACCTATCCATCGCTGGTGGCGCGTGCCATCCTGCGCGCGGCGGTCGAGGGATGCACCTTCATCAACCTGAGCCTGGGTGTGCCGCCGGGGCCGGGTGTCCATGCGATCCGCTCGGCGTGCGCGGCCGCACTCGATGCCGGCTGCGTGCTCGTCGCGTCGACCCGACCCGGCCGCGCCGGGTGGTTGCCCGCCGCGGCGGCCGGCGTGCACGTGGCCAGCGCCGACGACAGTCTCGAGCCGGGCGTGGTGCGCGTGAGCCGTTTGCAGCTCGGTGCCTCCGGTCATCCGCGGGACCTGGCGCACATTCCGCGCGAAGCGAACCTATGGGGTCATTCGTTTGCGTGCGCTCGGGCGCTGGTGCATCTCGCGACACGACGAGCGCCGGAACGGATGAAAGATACGCGACGTCACGGATGACCAACGCCGCCGCGCCCCGGAGCTCTGCGCCGCGCGCGTAGGCGCGGTTTCGCAGCGACGGCCCGCTCCGTTCCGATCAGGCGACGTCGATGACGAGGTCCGGCGCGAAGGCGCGGTTCTCGTTGACGCCCTGGCGCGAATAGCCGCGCGGATTGCACACGACCCGCGTACCGTTCACCACGTAATCGAAGCTGTCGTGGGTGTGGCCATGCACCCACAATCGCGCACGACCGCCGTCCAGCAGGTGGTCGAGGCGCGACACGAAGGCGACGTTCACGGGCGACTCCGCGAAGCGGGGGTGAATGCTCAGCGCGGACGGCGCATGGTGCGTGATGACCACCGTCGGCCCCGCATGCGGCGTCGCCAGGCGCGCCGCGAGCCACCGAGCGCTCTCGCGATGCAGCGCCATGGCATCGTCGGGCGTGAACAGCCGGTCTTCCTGCTCTCCGCAGCGAATGACGTGGAAGTCGCGCACGAACCCGCTCGCAGCAGCGATGGCCGCGCTGCGCTGCTGCGGATCCTCAAAGAGCATGAAGTCGGTCCACAGCGTCGTGCCGAGGAAGCGCACGCCGTCGATGACCGCCTCGTCCTGCTCGAGGAAGCGCACGCGCGTTCCGGCACAGAGTTGCCGCAGCTCGCTGAGGCCCGAAGCGATGCCGCGGTCGTAGTACTCGTGGTTGCCGGCGACGTACAGCACCGGCTTGTCGAGCTCCAGGGCCCACGCGATGGCCTGCGGCGGACGTGCGATATCGCCGGCGAGGATGACCAGGTCGGCGTCGCTTTTCGGCAGCGCGAACGGGTCGCGGCCGAGGTGGAGGTCGGAGACGATGCCGAGCTTCAGAAGACCAGCTTTCCGAGTATGACGCCAAAGATCAGGATCACCAGGAACATAGCAACGGCGATAGCGAGCAGCGCGCGGCGAGAGGGGGCGTCCATTATGCGGCTGCCTCGATCGCGATGAGCGCACCGGCTTACGGAGCTCAGGTGCGCTGCTGCGCCGCACGGCACGCGCGATGGAGTCGGGGCAGGAAGTCGCGGCCGGTCCGGCACTTAAGCAGCCCGTAAGGAACGAAGGTTAGCCTCGCTCCCGACATACCGACAGCACTCGCGGGGCTTCCCATGCTTCGACGAGCCGCGGTGGACTCGAGTCAGGAGAACGGGAATGGAACGGACTAGAATTCTGGTGTGGGACCTGCCGCTTCGCATCGTGCACTGGTCGCTCGCGGCCGCGTTTGCTGTCGCCTTCGTGACCGGCGACTCCGAGCGGTATCGTGCCATCCACATCGTCGCCGGCTACGCGATGCTCGCGCTCATTGCTTTCCGCGTCGCGTGGGCGGTCGTCGGCACCCGCTATGCGCGGGTTGCATCGTTCATGTTCGGACCTCGCGCGGTCGTGCGCTATCTCCGCTCGCTGCTCGCCCGTGACCCGCTCCATTACGTCGGCCACAACCCGGCCGGCAGCTGGATGATCTTCGCGCTGGTGCTGGCGGGGGTGCTCGCTGGCGCGACCGGGTGGGCGCTCGACCGCGAGCTTGCAGGGCATTGGCTGGAGGAAATCCACGAGACAGCGGCGAACATGATGCTTGCATTGGTCATCGTCCACCTCGCGGGCGTGGTCGTCGCAAGCTTCCTGCACCGCGAGAATCTCGCCCGTGCCATGGTGACGGGATACAAGAAGGGAGAGCCGCAGCAAGCCATCCCGAGCGCACGCTGGATGACGGCGTCGATCCTCGTGCTCGCCCTGATATTGCTGTTGCGCAGCTTGCCGGACGCGCCGTCGTTGGCCGGAGGAAACGACCAGCACGGACGCCCGGTTGCGCAGGAGTCGTCGCGGCGTCATCACGACGGCCCGTCGCACGGGCGCTGATCCTCGATCGCGATGCGCATCCTGCTCGTGGAGGACGATGGTCTTCTCGGCGACGCGCTCCAGGTCGGATTGCGGCAGCGCAAGTTCGATGTCGACTGGACGCGCGACGGTGCGGCGGCGGAGCTCGCGCTGCGCACCGGGAGCTTCGCGGCGGTCGTCCTCGACCTCGGGCTGCCTCGCCTCGACGGTATCGAGGTGCTGCAGCGCGAACGCGCCCGCGGGAACAGCACGCCCGTCCTGGTGCTGACCGCGCGCGATGCCGTCGAGGACCGTGTGCGGGGTTTCGACACCGGCGCCGACGACTACGTGGTGAAGCCGGTCGATCTGAACGAATTGGCCGCGCGGCTGCGGGCGCTCGTGCGCCGGTCGCGCGGTGAGGCAGCGCCAGTGCTCAATGTCGGGCCGTTGTCCCTCAATCCCGCGGCACGGACGGTGACATACGCGGGCCAAGCGGTGAACCTGAAGGGCAGGGAGTTCAACCTGCTGCAGGAGCTCATGCTCCATGCCGGGCGGGTGCTTTCGCGCGAGCAGATCGAGGAGCGGCTGTATGCGTGGGGCGACGAGGTGGAGAGCAACGCGGTCGAGGTGCACATCCATCATTTGCGCCGCAAGCTTTCGCCGGCTCTGATCCGTACCGTCCGCGGCGTCGGCTACATGCTCGTCCGCGATCCCCGATGACTTCGCCCTTCGGGCCGCGCTCCCTCGCCCGCGAGCTGCTTGCACTGATCGTCGGCGCAGTGGCGCTGATCTGGCTTGCCGCGGCCGGTGTGAGCTACGTGGACGCCCGGCATGAACTCGACGAGCTGCTCGATGCGCATCTCACGCAGGTCGCGTCGCTCCTGCTCGCGCAGGCCAGCGACCGATCGGAGTCGGTGGACGCCGACCATGCGCCGCAGCTGCACCGCTACAGCCGGCGCGTCGCGTTTCAGCTCTGGGAGCGGGGCACCACGCTGCGGCTGCATTCGCTCAATGCGCCGGATGTCCGGCTCGCGCAGCGCGACGAAGGCTTTGCCAACGTGAATATCGCAGGGCGGCGCTGGCGGGTGTTCAGCGCCTGGGATCCCGATCGTCGCTATCTGGTCCAGGTGGCCGAGAGCCTGGAGGGCCGCGACGAGACCGTCGCCAAGATCGCGCGCGGCGTTCTGCTGCCGCTCGCGCTCGCGTTGCCGGTGCTGGCGTTGCTTATCTGGATGGCGATCCGGCGCAGCATGAAGCCGCTGCGCGTGCTCAATCGCCAGATCGAAGCGCGGGCGCCCGACAACCTGGGCACGGTCGAGATCGGCAAGGCGCCCGCAGAAGTGCTGCCCTTAATCGGCAGCCTGAACCGACTCTTCGGCCGTGTCGCGGCATCCATCGATAGCGAACGCCGCTTCACCGCCGACGCCGCGCACGAGTTGCGTACGCCGCTTGCCGCGCTGCGCGCGCAGGCCCAGGTGGCGTTGGGCTGCACCGACGATGCCGAGCGCCGGCGCGCTCTAGACAACGTGATCGCCGGCTGCGACCGCGCCACGCATCTCGTCACGCAGCTATTGACGCTGGCGCGTCTGGAGCCGCAGGACATGCGCATCGCGCACGCACCGTGCGAACTGCGCAGCATCCTGCGGCAGAACCTGGCGGAACTCGCTCCGGCTGCGCTCGAGCGCAACGTCGAGGTCGAGCTGGCGGATGGCCCCGCAACCACGGTCGTGGGCGATGCACGTCTGCTCGACGTGCTGTTCCGCAACCTGACGGACAACGCGGTGCGCTACAGTCCGGCTAATTCGCGAGTGACCATTCGCGTCGGCAGCGCCGATCGGGAAGCCTGCGTCGTCATAGCCGACGAGGGGCCCGGCATTCCTGCCGCGCAACGAGCCTCGATCGGGCGACGCTTCCAGCGATTGGCCGGCAACGATGCTGCGGGAACGGGCCTCGGCCTTTCCATCGCCCTGCGCATCGCCGAGCTGCACGGCGCGACGATCGCGTTCGATGACAACCCGCAGGGACACGGTTTGATGACGACGGTCACCTTTCCGTCTTCGAAGTGACTGGAGAGAGAGCGATGCGGCCGGATGTGGCCGCATCGCGCAAGCACTCATCACTCCACGAGAACAGGCGGCGTACGCCACGCCATACGCTGCGTGCGGGGATCGATCTTGAGCCGGGCGATTTCACCACCCTGCAGGCGCACGTCGACGTCGTAATGCGGTGACGCGCCATCGACGGAATCGAGCTCGGCGGTGAGGACCTGCCCGTCGAGTTGCGCGGCAGCGGCCGCCGCAGCACCGGGAAGCGTGGTCCAGCCGGCGCTGGGCCGGGGTTGTTCCCGGGATGCAATGTCCAGGGTGCGGGCATCCAGCTCCAGCCTGGCAATGCCGCTGTCCGGATAGCGCATGTCGACGTGGTAGTGCGTGGCCTTGTCGCCCGACGCGTCCAGCGCGGCCGCGACGACTTCGCCGTGATAGCGCGATTCCATGAATGCCACCGCCCCCCGCAGCGGCACGACGGGAGCCGCTGCAGTTGATGCATCTGCGGCGAACGCCGCAGCCGACCACAAGGTGCTCAATGTCATCCCAAGCGCAGCAAGCTTCATCTGTCTCTCCTGGTTCCGAGGCGCACCGGGTCGGCGACCCCCGATGGGTGCCGTGGCACGCGACGATCGAAGCTTGCGCTGCGCTCCTTAACGCAGCCTTAATGAACTCGCCGAGGCAGAGACTGCAGCGGCGGGCTCCTCCGCAAAGCTGCGCCCGGCTGATGCACATCAACGCCGCAAGGCGCCGGGTCCGCCATCCTGACGCACGACGCGTGTCCTGCGATCCGCATCGCAACGGAGTCATTCGTGCCAATCGTCCAAAGCGTTCGAGCGCATCGCGCGATCATCCTGGTGCTGCTGCTCGTCATCGCGGGCCTCATCTACAAGTTCATCGTCGCGGGCTCCACCGAGCGGCTTGCCGATGGGCGGATCGCGGTGGTCCTCGCGCCGGCCGAGCGCGACCTGGTGCTGCGGGAGATGCGTGGCTTCGTGGAGGGCACGCGGGCGATGACTGCGGCGATGGCCGGCAACGATCTCAAGGCCGCGGCAACAGCGGCGCGTGCCATGGGCACCGCACGAGCGCATGACGCGCCCGCGTCGCTCTTCGCGAAGCTGCCGCTCGAGTTCAAGACACTGGCACTGGGCCTCCACCGCGGCTTCGATACGCTGGGTGCGGATGCGGAAGCGGGCGGCACGGCGCAGCACGCCCTAGAGCAGCTAGGGGCCGTGCTGCAGGGTTGCGTTGCGTGTCACGCCACGTTCGTCCTGCGGGACACGAACGCACCCCGATGAAATTGCCCTAATCGGAATTCGAGCTGGCGGCCTAGGTACTCCCAGCGCTTGCTTGCGTCTGCTCGTGTGTGTCGGAATGTCGCACGATTGCAGTTGCCGACAATCTTTACAGAGGGAGTTGTGACTTCGCCGCAGTGATGCATGCATTCAACCGGTTGTGGCGAAGGCACGCGTCGTGCTTTAAGGCACCGACGCCCTCTGAACGTCGGGGTCGCATTGTACCCATCGAGGCGATCTGCCCGTGGTGCCGAAGTCAACAACTAACAGCACTGAGGGGAGAATCGCATGTCGGGGCAGTCGCACGGGAAGGCGAGACGTTGTTCTTTCAGATTACTGGCAGCGGCGTTCGTAGTCGCAAGCTCGGCGTCGCAGGCAGCGCCGTTCACGGCCTACATCGATCAGTTCTATATCGAAAAAAATAACAACGTATTCTTCAACGACACCTTCGACGATGGCAATCCGCCGCCATCTGCACCCGGCAGCCGAACCTATGGCGTGCAAGGGAGCTTCCTCGGTGGAGAGTCCGGCGGAATGCTGATAATCGGCGGCGACGGTTACACGCTGCTTCCAAACGCCGTTGGAGAGTCGCGTCTGGTCAACAGCGCCACGCTGCAGACCAACACCGACTCGTCCGACACGGTAAACGGCCTGAAGGAAAACTCGGCGTTCGACGTCCTGGGTCTGTTTGATTATGTGACCCCGGGGATCAACGACAGCTATGGCGTGCGCCTGACGGATGGTGGCCAGAACGACGTCGTCGATCTTCGAGTGGCGTGGTCGTCCGCGGTCAACGCCCCGGTTGTGAGATTGTTCCGGCAGGATTTCGTGCTGCACACGCAGACGCTGCTGGAAGAGTTGGCATTGCCGAGCGCGTACTCGGGCTTGATCGTGCTCGGACTGCTACACCAAAATGCCAACACCGATGTAATCTCCGCCGGCTATTGTTTGGGCGATTTCAGCTTCTGTGATGCAGGGGGGGCGCAGTTTCTGAACGCAACGACCACGATCTTCCACGGCGAAACGTGGACGCGGGCCGATTTTCGCGCGGTTACCGCGGTGCCAGAACCCGCCTCTTTGGCCCTGCTCGCCCTGGGCCTCGCCGGACTTGGGTTTTCGCGCCGCAAGTAGTAGTCGATCCAGCCCTAATACAAGCCCCGCTACGGCGGGGCTTTTCTCTTGAGACCACGATCGGCGTGCCCCCTACATGGCCGGTGCGGCGCCGACCAACCCGATCGAATCGGTCAAGACCGATGAATCACGCGGACGTGGCGAGGGAGACATCGCGGATCACGAACGCGTCCTCGTCGTCTGCGTGCTCGAGCACGCGCCGCACGCGATCCTGCCAGAGCGTGCGAAAGCGCTCGTGCTCGTCGGGCGTCGCCTCGCCCCGGATGCAGCGGTGGAGGAGGGGCATCATCGCGGGATCGGCGGGCACGCGCGTAAGATCGGCGGACGCATCGACGGCCGCTCCGGTGTCGATGCGGGTGAAGCGCATCTCGCACGGCAGCGGTGCCGCGAAGGCGAGCAGGTTGCGCCGGTCGAAGTGGCCTGCGATGCCCTTGAAGCCCGCGTCGCCGGCAGCGCCCGTGACCAGCGCCGCTACGTTCGCCATCACGCCGGTCACGCCGCCGGCGGCATCGCCACGCATCTCGACGCGGACGCCGCCGCGCTCGGGTACCGTCGCGCCGTACAGTGCACGCAGAGCGCGGCACGTCAGCACCCAGGCGGAGGCGACGGTGGGGCACGAGTGTCCCGCCAGCCGCACGGCGTCGACGTAGTGGTAATCGATCAGCCCGTCCGCGGCAGCCCCGAGGAAATGCGCGAGCGGATCGTGCATCGTCAGCGCGGGCGCGTCGGCGAAGAAGGCGGGGTGCTGCATCGTTCCTCCCGTGTCGGCGAAGAGGTCGTGGCGCGCGAGCGCTACGCCTTGACGAAGTCGATCACGATCGCGCCCGGCTCACGCTGCCGATACTGAATCGAGACGGCCTCTCCGTACCGCGCCTCGAGCTGCTCCAGCAGCGGCAGCGGGTCGTGGTCGTTCACGAAGCGCATGGTCTCGCCCGGCATCAGCGCGTCGAGCGCGCCGAAGATCGCCGCGTGCCGGAAACGCTTGGCCACGCCGCGCGCATCGAAGGGATAGACGCGGTCGACGGTGAGATGAACGTGGGCTTGCTGATTCATGAGTCGTGTCCTTCAGGAGTTGGGAAGGGTCATCGGGATATCCGCGTGCGCCGGAAGCCCGGTGCTATGCGGCCAGGGGACTGCGTGCACGGGCGGGTTCGGCTGCTGGCGGTCCCGCGTCCACCAGCGTTCGCGCCTTGCGCTGAAGCGCGAGGTACGAAGTCTTGAACGCATCGTCGTGCGGTGTGATGCGGGCGAGCTGGCCCAGGAAGCGCTGCAGGACCGCGAGCTCGTCCTGGGCGCGCTCGAGTGCGACGAGCGCTTGCGCGTGCACACCGGCCGGGACGAACTCCGCCTTGCGGTACTCGCACACGCCGATGCACGTCTCGCGCGCCTCGATGCTGCCGCAGCCGATGCATTGCCATGCCTTGATCGTGTCCATCATTTGCTTTCCACCTTTGCTGCCGGGCGGCTCCTGACGGATGCCGCCATGGCTGTTTCGTGCGCTGGGAACAGCACCCGACTGAGGCTCGCATGGTTGCCCATGAGATCCGCCAGGGTGTAGCGGTCGAGCACGGCATAGAACGCACGCACCGCCTCGTCGAGCACGCCGCGCAGGCGGCACACGTCGGAAATCGCGCAGAGCGGCGATCCTGGCTCGAAGCACGCGGCCGGAACCGCGGCGCCTTCGGCGTGGCGCACCACGTCGCCGACATTGATCGCGGTCGCCGGGCGTGCGAGCTCGAGGCCGCCGCCGCGACCGCGGACATTCGTGAGGAACCCCGCCTTGCCAAGAAAATGAACCACCTTGGTCAGGTGGTTTTCGGAAATGTTATACGTCCGTGCCACTTCGGCGATCGTCGCCCGGCCGTGCGGCTGGACGGCGACGTAGATGAGTACCCGCAGGCTGTAATCGGTGAAGCTCGTGAGTCTCATGTCGTTCGCCTTTGGCCGGGAGCAGGGCGGCGGGTCACCCCGCCACCCTGCCGAAGGTTACGTCGGTTGCAGGACCCCGGTGCGCTCTTCCTCGCCCTTCGGCGGACGGCGCAGGAGCTTCGCCGCGTACAGCGCGAGCGCGAGACCGCCGATCGAGAAGACGATGTCGCCCGGGACGCGCAGCCACACCAGCGTCTCGATCACCTTCGAGTGGATCACCTCGGGCGATCGTGCGTACCACAGGCCCTCGTGCACGCTGGCGTACGCCTGGTAGATGCCCGCGGGCAGGAGCGACATGAACACCATCATGAAGAGTCCGATGTTCAGGCCCCAGAACGTCCACGCCAGGTACCGGTCGGCATGCAGGCTGCGCGCGAAGAGACCGCGGAGGCAGAAGAGCATGAGACCGATGCCGAGCATCCCGTACACGCCGAAGAGCGCGGCGTGGCCGTGCGCTGCCGTCATGTTGAGACCCTGCACGTAGTACAGCGAAGCGGGCGGATTGATCGCGAAGCCGAGAAGACCCGCGCCCACGGTGTTCCAGAAGCCCACCGCGACGAACGACAGGATCACCCACTTGTACGCACTGACCCACGGCGCCGCCTTGGTGCGCTGGTAGTTGTGCCACCCTTCGACGCCGATCAGCGCCAGCGGCACGACCTCGAGCGCGGAGAACACGGCGCCCACGGCGATCACCGAGGTCGGCGTGCCGGTCCAGTAGAGGTGATGCAGCGTGCCGAGGATGCCGCCGAACAGGAACACGATCGTTTCCAGCACGATGGCGCGGTTCGCGCTTGCCGCCTTGATCAGGCCGAGGCGGGTGAAGATGAGTGCGACGACGGCCGTGGCGAACACTTCGAAGAAGCCTTCGACCCACAGGTGCACGAGCCACCATCTCCAGTACTCGACCATCGCGTAGTGCGTGTGCTGACCCCACGTGAGCGACGTCGCGTAGAACCCGCCGATGCAGGCCGCCGACAGGAACACCATCGCGATGAGGCCACGGGTTTCCGACGGACGCTTGAGCGCGGGCCACAGGGCGCGGCCGAGGAGGAACAGCCAGAAGAGGAGGCCGATGAAGAGCAGGATCTGCCACACGCGGCCCATGCTGGTGAACTCGAGGCCCTGGTTGCCGAGCCAGAAGCTGAAGTCGAAGCCGTTCTTCTGCAGCGTGCCGAGCCAGCCGGTGGCAGTCGAGCCGACGACGATGGCGATCAGTGCCCAGAACAGCACGTCCACGCCGAGCTTCTGCAGCTTCGGCTCATGGCCGGAGAGGAGGGGGGCGATGTACAGGCCGGTGGCGAGCCAGGCCGTCGCGATCCAGAAGATGCCGAACTGCGTGTGCACCGTGCGGCTCACGACGTAGGGCAGGAGCTCTGCGAGCGGCAGCCCGAAGAAGGCGCGCCCTTCGACCGCGTAGTGCGCGGTGATGGCGCCCATCGCGATCTGTGTCAGGAAGAGGCCGACCACGACGAAGAAGTACTTGCGCGTCGCCTTCATCGACGGCGTGGCGACGGCGTTGATCAGCGGATCGTTGACGGGTGCCTTGGGATCTTCTTCCTCGCGGCGCGCCGTGTGATACCAGATCATGCCCGCGATGCCGCCGATCAGCAGGATGATCGAGGCGATCGACCACAACGCGCTGCTGCTGGTGAGCGTATTGCCGACGAGGGGCTCGTGCGGCCAGTTGCTCGTGTACGAGATGCCCGTCTCACCGGGGCGATCGGTGGACGCCGCCCACGACGACCAGAAGAAGAACGCGGTCAGCGACTTGCGGTCTTCTGCACGCGGCAGAACGTTGTCGCCCATGGCGTACTGCTCGCGCAACCCGTCGAGCGCCGGTGCATCACCGAAAACGTCCGAATAGTGCTGGGCCACCTGGGCGATGGCGGCAGCGCGTTGCGGCGAGACCGTGATCGTGCCCGTCGCGGCGTCGTAAGTGTTGCGCCGCATCTCCTGCTTCACGGCAGCATCGATGCCTGCGCGCTCGAGCGCATTCAGCGCGGCGTAAGGCCGGTGGTAGTTGTCCTGCGCGAGCACGCCCTGGAGCGCGAGGATCTCGCGATGCAGCCAGTCGGCGGACCAGTCCGGTGCCACGTAGCTGCCGTGCCCCCAGACGCTGCCGAGCTGCTGGCCGCCGACCGAGCGCCAGGCGCGCTGGCCGTCCTCGACCTGCGTGGCGGTGAAAAGGGTCGTCCCGCTGGACGACACGACGGCGCTGGGGATCGGCGGCGCGGCGAGATAGATCTCGCGGCCGAGATACCCGAGCGCGGCAAACGACAGAACGAACACCACTCCGAGCCATTGCCAGAGTTTGCGAGTCGGCTTCACTTCCTCTTCTCCTTGGTCAGGTGAACCTGTAGGTGGATTGTAGGTACACCTTTTATAAAGGAGTAGCGGCAGTGCACCTTTTCTTGATGCGGGTCAAACTTCGCCGCAAACGGTCGTTATGGAGCTTCCAAGCAGGGGGTGGCGAGGCGACGCCGGCGACGCTGCCAAGCCCGCGGCCGGCATGCGCCGGGACGGCGCGTCAGCGCCGCTCGGTCGGCGGCGCAGCTAGGCTCTGGCGGACGATCGCGAGGGCGCTCAGCCATGCCATGGCCGTGGCGATCTCGGCAGTGATGAGCACGCCGAGCCAGAGGCGCGGCAGTCCGGTGAGGTCGTTCATCGCAGTGTCACGAGCGCGATTGGGCGCCCAATCCGACCATCACGCAAGCACTGGACGTGCCAGATGGTTTGGCGTGACCGCGAACTCGCGGCCGGCGAACGGTTCCATGACATGAAGGCGTACGTAGTTCGGTACGCCGACGAGATCCACCCGGCACGTGCCGACAAACGCGAGCGAGGACACCTCCATGGCCATTCCGCATGCCGCACCCGGACAGCTCATCAGCGTGAGCACCGCGGATCAGACCGCGTCGCCGGAGGATTCCGAGACGCTCATCCGGACAGCGCACCTGGAGGTATTCCGGTATGCGCCGCCGGTGGGAAAGGCACTGGACGGGCGCACCGCCGCGGGCACGCTGATCGTCCAGTGCCTCGAGGGCTCGGTGGAATTCACCGCTCTGGGACGAACCCAGACGCTCCGGCCGGGGACGATGTTGTACCTCGAGGACGGCGAGGAGCATTCCATCAAGGCGCTCGTGCCATCGCTGCTGCTGGTCACGCTGCTGCTTAACCGCGCATAGCGTCGCGCGGCGCGATCGCGCGCCTCGGTCGTGACCCGCGCGATGATTCAACCGTTACGCGGCGCTCAGTTACGACGTCGTTTTAAGGCGAAGTATGACTTTCGTGCGGGCGTTCACGCGCAAGCTGACGCGCGCAATCGAAGCGGTGTTCGGCAGCATGCTGACGGCACCCCCAGCGGAGCTACAGCAGCCAGTCGATGGGCATCACGGCCATGAAGCTGGCCCTGAAGCGACGCCACCAGCTCGTTTGCGGCTCCGTCGTGTAGACGGTCTCGCCGGCGCCGCGGTCGATCCACTCCAGGCCGTGGCCATCCTTCGCCAGCCGGACCTGCCACGACCGCGCGCGGATCGTGGTGTCGAATGCCTGCGCCAGCCGCTCCGCTAGCGCGGCGCTGTCGATCACGAGTCCCATTTCGGTGTTGAGACGGGCCGAACGCGGGTCGAAGTTGAACGATCCCACAAAGATCTTTGCCCGATCGACGGCGTAGGTCTTGGCGTGCAGACCCGTGCCCACGCTCGGGCCCGGGAGCTTCTCGCCGCCGGGTGGCGCGCTCGGATCGGGCTTGAGCTCGTAGAGCTCGATACCCGCCTTCAGCAGGTCCTCGCGCCGCTTGGCATAGCCCGCGTGCACTGCACTCGCTTCGGCCGACGCGAGCGAGTTGGTCAGGATCCTCACGTTCACGCCGCGCTGCGCCAGTGCGACCAGGCCTGCAGTCCCGACCTCGCCCGGAATGAAGTAGGGCGACACGAGGTCCATCGTCTTCTCGACTCTGCCGAAGGACTGCACGAGCTGCGTGAAGAGCAGGATCTCCGCACGCTGGTCATCGAGCGTCTTGGCCGGATCGTCATAGACGAGGTGCGTGCTCGTCCACTCGATCGGCAGCGTGCGCTCCAGCAGATCGCGCAGCAGCGCCGTCGCACGGACTGCGTCGAGATAGACCACCGATTCCGGATCGGCGTGCGTCGCGGCGAACCGCGCTTCCAGATCCGCGGCGCCGGTCGGGCCCGGCGCTCCGACCAGGCTTGCTGCGGGATAGGCCGAGGCACTGTTCCAGTAGAGGTCGAATTGCCGCGACACCTCGCGCGCCGCGTCGCCGGCCGCGATCACGTCGAGATCGGTAAGCGTGACATCGGTGCCGGCGCCGAAGTACTCGTTCGCGATGTTGCGCCCACCCACGATCGTCACCTGATTGTCCACGGTGAACGACTTGTTGTGCATGCGGTGGTTGACGCGCGTGAAATCGCTGAGGAAGTTGAGGACGCGTGCGCTCCGTTGCATCAGCGGGTTGTAGAGGCGGACCTCGATGTTGGGATGCGCATCGAGGGTCGCGATGGTCTGATCCAGGCCCTTGGTGTTGGCATCGTCGAGCAGCAGCCGCACCCGGACGCCACGTTCGGCAGCGCGCCAGAGCGCCTCGAACATGAGATAGCCCACCTGGTCGTCGCGCCAGATGTAGTACTGCGCGTCGAGCGACTTCTCGGCCACCGTTGCAAGGGCCATGCGGGCTGCAAAGGCGTCGTGCGGCTCAGGAATCGCGTGGACGCCGGTTTTGCCTGGACGTGCAGCGGCATCGACTCCAATTCCGCGGCCGAGTCGCGTGTCGGAGGTGTCGGCGAGCGCCGTCGTGGTGCTCCTGCCTTCCAGTGATGGCAGGCTCGCACAGCCGGCGACCAGTGCGACGAACCCGGCGGCGAGCAGCGCTGCTGCGGATCGGACGAGAAACGACCTTCCGGATTCGGGGACGTCGGTCAGAGCGATGGTCATGGCGCGTGCGGCGAATGAAATGAGCTGTGCAGAAGTTGCAGCGCGGACACCTCGGCTGTCCTTGCGATTCACGACAGAGGTGCCGGCAGGCTTTTCCAGTTCGGCAGCGTCAGTCGGGATCGCGTGAAGAATCCACGGCGAGGCGCTCGTCTCCACCTTGGCAACGTGCCTCAGCCGAATGTCGCATAATTTGTATTATGTAAAGTAACGGCACGGTGGCGGCTGACATGGGTTTTGGCGCCCGCGAATCGTTTTACGCCGAATCGACGCCACCCTCGCCACTCTGGACGCGTAGCTTGATTCCGCGCAGGTCGTTGAGACAGGCGTCGTTACCGCTCTATGAGTGACCCGAACAGGATCACTTCACGAACGTGACCGGCACGTCGACAAGGTGCAGCACTTTCGTGGCGATCGAGCCCAGCAACAGGCCGGAGATCGCCGCGATGCCGCCAGCGCCGACGCCGCGCGTTCCCATGATCACCTGGGAGCAATTCAGGTCCCGGACGCAGCGGGCAATCGTGTGTGCGACGTCACCGACTTCCACCTGCGACGTGTAGGCGATGCCCGCATCCTGGAGTTGGGAACGTGCGGATTCCAGGGCCGTATCGCCCAGTGCCTGCTGGAACTTGTCGATCAGGTCCTTGCTGAGATGGTTCTTGACGAGCGCCGAGTTGATCGGCGGCTGCACGTTCAGGAGATGCACCGTCACGGGCTGCCCGACGGCGACTTGCTCGCAGGCGGCAGCGACCGCGCGCGTCGAATTTTCGGAACCATCGACGGGAAGCAGCACGTTGCGCATGACGTCCTCCTGTTGCCTGCTCTCGATCGGAATCGGTGCATCGCGCTTCGGTTCACCGTCCGTCCGCAGCCTCGCCAGGTGTATCCCCGACATGCGATGCGACGTCCGCTGATGGCCGACGCCTCCGGCTGCGGTTCAACGTGCTTTTCGCAATCACCCATGTCAAGCCGGCGAACGCGCACGCCCAGCACGCGGCAGCCAATGCGAGCCACTCGGTGTGATGCACATGCTCGATTGCGGCGGCGATGCGCGATACCGCCGCGGCGCCGATCAACGCCGTGCCCCACGGCAAGAATGACGCACCGGCAGGATCCTCGCGCGACCGCCGCAGTGCAGTGGCGGCCATGACGTTGAACGTCAGCGTCCCGAGCGCGCCCACGGTCAGCAGGTGCAACGCTGCCGTGCGCGCCTGGTTCGGACCGGACATGGCGATGGCGGCGAGCCCAAGTGCCAGCCAGGCATAGCCGGCGCCCAGGCACACGAGATCCGGGCGCCCCTTGCACGCCCACAGACGCCAGCGCAGCAGGCGAACCAACGCCAGCGCTGCCGCCACCGCGCATGCAGCACGCATCAGCAGCTCGAGCCGCGGAATGACGGCAGTCACCACCGCGATGGCCATCAGCACCATGAGCCAGCCCTCGACGCGCGGCTGAACGCGCGCGACGAGCGATTGACCCTGCCGGTAGAACTGCCCTGCCGCCTGGGGCGCGATGATGCGTCCGCCCATGAAAAGCATCAGCGCGGCGAGCAGCAGCACGATGGCAGTCAGCATTGCCCGCAAGGTCGTGGCACCCGCGGCGAATGCCGCGACGTCGTAAGCGATCGCGGCGGCGCACAGTGCGGTCAGCACCCCCGGCAACGCCTGGTTGCGGAGCTTCTTCGCCGCGCGAAAAAGGCGCGGCGCCACGTGCATCCCCAGCGCAGCGACGAAGGCGATGTCCAGCGCAGCCGCCAGGCTCCCGGTGCCTGCGAGGAAGGCCACCCGGGCGAGCACCCACCCTGCGAACAGCAGGACGACACGGGCAGCCGGCATCGGTCCGAGCTGGTTGCCGGCGACGACCGCGAGTGCGTAGCCGAGCAGCATTTCGTGCGCGTGGCCGAGGCCGTTCGACAGTGCCACCGGCCCGCGCACGACCCCCGTCATGGAGAGCACCGACCACGGGAGCATCGACGCACCGAACAGCGCTGCCGCAGGGAAGAAAAGCACGTTGGGCAGGAGGCGCGGGGCCCTCCCCGGCACCGCGGGCGAATCGGCGTGCACGTTACGCGCCGACGGCGTGCGACTCGGCGCGCGCGGCCGAGTTCGATGCCGGATGCACTTCCACCTATGAACGAACCATCGTCAGCATCATCTTGAAACGATTGATGGCCTTCAGCGAATGCGGCTCGTTGGCCGGCATCAGGATGATTTCGCCGGCAGCGAGGCGAAACGGGTTTCCGGAGATCCTGATCTCGACGTCACCGTCGAGCACCTGGACCAGAGCGTCGAACGGCGCCGTGTGTTCGCTCAAGCCCTGCCCTTGCGCGAACGCGAACAAGGTCACCGTGCCCGTCTTCCGGTCGACGAGGGTCTTGCTCACGACGGCCCCCTCCTGATAACCGATCATGTCGAGCAACGGGCCATGCATGATTTCGCTCATTTGGATCTCCCCGGAAATGCTGCGTACGTGCTCAAGCCATGCGCACCGCTTCGGTCGGCCGCGTCGCCAGCCCTTCCACCACGTGCCGAAACGTCGGCTTGACCGTGGGACCGCCTTTGCGCTCGAGCCGTCCCGAACACGCGCAATCCCAAGGTTCACATGCTACACACGGCCCGGACGCCGGCTGCGCCATGCTCCGACATCCGTCGTGATGTCCGAGCAACGCGGGTCCCACCTGACAGATGCACCAGAACCCGGCGATCGATGGTGAAACGCGCGCCAATGGTCCCCTGCCCGGCCCGACCGCACCCGTTCCGTTCGACCCGATGATTGCGCGCTCGTTCTTTCAGTGACTACGATCAAAAAGCTGCAGCAATTTATCTCATGTAGTACGTGAGCTTCGGGAGAACACGGTGTCCGTGCACCGGGACGCCGACGCACTCCGCGGTGTACGGAGTCACCCATTCGGGGGATGCGATCGCGGCGACCACGGAGCACAATGATCCTGGTCGTTGCGCCTGCTCCGACACCTGAAGCGAATGCATGTGGAGCACGCGCTCCTGGCAGCGCGTGCTTCGCGCCACGTCCTGGCACGAAGCACGCAGCGCCAGCGGTCACCCGTTTCGTTGCGTCGCCCCGGAGGTTCCAGATGGAGCCGCTGCTCTGGCCACCGCTCTCGGTTGCATCTGCCGTGCTGCCACGCATCCGGGACGAGTTGCTGGCCGATCCTGCGGCCCCCGACGCCGAGTGCGGCGCGCCGATCGACATCTGTGCCATCGTCGAGGACGGACTGTGCGGCTACGAGCTCGCGCCGCACAGTCCCGACGCGCCGTTCCTGATCGTCGGCTGCTGCGATGACGGCATTCCTCGCCTGCGCCGCACGGTCGTCGATCCGACACGGCATGCAGGGCTGCGCCTCGCCACGCTGCACGGCCGCGCGGTGAACATGGCGCGACCGCGCTTGCGCCGCAGCGTGGGGCACGCCGAGACGCTGTATGCGGACTGGTCCAGTGCCGTGCATGATGCGTGGAATGCGCTCGCGCCCGCGCTGTGCCATGCCGGCCCGCAGTGGGACCATGGCATGGCTGCGTGTCGCTCGCTGGAAGGAGCGCTGGCGATTGCGACCCTGCACCTCGCCGAATGGGATCCCGCGGTGGACTTCTGCGGGCTGGTGCACCAGGCCGAGTACGGGTTCCCGCTGCGCGGGCGCAACGGCGGCTTCGGCACGCTCACGCAGCAGCGACCGGATGCCTGGCTGCTGCACTGGAAGTGCGGACAGACGATCGTGAACCGGGAATTCTCGCCCTTCTCGGTTCCGCAGGGCGCGCTTGCGCTGATGCCGCGCGACGCAAGCGGCTGACGCCGCTCAGCTCCAGCTGGCGCGCAGTCGCGCCGCGAGATCCACGCGGGGACGCGGCTCCTCGACCCGCCCGGCGCCTGCCGCCGGTGCGCACGCGGGCCAGGCGCGCTGCTCGAAGTGCGCGGCGATGCCGTCGTCGATGAAGCGCGTGCGCGAAGCGTACACGTGGCGGTCGCCCTGTCCGCTTTGCTGGTGCACGTAGAAGCGCTGCGGCACGAGCAGGTGGAGGCGGTCGCGGGCCCGGGTCATCGCGACGTAGAGGAGCCTCCGCTCTTCCTCGATCTCCTCGGTCGATCCCGTCGCCATGTCGGAGGGAATGCATCCGTCGACGACGTTGAGCACGTGCACGCTCTTCCACTCCTGCCCCTTGGCCGAATGGATCGTCGACAGGATGAGGTAGTCGTCATCCGTGCCCGGCGCCTCGGCCTCGTCGCTGCTCGCCGCGGGGGGATCGAGGGTGAGCTCGGTCAGGAATCGCTCCTGCGACGCGTAGGTGCCTGCAATGCGTGCGAGGGTGGCGAGATCGGCGAGGCGCACGTTCGCGTCGTCGTACATGGTGTCGATGCGCGTCTCGTACCAGCGCAGTACGAGCTCGAAGCTCGCCGGCCACGGTGCAGCCGCGGCCCGCAGCGCGCGGTACATCGCCGCGAACTCCTGCCAGCCCTCCTCCGCTGCCGCACCGATGGCGATGCCCGCGAGCGCGGTCGTCGCATCCGCTGCATGCTCGAGCACCTCCATCGTCCGGCTTGCGGTTGCCGGGCCGACACCCGCAACGAGCTGCAACGCACGGAAGCCGGCGATGCGCCCGCGCGGGTTTTGCGCGAACCGCAGCACGGCGAGCACGTCCTTCACGTGCGCGGCCTCGAGGAAACGCAACCCGCCATACTTCACGTAAGGAATGCGCCGCCGCGCGAGCTCGAGCTCGAGTTGCGCACTGTGGCTCGAGCTCCGGAACAGCACGGCCTGCTGCTTGAGCGCCATCCCCGATTCACGATGCTCGAGCACGCGCTCGGCCACGCACCGCGCCTGGTCCGTCTCGTCGCGCACGGTGACGAGCTCCGGCGGCGTGCCTGCGCGACGCTCCGTCCACAGGTTCTTGGTGAAGCGCTCGCGCGCCCGGGCGATCACGGCGTTGGATGCCCGCAGGATCGGTTCGGTCGAGCGGTAGTTGCGCTCGAGGGTGACGACCGTGGCCGCCGGTGCGAAGGAGCCGGGAAACTCCAGGATGTTGCGCACGGTCGCCGCACGAAAGGAGTAGATGGACTGCGCGTCGTCGCCCACGACGGTGACGCCCTGTCCGTCCGGCTTGAGTCCCAGCAGGATGCGGGACTGCAACCGATTGGTGTCCTGGTACTCGTCCACGAGAACGTGATCGAAGCGCGCGCCGATCTCGGCGCCGATCGCCTGCTCCTCGGCCATGTGCGCCCAGTAGAGCAGCAGGTCGTCGAAGTCGAGCACGTTCTGCGCCTGCTTCGCCTCGACGTACGCGGCGAAGAGGCGGCGCAGCGCGGATTCCCACGGCACGCACCACGTGAACGCCTGGGCGAGGACCTCGCCGAGCGGAAGCTGTGTGTTGACCGCGCGCGAATAGATCGCGAGACACGTCGCCTTCGCGGGGAAGCGCTGCTCGCCCGACGCGAGCCCGAGCTCGTGCCGGACCAGCGCCATCAGATCCTCGGAGTCGCCCCGGTCGTGGATCGTGAACTGGGGATCGAGCCCGATGCGCTCCGCGTATTCGCGCAGGAGGCGCGCGCCGATGCCGTGGAAGGTTCCCGACCACGGCAACGCCGGCGGCTGCGCGCCGGACCCTCCCAGCGCCTCCTGCACCACCCGACCCGTTCGGCGTTCCATCTCCACCGCGGCGCGCCGCGAGAACGTCAGCAGCAGGATCCGCTGCGGATCGGCGCCGTGCACGAGCAGATGCGCAACCCGATGTGCCAATGTGTTGGTCTTCCCGGAGCCGGCGCCTGCGATGACCAGCAGGGGCCCGGCCGGGGTACCGCCGCCATGAAGCACGGCCTCGCGCTGCGCCTCGTTCAGGCCGCGGAGGTGCGCATCTCCCGTCGGGGCGGGATCGGCGAGGCGAACGGCGGGGGCAGGCATTGGTGGGCAGAAAAGTCGCCATTAGACCGCAATCGAACGATCGTTCGCAAGCTCGAAGTGTTGCTGGCAGGCCGCGTCCGGGTTCCATGCATGCGACAGCGCGCCGCCGCGGCGTCCGAGATCGAGGGTTTTTTGTCCAGTGTTTCCGCGATTGGCAGCGCGGGGCGCCCCCGACAATACTGGCGACCGCCATGTGCCTGCGCGCTCTTCCCCTCCCATGCTGCCGCTGAGCGTCCGCCGCGATCTGACTACGCCCGCCATGCGGCCGGTGCTCGCCATTCCGCTCTTCGGGCTCGTGCTCGTGGTCGCGATGTGGGCCGCCCTGATGACGCGGCTCTCCTTCGACCGGCACGTGGTGTTCGCGCACGCGATGCAGGACGTCGAGACTTTCGGCGCGAGCTTCGAGGAGCACACCGTGCGCGCCCTGCGCGACATCGATCGCACGGCGCTCGTCGTGAAGCACGAGTTCGAGCGCGACGGCACGGTCAACCTCCCTGGTCTCCTGCGCAAGGGCCTCATTCCCAAGGACGGGTTCGTGCAGGTCAGCGTCACGGACAGCCTGGGCAACGTGATCGCCACGACGCAGGACTTCAGCGCGACTGTGAACATCGCCGACCGGGAGCACTTCAAGGTGCACCGCGACGCGGACACCGGCACGCCGTACATCAGCCGGCCGATGGTCGATCGGGTGACCGGACGCACCATCGTTGCCCTCACCCGCCGGCTCAATCTCGGCGATGGCTCGTTCGGTGGCATCGTCCTCGCTGCCGTCGACCCGCATTACTTCACCGACTTCTACCAGGACCGCTATCTCGGCCGGCAGGGGATGCTCGCCATCATCGGGATGGACGGGGCGTTCCGCGCACGCCGGGTGGCCGACCGGCTCGATACGGAAGGCGACGCCTCGCGCGCGACGGTGTTCGCGCGCAGCCGGGTGCAGCCGGTCGGGTCGTTCCATGCGCGCAGCGCCATCGACGGCATCGAACGGTTCTTCGCCTATCGCAAGCTCGCGGACTACCCGCTCATCCTGGTGGCCGGCCGCGCCGAGTCCGAGGTGCTCGCGGCCCACAACGATCGCCGCCACGCGCACATGAGTATCGCCGCTGGGGCGAGCCTCGCGATCATCGCGTTCTTCGCGGCGGGCACCGTGCTGTTCTATCGCCTGCGCCGCAGCCAGCAGCGCGCGAAAAAGGCCGAAGCCCTGTATCGTGCCGCCGCCGACGGCTCGCTGGATGCGTTCATCCTGCTGCGCAGCGTGCGCGACGGCGCAGGCAACGCCGTCGATTTCGCGATCGCCGAAGCGAATCCGCGCGCGCTCGAGCTGCTGGGGCTCGTCGACAAGAGCCTGGCGGGACGGCGACTCTCGGCCGTGTTGCGACGTGCGGGCGTGGCCGAGGTCCTCGACAAGTACGTTCGCGTGCTCGACAGCGGACAGCCGCTCGACGAGTGCCTCGAGATCAAGCCGCCGCAAGGCGGACACCTGTGGCTACGGCACCAGGCCGTGTGCGCGCTCGATGGGCTCGCAGTGAGCGCGCGCGACATCACCGACGCGAAGCAGCGCGAGGAGCAGCAGCGGCGGCAGAACGCGTTCCTCGAGGCCCTCGTCGGCAACCTGCCCGTCGGCGTGATGGTGCGCAGCGCCCGGCCCGAATCGTTCGGCCGCATCGTGCTCTGGAATCACGCCTGCGAGTACATGTACGGCTGCAGGGCGGAAGACGCGATCGGGAAGGTGTTCCGCGACCTCGTCCCCGGCGAATATGCCGAGCGGGTCGAGCACTGGGACCGCAAGATGCTGGAGAGCCCGATGGTGCAGGAGGTTGCGAACGCACCCATCGAGCCGCCGGGACGCGGGCGTCGCTATCTCAACTTCATCCGTGCGCCGATCTTCGATGCCGACGACAGCGTCGAATTCATCATATCCATCGCGACGGACGTGACCGAGGAGAAGGCGCGCGAGGAGGAGCTGCGCCTCGCGTCGAAGGTGTTCGAGACCACGGCCGATGCCGTACTGGTGAGCGATGCGGAAGACCGTGTGATCATGGTCAACGAAGCCTTCGCCGAGCTCACCGGCTTCACCGCCGATGAAGTGCGCGGGCGCAAGGTGCAGGAGCTGCCGTTCGCAGCAGGCCATCTCGATGCGGACGAGGAGTTCACCGAGCGGCTGAAGCGCGAGGGCCGCATCACGGAGGAGCTGCTGCAATATCGCAAGGACGGGCGCGCCCTGCCGTGCTGGGCCACCGCGAGCTGCGTGCTCGACCAGCGCGGCGCGATCTGCAATTTCGTGCGCGTTTTCAGCGACATCACCGACCTGAAGGCGTCGCAGCAGCAGCTCGAGCGGCTCGCCAACTATGACACGCTGACCGGCTTGCCCAACCGGCGGCTGTTCCAGGACCGGCTGGAGCTCGCCATCCGGCGCGGCCACCGGTGGCACAAGGGCGCCGCATTGCTGTTCATCGATCTCGACGGCTTCAAGGAAGTGAACGACACGATCGGCCACGACGTCGGCGACCTGCTCCTGCGCGAGGTATCGGCGCGCCTGTTGCAGAGCGTGCGCGAGGTCGACAGCGTGAGCCGGCTGGGCGGCGACGAGTTCACGGTCGTGCTCGAGGACGCGCTGCCGGCGGACGCCATCGGCGTCGCGGAGCGCGTGCTGCAGTCGCTGTCGGAGCCCTTCCTCGTCGCCGGGCATCCCATCGTGAGCAGCGCGAGCGTCGGCATCGCGCTCTTCCCCAGCGACGGCGTCGATGCGACGACGCTGCTGCGCAACGCCGACGCCGCCATGTACAAGGCCAAGCGCGCGGGTCGCAATCGCTTTGCGCGGTTCGCGACCGATGGAACGCGGGAAGCGGCCGGCGCCACGCCGACCCTCGCCTGATACGACCCCGTCGCGCGGTCCGGTGACGCGCGCGCCGGTCGTTCCTGCGTTGGCTACGTGCGGAAGATCACTGACCTGCGCACCACGTCACGCCTTCGGCGGTCCAGCCGCGCCCGGCCATCTCGCGCCTGCCCGCCTCGGTGGTCACGTAGCGATGATTCGGATCGCCCTGCGGCTTGAAGTACCGGTAAACCGGCTGCGTGCCCGCGGGGCAGCTACCCGCCCCGTTCGGAAGCGCGACGAAGAACGTGTAGCCTTCGAATACCCACACCGGCCAGCGCTGCGCGACGCTGCCGCACTCGTACGGATCGGCCGTGTAGAAATGCGAGTCGGGTCCCTTGCGCTTGCCCGTCGCGGGATCGATCGTCCAGTCGCCATAGAACCGGCACATCGTCTGCAGATTCGGATAGGCTAGCTTCCACACCGGAAACGACATTCCCGTCGGCTTCCATTGCCCATCGGGACCACCCGTTGCGAGGGAGGCCTGCTCCGCCGGATCGGCCGTCATGAAGTAGTGATCGAGCACCGGGTGGTAATACTCGAGCGCGGTCGCATCCGCAGCGACGACGCTGCTCTTCGCCGTGCAGGTGTTCTGCAGCACGCGCCAGCCGGCCGACACCCACGAGCCCGAGCGGCACGCGTAGCTCTCCTCTTCGGTGATCTGCCCGATCATGCCTGGCGCACAGGCGCTGACGCGCGTTGCCGAGTTCGGCAGCGCGCCGCATGCCGAGGCGATCTGCTGCGATGGCGCCACGATCTTCGGCGGGCCGTACAGCGCCTGACAACCGGCGATGTCGTCGGGCGTGAGATTGCTCGCATACGAATAGCTCGGCGATGCGGGCGGCCCCGCCATCACCGAGTCGGCGACGGCGGAATGATCGAGGCCGATCGCGTGCCCGATCTCGTGCAGCAGCATCGGAAACGCGGCGGCCGCGCTGCCGTTCGAGCTCACGTTGAGCTGGATGTCGGCCTCCGTCATCGTGCCGTCGCGCATGTACCAGCTCGTGTTCGCCGATGACGTCATCGTCGGCAGCCAGCCGATGATGCTGGATCCATCCTGCACGGTGGCCTGCTGCGGCGTCGTGCCGAGATAGCTGAACTGCACGCCGCATTGCGCGGTCCACGCATTCATCGCCTGCTGGATCAGCGGCACCATGTTGGACGCATTCGCCCAGCCCGGCTGCCCCGTTGGCGCGTAATACCAGCTCATCGTGTTGCCCGACCAGTGCAGTCCGGCCGACAGCTCGTGGTACTTGTGTATCGGATCACCGGCGCCATGGGCGGTGGAGGCGACGATGGCGAGTGCCGTAGCCCACACGGCGGCCGCGAGCTTGCCGCCCTGCCGTGTAGGACGACGAAGTTGCGCGCGCGCTCCCTGCGCGTTGCCGACCGCGCCCTGCGATTGCTGACCGCGTCGCGAAAACCGTGCTGCCGTCGATGCCATTGCCGTTCCCCTGGGTCGAATGACTCAGGAGAAGTTCCGCAATGCACATGCCACGTCGAAAGGGCGTCGTGCGGGCCCTCAATGCCAGCGTTCCGGAAAAATTTTGCGCGTCGGCTGCACAACGTTTCCTGCATTCGCACAGGCGTGCAGAAGATGCAGTGGAGTGCATCACGCATCGGGTGTCGGAGGGCTGCGACGCAACCCTCGGAGCCTAGAGACAAGCACGGTCGGCAATGTCCCACGCCTCTTGTGGGACACGTCCGACATCGCGCGAGCATCATCCGACAACGTGGTGCGCCTGGGATGGCGCGTCAGGCTGCAGCGTGGGTCAGGCTTCAGGCGGACTGCACGACAGGCCCAACACCCGGTGTGCCTGTGGGTCAGGCTTCAGCCTGACCTGCATGACGCGCGATCGCCGCACATCACGATCAACGCTGCGCGCGCCACGGAACGAGCACGTGCTCGATCTCGTTCAGCAGGATCGTGAACACGAAGCCAAGGAGCGCGATGGTCAGCAGTCCGACATACATGGTCTCGACCGAGAGCACTTCCCACGCATTCCAGATCATGTAGCCGAGTCCGCTCTTCGCGCCGATCATCTCGGCGATCGCGATCAGGATGAGGCCCATGCCGATGCCGAGCTTGACGCCGCTCATGATGAGCGGCAGCGCTCCGGGCAGGGCGATGGTGCGAAACACCTGCCACCGGCCGGCGCCGAAGTTGTGCCCCACGTCGAGATAGACCTTGTTGATCTCGCGCACGCCCGCGACCGCGTTGATGAGCACGGGATAGAACACACCGATCGCGACCATGACGATCTTGGATGCTTCACCGAGCCCGAAGATCAGCAGGATCAGCGGCATGATGGCGCTTTTCGGCACGGGATACGTGGCGGAGACCAGCGGATCGACGATCGCGCGCAGCGGCCGGTAGAGGCCCATCGCGATGCCGAGCACGAGCGCCGGGATCCCGCCGAGGAGCGAGCCCCAGAAGAGCCGCTGCAGGCTCGCCCACGTGTTGCCCCAAAGCTGGCCGTTCTGCACCAGGGTGACGATGGTGTCGAAGATCTGCGAGGGCGCCGGAAAGAAGCGCGCGTCGAGCACGCCCGCGCGCGTCGCCACCTCCCAGAGCACCAGCATGGCGATGGGCGACAGCACGTTGATGATGCGGTCGCGGTTGCCTGCGCTCAAGCCGCCGGAAAGCCGCGCATCGCGCACCTTGTTGTGCTTGGGGTCGAGCCCGGTCTCGGGAGCGTCGGTGAGCTCCGATGCCGTGTCGTGCGCCACGTCCTTCGCCGCCTGCGCGGATGCGGCGGTGGCGGCCTCGAGATCGGCGTGCGGTGTCGTCATCGCTGCACCTCTTGTTCATCGAGCGCGCGTGCGCGCTGCACCTCCTCGCGCAGCTCGCCCCAGATCCGGAACACCAGCTCGCCGTATTCCGGTCGCGCACGGAGCTCGAGCACGTGTCGCGGCCGTTCGAACGGCACGTCGACGATGCGCTTGGTACGCCCCGGATGCGCCGTCATCACCATGATGCGGTCGCCGAGCGTCGCGGCTTCGTCCACGCTGTGGGTGATGAACAGCACGGTCTTGCGCGTTTCTTCCCAGATCTTGAGGAGCTCCTCCTGCAGCATCACCTTGTTCTGCTCGTCGAGAGCCGAGAAGGGCTCGTCCATGAGCAGGATGTCCGGATTGTTCGCGAACGCGCGCGCGATCGAGACGCGCTGGCGCATGCCGCCCGAGAGCTGATGCGGATAGACCTTCGCAAAGCGCGTCATCCCGATCCGCGCCAGATAATGTCCGACCACCTCGTCGATCTCGGCCTTCGGGCGCTTGCGCATCGTGAGGCCGTAGGCCGCGTTGTCCCACACGGTCATCCAGGGAAACAGCGAATCGCCCTGGAACACCATCGAGTTGCCGGGTTGGCCTGGAGCAGGCGCGGTGATCTCCACCGTTCCGCTCGTGGGCTGTTCGAGCTTGGCGAGAATGCGCAGCAGCGTCGTCTTGCCGCAGCCGCTCGGCCCGACGATCATGAAGAAGCACCCGGCAGGGATGTCGAGCGACACCTTGTCGAGCGCGGTGACCCTTCCCGCACGCGTGTCGAACTGCTTGCCGAGGTCGCGGATGCGGATCTTGATCGGATCCACGGCCTGTGCGCGGCCGCTCGAAGCCACGGCGGTGGCGGTTGCCATCGTCACTTGCCTGGCGTCTTGCGGTGGTACGGCCCGAGCTCCTTCACGGCGGCTTCGGCGAAGGAGTGATCGAGCGCCTGCTCGACGGTCACGTTGCCCTTGACGTCACCTTGCTCCTTGAAGAACGCGAGGTCGTTGCGAAGGCTTGCTTCGTGCACCTTGCCGTCGGGGTTGCAGCCTTGCGCATTGATGGAGCGATAGATGGCGGGATCCTTCACGGCCGTGTATTCCGTCAGGATCGAGATGACCTCGTCGGCATTGGGCCCCGCGATCTTGCCGTTGGCGAGCGCGTCGTTGTAGTCGCGCACGGCGCGCAGGTAGGCACGCATGAAGCGACGCGCCGCTTCGGGCTGGTTCTTGATGAAGTCGCCGCTGTACAGAACCACTGCGAGCTGGTGGTTGGGATAGATCTCGTCATCGCCCATGATGCGCACGGCGGCGCCGCTCTGCACGGCGCGCGTCGCGGAGGGCTCGGTCGTCATCGATGCATCGACGGCCTTGTTCTGCAGCGCGATAACGTGCTGCGGAAAGGCCATGAAGACGCGATCGACCTCGCTGTACTTTAGGCCGCCCTTCTTCAGCGCCTCGTTGAGCGTGGACGTCGAGGCGCTGCCCGGCGCACTGCCGGCGATCTTCATCCCCTTGAGGTCCTTGAGGGTCTTGTAGCGTCCGCTGTCGACGAGATCCTTGCGCACGAGGAGTGGCTGGAACCCGTAGCCGGGCGGCGTGGAGCCCTTGTCGGCGACGATCTTGATGTTGATGCCGCGGGTGATCGCGTTGTAGAGACCCGCGGACGCGGATCCGGCGCCCACGTCGAGCTGGCCCGCACCGAGCGGCGCGACCATCTTCGCCGCCGAATCGAACGGCGTGAAGGTGACGGTGATGCCTTCCTGCTTGAAGTAGCCCTTCTTGTCGGCGATGAAGAACCCGACGTCGCTGCTCGCCTGGGCGATGCCGACGCGTACCGCAACGGGCTCGGCGCCATGCGCGAGCGGCGCCGCCGCGATGGCGACGAGCAGTGCCGACACGAAGCGCCGGCGGCCGATCATGATGTGAGACATGCACTCCTCCGTAAATGCCGGCGTTGCCGCCGGCGGCAGCTGGCATCCGTGCGGATGCTCGTTATGAATCCGTTGGTCGCGATTGTAAGCGCCGCCTGCCCCTCAGGCCCCGAGCGCGCCCAGCATTTCCGCGACGTACTCCGTATCCGACACCATGACGAGCATGTCCGAGGCGCTGCGCAGGGCATCGAGGGTGCTGTCCGGAACGTGCGTGCCCACGTCGCGCGGCTGGATCAGCATGCCCGTCACGAGCACGCCCTTTTCGTGCGCCATCTGGCCGATCGCCGGCGCCAGTGCCACGTTGTCGCCTTCCTGCGCGATGACGAACACCATGTCCGCGCCGCGAATTGCACGGCCGATCTCGCTGCCTTCATCGGCGATCGCCTGCAGCATGCCGGCGGGGTCGGCCTGCCCGCCGCGTGCACCGCCCGCGGCGATCGCCTGCACGTGTCGCATCCCGCGCTCGGTGATCGACTCGGCGATGCGGCCGCCGCCTTCGCCGAGCCCGATCAGCTTGATCGCGCGCGGGCGCGAGTTGGGATAGCTGACGCGGTGCCGGGTGTCGCACGCCGCGCGTGATTCGCTCATTGCCATGGGTACACCGTGCAGTGGATGGCGTTGGGCCGCCCCTGGCCGACGAGCGTATGCAGCGCCTCGTCGGTCTCGGACAACCGGAATTGATGCGTGGACATCGCTTCCAGCGGATAGCGCCCACCGGCGATGATCCGCAGCGCCAGCTCGACCGACTGGAAGCTGTGGCCCCGCATGCCCTTGATCGTCAGGAACCTCGAGATCAGGAGATCACTGGGAAACTCCGGGATCGCCACGCCTTTCTGCCCGCCCAGGATTACCCGGCCGCTCTTGCGCGCGAGCTGCAGCGCGGAAAGCACGGTCGATGGCCCACCCGAAGCGCAGTCGATCACGAGGTCCGCCATGCGCCCGCCCGTGATCTCGCCAACGGTTTCGAGCAGATCCTGCTCCTCGATATTGATCGTCCAGTCGGCGCCGAGTTTCTTCGCGAGGCCGAGCCGGAACCCATCGGTGGCGTTCCCGAGGCCGGTGACGATGATCGTGCCTGCGCCGGCTTCCCGGGCAGCGATGACGCAGGCCAGGCCCTGTTGTCCGGGCCCCTGGATGACCACGGTTTCGCCGACTGCGAGCCGGCCCTGCAGGTAGGTCCATTCGAAACCGTTGCCGAGCGGCAGCGCAAGCGCCGCCTGCGCAGCCGGGACATGCGGGGCCACCCGATGGAACACTGCGTTGGGGTGCAGGTATTGGTACCGGCTGTAGCCGCCCCAGAGCGAGGGCTGCACGCTGATCGGCGTCGAGCCGTAGCGCAGAGTCCCCGCGCGCAGCTCCGTGGCGTCGCAGAGCCGAAAATCGCCCGAGCGGCAATACTCGCAGTGGCCGCACGGGATGTATTCCTCGAGCGCGATGCGATCGCCTTCCCGCAGGCCCCACCGCGCCGCGGCATCGGTGCCGAGCTTCCGCACGACGCCGACCGTCTCGTGGCCCAGGATCAGCGGTCCGCGTTGCGGCGGATAGCGCGTGTAGTAGCCCCAGTCGCTGCCGCACACGCCGGTCGCCTCGACTTCGAGCAGCCCGGCATCGGACCCGATCGCGGGCATGGGAAATTCGCGCAGCTCGGTTCGCCCCGCCTCGACCGCGACGGCGGCGAGCACGCTCTCGCTCATCGTTCCCGCCCGATCGGCGCAGCGATCCGGCTCAAAGCGTCTCGCCTTCCTTGAGAAGCCCCGCGGCGCGCAGCGACGCCTCCAGCCACTTCGGCCGCAGGTTCTTCCCGGCAGCGATGTCGGCGAGGCGCGTCTTTTCGTCGGCGACCTTCTGCGCCGCGGCATTGAGCAGCGACGCTGCCTTTTCGCGCTCGATCACCACGATGCCATCGGCGTCACCCACGATGAGATCGCCGGGCCGCACGGCGGCGCCACCGCAGGATACCGGCCAGTTGATGCGGCCGGGCACGTACTTCGTCGGGCCGTTCGGATTCGCGCCGACCGCGTACACCGGAAAGCCGAGCGCGCGCAGCTCCTCGGTGTCGCGCACGGCGGCGTCGATCACCACGCCGCCGAGGCCCATCTTGCGGCACGCGCTGATCATGATCGCGCCCATCAGCGCGCAGGTGCGGTCGGCCTTGCCGTCGATCACCAGCACGTCGCCGGGCTTCGCCATGGTCATCGCCGTGTGGATCATCAGATTGTCGCCGGGGCGCACCTCGACGGTGAACGCAGGACCCGCGACGCGCATCGACGGCGCCAGCGGCGCGATGCGCCCGTCCATGGTGCCGCGGCGGCCGGCCACGTCCGCGAGGATCGAGGCGGCGAACTGCGATGCCTGCCGGACGATATCGGGTGCGACGCGCTCGAAATCGCGGCGAATGTCGGACAGCGGGACGTTGGTCTGGTCGTTCATCGTGGTTCCTGGTTGGTCGGTGCGGAGGTGCTAAAGGCACGTCACCGCGGCGATTGGCGGCCAGGCCGGCCGCGCTGCGCGAGCAGGCGGTCGAGCCGCGGATAGACGCGCCGCGCATTGCCTTCGAAGACCTTGTAGCGGTCCGCGTCGCTGAGCGTCGTGACCTGGTCGATGTAGCGCCTGGTGTCGTCGTAGTGGTGTCCGGTGGTCGGATCGATGCCCTTGACCGCGCCGAGCATCTCGGAGGCAAACAGCACGTTGTCGATCGGGATCACCTTCGTCATCAGCTCGATGCCCGGCAGGTGATACACGCACGTGTCGAAGAAGACGTTGTGCAGCAGATGCTCGGTCAGGAGCGGCTTCTTCATCTCCTGTGCGAGGCCGCGATAGCGTCCCCAGTGGAACGGCACGGCGCCGCCGCCGTGGGGGATCACGAATTTCAGCGTCGGGAAGTCCTTGAACAGGTTGCCCTGGATGAGCTGCATGAACGCGGTGGTGTCGGCATTGATGTAGTGCGCCCCCGTGTGATGGAAATTGGGATTGCACGACGAGCTCACGTGGATCATCGCCGGCACGTCGAGCTCGACGAGCTTCTCGTACAGGGGATACCACTGCCGGTCGGTGAGCGGCGGTCCGCTCCAGTGGCCGCCGGACGGATCGGGATTGAGATTCACGCCGACGAAGCCGAGCTCGTTGACGATGCGCTCGAGCTCCGGGATGCAATGGGCCGGCGCCGCACCCGGATGCTGCGGCAGCTGGCCGACACCGGCGAAGTTGTCCGGCAGGAGCCGGCAGATGCGCGCGATGAGATCGTTGCTCATGCGCGTCCATTCCATGCTCACCGCCTCGGTGCCCACGTGGTGCGCCATGCCGGCAGCGCGCGGCGAGAATACGGTGAGGTCGCTGCCCCGTTCCTGCTGGAAGCGCAGCTGCGGCTGCACGCTCTGCACGAGCATCTCGTCGGTGATGCCGAGATCGGTCGTCGCCGGCTTCCGCGCGGGATCGGCGAGTCCGGCGAGCTGCTTGTCGCGGAAGAGCTGGAGGGCCTGGGGTTCGGTCGTGTAGTGACCGTGGATGTCGATGATCATGCAGTGGCGTCCAGGAAGTCGAGCAGTTGGGAAGCGGCGGCATCCGCGGTTTGCGCAGCCACGGGGGCATCCCAGTAGCGCGCGCCGGGGATGCACTCCTCGAGGTAGCGGGCGGCGGACGTGGCGTGCGCTTCGTCATGACCGGGGACGACGAGCGCGGGCACGTGCAGCCGCAGGAGATCCTCCGGCTCGGCACCGGGCGCCGTGTCGCGGTCGAAGAGCGCCTTGGCCGTGCCGGCGACGACGAGCTTGTACGCGTCCACGTCCCATCGCGCGTAGGCATCGGCGAAGGCCGGGTCGCGCCGGATCACCGACGCCCAGGGGCCGCCGCGGGGATCCGCGCCGAACGACTTGCCGTCCTTGCGCACGAGCTCCACGACCGCAGCGAGGCCATGCTGCTGCACGTAGGCGAGATGGTCGCCGAAGCGCTGCTGGCCGCGCAGGCGATAGCGGGCGCCGCCGACCGGCCACCACAGGATCATGCTCCGCGTGCGCTCCGGATGCATGACTGCGAACAGCGCGACCGGGGAGCAACCCATGCAGCCGCCCATGAGGTGCGCGCGCTCGACGCCGAGATGGTCGAGAAGGCCGCACCCCTGCGCGACGTAGTGCTGCCACGTGATCCGCTCCACGCGCCCGCCCGACTGCCCCGTCTCGCGCCGGTCGAACACGATGCACCGATAGCGGCGCGACAGGTGCGCGACGGGCTGCACCTGCGCGTAGATGCTCTGCGTCGACCACTTCTCGAGCGTGGCGTCGAAGCCGCCCGGCGAGAACATGAGGAGCGGCGGCCCGTCGCCGACGATCTCGTAGCGCGTGGCGATGCCGTCGATGTCGATGCTGGGCATGGCTTCAGGCGGGCTTCACCGGAATGCCGCCTTTGATCTGGCGTCCGGAGCGCACGTCGTCGGCATAGGCGCTGATGGCGTCGAGCGTGATGCGCGCGACGTTGGCGTAGGTTTCGGTCTTCGATTCGAGGAACGTGGCCGCGTAGCCGATCGCTGCGTGCGCCATGCGCATGCGCCCGTCGAGCCAGGGTCCGCCGCCGAGCCCGCCGATCACCGGGATCGACACGGCGCGCGCGACCGCCGGTCCCACGATCGGCCCCGAGTTGGTGAAATCGAGCAGCGACGCGCCGGCTTCCTCGAGACGCTTCGCCTCCTCGACCAGGCGCGCCGTCATTTCCTCGGGCACCTGCACGCCTCCCTTCAGCATCGACGCGTAATCGACGCCGTACTGCAGGGCCGTCTGCGGCGTGATGCCGAACTGCGCGAAGACCGGGATGCCGGCGCGTGCAACGGCACGCACTGCATCCGGGAAATCCGCGGCGCCGTCGAGCTTGATCATGTCCGCGCCGGCTTCCTTCACGAGGCGAATCGCGGCGCGCACCGCGGCGTCCGTGCCTTCCTGCAGCGGCCCGAACGGAAAGTCGCAGCTCACGAGCGCGCGCTTCACGCCCCGTCGCACGGCGCGGCAGACGACCACCATCTCGTCCATCGTGACCTCGAGCGGATTGGCATGTCCCCACAGGTTGATGCCGACCGTGTCGCCGACGGACACGATGTCCACGCCGGCGCGATCGACGATCTGCGCGATCTGATAATCCCACGCGACGACGCCGACGATCTTGCGTCCGTCGCGCTTCATCTGGTGCAGCGCGGGAATGGTGACGTTCGATTCCTTGGCCTGCATGCGGGCTCCTAGGCGGCGAGGTGCTGCGTGCCGCGGGCGAAGAGATCTTCGAGCGCGACGCGGCGGCTGATGATGCCCTGCTCGTGCGCGGATTTCACGAGCTCCTCGAGCACCCGGCGGTTGGGCTCGATGCCATAGGGTAACGGATCGCCCGCGATGGCCATCACCCGACGGTGCAGCTCGTCGACCTTCGTTGGCTTGCCGATCGCGCCGCTGCGCAGGCGCTCGAGGTAGATGCGCTTCGCGGCAGCGAACGCGTCGAAGACGTCGGCGGCGAGATCCGGGCGCGCAGCGAGCAGCTCGTCGCGGATCACGAGGGTGTGATTGATCGGGTAATGGCCTCGCGTGCGCAGGGCTTCGAGGCCCGCCTCCTGCGCCTCGGGAATGAGCGGGCGCACGTTCGGATGGTCGACCTCCACGCCGATCGCCGCGGGGAGCTCGCCCGAGACGAGCATTTCGGCCATTTTCTTCCCCGGCTCGATCGGCACGACGTTCGCCGGCGGCCGGTACTCCGCGACGTGCTCGTCGCCGGACAGCACCCATGTGATCCTGGAGAGATCGACGCCGTACTGGTGCTGCAGCACGCTGCGGGCCCAGACGCCGGTCGTGACGGTGTAGCCGCGATTGACGCCTACGCGGCGGCCCTCGAGGTCCTTCGGGCTGCGGATGCCGGCATGCACGTTGTGCAGGATTGCGCCGTGGTGGAAGGCGCGGACGATGAACACCGGGATCGCGGTGAACGGCTTGCCGTGTTCGCGTGCGGCGATGTAGGTCGTGAGCGCCATCTCGCAGAGGTCGAATTCGAGGCCGCGCACCATGCGCCGGAACGCGGCGATGAGCGGATCGACCTCGATGAAATCGAACTCGAACGTGCGCGGCTTGACCGTGCCGTCCTTCAGGGCCTCGTTGTTGCCCTGCGTGCGCGTGACCGTCGTGAGCTTCGGTTTATCCATCATGCAATGTCGTGGCCGCAGGCCGGTTTGCCTGCCCTCATCGCAAACCGGCTCCGGCCGTCTTCTCCATCTAGCAGTCGCACCCGTCGTCCCCTACCACCAGCGCGTCGATCAGCCACGCGAACGGCAGGTCGTCCTCGACGACCGCCAGCACCGGCTTGAAGACCTTGAAGTGGTGCCGGATCCCCTCGGCGGTCCAGAAGCCCACGACCGTCTCCAGTGGCGGACAGCCGGGGAGCGAGCATGCGACCTCGGACACGAACACCGGCGACTCCTCCCCGAGACCAAAGCGCTGGCGCGTCCAGACGCGAACCCTCTCCAGGGCATCGAGTTGCGCGTCGCTCGTGCGGAAGGTCGTCAGCATGCAACCGTACCTGTTGTCGATCAGGCTTCAGCCTGGCATCCGCGTGCCCCCATCATCCTCGTCGCGTCCGTTCCCGCGTCGGCTGCGCAGGCCGCGAAGTCCGCCGCGAGCGATGCGCGGTCGAGGTGGCGGCCGATGAAGACGAGGCGGCTGTGCCGCGGCTCGTCCGCATACCACGCGCGCTGGTAATCCCCCTCGAGGAGCATGTGCACCGCCTGGAACACGAGCCGGCGCTCTTCGCCCGCCACGTCGATGATGCCCTTCGCGCGCAGGATGTCCGGTCCGCGGGCTTGTACGAGATCCGTCAGCCAGCCGCTCACCCGCGCGCCATCCATGGGCACGTCGGCGGTGAGCGAGATGCTGTGCACATCGGAATCGTGGCGGTGATCGATCGCCGCGTGCCCGGCGTGGTGGCCGCAGTGCTCGTCGTGCACGTGCGTCGCATCGAGGCCCGTGCCGAGGAAGTCCGGCTCCAGCGACACGATGCGCGCGAGATCGAAGCCGCCCCGGCCGAGGATCGCGTCCAGCGCGACGTCGGCACGCCGGGCGCGGTGGATCGGCGCCAGCGGATTGATGCCGCGCAGGCGCTCCTCGATCCCTGCGAGGTCGTGCTCCGACACGAGCTCGGTCTTGTTGAGCACGATCTGATCGGCGAACGCGATCTGCTCCTGCGCCTCGCGGCTGTCGGCGAGCCGCAGCAGGATGTGCTTCGCGTCGACGAGCGTCGTGACGGAGTCGAGCACGACGCGGCTGTGCAGGAACGGATCGACGAAGAACGTCTGTGCCACGGGCCCGGGATCGGCGAGCCCGGTCGTTTCGACGATGATCGCATCGAAGGTCGTCGTCGCGTCCGGACGTTTCGCGAGCAGCGTGTGCAGGGTGCGGATGAGGTCGCCGCGCACGGTGCAGCAGATGCAGCCGTTGTTCATCTCGAACAGCTCCTCGTCCGTGTTCAGGATGAGGTCGTTGTCGATGCCCACTTCGCCGAACTCGTTCACGATCACCGCGTACCGGCGGCCGTGGTCGCCGGACAGGATCCGGTTCAGCAGCGTCGTCTTGCCCGCGCCGAGGTAGCCCGTCAGCACCGTCACGGGGATGCGCGCGGTCATCGTGCGTGGGCGGCTACATCCACGGCATGAGCGAGGCGTGGATCACGTCCGGCACGCCGTGCCCGCCCACCGACTTGATCGCGAGATCGACGTCGTTGAGCGCGAACTTGTGCGTGGTGACGAGCTCGAGCGGAAAGCGCTTCGACGCGAGCTGCTCCAGCGCGAGCTCGCAGGCCCTGTAGCTGTGGCCGCGCGCGCTCTTGAGCGTGATGAACTTGACGGTCATGCGGCCGATGGGAAAGTTGGGGAACTCCGCCATCTCGCCCTGCACGACCATCGTGCCGCCCTTGCGCTTGAGGGCCTCGATGCCGAGCAGCACCGGCAGCGTGCCCGCGCCGGCCGTGCAGTCGAGCACGACGTCCACGCCCTTGCCGCCGGTGATCGCCTTGATGCGCGCGAGAGGATCTTCCTTCTGCACGTCGATCACGTAGTCGGCGCCGAGCTTCTTCGCCACCTGCATCCGCGCATCGTCCTTCGAAGTGCCCGTGACGATGATGAGCGAGGCCCCCGCCTGCTTGCAGATGACGGTCTGCGACAGGCCCTGCTGCCCGGGACCCTGGATCAGCACCGTGGAGTTGTAGCCGACGCCGCCGTCGAACAGCGACCATTCCACGCCATTGGCCATCGGCGTGACCAGCCCCGCAAGCTCGGGCGTGACGCCGCGGGGCACGTGGTGCACCACCGCATTCCATGGCAGGTACATGTATTGCGCGAAGCCGCCCCAGAGGTGCGGTGCCTTGCGCGCGGAGGTGTAACCGTAGCGGATCGCGTCCGGGTTGTAGCGCCAGTCGGTGTTCTCGCAATGGCGGTACTGGCCCTGATGGCACCACTCGCACTTGCCGCAGGAGACGTAGTGCTCGACGAAGACGAGGTCGCCTTCCTTGAAGCCCTTGCGCTGGGTGAACTCGCGGCCTGCCTTCGCGATGTAGCCGATGTTCTCGTGGCCCATGATCACGGGCTCGTCGGACGGCGGGGTCTTGTAGAGCTTCACGTCGGTGCCGCAGATGCCGCCGACCTCGACGCGCATGAGCGCGGCGTCGGCGGGGATGTCCGGCATCGGGAATTCCTTGATCTCCGTCCTGCTCGGACCCGTCCTTACCGCGGCTAGTACCTGTTCCATTGCGATCCTTCGGATGATCTTCGATTCACGTGTGCTGCATGGCACGCCGTCAGGCTGAAGCCTGACCTACAAGAGCGGCACCGCGGCGAGCCTGCTCCGATCGATTGTAGGCGAGGCTTCAGCCTCGCATGCCCAAATTACAGGAGCTGCAGCGAACATGATGAAGCCTGACCTACAAGAGCGGCACCGCGGCGAGCCTGCTCCGATCGATTGTAGGCGCGGCTTCAGACTCGCATGGCGACGCCCGCCACGTGCCGCACAAAGCGCTCAGGGCTGCCGAGGGGCAGCCCTGATGCATGGACATCGCTCGCGTCAGACCGTTGCCTGCGCCACGCCTTCGCGCGCGAGCAACGCTTCCTTCGCCGCTTCCTTGAACGGCACGCCGGGCGGCAGGATCACCGACGCGGAGCGCACGCGATGGTGCACGGGGTCGCGTCCCGCCGGCAGAGTGCCGTTCTTCACCAGCGCCTGGGCCGCCTTCATGAGCTTGTGGCGCGCCATGATGATGCCGTTGTCGGTGGAGACGAGGTTCTCCTTCGTGCGGTCCTGGATCGGGCCCATGCTTTCCTGCACCGACGCATCCTGCATCGCGAAGCCGTCGACCCCGCTGAAGCTGCGGCCTTCCTTCTGCGCCTGCCGGTCGATCAGGTAGTCGTTGTCCTTGTTCTGCAGCGGGCGGAACGTCCCCGGCACGAACTTCACGTGCACGCCGTGGCCGTCGTCCATCGCCTTCACCTCGGCTTCGCTCAGCGCACGCACGGGGTGGTAGTCGTAGCTCCAGGCCCAGCAGTTCTCGTCGTCGATCGGGATCCAGAAATGGCCGTGGATGGGATGATCGGCGCGCGGCGGGATCACCGTGAAGAACGGCATGACCCACTGCGTGATGCGCCAGTAATAGTTGCCCTCCTCCGCGTTGCGGCGCGCGCCGATGAGGAGCCCGCCCTCGGATTCGACCACCTCGAATTTCGGCGCGGAGTCCTTGAGGTTGTACTGGTTGCCCTTCGCGCCCTTGAACAGCGGATCGCTGTTGATGGCGCCGCGATGCAGGAACGACACGTGCGAGGAATCGATGCCGCCTTCCATGGCCTGCAGCCAGTTGCATTCCTGCAGGCGCTTCGACATGTAGGTCTGCTTGTCCGGCACTGTCGCGAATTCGTACTCGGGAGGCGGCGGCACGGTGTCCTTCGGGCCCATGTAGGTCCAGATCACGCCGCCGCGCTCGATCATCGGATAGGAGGTGAGCTTGATCTTCTGGCAGAAGCCGCTCTCGGCGGGCTCGCTCGGAACCTCGGTGCACTGGCCGTTCACGTCGTACTTCCAGCCGTGGTACGGGCAGCGGATGCCGCCTTCCTCGTTGCGGCCGAACCACAGCGAGACGCCGCGGTGGGCGCAGAACTCGTCGATCAGACCCAGCTTGCCATCGCTGTCGCGAAAAGCGATCAGGCGCTCGGAGAGGAGCTTCACGCGCACCGGCGGACAGTCGGGCTCGGGCAGTTCCTCGGACAGCAACGCGGGAATCCAGTAGCGGCGAAAGAGCTCGCCCATCGGCGTGCCGGGGCCGGTCTGGGTCAATAGCTCGTTCTGTTCACGCTTCAACATCGGGGCTCCTCCGGGTGATAGCTGCGGACGTTCGGCGCGCGGCGAACAGCGGCGACGCCAGCGGACGAGGTGCCGGAAGGCGCGCCGCGCAGGCTCGCGGCCTCGTTCCGATATACGGGACGGTGTTCCGGCAAATCCGTTTCGAGGTTATCATCCGCCATCTTCGAGTGTCAATTTGGCCGCCGAGTTTCTTAGGATGGATCAAGAGCTTCGGACGGCAGCGCCGGTGCGCGGCACGCGCAGGTGCACTCGTGTCGATTCGCAGCAGGAGCCTGCATGACCGCCATCGCCGCCGCCCCCCGCACCGCACCGGGCAAGTCGTTCCGGGACGTGTGGCTCATCACCCTGGGGCACAGCCTCACGCACTGGTATCCGGCGACGTTCTACCTGCTGCTTCCGCTGATCGGGCGGGAGCTCGGGCTTTCCTACAGCCAGATCGGCCTCATCATGACCTGCCAGTACGTGGCGGGTGCAGTGTCGAACGTGCCCGGCGGCATGCTCGTCGACACCGTCGGGCGCAAGGGCCTGCTGATGGCGCTGTCGCTCTTCTGGGTCGGCGTCCCCTACCTCCTCATGGGATTCGTCCACAGTTACTGGCTGCTGCTGCTGTGCGTCGCCATGGTCGGCATCGGCAACAACCTGTGGCATCCGACCGCGATTCCCACCCTCGCCAACCGCTTCCCCGAGCGCAAGGGCTTCGTGCTGTCGCTGCACGGCATGGGCGGCAACGTCGGCGATGCTCTCGCCCCCATCGTGATCGGCTCGCTCCTGACGGTCTTCAGCTGGCGCACGATCGTGGTCGGCAACGTGGTTCCCGGCGTCGTGATCTCGTTCCTGCTCTTCGCCCTGCTCGGCACCATGCAGCTCACGTCGGGCAAGGGCCGCAGGCAAGGCGGCGCGCACGAGCACGGCCAGACGCTGCGCGAGTATTTCGCCGGGGTGCCGGCGCTGTTCCGCAATCGCGGGCTGATCCTCCTGTCCACGAGCTCGGCATTCCGCGCAATGACGCAGAACGCGCTGCTGACGTTCCTCCCGCTGTATCTCGCGTACGAGATGCACTACTCCCCGTTCCTCGTGGGCGCGTGCATGTTCGTGCTGCAGGCGGCGGGCTTCGCGGCAGCCCCGATCGCCGGTCACCTGTCCGACCGCATGGGGCGGCGCAGCGTCATGATGACCAGCATGGCGATGACGGCCGTGATCCTGCTGGCCATGGCGTTCGCGGGACGGTCGATCGCGTTCGTCGCCCTGATCGCGGTGCTGGGGTTCTTCCTCTATGCCATCCGTCCCGTGCTGCAGGCGTGGCTGCTCGAGACGACGCCGAAGAACATGGGCGGCACGAGCATCGGGGTGCTCTTCGCGACGCAGTCGCTCGGCTCGGCCGTCGGACCGCTCGTGGGCGGGATGCTGGCGGACCGGTACGGACTCATGAGCGCGTTCTACTTCCTCGCGTTCACCATCGTGGTCGCGAACTTCTTCATCTTCCTCATGCCGGCAGGGATGATGCCCGGGGAGAAGGCCCGCGCGTGAGCGACAGGCGCGGCGGCGTCCGGCGCTGGCTGAAAAGCACGTCGAACCGCACGTTCGTCGTCTATCCGCTCCTGGTCGTGGCGCTCGAGTGGCTGCTGCATCACGGCACGCTGCACGTCGCACCCGGGTTCGCCCCGTTGCTCGCGTGGGGTTATCTCCAGTATCGCCTCGCGGGCAACTATCGTCTTGCGCGTGGCGGCGGCGGCCCCGGCATGTCGGTGCCGCCCGTGCACCTCGTGACGGACGGCCCGTACCGCTACACGCGCAATCCGATGTACCTCGGCCACCTCTTGTTCATGTTCGGCCTCGCGCTCACGTTTCACTCATGGCTGGCAGGGCTCCTGCTTCTCTATCACCTGCACTGGTTCAACGAGCGCGCGAAGGAGGACGAGGCGCAGCTGCGCGCGCGCTTCGGCGAGCAGTACGAGCGCTACGCCGCACGGGTGAAGCGCTGGATTCCGGGGCTCTTCTAGGTATGCACGCGGGCCGCAACCGCGCGCACGCGATCGCGTGACATGGGCGACCTCGTCGCGGTTCTCTCCACGATGTGCTTCGCCGCCGCCAACGTGACGATCACGCGCGGTGCCGCGCGTGACGCTGCCGACAACGGCGCGTTCCTGTCGATCCTGGTGACGATGGCGCTGTCGGCCATGGCGATGCTGCTCTTCCGGCCGCCGCAGGGCAGCCATGTCGCGAACCTGGCGGGCGTCGCGTGGTTCGCGGCGTCCGGCGTGCTCACGATCTTCATCGGCCGCGTGTTCCTGTACGCCTCGGTGCAGCATCTCGGCGCGGTGCGTGCATCCGCAATCAAGCGCCTCAATCCGGTCTTCTCGGTCCTTCTCGGGGTCGCGCTCCTGGGCGAGGCGGTCGGCGGGTCGATGGCTGCCGGCATGCTGCTGATCTTCGCGAGCTTCGTGCTGCTTGCCATCCAGAGCTGGCGCAGCCTGCCGACGGCGCGGGCGCGCGCGGTACGCGGCAACGCCGTGCGCTCGCTCGCGAACCTCGGCTATTTCTACGGACCCGTATCGGCGCTGGCCTATGCCACCGGCTACCTCGCGCGCAAGCAGGGACTCCTCGCAATGCCCGATCCGAATTTCGGCACGCTGATCAGCGCGGTGGCCGGTGCGGTCACGTTCATGGTGGCCGGCCTTTTCATCGCGAGCTATGCGTCGGCGCTGCGCAGCACGTTCGTGCGCTTCAACCCCTGGCTGATGGCAGCGGCCGTGCTGTCGTCGGTCGGGCAGATCCTGCAGTTCGTCGCGCTCAACTACAGCGCGATCTCGCGCGTGGCGCTCATCATGTCGCTGGAAGTCATCGGCACGATGCTGCTTTCGTTCTGGCTGCTGCGCCGGCGCGAGGAACTGGGGCCCCTCACGATCTTCGCGGCAGTGCTGAGCGTCGTCGGGGCAGGTCTGGTCATCGGCTACTGAGACCGCGCGCCCCGCCGCGTCAGGTTTGCGCAGCGGCGCCCTCGGCGGGCTGGCCCGGATCGATGCACACCTTGCCGTCCTGGACCACCACCCTGTAGGTGCGGATCGGTTCCATGCAGGGCGGCGCCGCGACCTCGCCCGTGACGATGTTGAATGCGCCGTTGTGGAAGTTGCACTCGACGATGTCATCCTCGACCGCACCCTCCGACAGGGAGCCCGGACCGTGGGTGCATTGATCGTCGATGACGAAATACTTGCCGCCGAGATTGAACACGGCGAGCACGTGATCCCCGCTTTCCACCTTGAGGCCCGCGCCTTCGGGAACCTCCGCGGTCGTGCAGAGCGTGATGAGAGTATCGGTCGAATTCATGTGCTGCATCCTGCGTGAAGCGGGCGCCGCGCCACGCACGACGACCGGTTGAGCCGCTCGCGATCAGGTGCGGGAGGCCTTGATGATGATGTCGTCGTACAGCTTGCCCCACTTCTTCATCTCGTCGAGCGTCTTGGTGGCGTCGACGATCTTGTAGGGCATGTTCTTGAGCGGCGACGGCACCGTGCTGTTGATGGGCACGTAATCCATGCCGAGCATCAGGGGTTGCGCCTCGGTGAGGAAGTAGTCGTAGAAGAGCGCCGCCGCGTTCGGGTGCGGTGCACGCCGGGCGATGCCCTGCCCGTTGCCGCGCGCCACCGCAGGATCCAGCGCCACCCAGTCCACGGGCGCGCCCTTCTTCCTGGCGCCTTCGGCCATGTAGTTGTACACCGTCAGCGCGAGCGGCACCTCGCCGGACACGACGAGATTGGTGAGCAGCGTGTGGCCCTTGCGCACCGAGATGCCGTTCTTCGCCACCAGGTCACGGAAGAACTGCAGGCCCTGCTGCTCGCCCATCGACAACGCCACGGTCGAGAACCATTCCTGGTCCTCGACCTCGATGCCGAGCTTGCCCTTGTACTTCGGATCGAGGAGGTCGCGGTAGGTCTTCGGCACGTCCTCCTTCCTGATCGCATTGGTGTTGAATGCCTGGACCCACACCGTCAGCAGCGTGGTGACCCATTCGCGGTGCGCGGGCAGCGCGTCGGGGAGGAGCTGCTTGAAGGCCGGCGAGCTCACCGGCTGCAGGATCTGCTCGCGATACAGCGCCTCCATCTCGGGTGCGCTCATGTGGATGAGATCGACGTCGTAACGGCGCGCCGCGGCTTCGGTGAGCGTGCGCTGCAGCACCTTTTCCGTGCTCGCGCGCCACGTGCGCACCTTCACGCCGTACTTCTTCTCGAACGGATCGACGACCTGCGGAATGTCCTTCTCGGCGAAGGACGTGTACCAGGTGAACGTGCCTTCCTTCTTCGCGGCGGCGAGGATCCTGTCGGCGCGATCGGCGGCCTGCGATGTGAGCAGTGCGTAGTCGGGCGCCGGCTGGCCGAAGGCCGGCATCGCGCCGAGCGCCGGCACCGCGGCCAGCGTCTTCAGTGCGTCACGTCGCGTGTATCGTCGATTGCTCATGGTCGTGCTCCGCGTAATGGGCCCTTACGGGCATTCGATTCAGTCCCGGATGTCCTGCAGGAACCATTCCATCGGCAACGGACGGCCGAGTCCCCGCCGCCGTGCCTCTTCGTAGGCCGCAGCGGCGACGGCATAGAACTGCGCGCCCTGGATGTTGCCGCGTTCCGAATAGGTGATCTCGTCCGCGCGGCTGCGGCCGCGGCTGCGTCCCGCGACTACGTCGGCGTAGAGCACGTCATCGCCGCGCCCGGTGATGGCAGGCGCGCGTCGACCCATGCGCAGCGCCGACCATGCCGGGTCCTGCGGCCGCGCCAGGTATCCGAGGTATTCGTCCGCCGTGCCGAGCTCGGGCCGGCCGGCGGGTGCAGGCGACGTGCCGAGGCGCAGCGTGACGTCGAAGCGCGCGCGGGCGTCGTCGTGCGGGCGACCCCCGATGGAGATGACGTGCATGCCGGGCTCCAGCCATTCGCCGCGCAGCACCGACTCGGCGGCGTCAGTGCAGGCTGCGAGAATGTCCGCGCCGCGGCAGGCATCCTCCGGCCGATCGACGGCGACCGCCGGGATGCCATGCAGCGCGCTCATCTCCGTCGCGAAGCCCGCGCGGTGCGCCGGTGTGGGGCTGAACACGCGGATCGACGCGATCTCGCGCACTTCCTTCAGCGCGGCGACGTGCGAACGCGCCATCCCGCCGGAGCCCAGCATCCCGAGGTTGACCGGACCTTCGCGCGCCATGATGTCGGCGCCGATGGCACTGTCCGCAGCCACCCGCAGGTGCTGCAGCACGCCGTCGTTGATGAGCGCCAGCGGCAGCGCCGTCTCGATGTCGAACAGCAGGATGAGGCCACAGAAAAGTCCCGGCCTGCCGGCAAACTTCTCCTGCGTGCGCGACCCGGCGCGCCCCGCTTCGTGGATCACGTCGGACTTCATGCGGATCGCGAAATAGCCGCGCGTCGATCCGCCCTCCATCGTGCCCCACTGGTAGAACTGTCCCGCCGTCGTGGTCGGGATGCGAATGTCGATGCGCGGACGACAGACCGCCTCGCCGTGCGCGAGATCGAGGTACGAGCGCTGCAGCGCCTCGCGCGTCATGCGCGGAGTGAGGACCGTCTCGATGACGCGATTGTCGAGCAGCAGCGTGGTCCCGACCGGCGCCTGCGGGGCGGCCGCCCGTACCGTCGCGGACGTGCCTTCGTCCAGGGCGCCGGCGCTGGCGAACCCGGGCACGTCAGCGGCCTCCACGCAGCGTCGTCTCGTAGAGGCGCGTCCAGCGATCACTGTCCTGCAGCACCTCGCGCGCGTCGAGCACGCGCACCCGCATGCCGCGCAACGGCGAATCGTCGCTGCGCACCGCGGGAATGTAGGCCATGTCCGCGAAGATCGGCTGCGCGTCCGTCAGCATGTACTCGTAGAACAGCAGCGCCGCGTGCGGATGCGGCGCACGCCGCAGGAGGCCGATGGCGTTGGCGCGCACCACGGCGGGATCGAGCACGAACCAGTCGATGGGAGCGCCCTTGCGTTTCAGCTGCTCGGGCATGTAGCTGTGCACGGTCAGCGCGAGCGGCACTTCGCCGGACGCGACCATGTTCGTCAGCGCCGAGTTGCCGGTGCGCACCGATATGCCGTTCGTCGCCACGAGCTCCTGGAAGAACTTCAGACCGCGCGCCTCGCCCATGTCCTGCACGACCGCCTGGAACCATTCCTGGTTCTTGGCCTCGATGCCGAGGCGGCCCTTCCAGCGTGGATCGAGAAGATCGGCAAGGGAGTGCGGCAGCTCCTCGCGCTTCACCTTGTCGGTGTTGAAGGCCTGCGCGAAGAGGTTGAGGTAAACCGGTGCGTACGCACGATGTTCGGGCAGCGCGCCTTCCACCAGCTTTGCGTGCGCGGCAGAGCGCACTTCCTGCAGCAGCCCTTCGCCATGGAGTGCCTCGAGCTCGGGCGCGCCGAGGATCAGCACGTCGACCTCGTGCCGATTCGCCCGCGCCTCGGCAAGCGCACGGGCGACGACCTTGTCGCTGCCGGCGCGCCAGACCTGCAGCTTCACGCCGTAGCGCTTCTCGAAATCCGCGGCGAGGCGATCGAGGTTCGCGGGCGGCACCGTGGTATAGACCACGATGCTGCCTTCCTTGCGCGCGGCGGGTGCGAGGCGGGCCGTGCGCTCGGTTGCGGTGTCGAGCGCGAGCTCGGCCAGCGGCGTGGCGCGCGGGGCCTGCGCGAGTGCGGCGGGACGTCGCCGCAACGAGCGACAGCGCTGCCGCCGCGGCCAGCGCCGCCAGGCGCCAAAGCGTCGCACGCATGGGTGCGCTCCGAACTAGGCGCGCAGCGACGCCATCACTTGGCGCCCTGCACGCCGAACGTCTCCTGGTAGAGCTTTTCCCACTTCTGTCCCTGGTCGAGCATGGTCGCGGGATCGACGAACTTCAGCGGGAACTTGTTGAGATTGGTCTCGATCTTCCTGTTGGTCGGCACGAAGTCGCGCGAGAGCAGCAGCTTCTGGCCCTCCTCGCCCGATCTCGAACTCGTACCACAGCAGCGCGGCATTGCGGATGTGCGCGGCCTTCGTGGCGACGCCGACGCCGTTCGCGCGCGCGATCGCCGGCGCGATGACGAACCAGTCGATGGGCGCGCCCTTGTTCTTGAGCTGCTCGGCCTTGTAGTTGTACACGGTGATCGACATCGGGAATCTCGCCGGAGACGACGAGATTCGTGAGCAGCGTGTGGCCCTTGCGCACCGACACGCCGTTCTTCGCGACGATGTCTTTCCAGAGCTTGACGCCCTTGTCCTCGCCGCCGAGCTCGCCGCGACACCGGCGAACCAGTCGGCATCCTCGGCCTCGATGCCGAGACGGCCCTTTCCAGCGCGGGTCGAGCAGGTCCTCGTACTTCTTCGGCAGCTCCTCCTTCTTCACCAGCTTCGTGTTGTAGGCGAACGCGAAGATGTTGAGGCGCGAGCCTACCCACGAGTCGTGCTTGAACTTCGCCTCGGGGATGAGATCGTTCGTGCGTCGGTGAGTTGACCGGCGTCAGGATCTTCTCGCGCACGAGCGCTTCCATCTCGGGCCCGTTGGTCTCGAAGACGTCGGCGTCGAACCGACCCGCCCGCGCTTCGGTGACGCCGCGCTGCAGCACCTTCTCGGAGCTCGCGCGCCATACCTTGGCCTTGACGCCGTACTTCTTCTCGAAGGCGTCGGTGAGCGCCTTCATGTCGTCGACGGGCGCCGACGTGTAGATGGACACCTCGCCTTCCTTCTTCGCGCCTTCGATCAGGCGCTGCATGCGATCGGCGCCCTGGTAGGTGGCGAGGCCGATGCCGGTCGGCGCGCCTTGCGCGATGCGCCGGTGCCGAGGCCAGCGCGCTACCCAGCGTGAGGCCCGCGAGCGTGATCACCGGATGCTGCCGGCGGCCGGGCACGACGGGTTTTTCCGGAAATCTTCATTGCCATTCTCCTCGTAGCGCCAGACGTTACCCTCGGTTCGTTCGCTTGGCTATTCCTTTTCCTTCTCGACCGCGCGGCCGCCGAGGAAAAGCTGCGACCACAGCTTCTCCCACTTCTGCTCCTCGTCGAGCACGATGACGGGATCGATGCATGGTGACTTGAACTTGTTGAGCGGGCTGTCGACGGCGGTGCTGGACGGCACGCGCTCGCGCTGCTTGATGATCTCCTGGCCTTCGCGCGACAGCATGAAGTCGGCGAAGAGCAGCGCGGCGTGCGGATGCGGCGCGTTCTTCGCGAGCCCGATGCCCTGCGGACGGCCGAACGTGGGATCGAGCGCCTTCCACTTCACCGGCGCGCCTTTCGCGGCGAGGCGCTCGACGTTGTGGTTGTAGATCGGCGAGCGCGAGCGGGATCTCGCCGGAGGCGACGAGCTCCGCCATCAGCGTGTGCCCGGTGCGCAGCTGCGGCTTCAGCGCGGCGAGCTTGCGGAAGTAGTCGAGTCCCTTCTGCTCGCCCATGTGCTTCACCATCGCCCCGAACCAGTCGACGTCGCTGGCCTCGATGCCGATCTTGCCGGTCCATTTCGGATCGAGCAGGTCCTGGTAGCTGTTGGGCACGTCCTGCGGCTTGACCAGATTCGTGTTCCAGCCGATCACGAAGAAGTTGAACCGGTCGGGACGTAGTGGCGGTGCTTCGGGAAGGCCTCCGGGGGCAAGTCCTTGAACGTGGGACTGTAGAACGGCTCGAGCAGCTGCTCCGCGGTAGAGCGCTTCCATCTCCGGGCCGTTGGTCTCGAACACGTCCGGGGTGAAGCGCTTGCCGCGGGCCTCGGTCACGGCGCGCTGCACAACCTTCTCGCTGCTCGCGCGCCACAGCGACGACCTTGACGCCGTACTTCTTCTCGAAGGCCTCCGTGAGCGGCACCGAGTCCTTGAGGTTGAGCGAAGTGTAGATGACGACCGTGCCCTCCTTCCTCGCTTGCTCCAGGATGCGCGCCTCGCGGTCGGGCCCCTGGTACATGAAGATGTCGGTGTTCTTGGACTTCGCCTGGGCGCAGGCGTTCGGCGCGATGCCTCCGGCGAGCGCGGCGAGGACCGCGACGGTGCCCGCGAGCCGGGTCCAGCGAGTGGAGAGTTGCCATCATGGCGGTCCTCGGTGTGCGGCGTGCGCGACGGACGAGTGCCGCGCCCGGTCGATGGCGTGCGAGCGCGAGCGGGCCGCATCGGCGGCCCGGGCGATGAAGGCGGATGCCAGCCCGCTTGCAGTGCACCGCCCGTGCGTGCCGGCAGGCGCCTGTCCCCGGGCGTCGCGCCCGGGGCCGTCACGCGATCAGAACGTATGCGAGATGCCCGAGCGCCACCTGACTGATGTCCATGCCCGGTGTCGGGTCGATGAAGTCGGAGTTGTTGTAGCGCGCGGACTTGCCGTTGTTGAGAACGGCGCCGATCAGGAAGATCTGCGTGCGCTTGCGACAGCGAGTAAGACGCGCCCAGGCTGACCTGGCTGCCGCTCGAGCCCGTCCGCGGGCAGGCCGCGCCCCGACGCAGCGAACAGCCGCCGTCGTCGGCGCGTGCATAGGACGCTGCGAGGCGCCACGTTCCCCATGCGGTGATCGATGCTCACGAGGTCACGCGTTCTTGCTTGTAGTAGCGAAGCGACCCGTCAGCCCGCCCGTCTCCTTGTACTCGAGATGCGCGATGTTGCCCTCGACGGTGGTGTTGCCGAACTTGTACTGCACCGTCCGCCGCGACCGCCTCGATCCTTCGAATGGCGTTGAGGTCGGCGAAGTTCGACAGCGACGACGGCGAGTTGCGCGAGCCGCCGAAGAGGTCGTTATGCCGCTCGTAGGCGATCGCGGCGTAGAACGGCCCATTCTCGTACTGCACGCCGATGGAGATCAGGTCGGCGTTGCGCGAGGTCGTCTTCACCTCGTCGGGCGAGTACTGCGCCAGAAACGCGAAGCCCGAAATCCGGCGACTCGTACTGCACGCTGTTCGCGCGGCGCAGGTGGAAGCTGCCGGCCGAGCTTGCTGCCGATCGGCGCCTTGGACAGGATGTTGCTGTTCGACACGAAGTTGCCGCTCGAAATGCCCAGGAACGACAGGGTGTCGCCGAGGTTCTTGTACACGGTGTCGAAGTTGCCGAGCTTGACCGTGCCCCAGTGCGTCGCTCTTCAGCCCGACGAACGTGTCGCGGTTGGCGAGCGTGCCGCCGCCGGCGTCGACCGGGATGGTCTGCTCGATCTGGAAGATCGCCGTGACATCGGCAGGAGATCTTCTCCTGGCCGCGAACCCCGAGCGCGAATTCGCCGCGCGACAGCCCGTAGATGATTGCCGGTATCGTGGATCCATCGTCGGCGCGAGAGGCCAGCGAGGCGATGCTTACCGGCGTGCCGGGGCTCGTGCCGCCGGTGCCGTGGGCCCAAACCATCTCCGGGTACAGCTTGCCGTACAGCACCACGTTGCCGGTCTGTGCCTGAACGAGGGCCGGGACGCCGGCCGCCGTTGCCAGCGCGAGCGCCAGCAGCTTCTTCCTGTGCAGCATGAACTCCTCCTCTGAAATGAACTGCCGAATGCGCAGAACCTGATTCCTGGGCGATCGCGTTCGCCGCGTGGCCGGCGCGTTCGCTCGTGTTCGCCGCGGCCGAATTCTTCTATGTGGAACAACGATCTACAAATCAGAACGCTCAGGCTAGGTTGCCCAACCCGCCCCGGGCCTGTCAAGGGAAGGCGCCGCTTTTCGCGTGCTCACGCCGCTTTCGGTGGCAAATCTGCCAACTCCGCCTGGTAGGCGTCGTCCATCCGGGGCTTGAGACCGTGCCTGCCCAGCGCGTCGGCGAACAGCTTGCGCACCATCGGCTCCTCGTCGGCGTAGTCGATCTGGTCGCCGCCCACCCGGCGGCTGATCCACGCCTTGGGCACGCCCTGCGCGTTGCGGATCGACACGACCTCGTGCTTGAAGGCGAGGTAGCGCGCCGGCGTGGTGCCGGTGTTGAAGTGCTGGTGGAACCACATGTTGGGCGGCACGATCATGCGTGCCCTCCTCCCACTCGTAGCGCCGCGGCTCCTCGCCCTCGGGCCACATGAGGCTGTAGCCCTCGCCGCTCAGAGCATGATGACGTGCGCGCCCGGGCCGTGGCAGTGCGCCTTCTTGTAGGTGCCGACCGGGAACTGCGAGATGTGGCTGTTCATCGAGCCCTTCGCCATGTTGAAGCGGATGTGGCCGCCGCCGGCGCCGCGCTCCTTGGCCGTGATCAGCGGCAGGTTGATCGCGTCGGCGACGAAGTTCGTCTCGAGCAGCAGCCCCTTCTGCTCGCCCTTGTTGGCGAAGTAGTCGGGCTCGCCGGCGAAGCGGTTGCGGAAATCGTGCTTCGTGTTGAAGACGAAATCGAGATCGTCGTACAGGTTGATGACGGGCGGCGCGTTGGTGACCGCGACGTAGCGCGCGGCTTCCTTGCCCGAGCCGTTGAAGTGCTGGTGCCACGCATTGAGCGGGATCGCGAACAGCGACCCCGTCTTCCATTCGAACGTGATCCGCTGGCCGGCGTCGTTCCACACGGTGGTCGAGCCGCGGCCGTCCAGGACGTAGATCATCTCCTCGAAGAGCTGGCGCTGCGGCGCGAGCTCCTTGCCCGGCGGGATCTCGCAGACGTAGCAGTCGTTGGAGGTGCGGGACGCGTCGTGGTTGAGGAACACTCCGCGGCCGCCGCGGCGTGCCCACGGCTTCAGGTCGACCGTGTGCAGGTTGCGGACGTAGTGGACGCGCTGATGATGTCCAGCCCCTCGTCGCGCACCCAGCGCGTGTACGGCGTTTCCTTCTCGGTGGCGAACTTCTTCGCCAGCTCGTCCGAGACGAGTGCATCCTTTGCCATGGAAAACCTCTGATGGACAGTAGCAGCGCTTGGCCGCGCTCACGCGCGGTAGCGCTGCTACAACTTGCGTTAATCCGGGTGGTTGAAGTTCGATCTCGTCGTTCCGCGCCTGCCAGCCCTCGGCGCCGGGCGCCGGATCCTTGGGACGCGGCAGCACCGCGCTGCTGGAACAGCATGTTCATGAACATGTACATCGGCTTCGTCTTGATGACGAGGGCACGCGCGGGCTTCTTCGGGTCGGCGTTGAAGTGCTGGTGCACGCAGTTGTTGTGCACGATGGCGATGTCACCCGCCTTCCAGTCGTAGCGGATGCCGTCGTGCACCTCGTAGCCCGTGCCGTCGAGGATGTAGAACGCTGCCTCGTTGACGTGCCCGTGCTTGCCGTTCATGCCCCCGGGCGCGTACTCCTCGAGATGGATGTGCAGCGTCTGCGCGAGGCCGTCGGACGGCTCCACGTAGTGCCGGCTGAACGCCTGCGGACCATCGTTGAACTTGAGGTCCTTGCCCTTGATCACGCGCGGCATGGACCGCAGTCGCGCGAGCTCTTCCTTGAGGTTGTAGGCGCCCGCAATCGCCCGCACGAACGTGCGCTCCTTGTTGCCTTCCCAGTGCGATTCCTTGCCCATTGCAGCTCCATGTTGTCGGTCGCGCGCGGCAGCGTTTGCGACCGACGGTCCAAGGGACGTTTCACGCGGGTTGTTTGACCTTGAGATACTTCGCCACGACGTCCGGCGTCAGCGTCACGCCCGGATCGTATTCGGGCGCGTCCTCGAGCTGCTCGAGATCGTTCGAGCCCGCACTGCTTGTAGATCCGGTTCACCGCAACGATCAGCCGCACCGGCCGCTCGGGATCGGCGTTGAAGTGCTGGCAGATCGTGTTCGGCGGGACATAGATCACGTCGCCCGCTTCCCACTCGAAGCGCTTGACCTCGTCCTGCGCCTTCCAGTGATACGTGTCGGTGATCTCCACGTCGCAGTCCTGGTGCAGGTCGTAGCCGCGGCCTTCGACCACGTAGAGGCAGCTCTCGGCGAGCTGCCGGTGCTTGCCCGAGCGGCTGCCCGGCGGAATGATCTGCATGTACGCGTCCACCGTCTCCATGCGCGTGTTCATGCCCTCGTTGAGCAGGTGCTTCAGCAGCCCCTGCCGCGACATCTCCCACGGCATGTCGTCCGGATGCACGATCTTCCTGCGCTTGGCGTTGCGCGCCGGCGCCTCGATCGCGTCGTCGAGCAGCTCCTGATACAGCTTGTCGTTCGCTCGTGCCCTTCATCCATGCCTTCGCTTCGCCCCATGCCATCTTGGACTCCTTGAAAATTCTGATGGACCGTAGCAGCGCTTGGCCGCGCTTCGCGCGGTAGCGCCGCTCCACTCTGTCGTTACTTATCGTGGTTGTAGTTCTCTTCCAGGTGCCGCACCTCGAAGCCTTCGCCGCCCGGCGCGGGCTCCGTCGGCCGCGGTTCCACCTGCTTCTGGAACAGCATGTTCATGAACATGTACATCGGCTTCGTCTTGATCACGAGCGCGCGCGCGGGCCTGTCGGGATCGGCGTTGAAATGCTGGTGCACGCAGTTGTTGTGCACGATCGCGACGTCACCCGCCTTCCAGTCGTAGCGGATGCCGTCGTGGATCTCGTAGCCGCGGCCGTCGAGGATGTAGAACGCGGCCTCGTTGACGTGGCCGTGCTTCTGCGAGCGCCCGCCCGGACCGTATTCCTCGAGATGGATGTGGAAGGTCTGGGTGATCCCGTCCTTCGGCTCGACGTAGTGGCGGCTGAACGCCTGCGGCCCGTCGTTGAACCTGATCTCGCTGCCCTTGCGCACGCGCGGCATCGCGCGCAGGCGCGCCAGCTCCTCCTTGAGGTTGTAGGCGCCGGCGATGGCGCGCACGAACACGCGGTCCTTCTTGCTGTGGTAGTGCGATTCGTTGCCTTGCGCGGCAGGCGGCATCCGCGTTCGCGGCAGAGCCGGCGACGCCGGCAGCGTGTGCCGGGCCTTCGCGTTTCTCTCGGTCGTCCATGGTCGTCTCCTGGAGGTTCAAGCGGTTGGACCGCTGCGACGGGGTGCGGTGCCCGTCATCAGCGTCCGTAATCTTCGAGTCGGTAGCGCCGGGGCTTGAGCGGGCGGCAGAGCTCCCGGACCAGCCCGGACAGTGGCAGCGCGATGCCGGCGTCGCTCGCCATCTCGCCCACGATGGCCATGTCGTCCTCGGCCCAGGCCATCGTCTGGTTGCCCCAGTTGCCGAGCGCGCCGTTGGTCGCGCTGCTCGTCATCAGCGCGGCGCGCAACGCGTCGACGTCCACCCCGTAGCGCTGGGCCAGGGCGAGGCCCTCGTGATCGGCGACGAGGCACGCCCACAGGATCAGGTTGTTCACCGCCTTCGCCACCTGCGCGGTGCCGATGCCGCCGGTGTGCACGATGTCGGAGGAATACGCCGCGAGCACCGGGCGCATGCGCTCCACGATGCTGGCGCTGCCGCCGACGAACGACAGCAGCGTGCCTTCGTCGGCTGCCCACCCGCCGCGGCATACCGTCGAATCGATCACCAGCAGTCCGTGCGCTTCGCCGGCCGTCGCGAGGGCCTTCACCGTCTTCGGATGGATCGTGCTGAGGATGGTGACGATCGTCCCGGGCATCGCGTGGTTGAAGATGCCGCGCGGACCCTGCGCGAGCTCGCGCACCTCGTGGTCGTAGCCGACGCACACCAGCACCGCCTCGGCCGGCGCGAGGTCCTCGCAGTCGGCCGCCCAGTGAGCGCCGCGCTCCTGCACGCCGGCGCGCTTGGCGTTGTCCGCGTCGTGCACCAGCACGCGAAAACCCTTGCGCGCGAGGTGGCCGACGATCGGCATGCCCATGCGCCCGGCGCCGACGACGCCGACGGTGCGGATCGCGGCGGCGTCGCCGGAGGCGTTGGAAGTCGTATCCATGTCGTTCCCCGTCAGCGTTTCTGGGTGATGGTGTCGATCAGCGCCGGCTGGCCGGCCTTGACGTGGGCGATCGCCCGCCGCAGCGCCGCCTGGAGGCCGTCGGCGCGCTCGAACGGACCTTCGGCGTACCAGCCCTGCGCGCGCGCCAGCGCGGCGAAATCCGGCTCGGGACCGGAGAGGTCCATGCCGATGTGCGCGCGCTCCTCCGGGCGTGCCGCGCATGCGCGCCATCCGCATCTGGTGCTCCCAGTCGTTGTAGTACGCGCGGTTGTTGTACATGACCACCAGCAACGGGATGCGGTGCTTCGCGGCGACCCACAGCGCGCCGGCGTCGAACATGAGATCGCCGTCGGGCTGCAGGTCCACGACGAGCCGCCGCGCATCGCGGTGCGCGAGCGCGACGCCGAGCGAGATGCCGATCTGCGTGGCCGTGCCGAGCGACTTGCCGGGGTGGCGATACGGCCGGTCGAAGTCCCACAGCTTGCGCGTCCAGTCGCCGAGCGTGTTCGCGGTGAGCACCCAGTCCTCGCTCCGGATCACCTCCCACACCTCGCTCGCGAGACGCGGCAGCGTGATGGGCGAGGCATCCCAGTCGCGCTTGCGCGGCTTCCGCCCAGCGCGCGCGCGCTGCCCGGTGCCGCGTCGCCAATGGCGCGGGTGCGCGCGGCGATGGCGTCCTGCGTGCGCGGCATGCGCCGCCGATGCGCTCCTTCACGAGCGCGGTGAGCATCGGGATCGCGATGGTCGTGTCGGCCAGCACGCGCAGGTCGGCGTGCAGCAGGCGCTGGTAGTCCATCGCCCAGCTCGAGAGCTCGAGGTCGCCGAACCCGATCTCGACCCACCGGCATTCGCGCGGCACGAGGGAGGTGAGGGTGCGCGTCGTCGACACGAGCTTGTGCGTCGGCTTCTCCCAGTCGCGCACGTCGAGGCAAAGCATGAGGTCGGCCTCGTCGAAGGCGTCATCCACCATGCTGAGATTGAGCGGATGCGTGCCGGGGAAGTTGAGGCGGCTGTTGATGTCGAACACGACGGCGCCGACGGTTTCCGCAAGCTCGACCAGCGCGTGATAGCCGCGCGGATCGCGCCCGACGAATTCGGCCAGGATCACCGGATGCCGTGCCGCCGCGAGCATGTCGGCGATGCGCGCGAGCGCGGCCGGATCGGGACCGATGGGCGCCGGCACGCGCGCAGCCGACGCCGGTGGCAGCGGCACCTCGTGGTCGAGCGGCTGCTCCTGCAGCCAGGCGTCGTAGCACATGTAGATCGGGCCCTGGGGCTCGGTCATCATGACCCCGTACGCCCGGGCGAAGGCCTCCGGGACGCCGTCGATCGACGTCGGCTGGTAGTCCCACTTGGTGTAGTCGCGCACGGCCTGCCCCTGCACCTGCGCGGTGTGCGTCCAGTCGATGCGCGGCCGGCGCTTGCTCTCGTCCATCGGGCCCGTCGCACCGATGATGAACACCGGCGCGCGGTCGATGTACGCGTAGTAGACGGACAGGTTGGCGTGCAGCAGGCCGACGAGGTTGTGCAGGATCGCCACCATCGGCTTGCCGCTCGCCTTGGCATAGCCGTGGGCGATCTGCACGGCCGTTTCCTCGTGCTGGCACAGCATCATCACCGGCACGTTGCCGCCGTAGTTGACGAGCGAGTCGTGCAGTCCCCGGTAGCTCGCGCCGGGATTGAGCGCGGCGTACGGCAGCTCGTAGCGGTGCAGCAGGTCGACGATCACGTCCGACGCCCAGCGCTGTTGCGCGGGCGTGGTGGTCGCGGGGAACGACGGGCTGCGAGGCAGGTCTTCGGGCATCGTTGTCAGGCGGCCTTGAGCTGCGCGGCGTTCTCGGCGATGGCGACGCACTTGGCGGGATTGATGCGCACGTGCACCGCCTCGCCGATCGGCGTGCGCAACGAGGGATGCGCGCGCGCGAGCAGCAGGCGGTCGCGGACCTTGACCTGGAAGTCCACGTACTCGCCCAGGAACACCTTCTGGTCCACCCTGCCGTCGAGATAATTCAGGCCGGGGTCGCGCTCGTGCCATGGGTCGTCGGAGAGCTCGACGTCCTCCGGGCGCACCGACAGGACCACCGGATCGCCGCGGCGCAGCGTTTCCGCGCTGGTCACCAGGAGCTCACCGAGCTCCGTCGTCACGCGATAGCGCGCGGCACCCTGCTCGACCGTCAGGACGCTGCCGTCGACGAAGTTGGTGCTGCCGACGAAATCGGCGACGAACTTGTTGCGCGGCCGCTCGTAGATGTCGCGCGGGCTGCCCACCTGGATGATCTGGCCTTCGCTCATGACGGCGATCTCGTGCGACAGCGCCAAGGCCTCGCTCTGGTCGTGCGTGACGTAGATCGTGGTGAGCTTGAGCTCGCGCTGCAGGCGCTTCAGCTCGAAGCGCATCCGCTCGCGCAGCTTGGCGTCGAGGTTCGAGAGCGGCTCGTCGAGAAGGAGCAGCTTGGGTTCCATGACCAGTGCCCGCGCGAGCGCCAGGCGCTGCTGCTGCCCGCCGGACAACTTGGTCGCGTCGCGGGCGGCGTACTGGCCGAGATCCACCGCATTGAGCACGCGTGTGACCCGCTCCTCGATCTGCTTCCGGCTCAAGCGCGCGCGGCCGACCTCGAGCGGGAACGCCGCATTCTGGAATACGGTCATGTGCGGCCAGATCGCATACGACTGGAACACCATCCCGAAATTGCGTTTGTTCGGGGCGATGAAGACGCCGGCCTTCTCGGAATACACCACCTGCCCGAAGACCGATATCTCGCCCTGCCTCGGGCGTTCGAGCCCGGCGATGGAGCGCAGCGTCGTCGTCTTGCCGCAGCCCGACGGTCCGAGCAGCGTGAAGAGCTTGCCCTCGGGCACGTCGAAGGTGACGTTCTGCGCGGCCTTGACGATCTGGCCCTTGTCGTTGGGATATTCGGTGTAGAGGCCTTTGACGCTCAGCATGAAGGTTCTCCTGTGCCGGACTGCGCGGTCAGACTTCGCGGACGCCGAAGCGGCGGCCGATCCACTGTGCGCCCATCACGAGCACGAACAGGGCGAGGATGAGGAGGACGCCGAGGGCGGAGAGCTCGACGTACTGCCCGTTCTCCCACAGTTCCCAGATCACGATCGAGACCACTTCCGTGCCCGGGCTGTAGAGCAGGATCGAGCTCGACAGCTCGCGGATCGACACGATCATGATGTAGATCCACCCGGCCATGAGCCCCGGCTTCAGGAGCGGGAGGATGATGCGGCGAAACGTGGTGCCCCAGGAGGCGCCGCTCATCGCGGCGGATTCCTCCAGCTCACGGTGGATCTGCAGCATCGACGTGGTGTTGTAGCGTAGGCCGTAGGGCATGAAGCGCGTGATGTACGCGACGAACATGATCCATATCGTGCCGTAGATCCCGATGTCCACGTTGAGGTAGAAGATCATGATGGCGAGGCCGAGCACGAGCCCCGGGAACACCATCGGCAGCGAAGCGAGGTTGTCCAGGATCCACCGCCCCGGGATCTTCGTCTTCACCACGATCCAGCAGATGATCGAGGTGAGCAGCATGATCAGCGTCGCGCTTCCCACCGCGAGCAGGACGCTGTTCCACACCGAGTCGAGCAGCGTCGGATACGTGACGACGAACCGGTACGGGTCGAGGGTCAGGTTCTTGAGCGCGGCCATCGAGGGAACGCTGTAGAACTTCTGGAACGACGACCACACGAGCACCAGGAAGGGCAGCACGACGATCATCAGGAAGTAGACGATGAAGATCGCCGCCGTGAGATAGCGCCAGCGGCCGAGATTCATCGGCCGGGGCCGGAAGCCCTTGCCGGTCATCGTCGAGTACTTGCTGCCCTGGCTCGACAGGCGCGACTGGAAGTACACGCCGACCGTCGTGATGAGGAGCAGCGTCACGGCGTAGGCCGACGCGAGCCCGACCTCGCTCGGGTAGTGGTGGATCGCCTGGTAGATCGACGACGTGAACACCTGGATGCCGACCGGCAGCCCGAGCAGCGCCGGCACCTCGAACGATTCGATCGCCCGCACGAACAGGATGAGCAGCGTCGCGAACACCGCCGGCCACGACAGCTTCAGGGTGATGCGCCAGGCGATCTGCGGAATGCTTGCGCCGCACATCATGGCCGACTCTTCGAGCGACGGATCCATCGACCGGAATGCCGCGGTCATGATCAGGAACGCCATCGGCGAGTAGTGCAGGCCGTCGACGAAGATCATGCCCCACATCGAATACACGTTGAACAGCGGTCCGGTGAAGCCGAACACGTCCTGCAGCACGAGATTGAGGATGCCGATCTTCGGGCTGCCGAGCAGGATCCACGACACCACGAACAGGATGCCGGGAATGATCAGCGGGATGATCGAGAGGGCGAAGAAGAGCTGCTTGAAGGGCGTGTTCGTCCGCTCGTTCATCCACGCGAGCAGCGTGCCGACGAAGAAGGAGAAGATCGCCGTGCCGGTCGCGAACTGCAGCGAGTTGAGGAACAGCCGCAGGGTCTCGCCGCTGGTGTACGCCGTGCGGTAGTTGTCGAGCGTGAACTCGGCAGCCTTGCTCGCCGTACGCGGCGTGAAGAAGCTCTGCCACAGCAGGAAGCCGAGCGGGACGAGCGCGAGGTAGGCCACGATGACCACCGCGAGCCCGATGATCACCCACTTGAGATCGATGTGGCGCCAGCCGGCCAGTCGTGACTCGTGCGGAACCGTCAGTGGTTGACTCGCCGCGTCCATGACGCTCCTCCTCGTGTTGCTACGCTGCGGCGGGCGCTGCGCGTGCGGATCCGCTCCTGCATGGGACGCTCGGGCAGTGCGATTGCCGCCCGGAAATGTGTTCCTTGATATGGAACATCGGTCCGCATGGAAAGAGCGCGGAATCTACCAATCGCCCCCCGATGCGTCAAGGACGCGCGCCCACGCGCGGCGCCGTGTCGCGCACCCGTTTGGAGAACGTGCGCCAGCCAAAGGTTCTGCCCGGTTACGCGCCTCGTCGCTGCGGTGTGCTGCATGCGCGGCGCGTCCTTCTGCAGGCTCACGAGCGGTGGCCGCGGCCCGGGGCGCCGCGCAATGCCCGCGGTACCGCGTGCGCGTGCGGGTGCGCATGGTCGCCGTGCGCGTGATCGTGGCCGTGATGTCCGTGCGCGTGGTCACCGTGGTGATGATGCCCGTGCGCGTGCCGATGCGCCCGGTAGACGTTCTCCCCCGGTACGACCCGCGGGTCCTCGCTGAACACGAGGGACTTCACCGTGACGGGCACGGTGAACGACGGCATCCGGATGCGGCCGAGATCGATGTAGTCGAAGTCCCAGAGCGTCACGCCGTCGATCACGAGAATCTCGCTGGCGATGCCGAGCTCCTCGCGCAGGATGGCCCCGAGGGTCTGCGCGATGTCGCCGTCGAGGACCACGAAGAGCGGCCTGCCGGCTGCGATGGTGCGCGGCAGCGCGCGTCGCAGGCCTTCGGCGAACGCCGCAACGCGCTCGTACGAGGGAATGCCATGCCAGCGGAACGCGAGGGCAACCTCGCTCTCGCCTTCGGTGAGATCGAAGGCGCGGAAATGATTGCGGATCGCCTGGGCGACCGCTTCCGGATCGATGCGCTCGCCGGGCGCGATGGACGGCAGCAGCACCTGCAGGTTCCTGCGCGGCAGGAGCGACGCGGGATCCGAGATGTAGACGGTGTTGCCGGAGAGCTGCACGCTGTATTCCGACGCGCCGAGCGCCGTCGCGCGGATGCATTCGCCTGCGGGCAGGAGCGGCCACGGCAGCGCGCCGGCATCGAGCCGGCGGCGGATCGCCGCGCCGAGTCGGCGGCCCATGTCCAGAAGTCGCGGCTCTCGCGCTCGTACACGTACTCCGCGACGCCGCCCGAGAACATGACGCCCGCGACGCTGCCCACGTCGGCGATCGGCTCGGTGAGGTAGAGGTGCTCGACGGCGTGCGGCAGCGGGCGGGTGCGGATCGCAGCGACGAGCGCGTCCGCCATCCACTCCGCGACCTCGTCCATGGCCGCGCTCGTCACCACGTCGCCGCGCTGCCATTCGAACCCGGCCTCCTGCGCGAGATGTGCGCCGGCAGGATCGAGGCGCACGATGCGCTGCTCGCCATCGACCACCAGCAGGCGCCCGCCGATGTGCACCGCGGCGGTGGCGATCACGCGCCCGTTCTCGACCAGGCCAAGCTTGGTCGTGCCGCCGCCGATGTCCACGTTGAGAATGCGCGCCTGCCGGTCGTGCGACACGCGCGCGGCTCCGGAGCCGTAGGCGGCGAGCATCGCCTCCATGTGGTGCCCCGCGGTCGCGCAGACGAATTCGCCGCCCTGCTCCGCGATGATCCCGGCGATCGCTTCGGCGTTCTCGCGGCGCAGCGCTTCGCCGGTCAGAATCACCACGCCGGTGTCGATGTCGTCGGGGTGCAGCCGCGCGCCGTTGTACGCGTCGTCGATGATCGCGCCGAGGCGCGCCTCGTCGATGCGCTCCTCGCTCGCGTACGGCGTGAGCGCGACGGGCGACTGGTGCAGCGTCTCGCGCGACGTGACGACGTAGCGGCTCGAAAGGTCCTCGCCGAGCCGGCGCAGCTTGAGCTCGGAGAAGATCACCTGCGTGCCGGAGGAGCCGATGTCGATCCCGACGCTGCGCAGCGTCACGTGATCGGCGATCCAGAGCGGGTTCTCCTCGAGCGGACCGGCATCCTCGAAGTGGTCGTGGTCGTGATCGGCGTCCTCGCCTTCCGCGTGCACGTGGTCGAACCCCTCTCCGTACAGGTGGTCGTCCAGGCTGTGCGTGCGCGTGGGCTTGGCGTTGTCGTCGGCCATTGCGGCGTCTCCGTGCGGGCGCTTCGGGCCCGCTAGATCTTGAACGACTCGAGCGTCTCCGGCGCGAAGAGCTCCTCGGGCGTCAGCAGTCGCTTCGACAGCCCCTGCTCGTGGTGGTAGCGCAGGAACGTCTCGAGGGTCTGGCGGTTCTTCGCGAAGCCGTAGGGCCAGTAGTCGTCGCCCATCAGCGCGCGCGCCTCCTCGACGTGCGCGGTGAGCCAGGGCAGGCTCGCCTTGAGCGCGGCGGTCTCGTCGAGGTCGCGGTAGTTCTCGCTGCTGCGCCGCGACGAAGGCCTTGTAGAGCGACTGCGCGACCCAGCGGTTCGCCTCGTAGACGTCGCGCCGGATCGCGACGGTGTGCATGATCGGAAAGATGCCGGTCTCGCGGTAGTACTGCTTCTCGACCTCGACGAAGTTCTCGAACAGGCGACGCACCTTGCCGCCGCTCGTGCGAAACGACGAAGGCATGCGTGCGGTGTACAGCGCGTCGATCTCGCCGTCCGCCAGCATGCGCGTCAGCGTCTGCTCCGGGCCGATCGGCCGCACCTTGATGTTCGGCGGCAGGTCGAGCTTGATCTTCTCGTCGCGGCCGGGCTCTTCCTCGCCGCCGGTGAAGTACGTCACGCTGTCGACGGGTACGCCGTAGTGGTCGGACAGGATGCCGCGGATCCACACCGGCGCCGTCATCTGGTACTCGGGCACGCCGACGCGCCTGCCGACGAGGTCCTTCGGCTCGCGGATGCCGCTCGCCGCGTTGACGTAGATGCGACGAGTGGCGGAAGAAGCGCGAGGGAAACACCGGGATGGCGATGAACGGCGGGTCGGCGCGCGCAGCGGACACGCTGTACGAGGAGAGCGACATCTCGGCCGCGTCGAACTCGCGGTGCCGCAGCATGCGGAAGAAGGTCTCCTCCACCGGCATGTCGAGATAGTTGAGGTCGATGCCGTCCGGCTGGACGCGGCCGTCCATCAGCGCGCGCGTGCGGTCGTAGTTCCAGCAGCCCAGCGTCATGCGCAGCTTGGACACGTTCTCTCCTGTTGAAACTCTCCGCCAGCGCTTCAGAAGAACTGGTCGAAATGGATCTGGTTGAAAGGCACCTTCGCCTGGATCAGCATCCGCTGCACGGCCATGGCCATCGCCGGCGGGCCCGCGAAGTAATACTCGTAATCTCGCAGGTTCTCGCCCAGCACTTCCTTCGCGTACTCGTGCACGTAGCCCACGCGTCCCTTCCATGCGCCGGCCGTGTCGAGTTCGGGCATCGAGATCGCCGGGTAGTAGCGCAGACGCTCGCCGTAGCCCGGAAGCTCGCGCAGCATTTCCTCGCCACAGATGTCCTCCGGGCCCCGCCCGCCATAGAAGAAGTGCAGCGTGCGGCCGGACAGCGACGGTTCGCGCGAAACGGCGCGGGCGATCGAGATCACCGGCGACAGCCCGGAACCCCCCGCGATGCACACGATGTCGCGCGGACTGTCGGTACGCAGGTAAGCCTGCCCGTACGGTCCGTCGAGATCGACCTCGTCGCCCACGCGCAGCACGTCGAACAGCGTCGCGGTGCAGCGTCCGCCGGGCACGCGCTTGACCTGGAAGTGCCACTCGCCGTTGGCGTCCGGCACGTTCGCCATCGAGTACGCACGCGATCCCGGCACGCCGGGCAGGGAGAAGAGCAGGTATTGCCCCGGCAGGAATGCCGCGGGCTCGTCGCCGCGGAACTGGAACTCGCGCATGTCGTGCGTGAGGTCGCGGATCGCCGTCAGGCGGCCCCGGAACCGCCGCGGCCGCGTCGCGTTGGGCGGCAGCTCGGCGAGGCGGACCTTGATCGTGCAATCGCTGCGCGGGCGTGACTGGCAGCCGAGCACGCGATGCTTGTTGCGATCGCGATCGGTCAGTGCCGGCGCTTCGGCCCACAGCGGCTCGACCTCGCCGTCGATGAGCTCGACCTTGCACGTGCCGCAGCATCCCACGTTGCATTCATACGGCATGCCGAGGCCTGCGCGCAGGCCGGCGCGCGTGATGGTGTCATCGGCGGGGCATTCGTAACTCTGGCCGGTGTCGGCGATCGTGATCGTGGGCATGCGGAAAAGTGGGCTCGAAGCGCGCCGCAGCAGCAGGCAGCGCGCGGAATCAGGTTGTGCAGAACGCGGCCCGCCACGGCGAGCAGCGGAGCGGCGGGCGCGGAGGGCTCACGCGCCGATGCAGCTCACGCGCGGCGCTGCAGCGGTGCGAAGCGCAGCGGCTGGTAGCCGAGCCGCGCGGAGATGGCATCGGCCGCGGCGATGACGTCGGGCGCGAACGCGATCAGCGCCTTCTTCGTCATGCGTTGCGCGGGACCTGCGACGCTGGTCGAGGCGACGACGCTTCCGGAATGGTCGCGAATCGGCGCCGCGATGCAACGCAGGCCCGTTTCCAGCTCCTCGTCGTCGATCGCATAGCCGCGCGCGCGCACCGTGGCGAGATCCTGGCGCAGGTCACCCGGGCTGGTCATCGTTTTCGGCGTGCGGGCGGGGAGATCCTCGGACAGGATCTGCTCCAGGATTTCCGGCGGCTGATAGGCGAGCAGCGCCTTGCCGACCGCCGTGCAATGCGCCGGCGCGCGCACGCCGACGTTCACGCTCATGCGCACCGCGTGCTCGCTTTCCAGGTTGTTGATGAAGAGCACGCTCGACTGGTCGCGAATCGCGAGGTGCACCGTCTCGCCCGTCTTCTCGCGCAGCATCTTGAGGTAGGGCTTGGCTTCGCTCGATACATCCATCTTGCGGCGCACGAGCGATCCGAGCTCGAACAGCGAAAGGCCGAGGCGGTAGCGGCCGTTGTCGGTGTTCTGCTCGAGCATGCCCGCATCGATGAGCGTGCTCGCAAGGCGATGCACGGTGCTCTTCGCGAGGCCGAGGCGCTTGGCGAGATTGCTGATGCCGATTTCGTACTCGTCGTCCGAGAACACCTTGATGAGCCGGATCGAGTTGGCAACCGACGACAGGCGCGTCTTGGGCTTGCCGGGAGCCTTGGACTTACGTTCCATGTATCAGAACCTCATACCGATATGTGGAACGGACGATAGCAAAGAAGCCGCTCCTAGACAAGGTGCGATGCGGGTGCTGGCGCGTTAACCCTGTAGGTCAGGCTTCAGCCTGACATTACATCCGCAAGGTTGAAGCCTTGCCTACACAACGTTGGCATCCCATTGCGTCCGCAGGCTACTTCCGCAGGAAGAGCTCGTTCCAGACCTTCTCCCACTTGTCGCTCTCGTCGAGCACGATCGCGGGGTCGGCCATGGTGTACTTGAAGTTGTTGAGGTTGCTCTTGACCTTGAGGCTCGACGGCACGCGCCCCATCGAGTTGAAGAGCTCCTGGCCCTCCGGCGAGAGCACGAAGTCGGCGAACAGCAGCGCGGCATTCGGATGCGGCGCGTTCTTCAGCACCGCGATGCCCTGCGGACGCGCGATCACCGGCTCGACCGGCACCCAGTCGATCGGCCCGCCGCGGCGCTTCATCGATTCGGCATTGGCGTTGTAGACCGTGAGGCCGACCGGCACCTCGCCCGCCGAGATGAGCTCCGCGAGGAGCACGTGGCCCTTGCGCATGTCGGGCTTCATCTCCGCGAGCTTGCGGAAATAGGCATTGCCCTTCTCGTCGCCCCACTGCTTCATGAGCGCCGCGAGCCATTCCGAATCCGTGGCCTCGATGCCGATGCGACCCTTCCACTTCGGATCGAGGAAGCCCTCGTACGTCTTCGGGATGTCTTCCCGCCGCACCTTGTTCGTGTTGAACGCGACCACGAAGAAGTTCATGCGGTCGGACACCCACTGCTTGTGGGCCGGCACGGCATAGGGCGGCAGGTCGGCGATGTAAGGGCTGTAGAACGGCGAGAAGAGCTTCTCGCGCGTGATCATCTCGAGCTCGGGTCCGTTGGTCTCGACCACGTCGACGTTGTAGCGCCGGGCCTGGGCCTCGGTGATCGTGCGCTGCACGACCTTGTCGGACAGCGCGCGCCAGAGCTCGACCTTGATGCCGTACTTCTTCTCGAATGCCTGGGTGAGCGGCACGGATTCGGTGGTGGCCAGCGACGTATAGACGACGACCGTGCCCTCCTTCTTCGCCGCCTCGACGAGCTTCGCATCGCGGTCCGCGCCGCGGTAGTCGTAGACGGCGTCGTTGCGCGATGGCGCCTGCGCGTGCAACCCGCAGGGGCCGAGCGCGACCATCGCGCAGGCTGCGGTGGCGAGCAGGACGCGTAGCGAGTGCAGGCCTGCGCGTGGAAAGGCTGAAAGTCTCATGTGCTCCGTCTCCTCGATATTCCGTGCAGCGTAGCGGCCGGCCAATGCATGCGCATCGTCGGAGCGGCTGCATGAATGCCGCGCTTGCATGCGCGCCACGGGCATCGTCGTGGCGTGATGTGCGCGTGCTGGTGTCTTCTAGTGTTGCGCGTTTGACCGCGAATGCATTGTATGGTCAAATTTTCGCAGTCGCAATGGAACTCCGTTCTGTATAACGGAACCTGCGCAGTTTCGTGACGGCAGCGCACCGGCAAAGCCATTGGGCAAGCCGGCCGGGACGCCGCAGCGCGCACCGTTGACTGCGCGACGACTGCGCGATGACCGCGCGATAGCATCCCCGTCATCCAATCATGGCGTCGCGCCCGCACGCCACGCACCGGCCTCGCCGGCGCAGGAGATCACGCATGCCGCACGACAAGGACCAGATGCACTGGCACGAGCCATCCGGGAACCGGAAGGCCGGCTTCGGCGAGTTCAGGAAGCAGCCGACGCCCTACGACGCGTTCATGGAATCGGAGGGCGTGCCGGTCTTTCGCGACATCGGCATGCGGACCGTGACGGACCTGCCGCTGGTGCCGTGGAAGCGCAAGGGCGGCCGCGGGCACTACATCCAGCTCTACGGCACCGAGACCAAGTGGGGCTGCTATGTCGTGGAGGTGCCGCCGCGCGGCGCGCTCAACCCCGAGAAGCACATGTACGAGGAGATCTTCCTCGTCGTCGAGGGCCGCGGCACGACGGAGGTGTGGCAGGAAGGCGACACGAAGAAGCACGTCTTCGAATGGCAGAAGGGATCGATGTTCTCGATTCCCATCAATGCCTGGTATCGCATCGTGAACGCGACGTCCGGTGGCGCGCTGCTCCTCGCCGGCACGACCGCACCCAACGTCATGAACATGCTGCAGGATGCGAACGCGGTGTTCGACAACCCCTACGTGTTCCGCGACCGCTTCAGCGGCGCCGACGATTTCTACAAGCCGAAGGACGACATCGAGCCCGATCCCGTGCGCGGGCTCGCGATGCGCCGGACGAACTTCATCCCCGACGTCATCAACTGCGACCTGCCGCTCGACAACCGCCGCTCGCTCGGCTGGCGGCGCGTGGAGCCGTTCATGACCAACAACGTTTTCTACTACTGGATCGGCCAGCACGAGAACGGCCGCTATTCCAAGGCGCACGCCCACACGTCCGCCGCGGTGCTGATCTGCCTCAAGGGCCACGGCTACACGTACTCGTGGCCGGAGAAGCTCGGCGAGACGCCGTGGAAGGATGGGCACGCCGACCAGGTGCGCCGCGTGGACTACGAGCAGTTCGGCATGGTCACGGCGGCACCCGGCGGCGCGCGCTGGTATCACCAGCACTTCAGCGTCGGCAAGGAACCGTTCCGCCTGACTGCATGGTTCGGGCCGCACAATCCGGGACGCGATCCCGGTCCGCCCGGCGAGAAGCACACCGACTACACGGCGATCGACGTGAACGAAGGCGGCACGGCCATTCCGTACTGGATGGAGGATCCGTACATCCGCACCGAGTACGAGGAAACGCTGCGCCGCAACGGCGTCGAGAACCGGATGGACCCCGCGTGGTACGAGCGCCCGGCCGCTGACCTCGGGCGCGAGGTCGTGCCGCTTTCCGATCCGCGCAAGGCCGCACCGGCGCGCTGAGCGCGGCGCGCCTTCCGGTCCGGCCCAGCCCTCCTTCGCGTGCCCGATCGGCCGCCCGGTCCGCAGTCGGCGCCTCACGGCGGGCGCACCTTCTTCACCAGCATCCGCCGCAGCCTCGAGGAGGAGGACGAGATCCGGCTGGTGAGCGTCGGCATCGACATCGGCTCGTCCACCACGCATCTCGTCTTCTCGCGCATCACCCTCGAGCGCCTCGACAACCGCTACATCGTCTCGCAGCGCGAGATCCTGCACGAGTCGGACGTGCTGCTGACGCCGTACGTCGCGGACGGTGCGATCGACGCAGCCGCGCTGGGTGCCTTCATCACGGCGCAATACGACGCTGCCGGGATCGTGCCGGCGACCATCGATACCGGCGCTCTCATCCTGACAGGCGTCGCGGTCCGCCGGCGCAACGCGCGCGCGATCGCGGACCTCTTCGCCGACCAAGCGGGCAAGTTCGTGTCCGTCAGTGCGGGCGATGCGCTGGAGACGACGCTGGCGGCGTTCGGCTCCGGCGCTGCGGCGCGCTCCATTCGCGAGCGCTGCCGCGTCATGAACCTCGACATCGGCGGCGGCACGTCGAAGATCGCCGTGTGCGAAGCGGGCGAAGTCGTCGACATGACGGCGATCGACGTCGGCGCGCGCATCGTTGCGTTCGACGCCGATGGTCGCGTGATGCGCATCGAAGAAGCCGGGCGGCGGTTCGCGGCAGAAGTCGGACTGGCGCTCGACATGGGCGATGTGCCCGATCCCGATGGCGTGCAGCGCCTGGTGGATCGCCTGGCCGAGCGGCTGATCGAGGCGGCATCCCGGCGTTCGCCGAGCGAAGCGACGGCGGCGCTGCTGCGGCTCGACCCGCTGCGCAACGACGCGCCGCCCGACGTGGTCACGTTCTCGGGCGGCGTGTCCGAATACATCTACGGCCGGCAGGAGCAGCGGCTTCGGCGATCTCGGTCCACAGCTCGCGCGCGCGGTGCTGGAGCGCATGCGCGCCTGGGGACCCCGGATCGAGGCGCCCGAGGAAGGCATCCGGGCGACTGTCGTGGGGGCGTCGCAATACACGATCCAGGTGAGCGGCAGCACCATCTTCGTCGTACCGCAGGACACGCTGCCCTTGCGCAACATCCCAGTCATCCGGCCCGACCTGCCGCTGGCGGCGGAGGACATCGACGAAGCGGCGATCGCGAGCGCCGTGCAGCGCGCGTTGCGCCGGCTCGATCTCGCGGACGGAAGACAGGCCGTGGCGCTCTGCTATCGCTGGCAGGGATCGGCAACGTTCGGCCGGCTCGATGCGTTCTGCCGCGCGATTGTCGCGGGACTGGAGCCGGTGCTCGCGCGTGGCCTGCCGCTCGTGCTCGTCGGGGAAGGCGATATCGGCGGGCTCGTCGGCATCCATTGCCACGACGAGACGCGCCTGCCGAATGCCGATCGTGTCGATCGACGGCATCGCGCTCAGGGAATTCGACTTCATCGACATCGGCGCGCTGCTCGAGACGTCCGGCGCGGTGCCGGTGATCATCAAGTCGCTCGTGTTTCCCGCATCGGTCGCGCTTGGGCGGGCGCAAGCAGCCGATGCCTGTAGGTCAGGCTTCAGCCTGACGATCTTGGCAATGTTCGGCTGAAGCCGAACCTACAGGAATATGCGGAACCCACAGGAGTGCGAAGGCTGCCGATACGCTGAGGTCAGCTTCAGCCTGACGGTCTGGGCATGTTCGGCTGAACCCACAGGAATATGCGAGCCCACAGGAATATGCGGAACCGCAGGAACGCGAAGGCCGCCACTGCGCGTGGGTCGCTTAGCCTGACTCCCGCTCACGCCTTGCGCGATGCGAACGCCGCCTGCAGCGCCTCGGCCGTGAACGGCACGCGCCTGATGCGCACTCCGGTGGCATCGAAGATGGCGTTGGCGATCGCGGCTGCGGTCGGGCGCGTCGACGGCTCGCCCGCGCCCTTCGACTCCGCTTCCGGCGTGTTGTTGAGCACCACGATCTCGATCGCGTCCGGCACTTCCGTCATGTCGACGATCGGATAGCTCACCCAGTCGACGCTGCGCACGCGCGTGGCATCGAACTGCACCGCTTCGTGCATGGCGCGGCTCATCGACTGGATGAGATTGGCCTCGATGGTGCCGCGCAGGTTGAGCGGATTGACGACGAACCCGCAGTCGTGGGCCGTCACGAACCGCGTGACCCGCAGTGCGCCGGTATCCATGTCGACCTCGACTTCGGCGACCGTCGCGACGATGGACCCCGCCCGCGGCGCATACGCGATGCCGCGTCCGCGGACCACGCCCGTCTTCGCACCCGGATTCGGGGAGGGTCGTGCCTTCCATCCGGCGCGCTCCGCCGCCGCCCGCACCGCTGCGGCATGCCTCGGGATTGGCGAGATAGCGCAGGCGAAACTCGACCGGATCGGCCTTCGCGGCGGCGGCGAGCTCGTCCATGAACGATTCGCTGGCGAAGCACGTGGCCATGCCGTCGGGATCGCGCAGATGCGCCGTGCGGAGCCCCGTCGGCAGCGACTTCTCCCACGGCAGGATGTGCGACGTCTTGCGCTTGTTCGGGATGTCGTACGACTCGTCCGAAAACTGGAACAGATCGGTGCTCGCGGCCTTGTAGCCGCCGATGAGCTGCGCCGACACGGTGTCGCCTGCGACCTCGGTGCCGTTGGCGCGCACGCGGCCCGAGAAGCCGCGCGCTTCGTAATCGAGAGCCACGAGCTGCCCCGTGCGCGTCGAGTCCGCCCCGCAGGTGAAATGCGATCGGCGGCGCCTTCGGATCCCACGCCGTGCCATCCTGGCGCATGTACTGCACGCGCACCGGGCGCCCCACGGCCTGTGCGAGGATCGCGGCATCCATCGCGGCATCGTCCGCGTCGTTCATGCCATACGACCCGGGCCCGGGCATCCACGTCACGCGCACGGCTTCGATGGGCAGCGCGAGCATCTCGGCGACGGCCTTGCGCAGCGGGTACGGCTTCTGGCCTCCGGCCCACACGTGCGCGTCGCCATTGCGCACGTCGGCCACGGCGCACCCGGGCGCCATCGATGCGTGCGACTGGAACGGGAATTCGTAGCGTGCCTCGATCCTGCTTGCCGCACGTGCGAGGGCGGCCTCGACGTCGCCGGTCGCTCCCTTGGCGACCTGACTGACCTTGGGCTTGTCCGCGCGCAGCCCGGCATAGAGCGCGTCGTACGATTCCGGGAAGAACGGTTCGGGATCGGACCACTGCACGCGCATCTCGCGGGCGGCGCGGATCGCGTCCTCCTCGCGCTCGCACACGACCGCGACGTAATCGCCTCGCGTCACGATCTTCACGAGTCCCGCGCAGGTCCTGGTCGGGCGGCACCGCGACCAGCTTCACGCCGGCGCGCGGCGGACGCACCACGCGCGCATGCAGCATGCCGGGCACCTTGTGATCGACGAGGTATGCGTACTGCGCCCGCACCTTCGGCGGGATGTCGAGCCGCGGCACCGGCTGCCCGACGAGACGGTACGCCGAGGCGCTCTTCACCGGCGCCTTGCCGGAGAGCGCGAGCTCCAGTCGCTTGCCCGCGACGAGCTGCGCATACGTGACCGACCGCTCGGGAGCGTCGGTCACCCGCACGGTGCCCCGCACCACCGTCAGCTGCTCGACGGGCGCGCCGAGCCGTTCCGCGGCCATGGCGAGCAACGCCTGGCGCGCTTCCGCTGCGGCGCTGCGCAAGGCCGGCACGCCCTGGATGATGCCGTTGCTCGAACCGGTGCCGCGCTGATCGGGTGTGGTCGCGGTGTCGCCCATGCGCAACCGGATGCGCTCCAGCGGCACGTCGAGCTCCTCCGCCACGATCTGTGCGAATGCGGTGCCGATGCCCATCCCGGCCTCGATCTTGCCGACGGCGGCGCTCACGGTGCCGTCGGCATTGACGGCGAGCCACGATTCGAGGCGGTCGGCGGGTATCTTCGCCGGCCATGGCCCGCCCGCGGTCGTGGCGGCGATGCCCGGAATCGGTGTCGAGAAGGACACGACGAGTGCGCCCGCGGATTGCAGGAATGCGCGCCGCGTGAGTCCCTGCAAGCTACGCGTGGAGGGCTTCATCGCGCTCTCCTACGCCATCGTCTTCGCGGCGCGCTTGACCGCCCGCAGCACGCTCATGTGCGCCCCGCACCGGCACTTCAGACCCGACAGGCCGCGGCGGATCTCGTCGTCGGACAGGTCGGGCTTGCCTTCGAGCATCGCGGCAGCCGTCATGATCCAGCCGTTGCTGCAATAGCCGCACTGCATCGCCTGCTCGTCGATGAATGCCTGCTGCACGGGATGCAGGCGTGCCGGGTCGGCGATGCCCTTGACCGCGCGATAGCGTGCAGCCAGGCCGTCGAGCGTCGTGACGTGCTTGTTGCGCGCGGCGACGACCGGCATCACGCACGAGCGCGCCGGCGCACCCGCGACGTGCACCGTGCACGCACCGCATTGGGCGAGGCCGCAGCCGAAGCGCGGACCTTGCAGGTTGAGCTCGTTGCGCAATACGTACAGCAGCGGCGTGTCGGGTGTCGCGGTGACGCGATGGCGTTTGCCGTTGACGACGATTTCGAGGGCCTTGGCCATGCAGCCTCCAGTGGCGGCGCGATGCGATGCGCCTTGGCGAGGCCGACCGTTGTAGCATCAGCGGCGCGGCAGCGTCAATGCCGCCGTCATAACCGTCCGGCGGCACGCAACTTCCATTCATCCGCAACACCGGGCCAGTCCGGCAACGCGGGAACCCGTCAGTCGCGCAGGACGTCCGCTGCGTCGATCAGATCGCGCACGCCGGCTTCGAGTGCGGCAGCACCCGCGCCATCCGCAGCCGTCGCAATGAACACGAGCGTACCCACCGCCGCATCATCGGCCTCGCCTTCGATATCCTCGAGCGGATGGACGCGATCGTGCACGCCCTGCACCACCTGGAGTTGTGCAGCATCGGTGACGCGCACGACACCTTTCATGCGCAGCAACGCGGTGCCATGGCGCCGCGCGATGGCATCGAGCAGCTGCGCGAGACGGGCGCGAGAGCGCGGTGCGATCCCGATCGCGAACGTCCGCACGTCGGCCCCATGCACGTCGGCCATGTGCGCGCCCGAGGCAACAGGCAGGGCCGCCGCGCTTGGTACGACCCGCCGCAATGGGACGCGACCAGGCACCGGCGCACGCGCGGCGATGAGGTCGAGCACCTCCGGCGAGGCTTCGCCCCGCGTCACGTGGAAGCGCGGTGCGAACGCGTTGCGCGAGCGCAGCGTGCGTTCCACCGCCGCAACGGACGCGCCGTCCGCGAGATCGGTCTTGGTCACGAGGATCACGTCGGCGAGCGCGACCTGCCGGCGCGCTTCCATCCGCGTCGCGAGCTGCTGCACCGCGTTGGTGGCATCGACGGTGCACACGACGTTGGCCCAGCGGTAGCGCTCCGCGACGATGCCGGAGCCCTGCAGCAGGCGCAGCACCGGGCCGGGATAGGCGAGCCCGGTGGTTTCGATGACCACACGCGCGAATCGCGGAATGCGCTGGTGCAGGCGGTCCCAGTAAAGATCCGCGAGCGCCGCCTGCAGATCGTCGCGCACGCTGCAGCAGACGCAACCGTTCTCGAGCACGCGCATCGTCTCGCTCGCCCCGCGCACGAGATGGTGATCGAGGCCGACCTCGCCGAGCTCGTTGACCAGGACCGCGGTGCCGGCGAAGGCCGGCGCGCGCAACAGCCGCTGCAGGAGCGTGGTCTTGCCGCTGCCGAGGAAGCCGGTCAGGAGCGTGACCGGGATGCGATCGATGCGCGCCGCCATCGGCGGCTCACCACATCGGCTCGCCGCGCGCGAGGCGGGCGAGCATGTCCTGCTGGAACTCGGGCGGTCCGAAGCCGAGCTTCTCGCCACGATGCTCGTAGAAGAACGGTCGCCGCGTACGCACGCTGAATGCGCGCATCCACTGCAGCAAGGCCTCGTCGGGCTCGCGCCCCGCCGACAGCAGCAGGTACGCGGGCGCATCGCGCCAGCGGATGCGGATGACGATCACGCCGAGGCGGTCGGGCCGGAAATCCTCCGGGAAGGCCTCCGGCTCGCCCAGCCAGCCGCACACGAAGTTGCGGCACGGCGAGACGGGCCGTTCGGCGTAGATCGTGCAATGGCCGGCTACGAGGAAGTGACAGTGCTGCCCGGGATACATCGCGTGGCCGCGTATCTCGCCCGCCGCCCAGCCCTCGCAACAGGCGGTGCAGGTGCCGCACGCACGCGTCGCGCTCTCGACCACGCCCGCATCCGGATGCGGCGCCACCGCCGCCACGGGCACGATCGGTACGACGCGCTCGCCTTCCCCCTGACCGCAGCAACGCTTGTACTTGCGTCCACTGCCGCACGGACAGGGATCGTTGCGACCGGTGCCCGGGAATCGTCCCGCGCTCATCGGCTACGCATCGCGCAACGTGGCTTCGCCTGCACGCGTTGCGTATTCGTCATGCTCATGGCGCGATTCTGACACGGCGCGCGCGCCCCTCGCCCGTGCCACTGTTCCTCGACCCGGAACGGCGGTCCAGCATCGGCGGCGGTCGCTTACACTAGCGCCCCGGCGAAGCGGCCCCGCGAGGGCATCCGGTTCCCGCGAGCCTGCGATCCATGTCCATCTACGCCATCGTCGCCCTGTCGGTCTGCACCCAGATCGCACTCAAGGGCAGCAAGATGCTCATGGCGCTGCATGCCCTCGACCTGCATGCGAGTCCGCTCGCGGTCGGCCTCCTCATCGCGCTCTACTCGCTGTTCCCGATGCAGCTCGCGGTCTATGCGGGACGCGTGTGCGATCGCCGCGGGGTACGCCGGCCGATGGTGCTGGGCTCGCTCGGCATCGGGGCCGGATTGCTGCTGCCGTTGCTCGTTTCCCACATCGCGGCGCTGTACGCGTCGGCGATCGTGATCGGCTCGGCGACGATCTTCTATCAGGTCTCGGCGCAGTACACGGTCGGTGCGATGGGCGACGGCGTGCAGCGCACGCGCAACTTCGCGGCGTACAGCCTCGGCGGCTCGATCTCGGGCTTCATCGGCCCCCTGCTGGTCGGCTACCTCATGGAAGGCGCGGGCAAGGGGGCAACGTACGCCGCGCTCGCGGCGATCGCCGTCATTCCCGCCGCCGTCCTGGGCATCCTTCGGCACCGGCCGCTGCCGCGCCAGCCGAGGGCGTCGAGCGACGACGCGCAAGGGACGCTGCAGCTCATGCAGAACCCGGGATTGCGACATGCGTTCATCACCAGCGCGGTCATCCTCACCGGCCTCGATCTCTTCAATTTCTACATGCCGATCTACGGCCGCTCGCTGGGACTGTCGCCGTCGAGCATCGGGATCGTGCTCAGCATGCAGGCGGCCGCCGCGTTCATCGTGCGCCTCTTCCTGCCGCGCGCCGTGCAGCGCCTCGGCGACCAGAAGGTGCTGCGCATCACGCTGGCCGGGGCCGGATGCGCGTACCTGCTCTTCCCGCTCGCGCATGAGCTCGTCCTGCTGGCAGGCATTGCCTTCGTGATGGGTCTGGCGCTCGGTTGCGGGCAGCCGCTCTCGATGCAGATGACGCAGCGCTACGCGCCCGTGGGACGCGTCGGCGAGGCGATCGGACTGCGCCTCACCTTCAATCGCCTCACGCAGATCGCTGTACCGCTGGTGTTCGGGTCGCTCGGCGGCTTCGGCGTGTTCGCGGTGTTCTGGGCCAACTCCGCGCTGCTCCTCTCGGGTGCGCTCCTCAACGTGCGCAAGACGTGACAGGGTCGGAGCGCGTCGCATTCCGCCCGCGGGAACACGGCCGCTGCGCGTTGACGCAACGGCGCGCCCATCGCTATCGTTCACTCGCGGCGCACCATCGCGCGCTCCCATCACGGAGACGTCCATGACCTTGCCACGATTCGTGCTCTGCCTTGCGGCGTCGCTCGCGACGCTGACCGCGGCGGCGCAAGCGCCCGAGCCCGCGGGCTCGCCCGAGCGCGGCTACAAGGCCTACATGGACAAGATGTGCTTCACCTGCCATGGCACGGTTGGCCAGGGCGGCGAACGCGGCAGCGGGCCGCAGATCGCGCCGAGCCAGTGGCCGCACGAAGCGTTCGTGCAGCAGGTGCGGCATCCGCGGCAGGCGATGCCGCGCTATCCGGCGAAGTACACGACCGACCAGGACCTCGCCGACATGCATGCATACCTGCGCTCGATCAAGCCGTGGCGCGCGGCGAAGGACATCGAGTTGCTGAGCAAGGCGCCGTGAAGGCGCGCGCACTCCCGGAGAATGGCATGAACGACGATTCGCATACGCCGCAGCGCCCACCCCAGGTCGACGCGCCCGCGGGCACGCCGGCTTCACCGCTCGACCGCCGCGCCTTCCTCAAGACCGCCGCGGCTGCTGGCGCGGGGCTCGCGGCAACCGGCCTCGGCGGGGCGGCGCACGCCGCCGACGAGGCCGCGCCGCGCGAGCGCAGCGCAACGGCGGAGAAGAAGGCGAAGCCAGTGCCCGGCGACATCGTCATCGGCCGGCCGGGCTCGGACTTCATGGTCGACGTGCTCAAGACGCTCGACTTCGAGTATGTCGCGGCCAACCCCGGCTCGAGCTTCCGCAGCCTGCACGAATCGATCGTCAACTACGGCGGCAATCGCAAGCCCGAGCTCCTCACGTGCCTGCACGAGGAGTCGTCGGTGTCCATCGCGCACGGTTACGCCAAGGCGGCGGGCAAGCCGATGATGGTGATGGCGCACGGCACCGTGGGCCTGCAGCACGCGGCGATGGGCCTCTACAACGCGTGGTGCGATCGCGTGCCCGTCTTCGTCGTCGCCGGCAACGGCACCGACGCGACGAAGCGGCGTGCCGGCACCGAGTGGTACCACTCCGTGCAGGATGCCGCGGCGCTGGTGCGCGACTTCGTCAAGTGGGACGACCAGCCGGGCTCGCTGCAGCATTTCGCCGAGTCGGCGGTGCGTGCGTATCGCGTGGCGACGACACCGCCGATGGAGCCCGTGCTGCTGATGGCGGACATGGAGCTGCAGGAAGGACCCATCGAGGATCCGCAGGAGCTCGCGATTCCGAAGCTGACGCCGCCGCGCTTTCCGCAGGGCGACGCGGGCGCGCTCGCGGAAGCGGCGCGATGGCTCACCGCGGCGAAGGCGCCGGTCATTCTCGCCGACCGTGCGGTGCGCAGCCAGGAAGGCGTGACGCGCCTCGTCGAGCTCGCCGAGGCTCTGGGTGCGCCCGTGATCGATCTCGGCGCGCGCATGAACTTCCCGAGCCGGCACGCCCTGTGCCAGAGCGATGCCCGGCGCAATCTCGTGCGCGATGCCGACGTGGTCCTGCTGCTCGAAGTGGCGGATCCGTACGGCCAGTTCAACTCGATCGGCGACCCGCACAAGGAGCACCGGCGCCTTGCGAAGAAGGACGTGCGGATCATCAGCATCTCGATGTCCGATGCCTACATCCGCGCCAACTACCAGGACTTCCAGCGCTTCATGCCGATCGACCTGCCGATCATCGGCGACGTCGAGGCGACGCTGCCTGCACTCGTCGAGCACGTGCGCCGCACGGCAAGCGCGGACCAGCGCAACGACTACGCCGCGCGCACCACCAGGTTGCGCGAGGCGCAGCAGAAGCTCGTCGTGGGAGCGAAGAATGCGGCGGCGGTGGGGTGGGACGCCGTGCCGATCAGCACGCCGCGCCTCGCGATGGAGACGTGGAACGCGATCAAGGACGAGCCGTGGTCGCTCGCCGTCAGCGACCGCATTCCGTGGGCCCGGCGCCTGTGGCCGACGACCCACTACCACCAGATGCTCGGTGGCGCGGGTGGTCAGGGCGTCGGCTACGGCGTCGGTGGCGCGCTCGGCGTCGCGCTCGCCAATCGGGCGAAAGGCCTCTTCACGCTCACGTTCCAGCCGGACGGCGACCTGCTCTACGCGCCGGGCGTGCTGTGGACCGCGGCGCACCACAAGATCCCGATCCTGTACGTGATGCACAACAACCGCGCCTATCACCAGGAGGTCATGCACCTCCAGCGCATGGCTGCGCTGCACGACCGGCGGCCGGACCAGGCGTGGATCGGCAATGCGATCACCAATCCCGAGGTCGATTTCGCGATGCTCGCCAAGGCGCACGGCGTGTGGGCGGAAGGGCCGATCACCGACCCTGCCGCGCTCGGTCCCGCGCTGAAGCGGGCCGTTGCGGTGGTGAAAAGCGGTGCGCCGGCGTTGCTCGACGTGGTATGCCAGCCGCGCTAGCAGCTGAATGCCGCGCAACCGACCGTGGCCAGCAACGCGCGCCAGGGCCTGGGCATGCCAGGCCTGACGGACGCATGACGGTTACGGCGCGGTGTACGCTCGTCTTGACCGTCGTGTAGAACTCGGCGGCGTAGCGGCCCTGCTCGCGCGGGCCGTAGCTCGAGCCTTTGCGGCCGCCGAACGGCACGTGGTAGTCGACGCCCGCCGTCGGCAGGTTGACCATCACCATGCCGGCCTCGCGCATGGCGCTTGAAATGCGACGCGTGCTTGAGCGACGTCGTGACGATGCCGGAGCACAGCCCGAACGCCGTGTCGTTGGCGAGCGCCAGCGCCTCGTCGTAGTCCTTCGCGCGAATCACCGCCGCCACCGGGCCGAAGATCTCCTCGCGCGCGATGCGCATCGCGTTGGTCGCGTCGGTGAACAGCGCCGGCGCGAGATAGTAGCCCTCGTTCGTCGCGCTTCACGCGCTCGCCGCCGTACGCGAGCGTCGCGCCTTCGGCCTTGCCGACCTCGATGTACTTCAGGTCGGTGCTCGAGCTGCGCCGGATCGACCACCGGCCCGATGTCGGTGCCCTGCGTGAGCGCATCGTCGACCTGGAGCGCGGCGAGCTTTTGCTTGACGCGCATCGACGAAGCGGTCGTGGATGCCCTCGGTGACGATCAGGCGCGACGACGCCGTGCAGCGCTGCCCGGTCGAGAAGTACGCGCCCTGCACCGCGCAGTTCACCGCCGTCGCGAGGTCGGCGTCGTCGAGGACGACCAGCGGATTCTTGCCGCCCATCTCGAGCTGCACCTTGGCCATCCGCGCCACCGCCTTCGCGCGCGATCGCGCGGCCGGTCTCGACCGAACCCGTGAAGCTGATCGCGGCGACGTCGCGGATGATTGACGATGATCTCGCCGACGACGGAGCCGCGCCCCATCACCAGGTTGAAGCACGCCGGCCGGCAGGCCGGCGCGCGCGAGGATCTCGGCCAGCGCCCATGCGCAACCCGGGACGAGATCCGCGGGCTTCATCACGACGGTGTTGCCGTACGCCAGCGCCGGCGCGATCTTCCACGCGGGGATCGCGATCGGGAAAGTTCCACGGCGTGATGAGCCCGACGACGCCGACCGGCTCGCGCGTGATCTCGACGTCGATGCCCGGACGCACCGACGGCGATCTTCTCGCCGGCGAGACGCAGCACCTCGCCGGCGAAGAACTTGAAGATGTGGCCCGCGCGCGCGGCCTCGCCGATGCCCTCCGGGCAGCGTCTTGCCCTCCTCGCGCGACAGCAGGCGCCCGAGCTCGTCCTTGCGCGCGAGGATCTCGGTGCCGGCGCGATCGAGGATGTTCGCGCGCTCCTGGATCGATCCGGTCGCCCACGGCGGGAAAGGCCTTCTTCGCCGCGGCGATGGCCGCCTCGCGCCTGCGCGGCGTCGGCCTGCGCATACTCGCCGATCACGTCGTTGATGTCGGACGGATTGATGTTGGCTCGTACGCTGGCGCCGGCGACCCATTCGCCGGCGATGTAATTGCGGAAGGTGCTTGTGGTCATGTAGGAACTCCGTGGTTCGGTGATGTGCCCGCTCACGCGAGCAGGCCTCGCCGCGCGAGGATTTGCATGAGCGCACCTGCGCCGAACGTCCAGGGCGCGATCGGTGTCGGAATGCTCGCACGCGATTGACCAGCGCGCCGAGCAGCGGCGTGGAGACCGTGACGATGTCGCCGACGACGTGCGTGAAGCCCTGCCCGGGGCGCCAGGCGATCCTTGGTCGGCGCGAACATGCGTGCCGAGGAACAGCACGAAGCCGTCCGGATACTGGTGGTTCGGACCGATCGCCTGACGCGACGAGATCGAGCGGATCGCGGCTGATCTCGCGCATCGAGCTCGCGCCGTCGAGCACGAAGCCGTCCGGCCCGTCGACGCGCATCGCGAGCTCGCAGCGGCGCACGTCGTCGATGCCGAAGCGCTCGTCGAACAGCCGGATGAACGGCCCGATCGCGCACGAGCGCGTTGTTGTCCTTGGCCTTGCCGAGCAGCAGCGCGCTGCGGCCCTCGAAGTCGCGCAGGTTGACGTCGTTGCCGAGCGTCGCGCCGACGCGTCGCGACCGCGGCTGTTCACGGCGAGCACGATCTCGGGCTCGGGATTGTTCCATTCCGACTTCGGATGGATGCCGATGTCGGCGCCCAGGCCGACCGCCGACATCGGCTGCGACTTGGTGAAGATCTCGGCGTCGGGGCCGATGCCGACCTCGAGGTACTGCGACCACGCGCGCTGCGCGATCAGCGCCTCCTTCACGCGCGCGGCCTCCGGCGAGCCGGGCCGCACCGCGGCGAGGTTGTCGCCGATGATCGCGACGATCGAGCGACGCACGGACTCGGCCTTCGCCGGGTCGCCGCGCGCCTGCTCCTCGATCACGCGCTCGAGCATGCTCGACACGAAGGTGACGCCCGCCGCCTTGATCGCCTGCAGGTCGCACGGCGCGAGCAGCCAGGGACGGTGCGCGTCGCGCGCCGGTTCCGACGAATTGGCGAGCACGTCGGCGAGCGACCCGATGATCTGCGCCCGGCCTATGCCGGCGCGCAATGCAGCGACGGGATCGTCGAGCTCCAGCAGATCGCGCATCGTCGGCGCGACGCGCGACAGGTCGAGCACGTCGTTGCCGCGCACGACGACGGGCAGCGGTCCGCCGGCGTCGGTCGACCACGCGCGGCCGACGAGAGTGGCGTGCGCGCGATCGCGCGGCAGGGACGCATCGGGAAGCAGGCGGGAGTTCATCGGCAGGCCCCTGGATGAAGAACGACCGGCGCGAACGTCGGGCTGGCAGGATCGGTGCGAGTCGCCCGGGCGGGCGCGCGAGTAGCGTTCACGCGCGCAGCAGCGGCACGGCGGTCATGCGCTGCAGCTCATCGAACGAAAGCCCGTCCACGATCTCCACCACGCGCGGTCCGTCAGGCGTGATGTCGATTACGGCGAGATCGGTGAATACGCGCGTGACGCAGGCGACGCCTGTGAGCGGATAGGTGCAGCGCGGCACCAGCTTGCTTTCGCCGGACTTGGTCTGGTGCTCCATCATCACGAACACGCGCTTCGCGCCGATGGCGAGGTCCATCGCGCCGCCCACCGCGGGGATCGCGTCCGGCGCGCCGGTATGCCAGTTCGCGAGATCGCCGCTGGCCGATACCTGGAAGGCGCCGAGCACGCAGATGTCGAGATGTCCGCCGCGCATCATCGCGAAGGAGTCGGCGTGATGGAAATACGCGCCGCCCTTGAGCAGCGTGACCGGCTGCTTGCCGGCATTGATGAGGTCCGGATCCTCCTCGCCCGGTGCGGGTGCCGGCCCCATGCCCAGCACGCCGTTCTCGCTGTGCAGGAAGATCTCGCGGTCCTTCGGCAAATGGTTGGCGACCATCGTCGGCAGGCCGATGCCCAGGTTGACGTACGCGCCTTCCTGGATGTCCCGGGCCACGCGCGCGGCCATCTCATCACGGGTGAATCGCTTCATGCGGGCTCCTCGATCATGCGGCGGCATCGGGCGCGGCAAGGCGCGCCGCGTCGTGCACGGCAACCACGCGCTGCACGAAGATGCCGGGCGTGACGATCGCTTCGGGATCGAGGGCGCCGAGCTCCACCACCGCATCGACTTCGACGATCGTGCAGCGCGCGGCGCTCGCCATGATCGGGCCGAAGTTGCGCGCCGTCTTGCGGTACACGAGGTTGCCCCAGCGATCGCCGCGGTGCGCCTTGATCAGCGCGTAATCGGCGTGGATGGGATATTCGAGCACGTAGTGACGCCCGTCGATGAGGCGCGTCTCCTTGCCTTCGGCGAGCGGCGTGCCGTAACCGGTGGGGGTGAAGAATGCGCCGATGCCGGCACCCGCCGCGCGGATGCGCTCGGCGAGATTGCCCTGTGGCACGAGCTCGAGCTCGATGTCGCCGGCGCGATACAGCGCGTCGAAGACGTAGGAATCGGTTTGCCGCGGAAACGAGCAGATGATCTTGCGCACGCGGCGCGCCTTCAGGAGCGCCGCAAGGCCGGTCTCGGCATTGCCGGCATTGTTGTTGACGATCGTGAGCTCGCGCGCGCCCTGGGCGATCAGCGCATCGATCAGCGCCGCAGGCATGCCCGCGGTGCCGAACCCGCCGATCATGACCGACGAGCCGTCCTGGATATCCGCCACCGCCGCAGCGAGCGATGGCACGATCTTGTTGATCATGGTGTCCCGTGGAGTCGCGCCCGGAATCGCGCAAGGGCCCCGGATTATAGAAGAGCGCCCCGAATGTCGGACCGGTCACGCCGGCGCGCGTTCCGCGACGGGCGCCGGCGAGCGCCACGGGGACGATGTTCACCCATGGCGTCCGCTTCAGCCGTCGGGTGCGATGCGGCCGCGCCCTTGGGCGCGTTCTGCACGGTGGAATCCCCGGTGTCGCAGGTTGACGGTACACGCGCGGCGTCGGTATCTTCCGACGTTCCACGCGCCCCGGCGCGTCATCTGCAATCTGCCAGTGGCTGCCGCACCCCGGCACGAGCCGTAGCCGGCCGGGCCCGCCTTGCGTCACGAGGAGCTTCCATGTCCGAGCTCAAGGGTTACCGGCGTCCCTTCTGGGACACGCAGCCCGAGTACCTGTTTCCGCACTACCTCTCGACGGTCGCGCGCGCACCGTCGCGCCCGCTGGTGCTCCTGCCGCAAACGCTCTCGGAGGTGACCGGCCCGGTGTTCGGACTGGACGACATCGGCGGCACCGACAACGATCTCACGCGCCAGCACCCGGGGCAGCCGATCGGCGAGCGTATGGTGGTATCGGGCCGCGTGCTCGACGAGAACGGCCGCCCGGTGCCGAACGCGCTCATCGAGATGTGGCAGGCCAACGCTGCGGGACGCTACCACCACGACGCCGATCGCCACGATGCGCCGCTCGACCCCAACTTCACCGGCTGCGGGCGCGTGCTGACCGACAGCGACGGACGCTATCGCTTCATGACCATCAAGCCGGGCTCCTATCCCTGGCGCAACCACAACAATGCGTGGCGGCCCGCACACCTGCACTTCTCGCTCTTCGGACTCGGCCTCGCGCAGCGGCTCGTCACGCAGATGTACTTCCCCGGTGATCCCTTGCTGCCGTACGACCCCATGTACAACTGCATCCCCGACGACAAGGCCCGCCAGCGCCTCGTGTCGACGTTCGACTGGGAGAGCGCGATCCCGGAGTTCGCGCTGGCCTACCGGTTCGATTTCGTGCTGCGCGGACGCGAGGCGACGCCGATGGAGAATCAACTCACGCCGCTTGCCAGCGGGAAATGACATGAGCCTGCTCGCCACTTCTTCGCAGACGGTCGGCCCGTACGTCCACATCGGGTTCACGCGTCTCTACAACGACAATCTCGCGCCGGCCGGCGTCAAGGGCGAGCGCGTGGTCGTCACGGGCGGCATCGTCGACGGCGAGGGCCGGCCGATGACGGACGGCATCGTCGAGATCTGGCAGGCGGATGCCAACGGCCGCTATGCGCATTCGGAGCCGCAGGGTGGCGCTCCGGTCGACGGCGCCTTCAAGGGCTTCGGACGCGTGCCCACCGACCGCGGCGGCAAATTCCACTTCACGACGATCAAGCCGGGACGCGTGCCCGGCCCCGGCGGTGCCATGCAGGCGCCGCATCTATCCGTGCTGATCTTCTCGCGCGGACTGCTGAAGCATCTCAGCACGCGCATGTACTTTCCGGACGACGCCACCAACGCACAGGACCCGGTGCTGCGCCTCGTGCCGGAGGACCGGCGGGCGACGCTGATCGCACGCCGCGGCGGTGAAGGCCTCGTTTGGGATGTCGTCCTGCAGGGCGCCAACGAAACGGTGTTCTTCGATTTCTGACGCGGCCGCCGCAGACTGCCCTGCCCCGCGGCCTGCGGTGCCTCCCGACATGCTGGCGCGCCGGACCTTCGATGCGCTGTTCACCACGGAGCGCATGCGCACGGTCTTCTCGGACGCGGGCCTGCTCCAGGGCATGCTCGATTTCGAGGCGGGACTCGCACGCGCCCAGGCGCGGACCGGCGTCATCCCGGCCGATGCGGCCGATGCCATCGCGCGCCACTGCAAGGCGGACGCCTTCGATATCGCCGCGCTCTGCAGTGCTGCACCTCCGGCCGGCAATCTTGCCATTCCGCTGGTCAAGGCGCTGACCGCGCGGGTCGCGCGCGACGACGCAGCGGCCGCGGGCTTCGTGCACTGGGGCGCCACTAGCCAGGACGCAATCGACACCGGGCTCGTGCTGCAGATGCGCACTGCGCTCGCCTCCATCGAAGCGGATTACGCGCATCTCTCCGACGCTCTTGCCGCGCTCGCGCAGCGCGAAGCAGCCACGCTGCTCGCCGGCCGCACGTGGCTGCAGCAGGCCCTGCCCACGACGCTCGGCGTGAAGGTCGCGGGTTGGCTGTCGGCGGTCGAGCGCGATCGGGCACGCCTAGGTGTCGCCGCGGATCGCGCGCTCGTGCTGCAGTTCGGCGGCGCCGTGGGCACGCTCGCCTCCCTGCAGGAGCGCGCCCTCGACGTCGCAAACGAGCTCGGCGCCGAGCTGTCGCTGCCGGTGCCGGAGATGCCGTGGCATACACAGCGGGATCGATTGGCGGAGATGGCAGCGGTCATCGGGATCGCCGTCGGCACGCTGGGCAAGATCGCGCGCGACGTGTCGCTCCTCATGCAGACCGAGATCGGCGAGGCGTTCGAGCCCGCGGGCGAAGGTCGCGGCGGCTCCTCGACGATGCCCCACAAGCGCAATCCGGTGAGCGCGGCGGTCACGCTCGCGGCCGCGGTCCGCGTGCCGCCGCTGGTGGCCACGATGCTGGCGGCGATGGTGCAGGAGCACGAGCGCGGCCTGGGGGGCTGGCACGCGGAATGGGAAACGCTGCCGGAAATCTTCTGCCTCGCCGCCGGCGCGCTGGCCCAGACGATCCAGGTGATCGAGGGGCTAGACGTCGACCGCGAGCGGATGCGCGACAATCTAGGGATCACGCGCGGTTTGCTGGCTGCGGAAGGCGTCGCATTGGCGCTCGGCCGCAGGCTCGGGAAGCAGGCGGCCCATCGCCTCGTCGAAGATGCCTCGCGCCGCGCGATTGCGGAGGAACGCCCGTTGCGCGAGATACTCGAAGCCATGCCGGAGGTGCGTGGGGAGCTCGATGCGGCGGCGCTCGATCGCCTGTTCGATCCCGCCCGCTCCACCGGTGCCGCATCCGACTGGATCACCCGCGTGCTTGCCGCGCGCGCCAAGCCCAACCATGCCTGATTCCTTCATCGATCTCGCCGGCACGCGCGTGCACTACCGCGTCGACGGTCCCGCCACGGCACCCGTGCTGGTGCTATCCAATTCCCTCGGCACCGATCTCCACATGTGGGATCCGCAGGTGCCGGATCTCGCGCGCGAATACCGCGTGCTGCGCTACGACGCGCGCGGTCATGCGCGATCCGACGTCACTCCGGGGCCCTACACCATCGAGCAGCTCGGCCGCGACGTGCTCGGCCTGATGGACGCCGCGGGAATCGAGCGGGCGCACTTCTGCGGCCTGTCGATGGGCGGCATGATCGGCATGTGGCTGGGCATCCACGCGGGTTACCGCATCGACCGGCTGGTGCTCGCGAACACGGCCGCGCGCATCGGCCCGGCGGACGTGTGGAACACGCGCATCCAGAAGGTCCGGGCCGGTGGCATGGTGGCGATTGCGCCGGCGGTGCTCGAGCGCTGGTTCACGCCGGACTTCATTGCCCGGCATGCGGACCGCGTCGCGCCGGCGCGCGCCATGCTCGAGCAGAACCCCCCGGAAGGCTACATCGCAGCCTGCGCCGCCGTGCGCGACATGGACCAGCGGGAGGCGATCGCGCGCATCACGCGCCGGACGCTGGTCATCGCCGGCACCCACGATGTCGTGACGCCGCCCGCGGAGGCGCGCTTCCTGGCGGAGCACATCCCCGGGGCGCGCTACGTCGAGCTTCCCGCCGGTCACCTTTCCAATGTCGAGGCACCGGCGGAATTCACGGCCGCAGTCCTCGACTTCCTGCTCTGAACCGAAGGACTCGAGGGACGCGATGGACGAACACGAACGCTATGCCGAAGGGCTCGAGGTGCGGCGCGCGGTGCTGGGAGATGCGCACGTCGACCGGTCGCTGCGCAACGTCAACCCGTTCAACGAGGAATTCCAGGACCTCATCACCCGCCACGCGTGGGGGACGATCTGGACGCGTCCGGGACTGCCGCGGCACACGCGCAGTCTCCTCACCATCGCGATGATGATCGCGCTCAACCGCAGCGAGGAGTTCAAGCTGCACATCCGCTCGGCGGCCAACAGCGGCGTGTCGGTCGACGAGATCAAGGAAGTGATCCTGCAGGCGGCGATCTATTGCGGCGTCCCCGCGGCCAACTCCGCCTTTCACATGGCGCAGGAGGTCCTGCGCGAGACCGGCGCCCTGCCCGGAGCGTCGCCCTCAAGCGGCTGATTCGCCCGCCACCGGCCTGCGCGATGCAGTAGGCCGCAAGCGCGTCGAGCACGACCGGCGCGTCGCCGGCGATCCCGGCCAGCCGCACGTCCACCTCCGGATGCTGCGCGCGCACGGCGTCGACGAGGCGCGGCAGGTCCTCCCGGGCGTGCCCGCCCTGGCCGAGGAACAGCGGCACGACGCAGATGCGCCGCGCTCCCGCACGGGTCAGGTTCGCGACGCTCGTGGCGAGATCGGGCGCCATGATCTCGAGGAAGGCCAGCGACACCCGCACGCCGGGTGCCGCGGCGCCCACCCGGGCAGCGATGGCCTGGAAGGGCTCGGCCCAGCGCGGGTCGCGCGAGCCGTGGGCGAAGAGGACGAGGCCGTCGGCCGAAGTCTTATTTCCCGGTGGCATATGGTTGGTCTAAATGCTTCCTTGGTTTTATAAGACCGCGCCAGTAACGTGGGCGACTCGCGCTTTTCTGCCGCAGGTCTTCCCATGTATCGCTACGACGCATTCGATCACCAGCTGGTCGCCGACAGGGTGGCGCAGTTTCGCGACCAGACTACGCGCTTCCTCGCTGGCGAGCTGACGGAAGACGAGTTCCGGCCGCTGCGCCTGCGCAACGGACTGTACATCCAGAAGCATGCGCCGATGCTGCGGATCTCGATCCCGTACGGCCTGCTCGCGACGCGTCAGCTGCGCCGGCTCGCGCACATCGCGCGCAAGTACGACCGCGGGTACGCGCACTTCACGACGCGGCAGAACGTCCAGTTCAACTGGCCCGCACTTGCCGCGCGTGCCCGACATCCTTGCCGAGCTCGCCGAGGTCGAGATGCACGCGATCCAGACGAGCGGCAACTGCATCCGCAACATCACCAGCGATCATTTCGCCGGAGTCGCCGGCGACGAGATCGTCGACCCGCGTCCGTACTCGGAGCTCGTGCGCCAGTGGGCGACGTTCCATCCGGAGTTCTCGTACCTGCCGCGCAAGTTCAAGATCGCCGTGTGCGGGGCGACCAGCGACCGCGTTGCGACCCTCGTGCACGACATCGGGCTCTATGCACTGCGCGACACCGCCGGTAACGTCGGCTTTCGCGTGATCGTCGGCGGCGGGCTCGGTCGCACGCCGATGATCGGGCACGTGATCCGCGAATTCATTCCCGAGGCGGAGGTGCTGAACTACCTGGACGCGATCCTGCGCGTTTACAACCGCTACGGACGCCGCGACAACATCTTCAAGGCGCGCATCAAGATCCTGGTCAAGGAGCGCACGCCACAGCGTTTCGCCGAGGAGGTCGAGGCCGAGTACGCGCATCTCGCCGGTGGTGCGGGCACGGTGCCCCCGGGGGAGATCGCGCGGCTCACGGCGCACTTCGATGCGCCGCCGTACGACGCGCTCCCGGGCGACGACCACGACTTTTTCGCGGCGCGCGCCGACAGCCGCCCCTTCGATCGCTGGGCGGAGCGCAACGTGTTCCCGCACAAGGTACAGGGCTACGCGATCGTGACCCTGTCGCTCAAGAAGACGGGCGTGCCGCCCGGGGACCTCACCGCGGACCAGATGGAGGCCGTCGCCGATCTCGCCGACCGCTACAGCTTCGGCGAGCTGCGGGTCTCGCACGAGCAGAACCTCATCTTCTCCGACGTGCGCCAGGCCGACCTGCATGCGTTGTGGGGCGCCTTGCGCGAGCTCGGCCTCGCGACGCCGAACATCGGCCTCCTCACCGACATCGTGTGCTGTCCGGGCGGCGACTTCTGCTCGCTGGCCAACGCCAAGTCCATACCGATCGCGGAGGCGATCCAGCGGCGCTTCGACGATCTCGACTACCTGTTCGACCTCGGCGAGATCGATCTCAACATCTCGGGCTGCATGAATGCCTGCGGCCATCATCACGTCGGCAACATCGGCATCCTCGGCGTCGACAAGAACGGGGCCGAGTGGTACCAGGTGTCGATCGGCGGCTCGCAGGGCGAGGAAGCCGCGCTCGGCAAGGTCATCGGGCCTTCGTTCGCCGCACACGAGATGCCCGACGTCGTCGCCCGTCTCATCGAGGTGTTCGTCGAGCGCCGGCACGAGGACGAGTCCTTTCTCGATGCCGTGCGCCGGCTCGGTCTCGATCCGTTCAAGGAGCGCGTGTATGCCGAAGCTCATCAAGGGTGACGCCGTGGTGCGGGACGAGTGGATCGTCCTGTCCGAAGGTGCGCAGCCCCGCGACGCCGCAGCGCTGGTCAACGTCATCGTGCCGCTGCCACTGTGGCAGGCGGGGGGTCTGGCGCTGCGCGCCCGCAACGACGTCGGGGTATGGCTCGCGCCTGCCGATGATCCCGCGGTGCTCGCCGACGACGTCGGCCGCCTGCCCGTGATCGCCGTGCAGTTCCCGAAGTTCGGCGATGGCCGCGGCTTCTCCACGGCACGGCTGCTGCGCGACCGCCATGGCTTCAAGGGCGAGCTGCGCGCGTTCGGCGACGTGTTCCGCGACCAGCTGTTCTTCATGGCGGAGTGCGGCTTCGATGCGTTCATGGTGCGCAGCGACCTCGACCCGCACCAGGAGATCGCCGGGCTGCACGTGTTCGGGCGCACGTACACGTACAGCACGCGCACGCCGCGGCCGTGGTTTCGCGAGCGCCAGGCGACGGGTGACGGCGCATGACGACGCATTCGCTCGTCGATGGCACCACGTCCGTCGGCACGGTGTACCTCGTCGGCGCCGGTCCCGGCGCGCCGGACCTCCTGACGCTGCGCGCCGCGCGGCTCATCGAGCGCGCGGATGTCCTGTTCCACGATGCACTGGTGCATCCCGAGGTCATCGCGCTCGCCCGGCACGCCGAACGGATTGCCGTGGGCAAGCGTTGCGGCCGGCATTCGACGGCGCAGCGTTTCATCAACAAGCGTCTCGTCGACGCGGCGCAGCGCCATCGCGTGGTCGTGCGTCTCAAGGGCGGCGATCCGATGCTCTTCGGCCGGGCGCAGGAGGAGATCGCCGCGCTCGAAGCGGCGGCCGTGCCCTACGAAGTGGTGCCGGGCGTTACCGCCGCCCTCGCCGCAACCGCCGACCTCGGCACGTCGCTCACCGTGCGTGGGCTCGCGCGCAGCGTGACCTTCGTGACGCCGCGCATCGGCGAGGGCGAGGACGCGAACGAGTGGACGCGCGCCGTGCTCGCCTGCGACGCCGCCGCGATCTACATGGGCGTCGGGCAGGCGGCAGCGATCGCCGCTGCGCTCATCGCCGGCGGCATGTCGCCGGACCAGCCGGTGGTGATCGTCGAGAACGCTTCGCACCCCGACGCACGGCGGCTCCACGGCACGCTGCGCGCGCTGCCGCACCTCGCCGATGCGGTGCTCGCCGGGCCGGCGATCATCCTGGTCGGTGCGCAGTTCGCGCCGCGCGCGATCCACGAGGCCGGCGACGTCTTGCCGGCGCTGCGCATGGCGTACGCTTCCTGATCGCGCGAGACCTGCCGCGCCGCCGCGTCGGCATCGGCGCGCGAGGTAGAATGCAGCGAAGCGCTGCGCCTGCTGCGCGCGCCGTCCGCCGATGCGTTTGCCGCTGTTCGATCTCTCCCCCGCTGCCGCCCAAGCCTGGCTCGTCGAGCGCCTCGCGCGCCCCGTGCCGCCGGAGTTGCGCAACCTGTCGGATGGATTTCGTCTGCCGGGACGCGGCGGGGAACCCACGCCGGCGGCCGTGCTCGTGCCGCTCGTGAACCGGCCCGAGGGCCTGCAGGTCCTGCTGACGCAACGCAGCGCCGATCTTCCGGACCATCCGGGACAGATCAGCTTTCCCGGCGGTCGCGTCGAGCCGCATGACCCGTCGATCCCTGCGGCCGCATTGCGCGAGGCCAACGAGGAAGTCGGCCTCGCCGAAGAACGCGTTGCGATCCTCGGCGAGCTCGCCACGTACGAGACCGTCACCGGCTTTCGCGTGACGCCCGTGGTGGGATGGGTCGAACCGCCCTTCGAAGTGCGGCCCGATCCCATCGAGGTCGCCGACGTGTTCGAGGTGCCGCTCGCGCACCTGCTCGATCCCGTCAACCAGCAGCGGCATTTCCGCATGCTGGGCGAAGTGCGGCGCGACTACTGGGCGATTCCCTACCAGGAGCGGTTCATCTGGGGCGCGACGGCCGCGATGCTGCTCATGCTCGACCGGACGTTGCGCGGCGACGGCTAGCCGCGCCGGCGTTGCTCACTCCACCGTCGCGATCTCGTTCGCCCACTCGAACGCTTCCATCTGCAGGCCCGCGAGCTCGCCGCGTCCGACCATGCCGATGCGGTCGAGCGACTCGGCCACGGCGTGCGCATCCTCGCGTTCGAGCTCTTCGGTGAGCGTCAGCAACGCGCCGATGTCGCCTTCGCGGCGCAGCAGCGCGTCCACCACGGGATCCGGCAGGTTGAGCTCCTGCAGGATCTCGTCGTAGGGCATCTCGAGCAGCACGTCCATGAGCGACAGCACGCCCGTGATGAAGGCCAGCTCCTTCAGCACGCTGTCGGGTCCCGGCTGGCGCTCCATGATGAGCTCCATGAGCTTGCCGCGCACGGCGGCGAGCTGCAGCAGCGGACTGCCCAGGCTGCCCTTGTTGCGATCGGCCGTGTAGAGCAGGAGCTGCAGCCACATCCGCAGCTGCCGGCGGCCGAGCACGACCAGCGCGTGGCGCAGCGACGTCGTCGTCTGCGCGCGCCGCATGGCCGCGGAATTGCACAAGCGCAGCAGGTTGACCGCGAGGGTGGGATGGCGCTTGAACTCGTCCTCGATCGCCCGCGTGTCGGTAGCGTCGTTCATCGCCAGCGAGAGCAGGCGCAGCAGCGCGAACTTCGCCGGCTTCGAGCGCTTCGCCGACAGGAGCTGCGGGCGCGCGAAGTGGTAGCCCTGAAAGTATTCGATGCCGAGCTCGCGCGCGGCCTGGAACTGCTCCGGCGTCTCGACCTTCTGCGCGACGAGCTTCACCGAGAACGGCCGCAGCATGCCGACGATGGTCGGCATGAGCATCGGATCGATGCGATGCACGTCCACCTTGACGATGTCGGTGGAAGGCAGCAGCCGATCGAGGTCGTCGAAATTGCCCGCAAAGTCGCTGAGCGCGACGCGGTAGCCGCGCTGGCGCAGCTCGCGGCAGCGGTCGACGACCGTCTCGTCGAGGATGTACTGCTCGGTGAGCTCGAGCACGATGCGCTCCGGCGGCAGCGCGTCGATCAGGTCGCTGAAGAGGAACTCGCTGTCGACGTTGAGGTAGCCGTCGACGTTGCCGATGACCTGCGCGAGCCCGATGTCGAAGGCGTTGGCGATGACCGTCGACGTAGCGAACGTGCTGTCGTCCACATGAGCGGCATCATCGTCGGTCGACCGGAACAGGAGCTCGAAGCCGACGAGCTCCTTGGACGCGTCGACGATAGGCTGGCGGGCGACGTAGATGTTCTGCGGGTGCATCGGGACTCCGGCGTGTGACTCTGGTTGACGGTACATCGCACGGCGCACGGGACCGCGCGCCGCATCTCTTGCATTATCGGCCGCGCGCGACGCGACTGAACCCGTGTGCACCGCCGGATCATCGGCAGCGTGCGTCCGCTCCGCGGTCACCGAAGCCACCTGCCGCGCAGCTACACTCGATCCTCCGCGATCGAACACGCGCCCATGCAGTCCGCCGCCCGCACCGGAACCCTCGCTGCCCTTCCCGACCTCGACGCGTCCTACGCGCCCGCGCCGATCGGTGTCGTTTTCGTCCATGATTCCGAAGCCGAGTGCCGCTCCCTCGCGGGCCATCTGCGACGCGCCGGGATGAGCGTCGAGACGCGCCGGGTGGCCAGCGCCGGCGCGCTCGAGGCCGCGCTTTCGTTCGCGCCGTGCGATGCGGTGATCGCCGACCACAAGCTCGCGCAGCTCACGTCGCTGGAGGCGCTGCGCATCGCGCGGCGGCACGATCGCGATTTGCCGTTCCTCATCGTGGCCGATGCCGCAGGCGAGGAGCAGGCCGTCGAGGCCATGCGCAACGGCGCCGACGACTATCTGACCCGCGGCAAGCTGGGCCGGCTCGAGCCCGCGCTGTTGCGGGCCGTCGACAACGCGCGCACCCGGCGCGCGCAGCGCGCGGCCGAGCGGGCGCGGCTCGAGAGCGAGGCCCGCTTCCGGGCGCTCTCCGCAAACCTGCCCGGCATGGTCTTCCAGCTCGAGGTGCGCGGCGCTGCGGCGATGCTGGTCTACGCGAGCGAAGGATCGCGGCGCCTCTTTGGCCGCGTGCCGCAGGACCTCGTGGGCGACGCGAGAGGCTGGTTCGCATTCTTCGCGCCGGACGACGCCGCAACGCTTGCCCGCCTGTTCCTGGGTGGCTCCGGCCCCGGTGAGGCCGCCGCCGGCAAGGCGCGGCATCGGCGCTGGATCGAGCACGTCGCCACGCTGCCTGCAGCGCGCGACGGCGGCGAGCGCACCATCGAATTCACCGCCCGCGCGCGCCACTTCGGCGGCGAGCACGTGATCTGGGACGGCATCGCAAGCGACATCACCGCGCAGCGCCGCGCGGAGGCCGCGTTGCGCGCATCGCGCGAGGAGCTGCGCGAGCTCGCGGGCTACCTGGTGCGGGTGCGCGAGGAGGAACGTGCCGCGGTCGCGCGCGAGCTGCACGACGACATCGGCAGCACGCTCACCGGCATCAAGTTCCAGCTCGCGTACCTGCGCTCGTGCGCGGGCCAGGACCCCGCGGTCGGTGCGCAGCTCGCGCACCTCGACCAGCTCGTCGAAGGGGTGATCCTGTCGTCGACGCGTCTCATGCACGACCTGCGGCCCGGCATCGTCGACGAGGGCATCGTCCCGGCACTGGAATGGCAGGCGCGCACGTTCGAGCAGCGCTGCGGCGTTGCCTGCACGTTCGAAAGCTCGCACGAGGAGGTCACGCTGCCGCCCGCGGCCTCGATCGCGCTGTTCCGCATCTGCCAGGAGGCGCTCAACAACGTGGCGAAGCACGCGTCGGCCAGTCTCGCCCACGTTCGTCTCGTCGCGGCCGACGGCGCGCTGCTGCTCGAGATCCGCGACGACGGCAACGGCATTCCCCCGCAGGGCATCGACCGGCGCGGACATTTCGGCGTGCGCGGCATGCACGAGCGCGCCGAGGCGCTGGGCGGGTCCGTCACGATCACCGGCACCGAGGAGGAAGGCACGACGGTGCGCGTGCTGGTGCCGCTGCCGCAGGCTGCGCCCGACGCGGGGTCCAGCGAGGCCAGCGCATGATCCGCGTCGCCGTCGCCGACGATCATGCGGTGGTGCGCGAGGGCCTGCGCCAGATCCTTTCGGCGCAGCCCGACCTCAGCCTTGCCGGGGACGCCAGCAATCACGGCGAGGTCATGCAGCTCCTGCGCCGCGAGTCCTGCGACGTGCTGGTGCTGGACGTCGCGATGCCGGGCAAGAACGGCATCGACACCCTGAAGCAGGTGAAGGCGGAGTGGCCGCGCCTGCCCGTGCTGATCCTGTCGATGTATCCCGAGGACCAGTACGCGTTCCGCGCGTTCAAGGCGGGTGCGTCGGGTTATCTCACCAAGATGGCCGCCACCGAGGAGCTCGTCGAGGCGATCCGGCGCGTGGTGCGCGGCCGCCGCTACATCACGCCCGAGCTCGCCGAGGCGCTCGCCGCCGCGCTCGACCAGGACCACGATGCGCCCGCGCATGCTGCGCTGTCCGACCGCGAGTTCCAGGTGCTGCGCATGATTGCGACGGGCAAGACGCTCGCGCAGATCGGCGACGCGTTGTCACTCTCGCCGAAGACGGTCAGCGTGTATCGGGCGCGTCTGCTCGCCAAGCTGCATCTTTCCACCACCGCCGATCTCCTGCGCTATGCGCTGGAGCACGGCCTGATGGACTGACGCCTCAGGCGGCGACGACGCGGTTCTTGCCGTCGAGCTTCGCGCGGTAGAGCGCGCGATCGGCGCGCTCGATCAGGTCTTCCTGCGCCTCGCCGTGGGCGCGCTCCGCCACCCCCGCGCTGAACGTGATCAGCACGCGCTCGTTGTTGTGCAGGAAGTAGCGCCGCGTCAGCTCGCGCTGCACCCGCACCATCACGGCCATCGCGTCGTCGCGTGCGGTTTCGGGCAGCACGATGACGAATTCCTCGCCGCCGTAGCGCGCGATGACGTCGGTGGTGCGCAGCGACTTGCGGATGCTGGCGGTGAGGTGCACGAGCGCCGAATCGCCGGCCTGGTGGCCGAGGCGGTCGTTGAGCGCCTTGAAATTGTCGACGTCGAGCATCGCGAGCGACATCGGCCGACCGTAGCGGTCCGCGCGGGCGGCCTCGTTGTCGAACGTGCGGTCGAGGCCGCGGCGGTTGAGCACCTGCGTGAGCTGGTCTTCCTGCAGGCGGTCGGAGAGCACGACGAGCTCGCTCTCGAGGCGGTTCGCGCGCTCCTGGAACTGCTCGACGGTGCGTCGCGCCGCAAGGAGCTCGTCGCGCGACCGGGTGAGATCCGTCTGCATGCCGCGCGTGTCGTCCATCACGTGCACGATCACCGACGAGAGCTGCCCGATGTCGCTGGCGCTCTCGATCTCCCTCGCGTAGCCGGCAAGGCGCTCGTTGTACTCGCCGGTGTCGGAGGCGAGCTGGCCCACGCGCTCGATGAAGGTCGCGACCATCTGCTTCATCGCGTCCTTCGCCTCGTCGAGGCTCTGCTTGAGCGCGCCCTGCCGCTGCGCGATCTCCTGCAGGCCCTTCTCGAGCCGCGCGATGGTCTCGATCGTCACCGGCCCCTTGCCCAGTGCGGAAAAGGCCTTGAGCTGGCCGCGCATCCACGAGCCGTCGCCCAGGAGCTCGCTCACGTTCGCGGTGAGCAGCTGCAGGAGGCGCAGGAGGCCCTGCTGGATCTCGCGCTGCGTCTGGTCGAGCTTCGTCACGGCGTCCCAGAACGCGCGCACGCGCAATGCCACCGCATCGAGGCGTGGCTCGTCCGTGGCATCGCGCACGGCAACGGCCAGCGCGGTCGCTTCCCGCGCCAGCTCTTCCGGGTAATCCTCGCTGCCCGCGACGATGGCCTCGGCGAGAAGGTCGCGGCAGAGCTGCGGAGGCGTGCGTGGTCCAGGCCGCATTGGCGGCGTCGGCCTCGGCCAGGTGCGCATCGGCTTTCGCCGTGAGCCCAGGCGCGGCCGGCGCGGCCGGGGCCTTGCCGACGCAGAGCCGCAACAGGACGGATTTCGCGTTCAGCCAGTCGCCCCGATCGACGGCGCGCAGCAGCATGCCGGCATCGTCCACCGGATCGTCGGGCGCACGTTGCAGATCCCAGGCGAGATCGCGCAGCATCGCGATCGCGGCCGTCGGCGCGGGCCGCACGCCGGGATCGGCGATCTTCTGGTACATCCGCGCATAGTTGTCGGGGGTCGGCGGCAACCGCATCGCCGCGAGCTGCCGCAGGGTTTCCCGCGCGAGGCTCGAAGCGGCCGCGGCCGTCGGCTCCGGCACGTCCGGGCTGGCGCTGGCGATCGGCGTGGCGGCGGCGAACGTGTTCACAGATACTCGAAGAGGCTGAGGCCGGTGAGCTTCAGGAACGACTTCTGCGCCGCTTCGAGCGCGAGCTGCTGCTGCGCGAAGTGCGAGAGCGCCTTGTTGTAGTCGAGATCCTCGAGGCGCGAGAGCGTCTGCTGATAGTGCAGCGCGCGACCGTCGTTGCCGGTTGCGATCGTGTCGAGCTCGCGCAGCTTGGCGCCCGTGTCGGAGCGCGCCGAAAGGATGTGCTCGAGCGCCTGGTCGATGTTCTCGCAGGCCGCGCACTGCGTCCGTTGCTGATGGCCGCGCGCCCTGCGGCCGTCGTCCCGGTACCGAGCAGCGACGCGGCGAGGTCGGCGAGGGTCGTGAAGAGGCTTTGCGGTGCGGCCGGTGCGAGCGTGAAGCTGTCGCCGGATGCCGGTGCGCCGCTGATCGCGACCTGCATGCCCGCGACGGTGACCGCGCTGCCCGCGACGTAGGCATTGCCCATCGACACGGGCGCACCCGCCGTGACGTCGAGCACGTCGTACGTGGTGACCCCAGCCGACGACGTTGAACTGCAGCGCGTACGTGTGGCCGTCGAGCGCGCTGGCGTTCGCCACGTTGCTCGCGCCGAGCACCCCCGTGCCCGTGTTGGCGGGCGACGCACTCTGCGCGAACGTGCCGTTGCCCGTGCGTGCGCCGAGGAAGAGCGCACTGCCCGTCTGCGAGATCTCCATCGTGCGGCCCGGGCTCACTTCCAGCACGCGCTGGCCCTGGTCGCCGTTGTAGGTGACCGTCGTCGCCGGCGCGCGCGAAGGGCTGGGTGCTGGTCTGGAATCCGCTGAAGAGATAGTTGCCGTTGCCGTCGCGGCTGTTCGCGAGCGAGAGGAGCTCTTCGAGGCGGCTGTTGATGTCGGCGGCGAGGCTGCGCCGGTCGGCGTCGGTGAGTGCACCATTGCCGGCATCGATCGCGGCGGTACGCACGTTCTGCAGCACTTCGGTGATCTGGCCGAGCACCGAGTCGTTGAGGCCGAGCGCGTCCTTCGCGGCGCTGACGTTCGCGCCATAGCGCTCGGTCTCGCCCTGCGCCTGGCGCGTGACGAGCGCCTGTGCTGCGCCGATCGGATCGTCGGCGGCGGTGAGCATGCGCTTGCCGGCCGCGATCTGCTGCTGCGTGCGCAGGAGATCGGACTGGCTGCGGCCGATGGAATCGGTGCCGGTCTGGTAGAGCAGTGCCGTGCTGATGCGCATGATCAGGCGCCGATGTCGAGGATGGTCTGGAACAGCGCGCCGGCGATGGCGATGAGCTTGCCCGCCGCCTGGTACGCCTGCTGGTAGCGCTGCAGGTTGGCGGCCTCTTCGTCGAGGTTCACTCCCGACAGGCCCGACTGCGCCGCCTGTGCCTGCGCGAGCAGCTTGCCCTGCGCGTCGCTCTCGACCCCGATCTGCTGGGTCGCGCCGCCGACGCCGCTGACGAGCGACGCATAGGCGCCCTGGTAGCTCGTGCTCCCGCCGACGAGGTTGCGTGTCGCGAGGTTGGCGAGCACCTGCGCATTGCGGCCATCGCCGATGCCGCCGGCGTTGCGCGCCACCGTGAACTGGTCGCCGTTCTGTGGCGCACCCGAGACGACGAAGCTGATGCCGCCGAAAGCGATGGTCGCACCCGGCGTGTACGGCACCGGAGCACCGGCAGCGTACGTGGTCGACACGCCATTCGCGGTCACGGTGACAGGCACCGTGGCGGGAAAGCCCGTCAGCTGGTTCGCACCACTCGCATAGGTCAGCGTCAACGTTCCCGCCAGCGGCGCCGCGAGGAAGCTCGCATCCACGGTGCCCGCGGAAATGGTTCCGGTCCCGGCGTTGGCCGGCGTGATGCCGGTGCGCACCGGGCTCGCCACGGCGACCTTCGCGACGTCGCGAATGGCCACCGCGATGTCGCGGGCCCCGTTGCGCGTGGGCTCGATGGTGAAGGTGTCGCCCGCAGCAGGCGCGCCGGCCGAGAGCTGCGATGGCGAGACCGTCGACGGTCTGCGGCAGCGCAGCGAAGGATTGCGACGTACCGTCCTTGAGACGCGTCACGACGTAGTTCGCACCGTCGTACTGGACGCGATAGTCGCTCCCGGTGAGCGCCGTGGCATCGACGATGGTCGCGCCGAGGGCGCCGGTGCCGGTATTGGTCGACGCCGATACCGCGCGCGGCGCCGGCACGGCGAAGAAGTCGGTGCCGAGTGCGCCGTTGAGATCCTGTCCGAGGGCGTGCTGCGCGTTGAAGGTCGTGCCCAGCGCGACCGCGATCCGCCCGAGTGCGTTCTGGGCGTCGGTGAGATAGGGGTCGCGAAACGCGAGCGTGCCGGCCAGCGCGCCACCGGAGAAATCGCTCGGCTGGAAGCGCAGGAACGTGCTGCCGGTGCGCAGGGCGACCTGCAGGTTCGCCGGGTCGGCGGGATCGGGCACCGCCGCGAGTGCGGTCGCCTGCTCGCCCACCACGACGGCCTGCCCGTTCGACAGGAACACGTTGTAGCTGCCGTTGTTCTGCACGACGGCATGCGCGCCGATCTGCTCGTTGAGCTTCGCCACGAGCTGGTCGCGTGCGTCGAGCAGGTCGTTCGGGCGCAGCTGTCCGTTCGCGCCGTCGGATTCCAGGATGCGCCGGTTGAGGTTCGCGATCTGGGACGTGATGCTGTTGACGGTCTGCACCGATGCCGCGATGCGGTCGTTGGCGCTGGTGCGCAAGGCGGCGAGCTGGTCGTCGATCTGGTGGAAGCGGCCGACGAGCGCCTGCGCTCCCGACAGCGCGGCCTGCCGTGCCGACGCATCCGCGGGATTCGCGGCAAGCGCGTTCACGCCCGAGAAGAACTGGTCCAGCGCGGGTGCGAGGCCGCTCGTCGTGTCGCTGAAGATGTCGTCCATCTGCGCGAGCTGCGACTGCAGCGTGTCGAGCTGGCTCGCCTCGGCTTGCGAGCGCGTCGTGCGCGCGGCGAGGAAGTCGCTGTAGACGCGGCGCACGTCGTCGACGTTGACGCCCTGCCCGACGTAGCCGCTGCCGGTGAAGAGCGGCAGGCGGGTCGATTGCAGCGTCTCCTGCCGGCTGTAGCCCGGCGTGTTGACGTTGCTGATGTTGTGTCCGGTCGTGGCGAGGCCTGCCTGTGCCGCAGCGAGCCCGCTCAATCCGATGCCGATGATGCTGTCGCCCATGACCTGTGGCCTTCAGCGGAGCTAGGCCGCTATCGCCTTCTTATCGGCCCCGCCGGCCGTTACTTGAACTTTGTCCAGGTCTCCACTCCCGGCATGGCGCGCCACGGTCTGGATCGCCCGGGTGAGCTTGGCGCCGTAGTGCGGGTCGGTCGCGTAGCCCGCGCGCTGGAGGCCGTTCGCGTAGGCGCCGGGGTCCTGCGCCTGGGCGAGCGCTCCGGCATAGCGCGGACTGCCGCGCAGCAGCTTCGCGAAATCCTGGAAGGCTTCGGTGAAGGACGCATAGGCGCGGAAACGCTCGACCGTGTGCACCGCGCGCCCGCTGGTGTACTCGGTGGTGGGCGCCTCGACCACGGCCCCCTTCCAGTTCGCGCCCGCCTTGATGCCGAAGAGGTTGTGGCTCGTGCTGCCGTCGCTCGCCTTGGGCAGGCTGCGGCCCCAGCCGGTCTCGAGCCCCGCCTGGGCCAGAAGATAGTGCGCGGGAACGCCCATCGCCTTCGCGACCGCTTCCGCGTGCGGCTTCAGCTTGTCGATGAACGCCTGCACCCCCGCAGGCAGGCTGCTGGTCGCGGCAGGTACGCTGCCCGTGGCCGGTGCGGGCACCGCGCCCGATGCCGGCGTACGCGATGGCGCGAGGGGGCTCTTCGGCGTCACCGCGGATGACGCGGCGTCGGCCTGCACCGCGAGATGCCGCGTCAGCTGCTTCTCGATGATCTTCTTGAGACCGAGGCCCTGGTTCGAGAGCTGCTGCGCGAGCTGCTGGTCGAACATGGCCGTGTAGTTGCGCGTGGCCTCCGACGAGAGCGGACCGTCCTGGGGCAGTGCATCGCGCATCTGCTTCAGGAGCATCTGCAGGAAGAGCGCCTCGAACTGCCCGGCAGCCTTGCCGAGGGCCTCGCCGGGCGCAGTCTTGGCCTGCGCCTTGAGACTGGCGAGGGCGTTCGCATCGAGTGCGAGCTGCCCGCTGGGATCGGCTGCCGCGCGGATGGCCATGCGACCTCAGATGACCTCGAGCTCGGCCCTGAGCGCACCGGCCGATCGCATCGCCTGGAGGATGGCGAGGAGATCCGCCGGCGTGGCGCCGAGCGTGTTGAGGGCACGGACGACATCGGCGAGCTTCGCGCCTGCGGTGAGCGCCTTGAAGCCGTTGCCTTCCTGCTTGAGATCGATCTGCGAGCGCTCGGTCACCACCGTCTGGCCCTGCGACAGCGGAGCGGGCTGGCTGATCACGGGCTCGCTGTTGATGGTGACCGTGAGATTGCCGTGCGCGACCGCGCACGATTCGATCGTCACCGCCTGGTTCATCACGATCGAGCCGGTACGCGCGTTGAAGATCACCTTCGCCGCGGCGGGCGCGATCTCCACGCTGACCTGCTCGAGCTCGGCCAGGAAGGCGATCCGTGCGTTGGAATCGGCGGGCGCGCGCACGCGGATCGTGCGTCCGTCGACCGCGCCGGCCACCGCGGGACCCCATTTGGCATTGATCGCGTCGACCACCTGCCGGGCCGCTCCGAAATCGGTGTCGTGCAGCTCGAGGTTGAGGTACTCGCCCTGCCCCACGAGGCTCGCGACCGCGCGCTCGACCGTCGCGCCATTGGGCACGCGGCCCGCATTGAGCTGGTTGACCTGCGTCTTGCTGCCTCCGGACGATGCACCGGCGCCGGCGATGGCCACGTTGCCCTGCGCCATGGCGTAGATCTGCCCGTCCGCGCCCTTGAGCGGGGTCATCAGCAGCGTTCCGCCCCGCAGGCTCTTCGCGTTGCCGAGCGAGGACACCGTGACGTCCAGCGCCTGGCCCGGTTGCGCGAACGCGGGCAGCTGGGTGGTAACCATCACGGCCGCGACGTTCTTGAGCTGCAGGTTCACGCCGGGCGGCAGATTGATGCCGAGGTGACTCAGCATCGCGATGATGCTTTGCACGGTGAATGGCGTCTGGGTGGTCTGGTCGCCGCTGCCGTCGAGCCCCACGACCAGGCCATAGCCGATGAGCTGGTTGGAGCGCACGCCCTGGACGTTGACGATGTCCTTGAGGCGCTCGGCGCCGGCCGGAGCGCACGAGAGCGCGGCCGCGGCCAGCGCACACAGCAGGGCCATGACGCGCAGCAGGCGTGCCGCAGCGGAGGTTCGATGAGCGGTGGTCATGGCGGTCAGAAGGGCAGCACCGACAGGAACACGCGCTGCAGCCAGCCCATGGTCTGCGCTTCGTCGACATAGCCCGTGCCGCGATACTCGAGACGCGCGTCGGCGACCTGCGTGGAGGACACGAAGTTGCCGATCACGATCGTGCTGGGATTGACCACGCCCGAAAGGCGAATGAACTCCGAGCCCTGGTTGATGCCGATCTGCTTCTCGCCCGACACCACCAGGTTGCCGTTCGGCAGCACGTCGATAACGGTGACCGTGATCGCGCCGGTGAACACGTTGTTCGCGCTGGAGTCGCCCTTGCCGGCGAAATCGCTCGCCGACTCCGCCTTGAGGGCCGCGTCCTTGAGTCCCTTGATGGGGAGGCCGTTGACGGCCTTCACGGAGAAGTCGACCGAGCCCGCGCGATTCGCGCTGCTGCTCGCCTGCTTGCTCGCCTGCAGCTTCTCGTTGATGTTGATGGTGAGGGTGTCGCCGATCGCGCGCGGACGGCGATCCTCGAACAGCGGCCGGTAGCCGGCCGTCTGGAAGATGCCGCCGTTGGCGGCTGGCGGTGCGGTCCTTTCCGCGGGCCGCGCGGTGAGCGGCTGTTGGACCTCGACCTTGCGCAGCGGGTCCGAGCCGCAGCCTGCGAGCAGCGCGACGCAAGCGCCGGTCACCAGAAGTTGACGAAGGATCATGCCGTGGAGTCTTTAGAGTTGCGACAGCCGCTGCAGCATCTGATCCGATGTCTGCACGGCCTTGGAGTTGATCTCGTACGCGCGCTGCGTCTGGATCATGTTCACGAGCTCCTCGACCACGTTCACGTTCGAGGTCTCGATGTAGCCCTGCTGCACGGTGCCCATGCCGTTCGCGCCCGGTGCGTTGGTGGTGGGCGTGCCGGACGCCGCGGTCTCGAGGTACAGGTTCTCGCCCTGTCCCTGCAAACCCGCCGGGTTGAGGAAGTTCGCGAGCTGGATCGAGCCCACCTGCGTCGGCGCGGCCTGCCCGGGCTGGGTGACGGTGACCGTGCCGTCGCGACCGATGGTGATGTTCTGCGCATTCGCCGGGATCGTGATCGCGGGTTGCAGTGCGTAGCCACCGGAGGTCACCATCTGGCCTTGCGCGTCCATGTGCAGCGATCCGTCGCGGGTGTACGCGGTGGTGCCGTCGGGCATCTGCACCTGGAAGAATCCCTGGCCATTGATCGCGACGTCGAGCGAGTTGCCCGACTGCTGCAGGTTCCCCTGCGTGAAAATGCGCTCGCTCGCGACCGGGCGCACGCCGGTGCCGAGCTGCAGGCCGGTGGGCAGCTGCGTCTGCTGCGAGGACTGTGCCCCCGGCTGGCGCAGCGTCTGGTAGAGGAGATCCTCGAACACCGCACGCGAGCGCTTGAAGCCCGACGTACCGACGTTCGCGAGGTTGTTGGAGACGACGTCGAGCTGCGTCTGCTGCGCATCGAGGCCGGTCTTGGCGATCCAGAGCGAGCGAATCATGGGGTTTCCCGTGGGCTAGGTGGCAACGGCGATCAGGACGGATTGGTGGAGAGGAGCTGCGCGGCGCGCTGGTCGTTGCCTTCGACGCTCTGCAGCAGCTTCATGTGCATTTCGAACTGGCGGGCGAGGTTGATCATGTCCACCATGGCCGACACCGCGTTCACGTTCGACGATTCCAGCGTTCCGGAGGCGACCGTCACGCTCGGATCCGCCTCGGCCGGATTGCCGTTGCGCGTGCGGAACAGCCCGTCCGAGCCCTTGGTGATCTCGGTGCGACCCGGATTGACGAGCTTCAGCTTGCCGATGACGGTGACGTTGGCGGCCGATTGCCCCGCCGTCACCACCGATACCGTGCCGTCGTGGCCGATCGACACCTTGCTGTCCGGCGGGACGACGATCGGTCCGCCCTCGCCGAGCACCAGCAGGCCGGTGCGCGTCGTGAGCTCGCCATCGGTCGAGACGCCGAAGCTGCCCGCCCGCGTGTAGGCCTCGTTGCCATCGCGGCCCTGCACCGCGAAGAAGCCTTCGCCCTCGATCGCCGCGTCGAGATCGCGGCCCGTGGGCTGCAGCGCGCCGGGCGTGAGGTCGGCGCCCGTGGTGGTGTCGAGTGCATAGGCCCGCGTCGCCATCCCGGGACCTTCCACCGGTGCGACGCGGAACGCCGACGTCTCCGCGCGAAAGCCCGTCGTGCCGGCATTGGCGAGGTTGTGGGCGGTGACCGACTGTTGCTGCAGCAGTTGCTGCGCGCCAGTCATGGCGATGTAGATGAGGCGGTCCATTGTTCAGCTCTCAGGCGTCAGCCTTCGGCTCTCGGCAACATCCGGCCGCTAGTGGGCGGCGGCTGTTGGCTGAAGGCCGATTGCCGTTTGCCGTTATCTGAGGTTGACCAGCGTGTTCATCACCTGGTCCTGCGTCTTGATGGTCTGCGCATTGGCCTGGTACACGCGCTGCGCGGTGATCATGTTGACGAGCTCGCGGGTGAGGTCGACGTTGGATTCCTCCAGCGCGCCGGACTGCAGCACGCCGAAGCCGCTCGAGTTCGCCGTGCCCGGGATGGGTTGTCCCGACGCAATCGTTTCGGACCAGAGGTTGTTGCCGAGCGGCTGCAGGCCTTCCGTGTTCGAGAAGTTGGCGAGCTGGATCTGTCCCATCGTGCGCGACTGCCCGTTCGAGTACTGGCCGAGGATCGTGCCGTCGTCGCCGATGCTGTAGCCCGAGAGCAGGCCCGAGGGGAAGCCGTCCTGCCGCAACGTGTCGACGGAGAACGCGCTGCCGAACTGCGTGGCGCTCGCGAAATCGAGGTTGAAGGCAAGCGGCGTATTGGCGCCGTTGGTGAGCGCCACCGACACGGCGTACGGGATGCCCGAGCCCGCGGCGTTCAGCGTTCCGTCGCTGTTGAACTGCAGCGTGCCGAGCGCGGCAGCGAGGGGCGTGCCGTCCATCGCGCCCTGCACCGACCAGGTGTTCGCCGCCGTCTTCACGAAGTACGACGACATCGCGTGCGGGTTGCCGAGGCTGTCGTAGACGGTCAGCGACGTCGCCTTGTTGTAGCTCGTCGGATCGTTGATGTTGAACGGCTTGGCGATGATCGCTTCGCGCGCGTCGAGATTCATGCCGATCGTGCCGACGGTCGTCGAGGTGGCCTTGAGCTGTGCGGTCGAGAGCTGCAGCGGACCCGGGTTCGCGACCAGCACCGTGCCGTTGGCGTCGACGCCGTAGCCCGTCAGCTTGGCGTTGCTCGAATTGACGATGAAGCCGTCCTTGTCGAGATGGAACTGGCCGTTGCGCGAATAGACCACCGCACCGTTGTTGTCGAGCCGGAAGAAGCCGCGGCCGTTGATCGCCACGTCCATCGGATTGCTGGTGGTGCGGATGTTGCCCTGCGAGAACTGCTGCTGGATCCCGGACACCGTCGTGCCGATGCCCGCACCCGCCGATCCCGAGGCCGCGAGGGAGCTCGCGTACACGTCCGCGAACACGGCCTGCGATTGCTTGAAGCCGACGGTGTTCGCGTTGGCGACGTTGTTGCCGATCACGTCGAGGTTCTGCGCGGCGGCGTTGAGGCCGGAGAGTCCCTGCTGGAAGCTCATCTAGTGCTCCTTGGTTGAATGGGGTGGTGATTCGATCGGATTGCGGGATTCAATTGATCAGCTGGACCGCGGACAGGTCGACCTTGCCGAGGTTCTCGAGCTGCAGCTGCCCGCCGTTCGCGCCCGGCACGACGCCGGAGACGCGCGCCACGGCGTGCGGCGTGGCGGTGATCGCGTTGCCGCCTGCGGTCGCGGTCACGCTGATCGTGTACTTGCCGTCCTTCTGCGCGGCGCCGGTGTCGTCGCTGCCATCCCACTCGAACCCGGCGAGCCCCGCGCTCTGCGCGCCGAGGTCGATCGTGCGCACGGTGCGCCCGGCCGCATCGGCGATCGTCACGGTCACGTGCTCCGCGTCGGCCGCGAGGTCGAATGCGCCCTGCCCCTTGCCGTCGGCGAGCGCGAGCGCGTTGCCGCCGACGACCACGTCGTGGCCGACCAGGTTCGCCGCCTGGAGGTATTGGCGCGCATCCGCCGACGCCGACATCGCCGCGAGGGTGTCGTTCAGCTTGTTGATGCCGGTGACGGTGGAGAGCTGCGCGAGCTGCGAGGTGATCTGCGCGTTGTCGAGCGGATTGAGCGGGTCCTGGTTCTTGAGCTGCGAGACGAGCAGCGTGAGGAAGCGGTCCTGCGCTTCCTCGACGGTGCCGCTCGTCATGGCGGACGCCGCGGCAGCGGCGCCGCTGCCGGTCGCGGTGGTGGAGGAGACGGTGGTCATGGCGAGGTCCTCGTGGCGGGCAGCGCGATCACTGGCCCAGGGTGAGCGTCTTGAGCAGCAGGTTCTTGGCGGTGTTCATCACCTCGACGCTCGACTGGTACGAGCGCGAGGCGGAAAGCATGTTGACCATCTCGTCGACCACGCTGACGTTGGGCAGCGTCACGTAGCCCTGCGCGTCGGCGGCGGGATGCTTCGGGTCGTACACCTGGCGCCCGGGGTTGGCGTCCTCCACCACGCCCGCGACGCGCACCTTCGCCGGCCCGTCGCCTTCCGGCGTGACGGCCTGGAAGACGACCTGCTTCGCCTTGTACGGCTTGCCGTCGGGACCGGCCACGCTCTCGGCGTTGGCGATGTTCGACGCGGTGGTGTTGAGGCGCTCGCTCTGCGCGGTGAGCGCCGAGCTCGCGATGTCGAAGACGTTGAAGAGCGACATGGCGGTTATCCTTGCAGCGCCGCGAGCATGGTCTTGATCTGCGCGTTGAGCACGCGCAGTGCGGCTTCGTAGCGGACCGTGTTGTCGGCGAATTGCCCGCGCTCCGCGTCCATCTCCACCGTGTTGCCGTCGAGGGCGGGCTGGTTCGGGACGCGATACAGCAAGGCCGGCGCATCCGGCGCGAAGCCGGTCTGCGCCGCGCTCGACGCGTTGACGAGCGCCTGCCGGAAATCGATGTCGACCGCCTTGTAGTTGGGCGTGTCGGCATTGGCGATATTCGCCGCGAGCAGCTCCTGGCGCTGGCTGCGCAGCTTGAGCGCCTCCCCCTGGAAGCGGAACATCTCGTCGAGTCGGTCGATCACTGGCGCCTCGCATGCCCGTGCGGCAACTGGTTGAGTGACGAAGGTCGGTTCACAAGCGGCAAACCCGTTTTGCGATGCCGCCGATTATCGGCGCGACCCCCGAAGGCAATCGGCCGATTAGGCGGGTAATTCCCGCGCATTTCGGTACGTCGCGCTGGCTTCTTCCCGCCTAGGATGCGAGCGTCCGGAATCGCGGCAATGCGGGACGTCCCGCCACCCACACGAGAAGGAGACAAGGATGCTGACGATGCGCTGGAGCCTGATCGCCACGGCGATGCTGCTCCTGATGGTCGCGTCCTCGAGTCGCGCGGAATCGGAGATCGCCGAGCGCCTGCGCGTGTTCCTCGACGGCCAGACGCTGCCGGGCGGCGGCGAGGTGGAGGTCACCGTGGGCGACCCCGATCCGCGCCTGCAGCTCGCCCCGTGCCGCACGTACGAGCCGTTCATCCCTGCCGGTGCGAGGCTCTGGGGCCGCACGTCGCTGGGCGTGCGCTGCACCGATGGCGCGCGCTGGACCGTGTACCTGCCCACGCAGATCAAGGTGTTCGCCCCCGCGCTCGTCGCGGCGCGCCCGCTCACCCGCGGCCAGGTGGTCGGCCCGGAGGACGTCCAGATCGAGCGCGTCGAGCTGACCGCCTATCCGGCGGGGGTGCTGGGAGCCGGGGAATCGGTCGAAGGCCGTACGCTCACCCGGGCGATCGCCGCCGGCGAGCCGCTGCGCCGCGACCTGACGCGCGCACCCAACGTCGTCCAGGCCGGTGACCTGGTGCGCGTCCAGGCCGGCGGACCTGGTTTCGCGATCACCACCGACGGCAAGGCCCTGGCGAGCGCCTCCGACGGGCAGACCGTGCAGATCGCGGTGGCCGGACGGGTGCTGTCCGGCGTCGCCCGGCCCGGCAAGCTGATCGAGGTGCGATGAACATCGTCGCTGCGCGCACCCTCAAGTTGTCCCCGTCCGTGCCGATACCACCGGTACGGACCCGGTCATTGACGCCCCCGGTCCGTCGGCAGGAACACGCGGCGTTGCGGAGAACGGCATGAAGATCAATCCGTCGGTCGTCGGACTCAACCAGGGCAAGGCTGCCGGCACCAACGGCACCGACCGCCCCGGCCAGCCGGCTACCGCAGCACCGGGCGCCGCCGCGCAGCCGGACACGATCCACCTGAGCGAGCTCTCGACGCAGCTGCAGGCGCTCCAGACCACGCTGGCGACGGGCGGCGAGTTCGACCGCGCCAAGGTCGAGGCCATCAAGGACGCCATCCGCCAAGGCCGCATGCCGGTCAACGCCGAGGTGGTCGCGGACCGCATGCTCGCCGCCGCCCTCGCCATGATGAAGAAGGATGGTTGACCGCATGACCGATGCCGCGGCCGTGGGCACGCTTCGCGCCGTCTTTCGCGCCGAGATCGAGGGCCACCGCGCCCTCCTCGCGGTGCTGATGGCCGAGCAGGACGCGCTGCGCACGGCCAATGCGGAAGCCGTCGCTGTCGCGGCCTCGTCGAAGATGCGCCACGTCAGCGAGCTGGAGAACCTTGCCCGGCAGCGTACGGAGCTGATGATCGGGCTCGGCATGGCGTTCACGCCCGGCGATGTCGAGACCGGCGCGCTGGAGCCGAAGGTCGCCGCGCAGGTGAAGAGCGACTGGGCCACGTTGCGCGGCATCGCCGCGGAAGCGCGCGAGCAGAATGCGCTGAACGGTCGGCTGATCGCGCGCCAGCAGCGCCAGTGCGAGAGCGCGCTCACCACCCTGATGCAGGCGAGCGGCCGCAGCCCCGTCTACGGCTCCGACGGCCGCGCCGAGCGCGACCTCCCCGCGCGTCCTCTCGTCACCATCTGAAATCCCGGTCGGGCACGGCGCGGCGTCCGCCGCGCGGGTCGCTGCACGGCTATCGGATTGGGCGCGGGGTCACTTCGACTCGTGATAGTCGTCGTCGACGTTGATGCTCCAGATCGCCGCCTTGTCCGTCCGCCCCGAGGCGATGCAATCGACGGCCGCCTTCGCCGTCAGCATCGAGTGGTCCTGGTTGTTGTAGCGATGCATGCCGTTGCGGCCGACGAGGAAGAGGTTCGCGATGCGGATCCAGGTAGGCGCGCACTTCGGCGAACTTGCCGTAGGTGCCGAAATACGCCGGGATAGGCCTTCGGCACGCGCACCACGACGCCGTCGACGACGTCGTCCGCGTCGATGAGATCGATGCGCTCGAGCTCGCGCGCCGCGAGCTGGCGCAGCGCCTCGTCGGGCATCGTCCAGAGGTCGTCGCCCTCGGTGCAGAAGTACTCGAGCCCGAGCCAGACGCGTGCCGGATGGTCGGCGCACGAGCGACGGGCTCCAGTTGTTGAAGATCTGCAGCCGCCCGAGCCGCACGTCCGGTTCCTGGATGTAGATCCAGTTGTCGGGCGGAAAGCGCGCCGCCGCTCCCTTCGGCGCACGCCCCGCCTTCATCGTCCGGACCAGCAGGCCGACGGTGATGAAATCGCGATACGGCAGCGTGCGCGCGATCTCGCGCACGGTCGCGGGCGCCGGCGGCTCGAGACCGCCGACCAGGTCCTTGCACCGGCATCGTCGAGATGACGTAGTCGGCGCGCAGCGTCTGCGCGGCCGCACTGCCGTGCTCGCGCACGCGCACCTCGACCACGCGGCCCTGCCGCATGCGCAGGCCCTCGACGGCGTGGTCGAGCCGCACCTCGCCACCGCCAGCGCGCACCCGGCGCGCCACCTCCTCCCACATCTGGCCGGGGCCGAGCTTCGGATAGAGGAAGCGCTCGATCAGGCTGGTCTCGGTGCGCGTGGCGCCGCACGGCCGCGCGCAGGAGCCATCTTGCGCAGCGTGTGCAGCACCGCGCGGTGAGCGACAGTCCCTTGATCCGCTGCGCGCCGCACTCGGCGCTGATCTCGTGGCACGGCGCGCCCCAGACCTTCTCGGTGTACGCCTTGAAGAACGTGCGGTAGAGCTCGCTGCCGAAGCGGTTGATGAGGAAGTCCTCGAGGCTGCGCTCCGGTCGGCGGGGAAAGAGCGACGCCCACGCATAGCTCGCGCCGATGCGCGCGAAGCGCAGCGCGCCGAGGTTGCGCGACCGTGCGCGACGTTGAACTTCAGGGGATAGTCGAAGAAGCGGCGCAGGAAATAGATGCGCGACAGCCGCGGGCGCAGCAGCATCACGCGATCGGGATCGTCCGGTGCGCCGACCCACGGCGGCCAGCACACGGCTGTGTGTCTGGTAGGTGATCGTCACGCCGGCATCGCTCGACTCGCTGTCGCGCGGCAGCAGCTCCTGCCACCAGTCCATCACCCAGTCGGACTTGGAGAAGAAGCGGTGGCCACCGATGTCCATGCGGTAGCCCTTGTAGTTCACCGTGCGCGAAATGCCGCCGACCGTGTCCGCAGCCTCGATCACGATGGGCCGGACATCGGTGCGCCGGACGAGCTCCAGCGCCGCAGTCAGTCCTGCCGGGCCGGCCCCGATGATGACTGCGATCTTCTGTCCTGCCATGGAAGCGGTGGTCGCCACTCGCGCGGGCTTGTTGTTGATCGTGTGCGGCTGCGCACGCGGCAGCCCACGCACCGCGCGGTGCAGTGGCGCGACATGCGGTGCGCCAACGGGCGTTTCCTTGCCACCCGATGCATGGCTGATTAGACTGCCGGCTCACGTGCAACCGGAATCGAACGCCATGCAGGCAGCGCCTGCCGATCATCGCGAGCGGATTATAATGTGGGCGTTCGCCAAGCTCGACGTGCCGGCGTTCGTCATCGCGAGCGCCATCGTTTGTGGTGGTGCGCTGTTCCTGCTCACGGTCGCGCTCGTGCTGAAAGGCGCCGCGCCCGGCATGCCCGTCGGTCCCCATCTCGGGCAGCTCGCGGTGCTCTTTCCCGGCTACTCGGTGACCTTTCCCGGTGCGTTCGCGGGCGCCGCGTATGCCAGCATCATGGGCGGCGTCATCGGTCTCGTGGTCGCCGGCGTGTGGAACCTCGCACACCGCCTGTTCCTCGCCTTCATCCGCATGCGCGCGAATCTCGCCACCTACGAGATGGACTAGGGCCGTGTCGCACTTGCGGACATAGTGTGCACAGACCCTGACGCATCGCATCCATCTTGATTCGCGCCTCCACGATCGACGACGCACCCGACGACGACCTCTCCGAGGACGACGTGCTGCGTGCGACCCTGCGCGTCAACACGGTCATCTTCGCGGTGGTCCTCGGCGCGCTCACCAGCATCGCGCTCGCGGCCATCAGCGTGCTCGCGAACTACGGCGAGTGGCGCGGCGGGCTCGTCACCGGGCTGCTGGGCGTGTTCCTGCCCGGCTATGCGCGCGGCTGGCCCGGGGCGCTGTTCGGCGTGCTGTGGGGATTCGCGCTCGGCGGCTGCCTCGGCGGCCTGATCTATCGCCTCAACAGCATGCACGTGCTGCGCGACGTCGATGCGCTCGTGCTGTCCGCGAACGATGGCGAGGATTTTGCGCAGGGCCTCCTCCGGCTGCATGGTCCGTCGCTCGGGGTTGCCATCGGCAGCGCGGGCGCGCTCGGCCTCATCGTGACCACGAACCTCCTGGTGCTGCGCGGCACCGCGGCGGAAAGCGTGCACGCCCGGCTGCTGGCCGAGGTGCTGCCGGGCTATGCCGTGACGCCGCTCGGCAGCGTGATCGGCGCCCTCGAGCTCTTCGCGATCCTGTTCGCCTTCTGCATGGCGTTTGCCGCCATCTACAACGGCGTGGCCCAGTGGCGTCGCCGCCGTTCCCCGGCGACGCGATGACCCTTGCCGGTGACGCTGCCGCCCCGCCGATGGCGGCGGGTGCAGGCAACGTGCCGGGCAACGAGCCAGCGACTTCCGGCAACGCGGACCACGGCGTGTCGCTGCGCATCAGCGTGATCATGCCGGTGTACAACGGCGCCGCGGTGCTGCCGGCGAGCCTGCCCCCGCTGCAGGACATGCGCGCGCGGGGCGAGATCGGCGAGATCCTGCTGGTGGACGATGGCTCGACCGACGCCACGCCTGCGCTGGCCCGGTCGTTCGGCGTCGAGGTCTTGAGCTCCGGCGGACGCTGCGGCCCGGGCGGTGCGCGCAATGTCGGCGTCGCGCGCGCCGCCGGAGACGTGGCGTGGTTCGTCGATGCGGACGTGATCGTGCACGAGGACGCGGCACGACGCGTGCGCGAGGCGTTCGAAGGTGCCGACATCGTGGCGGTGTTCGGTGCCTACGACGACCGGCCCGCGGGCGCGAACTTCCTCTCGCAGTACAAGAATCTCGTGCACCACCACTATCACGCCCGCGCTGCCGGCGATGCAGCGACGTTCTGGGCGGGATGCGGCGCGGTGCGGAAGGAAGCGTTCATCGCGTGCGGCGGCTTCGATGCGGCGGCGTATCCGTTCCCGTCGATCGAGGACATCGAGCTCGGCTACCGCCTCCGGCAGCACGGCGGCCGCATCGTGCTCGCGCCCGCCCTGCGCGGCACGCATCTCAAGGTGTGGCGACTCGGCAACCTGCTGCACACCGAGATCTTCCGGCGCGCCGTGCCCTGGTCGCGTCTCATCCTCGCCCGCACCGGATTGCACGACTCGCTCAACGTGGCGACCGCCGAGCGGATCAACGCCCTCCTCGCACTGGCGCTGGCGGCGAGCATCCTGCTCGCCTTGGCGCGCGTGCTGCCCCCTTGGCCGATTGCGGTGATGACGGTCGCGGTGGCGCTCGCGAACCGCAGCCTCTTCGCCACGTTCCGCCGTGCGCGCGGTGTCGCGTTCGCGTTCGCGGCGGTGGCGTTCCACCAGATCTACTACCTCTACAGCAGTGCGGCCTTCGCATGGTGCTGGCTCGAGCACCGGCTGCGCGGGATCCTGCCGCGTTGACGAGCGCGCGTGAGCCTGCTCACGCCGGAGCGCCGGCGAGCGCATGCGGCCGGCGCTGCCCGGCGTGCACGACCAATGCGAGATAGACCACCAGCGCCGGCACCATCTCGAACGGCAGGCGATTGGTCAGGCTCTCCTCCTCGACGGCGATCGCGGCGCTCGTCAGGAAGAACACCACGAATACGAACATCACGCCCGCGAGGATGGTCGCGCTGGCCGGGAGCACCGGGTCGCGCACGAGCGTGCGCCAGTGGAATGCCAGCACGACGATGGCCACGTACCACAGCAGGTGCCAGTTATCCATCATGAACAGGTGATCGTAGAGGTACGGCAGCACGTTCTGCAGGCGGTTGAGCAGGATGTAATCCGAGACGACGAGCTGCGCGGGGCCGAACGCGACATAACCCACGATGCCGAGCGCAGCGAGCGCGAGTGCGCCGACGCCGAGGCGACGGTCGAGCGCCATGAGCACGCCGGGAACGAGCGTCAGGTCCCACAGGAGTCCTTCGCGCTTCAGGTTCGCGCAGAAGATCGCCATTGCAATCGCGACGATGGCATCGCGGCGATCACGGCGGGCCGTCCAATGCCACGTGCTCGCCGCCGCGAGGCCGAAGGCGCTCGCGACGAAGAGATCGGCGAGGCCCGCGAGTGCCGCATAGATCGTGAGGAACGGCAGCGACAGGAGCGCGTACGTGACGAACATTGCCGCGATGGGTGCGATGCCGAAGCGGCGCAGGTCGCCATACACCGCGAGCCCGAGGGCGACGAGCGACACCGGCCAGGCGACGTTCACGAGCGTCTCGTCCCAGCGGCCCAGCCAGAACGCGGTCCACACCTGGAAGAGCGGTACGGTGGGCGGATACGCGGGGTGACTGTCGGTGAAGTGCATCGCTCCCGCGGCGCCCGCCCACTGCCCCGGCTCGACGAAGGGTGCGAGCTCGCGGTAGGCGAACCACACGCGTGCCTTGCTCGCCCATTGCGACCACGTATCGACGGGCACGAGGGGCAGCGTGAGCGCGTCGAAGCCCACGAGGGCGATGCGCGTCAGCGTCAGCACCACCAGCACGCAGAACGCTGCTTGCCACACGGGCGACATGGCGGACGGCATGGCGGACGGCGGCGCCTGGGTCGGGTGCCGGCGCCGCCGCACATACCAGCCCGCGACGAGCGCGACGGCGACGAGCGGCACGCACACGTTCGCCGCCGTCCAGCGCAGGGCGAGGGCATCGAGCAGGCGGATCGCCAGGGTCGTCGCGAAGAGTCCCAGGAAGTAGCCGTAGCCTGCGGCACGCAGCCAGCGTGGATGATCGGCAGGCGCTACGGCCAGCATCGCCAGCGTGCCGACGAGCCACGGGATCGCCACGCTGGCGAGGAGCGCGGCGAGGTCAGCCATGCCTGCCCGTTCCCGTCACGCTTGCCTCATCGGACGCGCACCAGCAGCGTGTTCGGCCGCGCGAGCAGGGGCGCCACCGGCAGGACATGGCCGTCGGGCCATTGCAGGACGCCGCGTGCCGCGTCGTAACCGAGCAGGCTGTCGAAGAAGAGCAGCACGTGATCGCCGCTGCGCAATGCGGCATGATCCACCAGGCCGCGGTGGGGGTCGCCCGCGCCGCGCGGCAGCTTGAGGGGCGCGTGGACGTTGTGCGGATAGAGGAAGTGGCCAAGACGCACGCGAAGCACGGCGTTGTCGGACACGATGACGATGCGCGCCGGTGGAGGCGGTAGCACCTTCAGCAGCTCCCGCGCCAGCGTGTGCAGCGCGGCGTCGTCCGACGCCTGCCACTTCGCCTCCATGTCCTTGCCGGAATAGCGCTCGTGCGCTGCCACCACGGTGCGCCAGAGGTTCGCCTGCCAGCGTGCGTCGAGGGCGATCCAGGCGAGGCCCAGGACGACCCAGACGACCGGCGCGCGCACCGGTGCGTCGCGCCACCGGGCAATGGCGAACGCAAGCGCCAGCGCGATGCCCACGGCGACCGCCAGTGCCTGCGCGAGCGGCAGCATCGCGCCCCGCTCGCTGTCGAACGGAAAGGCGACGGCATAGCCCTGCAACGGGAAGTAGGTTCCCCATTGGCTGACCAGCGCGTGCATGGTCGCGCGGGCGGAGCCGGACGGCACCCGCACGCCATCGATCACGAGTGGCGTTCTGAGCGTCCCGCGCACGACGAGGCCGATGCCGGTGATCGTGCCCTGCCAGCCTTCGTCGGATCCAAGCTCGAGTGGCGCGGGTCCGCTCACGGTCCACTGCAGCGGTCGTGCATGGGTGCGTCCCGGGTCCTCGCGCGTGCGCCACACGAACGCGATGTCCTGGGGCGGCTGGGCGCTGCGCAGCGACCACTCGACGCGCGGTCGCGCCTCGGCGGCGAAGGACACGTTGGGTACGGCGACCGCCGCGAGGCCGTTCTGCGCGGCCTCGACCACGAGCGAGGCACCCTGGACCGCGCCCGTGCCGCGCACCACCTGGAGGCCGGCGCCGCCGACCACGATTTCCGGCGCGTCGTCGAACCAGTTGGCCCCGGCATGCGTGGCCAGCACCGCCAGCAGCAGCAGGGCGATGCCCGTCGCGAAGAGACCGACGCTCCACGCGATGTCGCGTGACGTGCGACCGGCGAGCGGCTCGGCGACGCTCACCATGCGCCGCGCACGCTACGTCGCCCACGCAGCCGCGGCAGGAGCTCCGTCACTTGATCGCCAGGAAGCCTTCGAAGCAGACGTACTTGAGGACGGTGGTGATGTCCACGAATCCGGCCCGGCGCAAGAGGCCGAGATTGCCTTCGGTCGAGAACGGCTCCAGCACGCCCTTGAGGCTGCGCGTCTTGGTGACGATCTCCTCCGGCGAGAACCCCTTCGCCAGCTTGAACTCGTTGTACAGGGTGACCATGATGTCCTGGAAGCGCGCGTCGGGTGCGCGCACCTTCTCGAACATGATGAACGCCCCGCCCCAGTTCAGCGCGGCATAGATGCGGTCGAACAGCGCCTGCCGGTCGCGCGGGGGCACGAACTGCATCGTGTAGTAGGCGATGATGAGGTCCGCGCTGCCGAACGCATAGACCCGCGCGTCTTCCTGCTCGATGGCGAGGTTGGGCAGGTCCGCACAATGCGCGCGCGCCTTGGCGACCATCGCGGGCTCGACGTCGATGCCGATCCAACGCGCGTCGGGCTTGTGCCGGTTGTGCAGCGCGAGCTTGCGCAGGAGCTCGCCGGTGGACACGCCGATCTCGTAGACCACGCTGCTGTTCGACACGAAGAAATCGGAGAGCTGGCAGACGAGCTCGTGACCTTCCTCGTACAGCGGGACGGACTGCCGGATGTGCGAGACGAAGTTGTCCGGGACGTCGCCGCCGAAGCTCCAGTTCGCGTTGTCCGTCTCGATGTTGTTGCCGACTTTCATCGCGACCTTCCTCTCGTGGCCAGGGACGGGGGTGCGGCGGGGATCATAGCAATTCCACCGGCAGCGCCGGGGTGGCATTACGGGTCTCTTCGAGCAAGTGGTCCAGCCGCGCGAGCGTGGCGGTGCGCTCGCGCCGGACGGCGATCTCGCGCACCAGTGCCAGCCACGCGTCCACGGCGGCATCCTCGCTCCAGCGCGACTCCCCGGCCCGCTGGCCTGCCGCGCCCATGCGGTACGCGCAACGCGCGATCGTCGAGCAGCGTGCAAAGCGCATTGCGCAGCGAGGCCGCGTCGGTGAAGAGCAGCCCGCCACCGCTTTCCTCGAGGATCTGCGGATACGGACCCAGATCGCGCGCGATGACCGGCGCGCCTTCGCGGAACGCCTCCAGCACCACCATCGGAAAGACTTCGTAGCAGAGCGATGGCGCAACGAGCGCCACGGCGTCGCGGTAGAGCGGACGAAGCTGCGCCATGTCCTGCCGGCCGAGGAAGTGCACGCCTGGCCGTGCCGTCGCCAGCGCGCGCAATTGCGGCTCGAAGCTGCCCTCGCCGGCGATGAGGAGATCCGCGGGAAGGTCGGCGTCGAATTGGGGGATGACGTCCTGCAGCCCCTTGATCGATTCCAGCCGTCCGACGAAAAGGAAATACGGACGGTCGCGCCGTTGCGGTTGCCGCACGGGGTCTTCGCCGCCCGCGGGAAGGAACGAGCCCATCACCTTCATCTCGCGCGGAAATCCGAATCCGGCGGTGATTTTCGGCGACCGACTGGCTGAGCGCGATGAATTCGTCGACGTGGCGGATCTCGCGTTCGAGCAGGCCGGTGGCGCGCCACGGCTGCGGTGGCCGCCGATGAACCAGCGTGCAGCGCAGGCATTCGCGCGCCGTGCAGAGCTCGCGGCCGTGCCGCCACAGCACGTGCGTCGGACAGACGAGCCAGTGCTCGTGCGCGGTGTAGAGCTTGATTGCGTCGCCCAGCCCGAGGATGCCGGGCCCGCCGATCAGCGAGACGTTGTGGAAATGGATCACGTCGAAGTCGCGCTCGAGCACCCGGCGCAATGTCGTCTCGCGCAGCAGCGGCCGGCCGGTCGCGTAGGTGAGGAACGTCGCGCCGAGGGGCCATCCGCTGTGCAGGCGATGTACGGTGACCCCGGGTGGCTCGGTCTCGGCGGTCGGCTCGGGCACTCCCGCCGGGCGAAGCACGCGCCAGGCATCGGCGTCGTGCACGACGTCCACCTCGATGCCGCGCCGCGCGAGAGCATGGGCGAGGCTGCGCACGTACCGGCCATCGCCGCCGAAGTTGAACGGCGGATAGAACGTCGTCACCAGCGCCACGCGCAACGGCGCCGCAGCGCTGTGTCACGCGCCTTGCCCCGCATGGCGCGCTCGCGTGCCGGCAGACTTGGCGGGAACGAGGCGAACGATGGGAGCGGCACGGCGCGCATGTTAGCGCAGGGCTGGCGCGGCAGGGGCAGCGAATCGCGCCCCGCCCGCGGTCCCGCGCCCTCGCGCTTTGCGGGCGATCTGCTAGTGTCCGCGCCGGCAGCGTACCGGACGCCGCCAACCCTTGTTCCCGCCCGCGTTGCACGCCCGATGATCGTCTCCCCCTTCCGCCACGGCGCTGCATCGAATTCCGGCCCCGCTGCGCGAGCGGCATGGCGCAATCCCGCGTAATGCGTACCGATCCTGCCCTCGGGCCGTCGCCGCACGCTGCCGGCAGCGTGACCCGCGAAGGCGTCGGCTGGATGCCGCTCGCGGCGATCACTCTCCTCGGCCTTGCGCTGCGCGTCATCGGCCTCGATGGCGGGCTCTGGTGGGACGAGATCCGCACCCTGATCGACAGCGTGCGCCAGCCGCTGCGCCAGATCGTGACGGTCTTCCCGGGCAACAACCAGCACACGTTCTACTCCGTGCTCGCCCATCTTTCCACCACCGTGCTCGGCGAGGCGCCGTGGACGCTGCGCCTGCCGGCTCTGCTCTTCGGCGTCGCCACCCCGCCGCTGCTGTTCCTGCTGGCGCGCGAGGTCGCCGATGGCGTCGAGGCGCTGGTCGCCAGCCTGGTGCTCGCCGTGAGCTATCACCACGTGTGGTTCTCGCAGAATGCACGCGGATACACGACGCTCGCATTCTTCGCCGTGCTGTGCACGTGGCTGCTGCTGCGCGGGCTGCGGCGCGGTCGCGCTGCGGATTTCGTCGCCTACGGCATCGCCGCCGGGTTCGGCGCGTACACGCATCTCACGATGGTGTTCATCGTCGTCGGTCATGCCCTCGCCTGCACGATCCCGCTCGGCCGGCCACGGCGGCGTGCCTGGCCGGCGTGGCGCCTGCCGGTGCTCGGCTTCACCCTCGCGGGCGGCGTGACCCTCCTGCTCTATGCACCGCTCCTCGCCGACCTCCAGCAGTTCTTCGTCAAGCGGCCGAGTCCCAACGAGGGCTACACGCCGCGCTGGGCGGCGGGCGAGATGCTGCGCGGCCTCGCGGTCGGTTGGGGCACCGTCGTCGGCGCGCTCGCCGCTGCGGGCCTCATGTTCGCCGGCGCGTGGAGCTATCTGCGCGCGAGCCGCTTCGTCGTGGCGCTCTTCCTGCTGCCGGGTGTGGTGACCGTCGCCGCCTCGCTGCTGGCGGCACGGCCAATCTTTCCCCGCTTCCTCTTTTTCCTGATCGGGTTCGGGGTGCTGTTCCTCGTCCGTGGTGCGTTCGTGGTCGGGCAGCGCCTCGACGCGATGCTCGGCTCCCGGCGCGAGGGCACCTCGCGTGCTGCGCTCGTCATCGTCGCCGTGATCACCGCCGTGTCGCTGTGGTCGCTGACCTTCGATTACCGCTATCCGAAGCAGGACTTCGCGGGGGCGTTGCGCTTCGTCGAGGCCAACCGCGCCCCGGGCGACGCCGTGGTCACGGCGGGCGGGGCGATGTACCCGTACCGCGAGTACCTGCGCACCTCCTGGCGCAGCGTCCGCACGCTCGCCGACCTCGACGCAGTGCGCGCGGCCGGGACACCGGTGTGGATGGTCTACACGCTCCCGAGCTACATCCGCCTGCCGGCGCCGGACCTGTGGAACGTGCTGCGCGCCGACTGCAGCATCGCAGCCGTATTCCGCGGCACGGTGGCCGACGGCGACGTCACCGTGTGCGTATTGCCACCCCGGCCGATCGCCGTTCCAGCATCGTGAACGCGCGTGCCCGCCGCTGGCTCGCGTTCTACCTGCCCGCGGCCGTCCTGCTCGTCGCCTTCGTCGGGGTCTGCCTGCAGGCCGGCACGCCGTGGCCGTGGCTGCGCGTCGTGCACGAGGATGGCCACCGCACGCTGCTGGAGACGATCTTCTACTTCGAGCACGCGACGCGCGAGCTGCTGCTCGACGTCGTGCTCGCGATCGGCATCGCCGGCGCGGTGCGGTGGTTCGAGCCGCTGTCGGCGCAGCACGCCGACGCGGCGTCCAGGCTTCGCCGCCGGTTCGCACTGGCCACGATCGCGAGCCTCGTGCTGATCCTCGGCGGCACGGCCGTCACGGAAGGACCGCAGGCCATCCTCGACAATCTTGCGCAGCTGCACACGCGCGAAGGCGCACCCCTCGCCTGGGGTGCGCACTGGCGATATCACTTCATCGAGCGCATTGCCGATCTTGCCCTGGCCTTCTGCGTCGCGGGGATCGTCTGCCATGCGCAGCCGTGTGGGCACGGGCAGCGCGCGCCTCTACCTGCTCGCGCTCGCGTTGTTCGTCGCCTGCACCGCGCTGTTCGGCGTGTCGGTCGCGTCGTTTCGCGATCCGACCTACGTCGGTCACCAGCTGCGCGAGCTCTTCACCCACGCGCTCGTGACCGTGCCGCTCGCGCTGGGCGCCTGCCTCGTCCTCGCGCATCGGTTTGCGCCACCGCCCGACTCCGGGACGTCATCGCTTCGCCTTGCACCCGTCGTGATCGCAGGCGTCGTGGCCGTCGCGTGCGGCGCGTTCCTCCTCGTCGCAGCCGTGCTGCTCGGCGCACGCAGTCACGGCCAGAAGACGGGTCTCGCGGAGCTCCTCTTCCCGCACTTCTTCGAGCACAGCCTCGGCTACGCCTTCGTCACGAGCTTCGCCGCGTGGCTCTGGCTGCGCGCGCCCGCGGCGGCGATGATTCAGGACGCCGAAGGCGCAAGCGTGCGCGACGCGCCCGTCAGCGCCTCGGCGCGCTCGACCAGCCACTCGGCGGTGAAGGTGTCCATGCGGCAGGCGTTGCCGGCCTCGCCTGCATCGGCGAAGAGCTGCTCCACCTTGCCGCCCACGCCGGGGTAGTAGTCGATGCCGAGGACCGGCACGCCTTGCGAGCGCGCGAAGATGGTGGCGTGGAAGCGCATCGTGATCGCGAGGTCCATGCGCCGCAGCAGGTGCAGCACGTCGTCCACGGCGGGATCGTCCTCCCATACGCGCAGGTCGACGTCGCCGCGCACGTCGGCATGGAGCTGCGCGGCCGACGCGAGGTCCGACAGCCCGGACTGGATCGCATTCATCGGGAAAGAACACGTACGTCACCGGCACCGGCGAGCGCGCCGCATGCATGCGCAGCGCCGTCGCCAAGCGGTTCATGAACTGCGCCTCCGACGCGCGCGAGTAGTCCGCCCCACGTGTGCTCCACAGGTGCCGGATCGGCCGCAGATTGAGGGCGACGAGCCGCCGTCCCGTGGTGCCTTCGAGCAGCCGGTCGATCGCTGCGACGCTGCGCGGCGTGAGCGCATCGAGCCGCGCGCGCGTGGCGAGATAGTCGAACGCGGGATCGGATCGCACCTCGCTGCGCAGACCGGTCAGCGCCTCGTCGCGCGCATCGGCGCTGGAGCGCACGGAAATGTGCGCCGCCATGCGCAGGATGCGGTGTGCGGCGATGCGGCTTCCCTGTCGCTTGAACGGGCCGAGGCCGATCGCTTCGACCAGCAATGGCACGCCGCGAGCGCGCGCGGCGAATGCCGCGGCCAGGTGCTTCGCCAGTACGCGCGGCAGGTCCATCAGCGGGCCGCCTGCCAGCACCAGGGCCTGCGCATCGTCGAGCGGGCGATCGACCGCCCCCGGCCGGTAATCGAGCACGGCGATGCGCACGGGAACGCGCAGACCCTCGACGAGCCGCTGCGTGTGCGCCGCACGATGGCTCATCACCGTGGCCCGGCGCAACCCGTAGCGCGCATGCAACGCCAGCAGCACACCGCCGAGGATCGCGGCGTCGCCGACGTGATCGCCGCCGTAAGCTCCGATCAGAACGGCATGCTCCATCGCCTTCGGCTCGCCGAGGGGCGGACGCAGGGGGCGCATGCGCAGCAACGCGTCGAGGGCCTCGTGGCCGCCTGCAGCGAGCTCGCGCGCGCGTCCGGTCCATCCCGTTCGCATTCGGGGCGGACCATGCGCGAAGAAATCGTCGTGGAATGCCTGCAGCGCCGGACCGAGCGGGAATGGTCGGATACCACTCGACGCTCGCGCCCTCCTGCGTGGCGAGCGTCCAGAGCGATTGCATGCAATGCACCGTCGCCGGCGTGAGTGGCGCGCGCCAGACAACGGCATCCTGCGCGCGCGCGGCCCGCGTGCGCTCGATCACCTCGCCCAGCGCGGCAGTCTCGCCCGCCCACCAGGCATGCGCCGCAGCGGCGGCAGCCTCGGCGAGATCAAGCCGTACCATGCATCGCTTTTCGCACCCGCGCCGCGACGATCACCTCGTAGTCCGGGTCGACGTAATCGAGCTCCGCCGGCTCGAGCTCGTCCTGCGCGAGGCCGTGCAGGAAAGCGACCGCCGCGAGCACGTTGCCGTACGAGTGCACCGCGATCTCGCCTCCGGGGAACGCGTCGCGCAGCAGCGCCTGCGCCGACTGCGCGGTGAGGCGCCAGTACTCGCCCCAGTCGTCGCGGCCGAGGCGCCGGCCGATCTTCGCGATACCGGCGGAGGTCAGCAGGAGCACGCCGCCCGGCTTCAGGATGCGATGCAGCGTGGCGAGCGTCGAGCGCATGTCGTAGATCATCTGCAGCGACTGCGTGAAGATGATGCAGTCGAAGGTATCCGACGGCACATGTGGCGCATCGGTGAGATCCGCGACGATCGTCGCCTGCGGATTGCCGGCGACGACATGCAGCACGTCGGTGCGCGTCACGCGGCCCCCGCCGAAGCGCTGGATGTACGTGGCGTCGCCGAGCTCCAGAGCCCGTCCGCGCACGTCGGTGGCGTGCGCTTCCAGGAAGCGTTCGATGTAGTAGCGATCGATCGGGCGGCCGCGATCGAGGCCGAAGATCGTGCTGACCGGCGTGACGCGGCGCAGGTCGCCGAACGACACCGTGCCGCGCCGCGGCCAGACGAGCCCGCGCTTGCGCTGCTGCGCGACGAGCCATGCGCGCAGCCGGGGCGAGAGCAGGCGGCGGACCACGCCGCGCCATCCCGGGACCTGCGTGGCGGCACTCATCGCGCAGCCTTCCCACGACGCGATGCGCCAGTCGCAGCCGACGTGCTCATGCGCGCTCCCGGGTGCCCGCCATGTCCGCAACGGCCAGTGCCGCGTGCCGCACGGCGCGCAGCGCCCGGCGGGCGGCGAAGTACGCGTCGGCACCACGCAGGAAATCGCGCCAGCGCCGTTCCTCGCGAAAGTAGTGCATCTCGATGCGCGGCAGGTCGAAGCGAGGCGAGCTGCGACGCGCGCGCTCGAAACGGGTGCCGAAGGCGATTTCGTAGGTGCGCGCGACGTCGGCGAGGACGGCCGCATTCACCCGGCCATACGGCGCCGCGAAGGCGCGCGGCTTCGCCCCGAGATGCTGTGCGAGCATGCGAGCGGACTCGTCGATCTCCTGGCGTCGCTCCGCAGGCGACAACCGCGTGAGGTCCGCGTGACGCACGCCATGCCCGCCGAACTCGACACCGTGGGGCGCGAGATCGCGCATCGCCGGCCAGTCGAGCAACCTGCGAGCGCGCGCGTTGGCACCACGCCACGCTTCCTGCGCGCCCACGTGGCCCGTCGGCACGAACACGACGCACCCGAAAGCACGCGCGGCGAGCACCGGGATGCGCGGCGTCCGCGAAATCCGCGAAGGCATCATCGAACGTGATCAGCACCGCACTGCGTTCCTGCATGCCGCGCTCGTGCCATGCCAGCACGGTCCCGGTATCGACGGTGCGGAAGCCTTCCTCGGCGAGCACCTGCATCTGCATGCGAAACGTTTCCGGCGCGATGCTCGTCGGTCCCGGCGCCTTCGCGATGGAGTGGTACGTGAGCACGGGCAGGCTGTCGCCGGCGGGCCGCACGCTCAGTCCTCCACCACGTGCGTCTCGAACACGGCACGGTAGCGGCGCCACTTGTCGGCGTCGAAGTGCCCGTGACCGTCGAGGCAATCCACCGCGGCGTGCGCCATCGCCAGCGCGTGATGCGTGTTGTCGTGCGCGAAAAGACCTTGCCGGCCGAACGTGAGCAGGCCGGGTTGCGCGCCACCCATTCGTCCATCGTGCGCAGCGCGGGCTCGAAGGCGCGGTCGTACACGGGATAGGCGTAGCCGAGGCGGCGCGTCACGGTGCGGCGCACGCGCGAGCGCACGGGCAAGCCCACGTCCTCGAGCCACGCGCAGAGCTCGCGGCCCAGCGTGTCGTCGTCCATCGTCCACCACCGCTCGCCCGGATCGCAGGGAAGCTCCGCGCAGAGCACCGTCACGCCGGAGGGTTCGGTTGCCGCCGAGTAGTTCTTCGGCTCCGACAGTCGTGCGATGGGCACCGCGAGCTCCGGGAAGTAGTGCGCATCGTATTCGGTGAACTGGTCCTGCTCGAGCACGAGATAGACGAGCACCATGCCGCGATAGCGGATGTGCCCGGCGGCTTCCAGCACGGGCCCGGGCGCGGCGGGCTCGAGGAGGCGCACGAGCGTGGTGATGGGCAGGGTGGACCACACCGCATCGCATTCGCGGCGCTGCTCGGCTCCGCCGCTCTGCCAGCGCACGGCCTGCACGCCGTGGGCATCGTGCTCGATCGCCGTGACGGTCGCCTCCAGCGCGAACCGCGCGCCGTGCGCTTCGGCCTGCGTGCGCAGCGCTTCGCTGATCTGCCCGAAGCCGCGGCGCGGATAGAAGAAGCCACCGGTGCGCGGCCCCTTGAAGCCGGGCATCTGCCGCACGATCTTGCGCAGGATCTTGCCCACCGAACTGCCGGAAACACGCCGGCGTGCGAGCGTGACCGCGAGCTCCTCCGGCGGCAGCGCCCAGAGCTTGCGCACGTACGGAAAGTAGAAGCCGTCGCTCATCGCCGGCCCGAGGCCGTGCCGCAGCACGCTCGCAAACGTCTCGTCCGGATCGCGGCGACGCAACGGCTTCAGCAGCGCGTCGCGCGCCAGCGCCGCGGTGAAGCGCGCGGGGAGCTTCCGCGCGAGATCGAGCGGCTGCAGCGGAAAATGGATCCAGCGGCCCTTGAGCAGGATGCGCCCATGCCGTGGCCGCCAGAGCAGATCGTCGCCCAGCGCATCCTGGATCGCGCCGAGCACGTGCGCCTCGCTTGCCGGATGCAGGCGATGGCTGCCGTAATCGCAATGCACGCCCTCGAGCAGGAAGCTGCCCGCGTTGCCGCCGACGGCGCGCTGGCGTTCGAGCGCGAGCACGTCGGCCTTGCCGCTTTGCGCGAGCCAGAGCGCGGCGCCCACACCCGCCGGCCCGGCGCCGAGCACGGTGACCCTCGGCCGGGCCGCGGTCGGCGTGCGCTCCTGTGCGGCGGGCGCCGTGTCGAGCAGCGTGGCTATGACGCCTGCTCCAGCGATTGGCCCGCAACCGCGCGCTGCGACGCACGGCTGGGCTTCCAGACCAGGAGCGCGAGCGCGCCGATGAGACCGCTCGCGTACAGCAGCGTCTGCCATACGAGGCCGATGGCGATCACCTGTGCAGGATCGCCTCCGAACGGCGCCAGCAGGCGCGCGAGCGTGGCTTCGCGCAGGCCGAGGCCGCCGAGGCTCACCGGCGCAATGGCGATGATCTTCGCCGCGGACCACGCGAAGAACCACGCTTCCGTCGGCGCGGCGACACCGACGGCGCGGGCGAAGGCGATGTTGATCGCGATGAACGTCGCCTGCACGACCATCGAGATGCCAAGGCACAGCAGCAGACGCCCCGGTGCGCGCACCAGTGCTGCGGTGACGGCCACCGCGTGCACGATCCATTGCGCGAGGCGCCGGCGCGGGCGCGTTTCCCGCAGCATGCGGTGGGCGACGAGCGATGCCGCAGCGAAGACGGCCAGCACGGCAACGAGGCCCGCCGCACTCGCCAGCAGGAACCACGGCAGCATCTCCTGGCCGCCGTATTGCGGTCGCCACAGCAGCACGGCACCGACGGTCGCGAACGCGAGCAGGCCGCCGATGTCGAGCAGGCGGTCGGCCACCGAGCCGATGACGAGCCGCGACTTGTCCTCTGCTTCCGGGAACACCAGCCCTGCGCGCACCACGTCGCCGCCCGCGAGTCCGGGCAGGCACAGGTTCGCCGCGAGACCGGCGAGATGGGCCTGCAGCGCGTGCGTGAACGTCACGCCGCGTCCGATGAGCAGCCGCCATTTCGCGGCGGCGGCGGCGTGGCCGGCGAGGAACACGGCCAGCGCGCCGAGCCACAGCGCCGGCGAGAGCCGTTGCGCCTCGCGCCACACCTCCTGCATCGGCACGATGCGGAAGAGCACGACCAGGATCACGATGGAGACGGCGAGACGCGCAACCCAAGTCAGCGACGCGCGCCGCGCGGGCTTGCGCGGCATGCCGACGGCCCTCATGCCACCGACGAGCCGGCGGCTTCGTGCGCCGCGACGCGCACGCGTGCGTGCCGGTCGGCCCACCAGCCGAGGCATGCGACCAGCAGCGCGCCGGCATACAGCAGCACCGTCGGGGTCGAGGGCTGCACCAGCGCGGGGTCGCGCACGCTGCGGGCGAAACCGATCGCGAGCAGCAGCGCCGCGAGCGGCAGGAAGATCCGCAGCGGCTGGAAGATGAACGTCAGCCGCACCACGAGGAAGATGAACTTGAAGAAATGCCGCGCCCGGATCTTCGAGTGACCGATGCGGCGGCCGTACTCGATCGGGTGGTACACGACGCGCAGGTTCGCCGCGAGCATGCAGAGCGTGATCGTCGTGGTGAACGAATAGCCGTCCGGAAGGAGCGGCACGAACGGCACGAGCGCGGTGCGGCGGAACACCCGCAGACCGGAGTTGACGTCGTCGATGCGCCGCCGCGCGAGCACGCTGGCGAGGAGCTTCAGCACCCACTTCGCCGGGCGCCGGATGAACGGCACGTTGTTCATGCTGCGGCCGCGATCGCCGACGACCATCTCCGCATGCGCGGCGAGCGCGATCATCGCCGGGAGCTCGTGTGGCGGATAGGTGCCGTCGGCATCGAGGATCGCCACCAGCGGCGTATCTGTCGCAGCAATCCCGGCCTTGAGGGCGTGTCCGTAGCCGCGGTTCTCCGCGAAATCGAGAACGCGCGCGCGGCTCGCCCGCGCTGCGTCCAGCGTTCCGTCGCTCGAGCCGTCGTTGACGACGACGACCTCGTGCGCGATGCCGGCGGCGGCGAGCGCGCGTCCGACCTCCTCGACCGTCCCGCGCACCGCAAATTCCTCGTCGTACGCGGGAATGACCACCGCCACCGCCGGTCGGGGCGCCGTCGCGCGCGCCGGATCGACCGGCGGCGCGGTCGTCGGTGCGGCTGCCGCCGCGATCGTCGCCCGGGCTCACGTCGGGGTCGCGTGCACGGCGGTGCGCGACGGACGCGACCTCGCCGGCATTCGGCAACAGGCAACCGGGAAGGAGGTCGGCGACATGGCGCCGGATTTTCTCATGTATCCGCGAGCTTGCCGCGCGTTTCGGCGGTGCGCGCCAGCCGGACCGGGGCCCATCGCGCGGGGAGTCGTCGTGATAGCCTTGCGCCGCCCGGCGGACCCGGCAAGCCACCGCGGCGCCGTCACGCACCTCTCCCGCAACCCTCCGCTATCCCGTGAAGCTGCTCAAGGATTACGCCGTGCTCGCCGCAGGCCAGGTGGCGACGCGGGCGCTGGGCTTCATTGCCTTCGCGTGGCTCGCGCGGGTGCTGGACCCCGCCGGGTATGGCGCCCTCGAATACGTCGTGGGCCTCGCGATGCTCTTCAGCGCGATCGTCGAAGGCGGCGTGGGCGTCGTGGCGGTGCGGCACGCGGCACATGCACCCGCCTCGCTCGCCGTGCTGGCGATGCAGATCCCGTGGACGCGCCTCGTGTACGCCGTGCCGGCCGTGCCGCTCATGGCGCTCTTCGCCATGCACGCCGGACGCTCTTCCGTGGCCCCGGCGCTCGCGTGGCTGTTCGCGCTCAGCCTGTTGACGGTGCCCTGGCGTCAGGAATGGCTCCTGCAGGCGACCGGGAGAATGGCGGCCACGAGCCTCGCGCAAGTGATCCGTGGCGTGGTGTTCACGCTCGTCGCGGTCGCGTTGATCCGCACGCCGCAGGACCTCCCGTTCGCGGGTTGGGCGGAGCTTGCGAGCGTCATCGCGATGACGCTGTACTCCATGCTCGTGCAGCAGCGGGTGGTCGCGCCGCTGCGCACCCGCGCGAGCGTCGCCAGCTTCGCGGGCTTCGGGGCGCTGCTGCAAGAAGGCGCGGTGGTCGGCGCCGGCAACATCGTGTTCACGGTCACCTATTACGCGCCCCTGCTCCTGATCGGCGCCGTCGCGGGCGCGGTCGAGACCGCATGGTTCGCGGCTGCCTCGCGCATCACGGGCGCGCTCTTCGTCTTCAGCTATCTCTACCACTTCACGCTCTACCCGGCGGTGACGCGTGCCACGGCGCGGCGCGGCGACGATCTCGATGCGCTGCTCGCGCGCTCGCTGCGGGTCACGGCGTGGGCGGGGGTGGCCGCAGCGGTCGCACTGAGCGTGATCGCCGAGCCGCTCGTGGTGCTGGCGTTCGGGCCGAAGATGCGCGCCGCGGCGCCGCTCCTGCAGATCCTCGCGTGGACGTTCCCGATCGCGCTGTGCTCGGGTCATGCACGCTGGGCGCTGACCGCGGCCGGGGCGCAGCGCAGCGTGCTGGTGGCGCAGAGCGCGGGACTCGTCGCGACCGTCGCGATCGCGCTGCTGCTCGGCCCCCTGCTCGGTGCTTCCGGCTATTGCGCCGGTGCGGTGGGCGGCGCGCTGATCGTGTGGGTGGTGGCCCACCGGCAGGCTGCGCGCCTGGGCGTGCACCCCCGCCGTTTCGCATCGTCGCGCTGCCGCTCGCGCTGGCGGCGCTCGTGCTCGGCGCGCAGCGTGCGTTCGATGCCTCGGGATGGGCGATGCTGCTCGCCGTCGCCGGGTACCTCGCGGTCGCACCGCTGCTCGACCGGCGGCTGTTGCCCGATGCGCGCCTGCTGGTGCGGGCACGCACCGGTGTCGATGCCGACCCCCGCGTCGGTGTCGAATCGACCACCCGCCCTGACGCGATGCTACGCGTCGTGCTAGCGCGCGGCGCCGCGCGGGGGCGCGTCCGCGGCGAGCAGCGCGTCCTTGTCGGTCACCGTGCCGTCCGCCAGGATGAGCAGCGTGACGCGGCGGTTGCGCGCGCGGTGCTCGCTCGTGTCGTTGTCCTCGACCGGACGGTTGTCGGCATACCCGACGGCGGTCAGGCGCTGCGGGGGCATGCCCGCGGCCACGAACAGCCGCACCACCGAGCCCGCGCGCGCCGCGGAGAGCTCCCAGTTGGACGGGTACACGGCCGAGGCGATGGGCACGGTGTCGGTGTGGCCCTCCACCTGCACGGAGTTGTCGATGCCGCGAATGACCTGCGCCACCGCCTGCAATCCGGCGATCGAAGTGGGCTGCAGCGCGGCCTGGCCGGGCGCGAACAGCACGCTGGCATTGATCTCCACCGCAAGCCCGCGGGGCAGCTGCGTCAGGCGCACCTGCCCGCTCTGGACCAGCGGTTTCAGCACATCGGTGATGCGATCGGCGAGATCGAGGAGTTTGCGCTCCTGCTGCTTGCGCAGGGGATCGGGCGCGCGGATCGTCGGTCGCACCTGCGGCGGCGCCGGTGTCGTGCGGTTGATCGGCGCGACGCCGGCGCTCTGCGCGGTGACCACGGTGTCGTGACGGAACGCCTGCATCAGTGCGTCGGACAGCACCCGGTACTTGCCTTCGTTCAGCGTGGAGATCGCGTACATCACCACGAAGAACGCGAACAGCAGCGTGATGAAGTCGGCGTACGACACGAGCCAGCGCTCGTGCCCGGCGTGCTCGGGCTCGTGCTTGCGCGCGCGACGGCGGGCCATCAGGCGCTCGCGTGGCCGGCGAGCCGGGTCGCGATCAGCTTCGGATTCTCGCCGTTGGCGATGCCCATGATGCCGTCGGCAATGAGCTCGCGGTACGTGACCTGCTGCGCGATGAGCGCCTTGAGCTTGTTCGCAATCGGCAGGAACACGAGGTTCGCCGAGCCCACGCCGTACACCGTGGCGACGAACGCCACGGCGATGCCGCCGCCCAGCTTGGCGGGGTCGGAGAGGTTCTCCATCACGTGGATGAGGCCGAGCACGGCGCCGAGGATGCCGATGGTCGGCGCATATCCGCCGGCCGCCTCCCACACCTTGCGCCGCGTTGCGCCGGCCCTCGTCGTAGGCCGCGATCTCGACGTGCAGGGCGTCGTCGATCTTGTCGGGCTCGAAGCCGTCCACGAGCATCTGCAGGCCGTTGCGTGCGAACGGATCGGCCACCGCGTCGAGCTCGTTCTCGAGGGCGAGCATGCCGTCCTTGCGCGCACGCGCGGCCCACTCGGTGACCATCGCGATGGCCGCGTCGTGATCGACCTTCGGTGGCATCACGACCCAGCGGGCGAGCTTCAGGCCTTCGAGGAACGTCGGCCAGGGACTTTGCAGCATGACGGCGCCGAGGGTGCCGCCGACCACGATCAGGAATGCCGCGAGCTGGAGCAGCGATCCGAGGTGTCCGCCCTCCAGCCATTGCCCGCCAACGACGGCAATGACGGCCAGCGCCAGTCCTGCCAGGCTCAGTATGTCCATTGCGCTGCCGTGTCTTCCCTGCGAGGGATATCGGCACGCGCCGGGGCGCGGCGCAGGTCGAAGTTGCAGGCTACGGATTACAGCCTACAGCCGCGCGGTTCGCCGAGCGACGATGCAGCGCGTTGCGGCGGTGCGGCGCCGCCATGCGCGCGTGGTCCTACCAGTCGCGCATCTTGCCGCGAAGGCGCGCCACCGCCTGGCTGTGCAGCTGGCAGATCGCGCGATTCGCTCACTTCCAGCACCGCGGCGATTTCCTTGAAGTTCATGTCCTGCTCGTAGTACAGGCCCATGAGCAGCTTCTCGCGCTCGGGCAGCTGCTCGATCGCCTTCACCAGCGCGGCGCGGAAGCGGGCGTCCTGGAAGCGCTCGAGCGGATTGGTCGCGAGTCGTCCGGGCAATGGCGGTCGAGATAGTCGTCGTCCTCCGAGCGCCCGAAGTCCTCGAGGTGGAGCAGCTCGTAGCCGCGCGCTTCCTGCAGGAGCGACTGGTATTCCGCGAGCGGACACGCCCAGCTCCGGCGGCGATCTCGCGTCTCGGTCGGCGCACGCCCGAGCTGCTGCTCGAGCTTGCTGCACCGTGCTCTCGATCTTGCGCAGCGCCTTGCGCATGCTGCGCGGCAGCCAGTCGTTCGGCGCAGTTCGTCGAGCATCGCGCCGCGGATGCGCTGCGACGCGAAGGTCTCGAATTGCGTGCCCTGCCCCTCCTGGAAGCGCGACGCCGCATCCATGAGGCCGATCATGCCGGCCTGGATGATGTCGTCGATCTCCACGCTGGGGGGCAGCTTGGCCGCGAGATGATGGGCCATGCGGCGTACGAGAGGCGCGAACTCCCGGATTCGCTGCTGCTGGTCGCCGGCAGCGGTTTTCGCATAAGCGCGGGTCGGGGCTTCGATCATGGCGTTGGCGAGGCGCGGCTCGGCGCCCGGTTGCATGCGTGACAGGAGGTTCTGCGCGGCGGCGCGAAGGCGTCGGCAGTGCCGGCCCCGCCGCGGCCCGATGCGCGCTCGCGCGGCACGCATGCCGAGGAACTGCAGCTGCGCGGCAAGGAAGCGCGACGCCGTATCGGCGACGCAGCTGAACACCTGCTGCGCGGCATCGGCCGAAGGCGCGCGATGCACGAGCACGTCGAAATCGGTCCGGCCCTGCGCGCGGGCGAGGGCCTTGATGTGGCCGTAGGCGGTCGTGACGGCGCGCGCGGTCGGAGCGATGGCGAGCACCACGGGCGCTTCCGGCGCCGCACCCGGCAGGAGTCCGTTCACGAGCCACACGTCGAAGCGCGTGCCGAGGGCCGGCAACGCGGCGGCGAGCTCGCGCCGCCAGTTGTCGCTTTCCACCGCCAGGCGCTCGAGGCCGCGCGCCGCCGGCAGCACGCACAGGCCGTCGTCGGCCTGGAGCAGCACGTCGTCCAGGCGCCGATCGCCTTCGAGCGCATGCAGGAGGTCGTAGCGCGCCTTCAATCCGAGCGCGGCCGCGGCCTCGCCGACGCTGCGATCGAGGATCACCACGCGATGGCCGAGCTCGCCGAGCGCGCGACCCATCTCGACCGCGATGCGGGTGCCGCCGCTGCCGCAGATCGCGAGGGTGTGCTGGCGCGGACGCCCGAACAGCCGGCGCAATCCGGTCGCCTGGTCGTCACGCATGCGCGGCCCCTGCGTGCGCGCCGGTGAGCAGCGTGAAGGCGTCGTCATCGAGCGTGAACGCCGATGCCCGCGCGGTCCGCCGGAACGAGCGATGCACGAGATAGCTGGGGCCCGGCTCGTGCAGGTCCTCGGGCACGCGCTGGCCGCTCGACGTGTAATGCAGCAGCAGGCGATGGCGGATCAGCACGTCGAGCGCCTGCCCGAGCTGGCCCGCTTCGTCGATCTTGGTCAGGACGCAGCCGGCGATCTCCGCGTCTGATGCCGAGCTCCGGCGGACGCTGGTAGGCATCCACGACTTCGTCGAGCGTCTCGCCCTGCGCTGCGGCGTTGAGGAGCAGCAGGCGCTTCACTTCGGGTTGCGCGAGCAGCATGGATTGCTCGCGCACGCGCTCGTCGCGCTGGCTCATGCCGACGGTGTCGATCAGCACGAGGTGCTTGCCGCGCATCGAATCGAGCGCCTGGCGGAGGTCCTGCCGGTCGGAGACGGTGTGCACGGGCACGCCGAGGATCTTGGCGTAGATGCGCAGCTGGTCGTGCGCGCCGACCCGATAGCTGTCGGTGGTGAGGAGCGCGAGCTTGGACGCGCCGAAGCGCACCGCGCAGCGCGCCGCGAGCTTGGCCGTGGTCGTGGTCTTGCCCACGCCCGTGGGTCCGACCAGCGCGTAGACGCCGCCGCGATTGACGAGATCGTGCTCGGCGGCAGCGCAGCGGAGGTTTCGCGCCAGCACGCCGACGAGCCATTCCTGGGCCTGCGTCGCGGAGAAGTCGTCCGGCAGTCGTTGCGTGATCTCGCGGGCGAGCGCGTTGCTGTAGCCCGCCGTGAGCAGCGCCCGGGTGAAGCGCGCGCGCAGCGGCGAGCGGCGCAGCGTGTCGCTCCATGTCATCTGCCCGAGCTGCTCCTCGATCAGGGAGCGCATGGCCGCCATCTCCTGGGCGAGGCGCTCCGGCAGCGGGTCGTGCATCGCGTGCGGATCGTGGTGCGCGGAATGGTCCACCCGATCGGCGGCGTGCCATCGGCGGCGGCAGACCGAGGCGCTGCCATCGCTTCCGCGGCGATCTCGCTGATGCGTGGCACGTCCCACGTCACGGCCTTGTGCTCCGGGGCGGGCTGCGCGCGGCGTCGGTTGCACGGCGGCTGCGACATTCGCCGGAGGGGCGCTCGCCGTCGGCAGCACGGCCGCGGCGGCGTCGCGCGGTGCCGGCTGCTCGAGCATCGACTCGATCGCGTCGCCCGCGAGCGCGGTGATCTCGATGCCGTCCGCGGTCGGCCGGTTGGCCACGATCACGGCATCGGGACCGAGCTCCGCGCGCACCTGCTCGAGCACGGAACGCGAAGTGAGGCCGAAAAATTTGCGCAGTTTCATCGTTTCCCTCCAACAAGTGCGCCGACACGAATGGTCCGCGCATCCGGAATTTCGCTATGGCCGAGGACCCGCAATGCGGGTGCGCCGCGACGCACGAGGCGCGCGAGCGGCCAGCGCAGGCGATCGGGCACGAGCAGCACCGCAGGCTCGCCCAGCGCTTCCTGTCTCTGCACCGCGTTCGCCACTTCGCGCACCAGCGTCTCGGCGAGATCGGGTTCCATGCCCGCGCCGTCGCCGCCGGCGAGGCCCAGCACCTGCTGCAGCACGCGCTCGAGCTCGGGATCGAGCGCGATCACGGTGAGCTCGGTGGCCGTGCCGTAGAGCTGCTGCACGATGGCGCGACCGAGGGCGACGCGCACCGCGCTCGTGAGCTCGGTCGCATCCTGGCTGCGCGGCGCATGCTCGGTGAGCGTCTCGAGGATCGTGCGCAGGTCGCGGATGTGCACGCCCTCGTCGAGCAGGTTCTGCAGCACGCGCTGCACCGTCGAGAGCGGCAGGAGCTTCGGCGTCAGCTCCTCCACGAGCTTGGGCGCGGACTTCGCGAGCTGGTCGAGCAGTCCCTGCGTTTCCTGGCGGCCGAGGAGGCCCGCGGCCTGCGCATGCACGACGGTGGAAAGATGCGTGGCGACGACGGTGCCGGCATCGACCACCGTGTAGCCCATCGCCTGCGCCTGGTCGCGGTGTGCGGCGTCGATCCACGTCGCCGGCAGCCCGAAGGCGGGATCCTTGGTGGCGATGCCCTGCAGCGCGCCGGACGCGCGGCCCGGATCGATCGCGAGGTGCATGCCCGTGCGGCATTCCCCTTCCGCGATCGCGACGCCCTTCAGCGTGATGCGGTAGGCGTTCGGGCGCGAGCTCCAGGTTGTCGCGGATGTGCACCGCCGGCGGCAGGAAGCCGATGTCCTGCGCGAACTTGCGGCGGATCGCCTTCACGCGCTTCAGGAGCTCGCCGTCCTGGCCCTTGTCGACCAGCGGAATGAGGCGGTAGCCGACCTCGATGCCGAGCACGTCGACCGGAACGATGTCCTCCCAGCCCACGTCGAGCGTCTCGGGCGCAGGCGCGGCCACAACCGGCGCCGGCGCGGCGGCCGCGCGATTGCGCCGCAGCACCGCACGTGCGGCGAAGCCCATGCCGGCTGCGAGCAGCAGGAACGCGAGATGCGGCATGCCGGGCACGAGCCCGAGCACCGCGAGAATCGTCGCGGCGATCACCAGCGCCTCGGGCTTGCGGAAGAGCTGCGACAGGAGCTGCGAGCCGGTGGCTTCGCCCTTGCCGACGCGCGACACGACGAGACCGGCAGCCGTCGAGATCACCAGCGCGGGAATCTGCGCCACCAGGCCGTCGCCGATGGCGAGCAGCACGTAGTTGTGCGCGGCCTGCGCGAGCGACAGGTCGTGCTGCAGCATGCCGATGGCGAGCCCGCCGAGGATGTTGATGAAGAGGACCAGGATCCCGGCGATGGCGTCGCCGCGCACGAACTTCGACGCGCCGTCCATCGCGCCGTAGAAGTCGGACTCGGATGCGATCTCCAGGCGGCGCCGGCGCGCCTCGTCCTCGCCGATCAGGCCTGCATTGAGGTCGGCGTCGATCGCCATCTGCTTGCCGGGCATCGCGTCGAGGGTGAACCGCGCGCCGACCTCGGCGATGCGTCCGGCGCCCTTCGTGATCACGACGAAATTGATGACGACCAGGATCGCGAACACGACGAGGCCGACCGCGAAGTTGCCGCCGATGAGGAACTCGCCGAACGCCTCGATGACCTTCCCGGCGGCGTCGGTGCCGGTGTGCCCGTGCAGCAGCACGACCCGCGTGGATGCGACGTTGAGCGACAGGCGCAGCAGCGTCGTCAGCAGCAGCACGGTCGGGAACACCGCGAAGTCGAGCGGCCGCTCCGTGTACATCGACGAGAGCAGCACGATCATCGCGAGCGCGATGTTGAACGTGAACAGGAGGTCGAGCAGGAACGGCGGCAGCGGCAGCACCATCATGCCGAGGATCAGCACGATGAGGAGCGGCCCCGCGAGCCCGACCATCGCCGAGCGCGTCACCCCAAGGCGCAGCGCGAGCGCGTTCATGCAGGCCTCGCTTCACCCGCGGCGCCGCGGCCGCGTTGCTGCGGGTCGAGCTCGGCGGGCACGTCCCACTGGGCGGGCAGCGTCGGGGCAGCGCCGCCGCGCTGCTGCCAGCGCTGCACCTGATAGACGTAGGCGAGCACCTGCGCGACCACGGTGTAGAGCGTCTGCGGGACTTCGTCGCCGATCTCGGCGTGGCGATACAGCGCGCGGGCGAGCGGCGGCGCCTCGACGATCGGCACGCGGTGCTCGGCGCCGATCTCGCGGATCTTCTGCGCGACGAGGTCGATGCCCTTGGCGACCACGCGCGGCGCGCGCATGCCCTCGCGGTACTCGAGCGCGACGGCGTAATGGGTCGGGTTGGTGACGATGACGCTCGCCGTCGGCACGGCGGCCATCATGCGCTTGCGTGCCGCCTGCCGCTGCAGGCTGCGGATGCGGGCCTTGAGCTGCGGATCGCCTTCCTGCTCCTTCTGCTCCTGGCGCAGCTCCTCGCGCGTCATGCGCAGGCCGTGGTAGTACTTCCAGAGCTGGTACGGCACGTCGACGCCCGCGATCACGACCAGGGCGCCGACGAGCAGGAACACGCCGGTGACCACGATGCTTCCGGTTTGGGCGATGCCGCTCGCAGCGTCGAGACGCGCGAGCGACTGCACTTCGCCCCACACGTGCACGATGGCGAACGTGCCGACGCCCGCGAGCAACGCGCTTTTCAGCAGCGCCTTGAGGAGCTCGGCCAGCGCGTACGACGAAACGATGTTCTTGAAGCCCTTGGCCGGATTGAGGCGCCCGAAGTCCGGCATCAGCGCCTTGCCGGCGAACACCCAGCCCGACAGCAGCATGGGCGCGGCAACGGTCGCCACCAGGATCACGAGCAGGAGCGGCGCCAGCGCGACGAGCATGTCGAGCGACAGCGCGCCGAGTCCCGCCAGCATGCGGTCCTCGTGCATGGCCGTGCTGCGGTCGAACTGCAGCGCATCGTGCATGAGGCGCACGCAGCGGCGCACGAAATCGGGCCCGATGCTGGCAATGCCGATGGCCGCAGCGAGCGCGACCGCCGCAGCGGTCAGCTCGCGCGAGCGCGCGACCTGGCCCTGCTCACGCGCCTGCTCGAGGCGGCGCGGCGAGGCCGGATAACTGCGTTCGAGATCGCTTTCCTCTGCCATGGCACCGATCCATTGGGATGGCGCCCATTATTCGGCTCGGGAAGCCGCTTCTATGGCACGAGGAGGTGGGGATTTCCGCCGCTATTTGCGGGGGCGGCGGCGCTCGCGCACGCGCGGTTGGCTGCCGCGCGCCAGACCCGCTACTTCGCCGGTGCCGCCGCTCCCGGCAACCGCGCTTCCGCCGCGGTGACGACGCCGGGATCGACGCCCGACTCGGGCATGATGCCGCCGTCGTCGAGAATGCGCTTTTCCGCGCGCTGGTTGAGCACGATGATGCTGATGCGGCGATTGATCGGATTGTGCGGATCCGTGCGATCGAGCGGCGCCGACGAGCCCAGTCCCACCACGCGCAGGATCTTGTCCTCGTCGATGCCGCCGGCGATGAGCTCGCGGCGCGAGGCATTCGCCCGGTCCGCGGACAGCTCCCAGTTGCTGTAGCCGCGCTCGCCGAGGGCGTACGGTGCGGCATCGGTGTGCCCCGCCAGCGAGATGCGGTTCGGCACGTTGTTGATGACCGTGGCGATCTCGCGAATGATGTCGCGCATGTAGTCCTTGACCACGGCCTTGCCGCTGTCGAACATCGGCCGGTTCTGCTCGTCGAGGATCTGGATGCGCAGGCCGTCGCTCGTCATGTCCACGCGGAGCTGCTTGCGGAAGTTGCGCAGGATGGCATTGGCTTCCACCGCGGCCTCGAACCTGCTCTTGAGCTCCTTGAGCCGCACCAGCTCGACGCGCTCGATCTCCGCTTCGGCGGCCTTGAGGTTGATCGTCCGCTTCTGCGTGGGCAGCTCGCCTTCCTTGCGCTGCCCGACCGATCGCGTGAGATCGATGCCGCCGCCCTGGATCACCGACGAGCTGTCGCCGGAGCCGGAGCCGCCGGCGAGCGCCACCTTGAGCGGCGTCTGGAAGTAATCGGCGATGCCCTTGAGGTCGGCCTTCGTGGTCGAGCCCAGCATCCACAGGAGAAGGAAGAACGCCATCATCGCCGTGACGAAGTCGGCGTAGGCGATCTTCCACGCGCCGCCATGGGACGCGTGGGTCTTGCGCGTGATGCGCTTGACGACGATCGGCGCCTTGTGCTCGGCGGTCATGGATCAGGTGCGCGCCTGCTTCACGTGCATCTCGAGCTCGGCGAAGCTCGGTCGCTCTGTCGAGTACAGAACCTTGCGGCCGAACTCCACCGCGATGGCCGGCGCGTAGCCGTTGAGCGTGGCGAGCAGCGTGACCTTGATGCACTGCAGGACCTTCGCGGACTCGTCGGCGCGCTGCTGGACGAGGTTGGCGAGCGGCCCCACCACGCCGTAGGCGAGCAGGATGCCGAGGAACGTTCCGACCAGCGCCTGGGCGATCAACCGCCCGAGTTCCGCGGGCGGAAGGTTGGCGGACTCCATGGTGTGCACGACGCCCATCACCGCGGCCACGATGCCGAAGGCCGGCAGGCCGTCGGCGATCTTCTGGATCGTGTGCGCGGGAAATTCGGCTTCGTGGTGGTGCGTCTCGATCTCGTGGTCCATCAGGTTCTCGATCTCGAACGCATTCATGTTGCCGCTCACCATGAGGCGCAGGTAGTCGGTGAGGAATTCGACGAGATGCGGATCGGCGTTGACCGTCGGGTACTTGCCGAAGAGCGCGCTCTCGGCGGGGTTCTCGACGTCGCGCTCGATGGCCATGAGGCCTTCCTTGCGCGTCTTGTTGAGGATCTCGTACAGGAGCGCCATCAACTCCATGTAGAGCGCCTTGGTGTACTTGGACCCGCGCAGGCACGCGGGCAGCGCCGCGAGGGTGGCCTTGAGCGACTTGGGTGAGTTGCCCACGACGAACGCGCCAGCCGCGCCGCCGGCGATCATCAGGATCTCCAGCGGCTGGTACATCGCCCCGAGGTGGCCGCCGCCCATTGCGAAGCCGCCGAAGATGGAGGCGAGCACGATGGCGTAGCCGATGATGACGAGCATGGCGTGCAGCAGCTCCGAAGCGATTGACCTGTGGCGTACTGGATGACGGCACGGCGATCCATCCGCCGGCCTGCGGTACCTTCTGAATTGTCGGCACCGCGCCCTGCATCTTTAGTGTGCAGGCACCCATTGCAGCGCTCGCAGGCCAAAAAAAACGCGGGCCCGCGGCCCGCGTCTGACGTCCTGTGATCGGCTAGCGCTAGAACAGCCCCGGCGTCATGCCGCGCAGGCCACACCCGCGCCGCTGCCGGCAGCGCGCGTCTTGCCGGCCCGCGACGGCATGTGGCAGAGGCCGCACACGTAGCCCTTGGTGAGGTCGAACTCGCGCACCACGAAGCGGCCGTGGCAGCACGAGCATTCCGCGAGGCGCAGCATGCCGGCGTCGAAGAACCGCACGAGGCGCCAGGCGCGCGTGATCGAAAGCTCGACGGACAGGCCCTGGGCGGAGCACTGCTCGAGATAGAGGCGGTACGCCTTGATGATCGCGTCGATGGGCTCGATCTCCACCGACTTGCTGATGTGCTGGTACATCGTCATGAACAGCGACGAATGCACGTTGGGCATCCAGGTCACGAACCAGTCGGTCGAGAACGGCAGCATGCCCTTCGGCGGCGACTTGCCCTTGAGCTCCTTGTAGAGCCGAAGCAGTCGCTCGCGCGAGAGGTTCGTTTCCGATTCCAGCACCTGGAGGCGCGCCCCCAGGTCGATGAGGGCACGGGCCCGCACGACGTCCCGCGCGTCGTCGACGACGCTCTTGTTGCGCATGATCGTCAGGCCGCCTCGGCGAGGGGCATCGCCATGAGGATCGCCGCATGCACGCCCGCCACGCTGCGCTCCCGGCCGTTGCCGGTGAGGAGGTTCCACACGATCGCATCGTCGAAGCGGAACCGGCACATCAGCATGTTGGTGGCCGCGATCTTCAGGATCTGCGCGGTGGTGAGGCCCGCGATGATCTCCGCGACCTCCTCGCTGATCCCGAGCCGGAACATTCCTTCAGCACGGTCCTCGCGCAGCATGCGCTGGGCAAGGATGAGATACGTCAGGTTCGCTTCCCGGATTTCGTCAAGTATCTGTTCGGTCTTCACGCCGCATCTCCCTCGTTGGGGCCCATGACCCCGCATCGCTACTATCGACCCATGCGATCTGCCGCAATAGGGCATTTGTTCTACGCAATTTGCCGGTGCTGCACCCGCCAACGTGTACCAAAAGCGCCTACACCATATGACGCCGACATGGCGCGTCGCCGGTGCTGCGGGACGTTGTGCGTCACAAGCTTCCGCACCGCGCCAGCGCTTTTCCGGTTTTGCATCTGACCAGCACAACGATTGAATTGAACGGGTTTGCCTGCGCAACTCGGCCGATCGGTCGATTGCGCTTCGCCCTACAGTTCATCGCGTGAGGCCATCCGCTGCCCCCGTCGCCGGGCTCCCGGAAAGTCACCACCGCGAGGTCTATAGCAATTGCGGGGCCAGCCCCCGACCGGCGGCTGCAACGAACCCTCAAGTTCGCCGCGGACCGGGTCGATAACCCCCCTGACAGCGGCGCTCATGGCCTCCCGATCGAGGCAGCCCGAGTCACACGGCGGACATCGCCGGAACCCAGACAGGAGACTTCCAAATGCCTCAGATCATCAATACCAACATCGCATCACTGAATGCGCAACGGAACCTGAACGCGTCGCAGTCCTCCCTGGCGACCTCGCTGCAACGCCTGTCGTCGGGCCTGCGCATCAACAGCGCCAAGGACGACGCCGCCGGCCTCGCGATCTCGGAGCGCTTCACGGCGCAGATCCGCGGCCTGAACCAGGCTGCCCGCAACGCGAACGACGGCATCTCCCTCTCGCAGACGGCCGAAGGCGCCCTCGGCGAAATCACGAACAACCTGCAGCGCATCCGCGAACTGGCCGTGCAGGCCCGCAACGCGACGAACAGCACGACCGACCGCGCCGCGCTCAACACCGAAGCCCAGCAGCTCAAGGCGGAAATCGACCGCGTCGCCGCGACCACGTCGTTCAACGGCGTGAAGCTCCTCGACGGCTCGTTCACCAACGCCGCCTTCCAGGTCGGCGCGAACGTCGGCGAGACGATCACCGTCAGCGGCCTGGTCAACGCCCAGAGCGCGGCCCTCGGCACGTCGAACGTGGCCCAGTACACCGGCGCCGCTGCGACCGCCTTCACCGCCATCACCGCGGGTGACCTCACGATCAACGGCACGAGCGTCGGCGGCATCGCAGCCGACACCAACGCCGCGAACCGTGCGGCCAGCATCGCCGCGGCGGTCAACTCGGTGTCGGGCACGACCAACGTGTATGCGACAGTGTTGAACAGCACACAAGTCACGTTGACCAACTCCAGCGGCGGCACGGTCACCATCGCCCACGCCGGTGCGTCGTCGACGGCGGCAACCACGGGTCTAACCGCCGGCGCGACCGCCAGCGCGGCCAGCACCGGTTTCGCGGCGCTGGACATCTCGTCGGTGGCCGGTGCCGATACGGCGATGACGCAGATGGACGCGGCGCTCACCGCCGTGAACACCGCCCGTGCAACCCTGGGCGCCGTGCAGAACCGCTTCATGTCGACGGTCGCGAACCTGCAGACCGCGTCGGAGAACCTCTCCGCTTCCCGCAGCCGGATCCAGGACACGGATTTCGCGGCGGAAACGGCGAACCTGACGAAGGCGCAGATCCTGCAGCAAGCTGGTACGGCGATGCTCGCGCAAGCGAACGCACTGCCCAACAGCGTGATGACGCTGCTCCGCGGATGATCTTCGCATAGTGATGCGTCCGGGGCGGTGATCCCGCCCTGGATATGACAGGAGGCAACATGCTGGTCGGTACGCTAGACAGCCTCCCGCCCTCGCCCGCTCCGGTGCGCGAGGGCGTTGTCGTCTCGGCCACTTCGGCCGCGACGGTCCCCGCACAGCCGGCGTCGCCGCCGACAGCGGAGGCCGTCCGGGCTGCGGTTGCCGGCGCCAATGCAGTGCTCCGCGACGTCTCGAACGCCGTGGAGTTCGAATACGACCCGGACGTCGACGTGACGGTGATCCGGCTCGTCGATACGCGCAATCACCAGGTGCTGCGCCAGGTGCCGTCGCCGGAAATGCTCGAGATCGCACGCGCCCTCGAGCGCATGCAGGTGATGCTCGTGCGCAGCAAGGCCTGACCGCTACCGCTCAACTCGAAAGCCCACCTCGTGGCGACACTCTCCTCTCCCGGCATCGGTTCCGGGCTCGACGTCAACGGCATCGTGCAGAAGTTGATGACGGTCGAGCAGCAGCCGCTGACGCAGCTCGATAAGCAGACCGCCGTGGACCAGGCCAAGGTCTCCGCGTTCGGCACGCTCAAGAGTGCGTTGTCGGCGCTGCAGACGGCATTGCAAGGCCTGTCCACGAGCAGTGCCATGCACACGATGAAGGCTACAACGAGTGCCGACACGGTGTTCTCGGCCACCGCCGGCAATGGCGCCGTGGCAGGAACGTACAGCGTCGAGGTCACCCAGCTCGCGCGGGCACAGAAGCTCGCGTCGGCAGGTTTCGCGACGACCGCCGACACGCTCGGTGCCGGCACGCTCACGTTCGACTTCGGTACCACGACGGCCGGGGTGTTCACCCCCGGCGGCACCGGAGCACGCACCGTCACGATCGCTCCCGGTCAGGACACCCTGGCCGGCATTCGCGATGCGGTGAACGCCGCCAACATCGGCGTGACGGCGACGATCGTCAACGACGGCAGCGCCGCGGGCAACCGCCTCGTGTTCACGTCCACCGCCACCGGTGCGGCCAACAGCATGCGCATCACGGTGACCGATGCCGACGGCAATGCGACGGACGCTGCGGGCCTGTCGCAGCTTGCCTACGATCCGGCGGCCGCTGCCGGAGCGGGCAGGAATCTCACCGAGAAGGTCGTGGCGCAGGACGCGTTGCTCACGCTCGACGGCATCGCGGTGAGCTCCGCCTCGAACACCCTGACCAACGCCATCGACGGCGTCACGCTCAATCTGCGCACCACCAATGCCGGCACGCCGGCGACGCTCACCGTCGGTTCCGACGTCGGGAGCGTCGGTGCGGCGGTGTCCGCCTTCGTCAAGAGCTACAACGATCTCGACACGACGTTCGACAATCTCACCAAGTACGACGCCAGCAAGAAGCAGGCGTCGGTGCTTACCGGCGACACCACCGTGCGCATGGTCCAGACGCAGCTGCGCACCCTCCTCGGCGGGACGCTCGGCAGCGGCGCCTACAGCACGCTGTCGCAAGTGGGCGTGCGGTTCCAGACCGACGGCACGCTGGCGCTCGATGCGGCGAAGCTCAATGCGGCGATCACGGCCGACGCGGACGGAGTCACGCAGCTCTTCGCCGCGGTGGGCACCTCGAGCGACAGCCTGGTGTCCGTGAGCGGCTTCACCAGCAAGACCGTACCCGGCACGTATGCGCTCGACGTGAGTCAGCTCGCCACCCATGGCACGCTCGTCGGCCAGGCCGCCGCCGGACTGACCATCACGGCGGGCGTCAACGACACCCTGTCGGTGCTGCTCGATGGCGTGAGCACCACGGTGACGCTGGGTGCGGGAACGTACGCGACCGCAGATGCGCTCGCGCTGGAGATCCAGTCGCGCATCAACGGTGACACGCGCATACAAGACTGCCGGAGCGACCGTCACGGTAACGCAGTCCGGCGGCGTGCTGACGTTGACGTCGGCGCGCTACGGCTCGGCGTCGTCGATCGGCCTGACCGGCAACGCGGCGGCGGGTCTTCTCGGCGCAACGCCGGTCGCGACGGCGGGCCTCGACACGGCCGGCACGCTCGACGGCCAGGCCGCTGCTCGGCTCGGGCCGTTCGCTGCTCGGCGTGGCCGGTACGCCCTACGAAGGCCTCAAGTCTCAATATCGCCGGCGGCGCCCTCGGGCCGCGCGGCAGCGTCACGTACCAGACCGGATTTGCGTACCGCCTGAACGACCTCGTCAAGAACGTCATCGGCAGCGACGGCGCGATCGCCGCGCGCACCGACGGCCTGCAGAAGGACATCGCGCGCATCGACAAGCGCCGCGAGGCGCTCAATGCGCGGCTCGCCCAGGTGGAGGCGAACTATCGCGCGCAGTTCAACGCGCTCGACACGCTCCTCTCCAACCTGAGCGCGCAGAGCACCGCCCTCGCGCAGCAGCTCGCGAACCTGCCGACCACCTCGTGCGAACAACAAGTAATCGGCCTCAAGGGCGCGACCGGATGGCCGATAGAACTGGAGTCGAAGATTGAACGGATTCCTCCGCCATGTTCCCGCAACGCGCCGCGCAGGCTTACGCGCAGATCGGCCTCGAAACGGGCGTCGCCGCCGCTTCACCGCACCGTCTCATCCTCATGCTCTATGACGGCGCACTGCAAGGCCATCGGTGAAGCGATGACACACGCCGGCACCGGCAACGTCGCCGCCCGCGGCGCAGCGCTGTCGCGCGCGCTCGCCATCATCGACGAAGGCCTCAAGGCGAGCGTCGATGTGAACGCGGGTGGCGCCATCGCGCGTCACCTCGTCGAGCTCTACGACTACATGACCCGTCGCCTGCTCCTTGCCAGCATCCGCAGCGACGCGCCGATGATGGGCGAGGTCGCGGGCCTGCTGCGCGAGCTGCGCGACGCATGGGCCGGCATCGAACAACCCGCAGGTGCCGCGGCACCTGCACCGAGCTACGCCAGCGCATGAATACCGACGAACGCCGCATTCTCCTCGGCTATTACGAAGCGATCGGCCGGGTATCGCACCTGATGCTGCAGGCGGCGTCGCGCCGCGACTGGAAGGCGCTCGAGCACGCGCACACGTGCTGCGAGGAGCTGATCCGCTGCATCCAGGAGACCGGGCTCACGCCGGACGGACTGGACGACGCCGGACGCAAGCGCCGCATGGAGATCCTCCGGCAGGTACTGGCGGACGACGCGCGCATCCGCGACATCGCACATCCTTCGGTCGGCCGCCTCGGCAGCTTTCTCGGCATCCGTCCGGTGACCACCCTGGAGCAGTGTTTGTAGGCAACGTTCGACGAACGCGTGCGGACGCACGCACGACTGCAGCATGATCAACGTTCAAAACCTCGCCGTGCTGCTGCGTGCCTTGCGTCAGGGTGAGCCTTCGCCACGCGCCACCGGTGTCGCACGCCCTGTCGCGAGCATCACGCCGGTGCTCGCAACGGCGAGCGAGGATGGCAGCGCACCCGCGTTGCGTGCCGCGACCGATCATCTGACCGGCAACGACGCAGGACGCCGCATCGGGCAACGTTTGGCCGACCCCGCGGGTCTGCGAGCGGCCGCCAGCACGATCGCCGGCGAGGCCCATGCACACAATGCATCCGGCGCCATGGTAGCGCTGTCCGCGGGCGGAGCGTTCCTCGGCGAGCTCCTCGCCGTGCACGATGACGATGCGCCCGCACCGATGATTCGCGCGCCGCGCCCGCTCGTGGCGCACGACGACGAGCGCCCCATCGATCTCGCACGCGCGCTGCATCGCTCCGTGCGTCAGAGCGGCGTCTTCTACGAGGCCCATCTCGCGCGCTGGTCGCGTGATGCGTATCCAGTGAGCGAGCTCGCCAAGGAGCCGCAGGCAGCGTGGTCGGCCGCGGCAACCAGTGCTCCGGCCGGCGGGACCGTGATCCACGAGTCCCTGCCTGCCGAATCGGCGGCGGTCGTGCGGCAGCAGCTCGATACCCTCGAAACCGGCCGCCTGGTATGGAGCGGCGAGATCTGGCCGCGCCAGAACGCGACCATCAGCTTCGAAGGCACCGCAGAGGCTGCGGAGCGCGACGGTGACGACGAGCCGGATGAGGCCGCGTGCGCGAGCCGCATCGAGCTCGAATTGCCGATGCTGGGCCGCATCACGGCGCTCGTGAGCGTGCGCGATGCGCAGGTGTCCTGTCGGATCACAGCAGTATCGCAATCGGTTCAGCGCCAGCTCGAAGGCGCAGGACCGGACCTTGCCGCGGCGCTGCAGTCACACGCGCTTGCGTTGTCCAGATTCGCGATCGAGCATGCATCCGAGACCTGAGCGCGACGAACACATCGCGACCGCGGTGGCGCTGCGCTACGCGGCCGGCGACGTCGCCCCCCGCGTGATCGCGAAGGGACGCGGCATGCTCGCGCAGGAGATCATCCGGCGTGCGCGCGAAGCCGGGCTTTTCGTGCACGAATCCGGCGAGCTGACGTCGCTCCTGATGCAGGTCGATCTCGACGAACGCATTCCGCAGGCGCTCTACCTCGCGGTCGCGGAGCTGCTCGCGTGGGTGCACCGGCTCGACCGTGCAAACGCGCAGGGCGATGGCGCGGGAGACGCCCGATGATGCAGGCGCAAGGCGCAGTGGCGGGCAGCGCCGCCGATGACGAGCGCTTCCAGGTGTATTCGCGCCTGGAGATCGTGTCCATCCTGCGCTCGCTCGCGGCGAAGCGCGAGCTCGTCAGCGTCCATTTCGGGGAGACCGATGCCGTGCTCACGCTCGTGCTCGACGTCAACCCGGAGCGCGACGAGGTGCTGCTCGACTGCTGCCCCGACCCCGCGCTGAACGCCCGTCTGCTCGCCGCGCGCCGCCTGGTGTGCGTGTCGCGGCTCGCGCACATCCCCATTCGCTTCGCCGCGGAAGGTGCGAGCGCAACCTACTTCCAGGGCGAACCCGCGTTCGCCGTGCAGGTGCCGCCCACGGTAGCGCGCATCCAGCGGCGCGAATTCTTCCGGGTGCGCGTGCCACTCACCCAGGCCGTACGGTGCGAGATCCCGGCGCCACACAATGGCGTGCCGGCAGCGGTGCTCGCGACGGCGCGCGTGCTCGACATGAGCGGCGGCGGGCTCTCGCTCGCCGACCTGCCGCCGACGGTGTCGTGGGAGCCCGGCACGGTGCACGAGGCCTGCCGCCTGCCGCTCCCGAACGTCGGCACGCTGGTGGTGGATCTGGAGGTCGTGCGGCTCAGCCATGGGCCCGCCGGTCCAAATCAGCGCGGCCCGCATGCGGGCGTGCATTTCGTGAACCTGAACGACGGCAATCGCACGCGCCTGCAGCGCTTCATCAACGATCTGCAGCGCATGGAGCTCGCGCGGTCGGATCTCATCTGACGGGTGACGCGGCGCGCGTTGGCACGACGTCGCACTGCTGCGCCCTCGGTGTCTCCCGGCGCCGGCCGGGAGCGCGCACACGCGGAATGGCGGCTTACGACCCAAAGCGGTACTCCGCTGAAGGTCGAAGCGGTCATTTAGGCGACGAGCACTTGCGGCGCCCGTACTAAGGAAGTTGTTGGAATCCTGCCTGCCTCGTTTGCATCTGCGCGCGATTGCGGTACTCGGCCGGGTCATCCACACCGCCAGTTCCCGCCTTGAGAATGAAGCCTTCGGCAACCAACTGATCAACCGCGCGGTTGACCGCGTCGAGATAGGCCGCCTTGCTGCCATACAGCTCCTGCACACTCTTACGGGGATCACCAGACTTGCGCGACGAAGGTGTCGTTGCAAATGCGAGTTGCGAGCTGTTCAGCCCATTCTGTTGCCCCGCGACGTAGCCTGGCTTGCGCAGGTTGTACCCAGTGAAAGTGGCCAACGGCACGGCGATGTCCGGCATCTTGACTCCCGCGCGCTCGTTTCCCTGCGCGTCGGTGGTTAGTTGCAGCACCACGTAGTACCGGTCTCCTGGCACCGGCGGGCTTACCGACTCGTCGTTCACGCTCAACGTGTTGTATCCCCCGTTGTAACCTAGCCCGGCCGCTGCGAGATCAGGCCGGCCCGTGCTTGCGGGATTCGGTGTGGCGACAGCCAACGTTCCATCCGTCACGGAGGGATAGCGGCTATCCAGTGGCGTCGCTGTCCCCTTCACCCAGCCTTCGAGGTTCATGAGCAGCGCGCGGTACATCGCAGTGCTCGACACCAGCGCCCACGGGTTAGCCGACGGATCGTCATTGCCGACGGGCCGATCGACCGTATAGTCAGGCTGCAGGTCGGCGGCCTCGGTGGCCGGCATCGGCGTGTGCTGCGTGCCCGGCGCGTAGAAGAGGCGCACGTTGTCGGGAACCGGTATCGCCTTCCCGGTTCCATCGGTCACGAGCAGGGACGTGCGCCCGCCGTTCGCTTCGATGGGGCTGTCGTACTGATAGACTTTGGGGCAGGTGCGCGTCTGCGTGCACTTCCGCAACAGGCCATCAGTCTTTCCGGTCAGAGGGTCCGTGATGGTCGTGTAGGCGAATGGGAACTGGTCGCCCGGTGCGTAGTGCGTTTCTTGCTGACGTGAGTAGTCCCCCGGCTTTGCCCAGCGATAGTTGGTGTAAGTCTTGCGCGACCCACCGACCAGCGGAAGCATTCCTTCGAAGACGATGCGTCCCTTCGCGTCCTCGTTGAATCCCTGCCAAAGAAAGTCGCGAAGGTAGCGTCCCGATTGCGAGATGCCGGTGGCCACAGCAATGGTGGGCCGGGTCGCCAAGGGGTTGGCGTTCCCGCTCGCATCTTTGCTCTCGTAGCGCAAGAACGAAATGAGGTCACGCGTCGCGAGGAACCCGAGCCCTAGCACTTTCGGGTCGACCGCCGTGAAGTCGAAAAGGTAGATTGATCCGTTGTCGCTGCCGTCGTCGAGCGCTGCCGCATAGCGGGGGTCCGCACGCAGTCCCGCGCGGTCAATCTCGACATACCCGAAACCATTGGGGCCTGTATTTCCCCCCTCAGCGGTGCCGGCGCCCGGAATGTATTTCCACAGCGTCTCGGACACCACGATGGGGGACGAGGTCGGAGTCTTGCGAATGACGAGCGTCGCGGGAGTGCCAGGCACACGTCTGTAGTAGGTGCCAAGCAAGTTGGCCTTCGGACTGTCAGCGATGAACTCATCCTGTACCTTGCCGGTGATCGGGGCGTTACCGTTTGTCACGTCGCGCGCGACGGGCACGGTCATGCCGATAACGGGCCAAGTGTTCTTGTCCGAGATGGCCGCCGGCTTGTCGGTCCGGAACTGCTGGGGGCGGTCGCCCTGCCAACCGGACAAAACAATGGTGTATCCCTGATTCAGCAGAAAGGCATTGCCCGCGCCTTTGCCTCGGACGACACCCTTCGCCGCGCTCGGCATGACCGGCCTGATTGCGTTGTAGATGTCCATCGTGTTGCTGTCCTGGAGCGCGGCCAATGCGATGGTCCTGCCTCGATTGACGACCTCGTAGAGCAATGTACCGTTCGCTTTGGCAGGATCGGTCGGCGTCAGGATCACCACGTCGAACGAGTACTTCACCGCGCCCGTGCCGTCCGCCGCATTTTTCAGATCAACAATAGACGGGGCGCATGGGTCGTTCGCCTTGACCGTGCCCTTCGCCTCGGCGAGCAGGTAAGTGTAGGTGCCGACGTTTCCGAACCGTGCACCGTTGTAGGCAAGCCCTGTCGTCTTGACCACCAAGGATTCGATTCCAGACTGCGTGATCGGACAGGCTGCCGCGAGTTCGGGAGGCGCGATTGCGCTGACGGTCTTGGGTGTCGAGTCGCGTTGGGAAACGGAAGTGCAGCCTGCCATAGCGGCGACTGCCACCCCCACCACCGCCGCCTGAATCAGTTGCGCCGCCCTCATTTCGAACGAAACCTGCATTGCATTCTCCTCGCATCCACATGACCGGCACGAACCCACAACCGGAAGCATCTGATGTTAGAGCCCCGACCATTTGTTCGCAATGTGGCAGACTCAACCGTGGATGACCGCTTTCAACCGATTTCACGGCTGACCGCATTTGGCCGGTCTGCGACCGTCGGGTTCGGTGTCGCGACCAGCGTAGCGGGGACTACACCTCGGTTTGCTCCGCGATCTCCAGCGCGTCGTCGACCTCGATGCCGAGGTACCGCCGCGCATCTGGAAGCTTGGGGCATTACCTCGTTCCCAGCTCGGCAGCATTCCCGGAGCTTCATGTTGATCCTGGCAAACCGGCGTTCCCGACCCGAAGTGGTTGTTCGCGAGACCCGCCCCCGCCGTGCTCGGAGCAAGCGCGCGCCTCAGTCGCGCAAGAAGATTTCTTCGATCGGCAGGCCGAACAGTTCGGACATGCGGAATGCCAAGGGCAGCGAGGGGTCGTATTTGCCGGTCTCAATGGCGTTGACGCTCTGGCGCGAAACGTCCAGGTTCTGCGCGAGGTCCGACTGGCTCCAGTTGCGCTCGGCGCGAAGCACCTTGAGACGGTTCTTCAACATCCGTCTCCCCATGCACCGTGCGTGATCCGGTTGATGAGTCCACCGAATCCGAAGCCGAAGAACCAGATGATCGCGATCCAGTAGGAGTCGACATGAGCGACCAGGCCAAAATTCTCGAGAAACCCCCAGACCGTTGAAATGGACAGCGCGACCGCGGTGCCGATCAGTGTCTGGCGCACGATCAGCATCCGGATGAATTCGTCCTTCTGTTCGATGATGAGCATCGCGATCGCATAGAAGGCGCCGACCACGGCAAGTCCCGGGATCAACCCGAGGATCCAGACGATCGGACCGTCCACGAGATTGCGTGAGATGAGGTATGTGGCAGCGAATAGGCTCGCCACGTACATCACCATCGCGCCGCCGAGCCGCGCGCGGTAGCGACCCCGCGCCGAAGATCGACTGTTCCTAGGCTTCATTCCTGGGCCGCAGACGGCATTCGCGCTCGTTCCCTAGTGACAGAACCGCGACGATTGGCAACACGAGCAGCAATGTGTCGGCGGCGCCGGGCTCGAAAACGCCGTACTGCTTCGCGATTGCGGTAAGCAGGAGCGCTGCGGCCCAGCAGAGGCCCCGTCGGATATTCGTCATGGGAAGACTCCTCGGTCATTGAAGACAAGGACACTTTACTTCGGGCAGGAATTATTGTCAAGTTACATTGACATAATGTCCAGGTTGCTTGTCCCGGCCTGCGCCGCGACGCTCTGAGGTGAGCACTGCCCGTCCCAGGGAGCTGCAGGTGGGAATGTCGCGCGCGGAGGAGCAGTTTGGGAAGCGAATGTCCAATCCGTTCGCTCATGCTCAGCGGCTTAGATTGACGACCGCTCGTGGCCGGTCTGCGACCGTCGGGTTCGGTGGTCGCGATCAGCGTAGCTGGGACTACACGCCCGCCTCGCTCACTGTGTACAGTCGCCATTCGCCGGGCACGCCCTTGAGCGCGGTCACTCGAGGATTAGCGAAAGCGAGGTCCGCGCCCACGACGAGATCCTTGACGGTGCTCGACACCAATGTCTCACCTGCACGGGCGCACGCCGCCACCCGCGCGCCAATATGCACGGCCATTCCGCTGACATCGTCGTCCGACATTGTTACTTCACCGGTGTGCAGCCCTGCCCTGATCAAAATGCCGAGATGCGAGAGGCGCTCATGCAGCGCCAGTGCGCAGCGAATAGCCCGCGCCGGGCCATCGAACACTGCCAAGAACCCATCTCCGGCTGTGTTGATCTCGCGGCCGCGCCAGCGCTCGATCTCGTGCCGTACCGTCGAATGATGTTCGGCGAGTCGCTCGCGCCATGCGCGATCGCCCAACAGGGCGACCTGTTCCGTCGAGCCCACGATGTCCGTGAACAGTACAGTTGCAAGCACGCGATCGACATCGCGTGGCAACCGCGCACCTGTGACGAACTCGGCGATCTCGTCAGCCACGACATGACCGTCACCGATCCATGGCAGATGATCCTCGCCCGGAAGCTCGACAAGCCGGGCGCCGGGAATGCGGGCAGCGATGTAGCGGGCCTCCTCAATGTTGGCATCGCGGTCGCCGACCCGATGCATGACAAGGGTAGGCGCCTTGATGATCGGCAGCAGGTGACGAACGTCGATCTGCGTGTTCATTCTCAGTAGGGCGACGGCGGCCCCCGGACTGGCCGATCGCCGCAGGTACGTAGCCACGCGCTTGGCGAAGTCCGGGTCGTTGACCATCGACGGCATGATGCGTGAGAGATCCATTAACTGACCCCAGTCGCGCTCGACCTCCTCGTATTCCTTCGCACGGGCTTCGGGCGTGGGTGCCCACGGATAGTCCGCACTCCAGGTTCGCTTGGCGAAAACCCCAAACGTGACCAACGCGCTGACACGCGCTGGATGCGCGGCCGCGAACGTCATCGCGAGGTTGCCACCCTCCGAGAAGCCGAACAGCGCCGCGCATTTCGTTTCTGTCGCGTCCATCACAGCGCGCAAGTCATCCATGCGCTCGTCCAGCCCCGGAAGTTCGGCGTCGGGAAGACGATCCGATAGGCCGGTGCCGCGCTTGTCAAACACGATGAGCCGCGCGAAGGATGCGAGATGATCGAGGAATCGGGCAAGGGGCGGCAAATCCCACGCAAGTTCGACGTGAGAGACCCAGCCCGGAACGACCACTAAATCTCGGGGGCCGTCGCCGACAACTTGATACGCAATGTTTAGACGGCCGCTCCGAGCGTAGCGGGTTTCAGGCACAACCGTGGGCATCGCCGTCTCGTGGTCTCGTGCGTGGAAGGCCGCACATGGTGCGTCCGCCGCGGGCTGGCGGTGATGGTTGCACGACGGAACTCAATCATAATCGCAATACACGGCTGTGAGTGGTCAGCCAAAAACGTCCGCTTCTGGCCGAGAGCGGCGAATGCGCCAACGGGCGGCTCACGACCCATTGCACTCGTGGAGTCTTGCCGGAAGCAATCGCTTGGAGCGCCGCAGAAAGCAGTCCCCCAACAAGCGAAGTTGTCGCCGCCGTGACGATGTTACCGCAGCTTACCGCGGCCCAGGATAGGCCACACGATCTCAACTCGGCCCTTGCGGGTGCCGACGATTTCCTCGTGCAGGTGAACCGTGGTATCCGAATAGCCGACGACGAATTCCAGCTTGTCGCCGACTGTCAATGCGTGGTTCGGCTGGTCGAGTTCGATCTTGGCGTGTTCGGCCGAGAGACTGACCGAACGCACGTGATCGATTCCCACCGGTAGTGGAACCGCTGTGTCACTGCTCATTGACTTCTTCCCGGCGTCACAGATGATCCGCCGGTCGGTCGGCCGGCTGATCACGGTGGTCAGTATGGTCAGCGAATAGGGCAGATCGGCCTTGCACTTGGTCAGGTAGCGCACATCACTGAAGACGCCGCCGCCAGCCTGGATCTCCGTCACTCCCGGCACGCGAGTGGTGGTGCGGAAGGTGGCTGTGCCCCCGCAACTGACGATCGCGATCGCAAACCCGGCGGCACGCAGCGCGTCCGCCGTCGCCGTCAGGGAGCCGACCGCGCTTACGATCGCCGCACTCTTTTCCTGCGCATCGGCAATCTCGGTCAAATGCCCTTCCCATCCGGCCACGCCGACGAGCGCGATCCCCTCCAGCCCGCGGATCGCGTTCGCCAGCGCGAGCGCCGCCGACCCGGGCGCTACGCCGGCGCGCCCCATCCCGGTGTCGACTTCGATCAGCACCGGAATGCGCACGCCGATGGCTGGACGCGGCCGTCGCCAATGCGGTCGCATTCTCGACACAGTCGACCAGCACTTTGACGTCTGCGTGGCGCCGGAGGCCGGCGAGGCGCGCGATCTTCATCTCGCCAACGATCTGGTTCGCTATCAGGATGTCGCGAATCCCCGCAGCCGCCATCACTTCCGCTTCGCCCAGCTTCGCGCAGGTCACGCCGATCGCGCCGGCCGCCAGTGCCTGATGCGCGATCGCCGGTACCTTGATACCCTTGGTATGCGGCCGCCACGCAATCTGCCGCTGGCGGCAGATTGAGGCAATCTCGCGGATATTGTTCGCCATCACGTCGAGGTCGACCATCAGGACCGGGGTATCCAGCGCCATCTTCATTTGCCCCACCAGGTCGAACTGGCTCTTCATGGATTCTCTGTCATGGTTGACTGCTGCGGTGGCAGGTTGCGCGCCCAACCTTGAATATGCCGGCGCATGAACGTCTGCAGGCGTTGGCTGCGCGGCTGGCTGAGCAGGGTCGCCGGATCGCCTTCTTCGACGATCTTGCCGTGGTCCATGAAGACGACGCGGTCGGCGACATCATGGGCGAACTGCATCTCGTGGGTCACCACGATCATGGTCATGCCCTCGGTCGCCAGTTGCTGCATCACGCCCAGCACCTCGCCGACCAGTTCCGGATCGAGCGCTGAGGTGACTTCGTCGAACAGCATGAGCCGCGGCTGCATCGCCAGCGCCCGCGCGATGGCCACGCGCTGCTGCTGGCCGCCCGAGAGGCGCGCAGGATACGCATCGACCTTGTCGGCCAGGCCGACGCGCGCGATCAGGTCGCGCGCCAGCGCCTCGGCCGCCTCGCGCGGCATCTTGTTGATCCGGATCGGACCCACGGCGACATTCCGCAGCACGCTCATGTGCGGAAACAGGTTGAAGCTCTGGAACACGAAGCCTATCTTCGCCCGGGCAGCAGCGATTTCCTGCTCGCTCCGGCGCACCCGTCGGCCGTTGGCGCCGATCCGGTAGCCGATCATCTCGCCGGCCACGGTGATTTCGCCGGCCTCATATTCCTCGAGCAGGTTCACGCAGCGCAGGAGCGTCGTCTTGCCCGAACCGCTGGGACCAATGACCACCACGACTTCGCTGGGCGCCACGCGCAGCGATACGTCCTTCAGCACCTGGTTCGCGCCGTACCATTTGCTGACGCCGCGGAACTCGACCATCGGCGCGACACTGTGCGGTTCATCAGCCATGGACCATCCGTTTTTCGGCGTAGCGCCCCAGCCGCGATAGCGCATAGCAAATTACAAAATAGATCGCCCCCACCCCAAGCAGGACCTGGAATGGCGCGAAGGTCCGCTCCACGATCTGCCGCCCGGTGAGGGTCAGCTCGGATAGCCCGATGATCGACACCAGCGAGGTACTCTTGATCAGCAGAATGCAGGTGTTGATGAAGGCCGGCGCCGAGAGTCGGACCGCCTGCGGCAAGACGACGATGGCGAGGATCAACGGTAGCCGCATGCCGAGGCTCTTCGCCGCGTCCCATTGCGCGCGCGGCAGCGCCTCGATCGCGGCCCGGAAGACTTCCGACATGAAGGCGCCGAAATAGATCGTCATCACCAGGATGCCGCCCGGCACCGGATCGAGGTGGATCCCCGAATACGGCAATCCGTAGTACATGAAAAAGAGCAGCAGGAGGAGCGGTATCCCGCGCACGATATAGACATACGCATCGACCAGAAGGCGGAACGGCCAACGCCCGAACGTGCGCAGCAGTGCGGCAGCGAAGCCAAGCACGCTGCTGAACAGCGCCGTGGCCGCGGACAGTTCGAGCGTCGATACCAGACCCGCGGAGCAGCAGCGGGAAGTTCTCGATCAGGATCTCGGGCAGCATCGCGATGCTCAGTGCGCAATGGCGAAGCGGCGCTCGAACAGCCGCGTTCCCCAGGTCACCACCGACGTGATCACCAGGTAAAACAAGCCGACCATGATGAAGATCTCGTAGGTCGCGGCAGTGCGCTCGCTCAGCATCTTGCCCTGGTGCATCAGTTCGCCCACGGCGATTGCGGAGACGATGGAGGTGTCCTTGATGATCTGGACGAACTGGTTACACAACGGCGGGACCACGCGCATGAATGCCTGGGGCAGTTCGACCAGTTCGAAGATGTCGCGGCGGCGCATGCCCAGCGCGCGCCCGGCCTCGATCTGTGTGCGGTTAATGGACTGCAGTCCGCCGCGATAGATCTCAGCGATATAGGCGGCGTTCTGGGCCGCGAGCGCAATCAGCCCAGACGCGAACGCCGACAGCGGCAGCCCGATCATGCCCAGCCCGAAATACACGAGGTAAAGCTGAACCAGCAGCGGCGTGTTGCGCATGCACTGGACGAACGCTCCAGCAGCGAAGGCCAGCAGCTTGTTGCCGGACAGCGCAGCGACCGCGACGACCAGCCCCGCCGTCAGCGCCGCGATAATCGCGAGCGCCGACAGCTCCAGGGTGATCAGCGTGCCTTCGAGCAGGCCGGGCAGGAAGCGCCCGACGAACGACAGGTCGATCGACATGCCTCCTCAGCAGCAGCAGCGGCGGCAGCGAGGAGCAGCGGGCGCGCCGGTCACTGCTTCGTCTTGCCGATATAGAACCGCTGCGGCGGGGGATCCTTGCCGAACCACTTGCGGAACAGATCGGTGTATTCCTGATAACGCGAGCCGTAGCGCATTTCCTTCACGACCGTATCCAGGAACAACCACCAGGTGAAGTCCCCCGGCTTCATGAAGATCGCGTTGTTTGCGACGCCGAGTTTTTCGACAAGGTCGGGCAGCACCATCAGGTCCTTATTCTGCAGAGCAAAGTAGTCGGCGACCGGGACGTCGGTCTGCATCGCGGTGGCGCGGCCGCTCTTGACCGCGAGCAGCAGTTCGCTCGGGTTGTCGAACCACAGGGTCTTCGCCTTGGGCACGAAGCGCTTGGCGCGGTCGGCGTTCTGCGGGTTGTTCTGGCCGGTGATCGTGAACTTCTCGTTGTTCAGGTCGGCGAGGCTGTGGACGTTGGCGTCGCGTCGGACGATCACCGCCACGCCGCTGTCCATGTACGGCGTGGTGAACGCGACTTTGGCCGCGCGCTCCGGATAGATGGTCGTCGCCGCGATCGCGAAGTCCGCGCGTCCCGAGAGCACGGACGGGAAGCGCCCCTCGGACTGAACGATCATGAATTCAACCTTGTTGGGATCGCCCAAGAGGTCCTTTGCGATCAGCCGCGCCAGGTCGATCTCGAAGCCGACCAACTGCCCCTTATCATCGGTGAAGGCCAGCGGCGGCGCGGTGCTGTAAGTCGCAACGATCAGCTTGCCGCGCTTGACCACGGTGTCGAGCCGCGATTCCTGCGCCTGCGCGGGCAGGCCGAGGACCAACGCCAATACCAAAGCAAAGGGCAACTGCCAGGCGTGTAGCAACTTCATGATTCCTCCTCGTTGTCTGCCTGCCCCCGACGGGGGCTGATCACGTTATGTTCGTGATTGGGAAACCGTCGCCGCCGTTACGTTCGAATCGCAAGCTACGTGGGCGAAGTTTGGCCGATGGTCGTCGCACTCGGCGGCTTGTGTCAAGTGCAGCGAACAGATCCTGCCACGGCAACGCCGTAATGTCCGGTCTCAGAAAAGTAGAGATATCCGGTACCTTCAAGTCATCGAGGTAACGGGGCGCGATAGACCGGCCGGCACTGGGCAGCAGAATTGGGACGCATAAGGTCGTCGCATTGCGGCGCACGGGCCACAGAGTCGAAGCCAAAGGAGCGTCCGGGACGGCCCCTCCAGGCGGCGAATGAATGTCGGTTTCACGCCATTCACCCAGGGGCGCCGGTCTGTCTTCTGGCGCGAACGAGCGGCCGAACTTCCTGGTGATCTATCGCTATGACGGGCAGGCGAACCGTTTGGCTAAGTTGGCTATGTTGGCCAATCGGCGTAGAATGGCCGTTCTTGCCGAGGAGTGGCCATGTCGTCGTCCGCCATCAAGATCCGGAACGCCCGCGGGGAACTCGTCGAACCCGCGAAGATTTCATCGAGCGACGCCAAGAACGGCTTCGGCCGGATACTCGAGCGCGTGACGAAGGAAGGCGCGGTGGCGATCACCCTGCGCAACCAACCCAAGTTCGTGCTGATCTCGGTGGAGACCTACGAGCGTATGGCGCGCGCGGATTCGGGCTCGCTCAATACGCTGACTGCCGAATTCGACGCCTTGCTCGACCGCATGCAGGAGCCAGGCGTCCGGGCTGCGATGGAGCGCGCGTTCAGCATGACCCCGGACGAGCTGGGGCACGCCGCGCGGCGGCGGGGTGCCGTGGTCGCCAGTCCGCGTGTGACGCCGACGGTCGCGAGCAACCAACGCCAGCGCAAGGCGTTGACCCCCGGGGTGGGCGTGACGGCGGTGCGCATGCGAAATCCGCCTGCGGGCGCGGATCTTGCACTGACCAAGCGTAGCGCCGCCAAGAAAACCAAGCACCGCTCGCGTGGCTAAGGCGGCAACGCCGCCGCAACGCCACGGCAGCATCTTCGTGCTCGCCGGCTGCAACGGAGCCGGCAAGAGCAGCATCGGGGGTGCGGCCCTGCTCGAGTCCCGGGCGAGCTTCTACAACCCGGACGAAGCCGCGCGCAAGATCGTGGCCGCCAATGCGCACCTGAATCCACCGCCCGCGATGGCGGAGGTCAATGCAGCCGCTTGGAGCCAGGGACGAGCGCTACTCGAGCGCGCAATCGACCAGCATCTGGACTTCGCTTTCGAGACCACGCTCGGGGGCCACACCATGACTGAGCTTCTCGAGCGTGCGGCACGCGAGGGCGTCGCCGTGCACGTCTGGTTTGCGGGGCTCGAGAATGTCGAGCTCCACATTGAACGCGTGCGCCATCGGGTCGTGCGCGGGGGCCACGACATCCCACGCGAGAAGATTCTGGAGCGCTATGACGGGGCGCGCAAGAATCTCGTTGGCCTGCTGCCACAGCTTGCGTCGTTGCGAGTCTACGACAACTCCGCCGAAGCGGATCCGGCGCGAGGCCTGACGCCCGCACCGCGCCTCCTTCTGCATTGTGTCAAGCAAAAGATCGTCGCGCCGACGAAGCTGCGCTCGCTGCTGACCGGCACGCCCGTGTGGGCCAAGCCGATCGTGGCGGCCGCCCTCGAACTTCACCTGAAACGCCGCTGACGAAACGCCGGGGCGCGTCCGATAATCTTGTGACCGCGTCTGGCCGTTCAGCGACTATCGGGCGAGGTGGCGAGGCGGACGGTCACCCGGCAGGTCGTCCAGACACCAGGAAATCGACGGGCTTCAGCGGCTTCGTGTTCACCTGCAGCTGGAAGATATCGGGTCTTCCGTAATGGCCGGCGACATCCAGGCTCCGCCGGGCAATGCCGACGCGTTCAAGGTCGATGTCTGCGTAGAGCACTCCCAGCTCGCGCCGCATCGGTCCAGCCGCGATCTTCCCTCCGGGCTCGATCACCACCGAGTCTCCCGGGTTGATCCATTCGTCGGCATTCGGGTACAGGTCCGACTTGCCGGGAACGCCTTCAGGAATGTCGCTGGCTCGAAAGGCCATGCCGCATCCGACTACCCAACATCCACCCTCGCGCGCAATGTGCTGCAGGGTGCCGACCCACTGGTCGCCGGCATCATAGGTCGGCGCGATGTAGATCTCGACGCCCCGTGCGTACAGGGCAAATCGCGCCAGGGGCATGTAGCTTTCCCAGCAGATGAGCGCGCCGACACGGCCGCACGGTGTATCGATCACCTTCAGCCCGGAAGCGTCGCCGAAGCCCCACACCATGCGCTCCGGATTCGTAGGCATCAGCTTGCGATGACGGTTCAACAGCGATCCGTCCGGCCCGATCATCACGACGGTGTCGTAAATGGTGGTACGACTGAACTCGGTGTCGCGCTCGTCGATGCCGCAGACGACCGCCACCTCGTGCTCCTTCGCCGCCTCGCGCAGTGGTGCGATGTCGTCGCCATCGAGACTCACGGCGTTGGCGAGAAGTTGCGCGTGGAGCCTTTCCGCGAGCGCCATATCTCCGCCTGGGCGCAGCCGCCAGATCCACGCCGGATACCCGGGGATGTACGCCTCAGGGAATACCGCCAACCGGGCCCCATTCGCGGCAACCTCGCCGATCGCAGCGACCGCATCTGCAATCGTTCCGGCACGACTCAACAGCACCGGCGGTCGCTGAACGACGGCTATTCGCATCGTCTGCCTCCCTTGGGCTTCGCAAGGCTACCGCCCACCGATCCGAATGATCTGGCGAGCCGCGTTACTCGTTCTTGTCGTCTGCACGGTCGCGCGCCGGCAGAGCATCGCGAAAGGCATCGAAGGTCTTCCACGCGGGGATCGGCGGGGTGTACTGGGGCCGCGGTGCGTACACCGAGTGTTCGACGAGTTGCATCTTGTGCAAGTAGCGAGGGCAGTTCGGGAAGATTCGCGTTGCCGCGACACGAACGATGAAGACCGCCCCCGGGTACTCACTGCGCAATGGATCGTCCTCGCTGACCTGGGCCGTACCGTTCACCCGAATTCGCTTGGTATTCTCGAAGTCCAGAAACAGCAGACCCACATGGGGATTGACCAGAACATTTCCCCAGGTTCTGTACATTCCGTTGCCGTCGTAATCGGGAATGGCGAGAGTGCGGTCATCCAGGACGCGCACGAAACCGGGCAAGCCACCCTTGTACGAGCAGTCGGGATGGCCGTGCAGGTCAGCGGTTGCGATGAAGAACATCGAGCAGCGCTCGATAAACGCACGGTCATCGTCGGTGAACGCTGCGTGAACGGTCACCTGCTCCAGGCAGTCCGCCAAGGGTCGCGTCTCGCGGGCGTCCTGCAGCCGCCGCATTCCCTCGTGATACATCGGGTCGTGTGCCATCGCTCCTCCAGGCTGATCCGTAGGACCTTGCCGCAACCGAGTGCACTCTAACCCGCGCACGTTAACGGCCCGCCTGAAGGTTGGGATTCGATCCCCGTTGCCCGCCTCGGCCGGCAGCGGAGACTTCAGGCGGCTACTTCTTGAAGAGCCCGGCGAAGAACTTTGACGCCTCGGCCTCCGCCTCCTTGTTCACCTTCGCGTCGTAGCGCAGCGGCAGGTTGAACTTCTTGCCGAGCGCGGTCGCCTCCGGGTTCGTGAAGGCGTGCACCGCGCCGGGATACTCGATCACGCTGGTAGTCGGCCTTCGCCGCATCCAGGTCGCTCTTCGAACGTCGCGTACTGCTCCTTCTTCACGAACGGATCGTCGGCGCCGTTCAGGACCAGGATCTTCGCCTTGACCGTGCCGGGCGCGGGCGCTGGCGTATTGAGGCCGAGCGAAGCGTGGAAGCCCGCGACGCCGGCGAGATCGGCGCCCGCGCGCGCCATGTTGAGCACCACCGCGCCGCCGAAGCAGTAGCCCACCGCACCGATGCGCGCGGCGATCGACTGTCGGCTGCTTCGCGAGCTGCTCGCGCGCGGCGTTGAAGCGCGATTCCATCGCCTGCGGGTTCTTCATCACCGAGCCCGACAGCGCGCCCGCGTCCGTTCGGGTTGTCGGCCGTCTTGGCGTCGCCGTACATGTCGGCGATGAAAGTCGTGTAGCCCTGGCGCGCGAGTCGGTGCGCCTCGTTGTGCATATGCTTCGTGATGCCCCACCATTCGTGCACCATCGACGATTCCCGGCCGCTTGCCCTTCTTGGCGGTGTCGTACACGACGAAACCCTTCATCGTGGTCGTCGCCGTCCGTGTAGGTGACCGGCATCTCCTTGATCGCGGCGAAGGCCGGGCGCGGTGATCGAGAGTGCGAGCAGCGCTCCAAGAAACGGTGTCTTCATGCCTTTTTCTCCGTCGAGTCGACCGTCGACAACGCAATGCAGTCGTCAGTCGGTGAGAGCGATGCCGCTCTTGGCTATGACGTCGCCCAATCGCTGCCGCTCCTTCGCCATGAACGCTTCGAACTCCGCGGGCGATTCGCCGACGGGCGTCGCCCCGGTCGCCAGCACCTTTTCTTTCACGTCGACCTGGTGCAGCACCTTCATGATCTCGCCGCTCAGCCTGTTCACGATCTCCGGCGGCGTACCCGCCGGCACCACGATGCCCCATGTCTGCGTAATCTCGTAGCCGGGGACCGCCTCCGCGATCGTCGGAAGGTCGGGCAGGCCCGGGTTGCGCTCGGTGCCCGTGGTCGCCAGCGCGCGCACTCGTCCACCGTTCATGTGGGCGCCCGCGGCGATGGGAGAGGTAATGATGTACTGCGCATTACCGGCGATCACGTCCGTCAGCGCCGGCGCCGCACCTTTGTACGGAACGTGCGTGACCTTGATGTCGGCGAGCAGGTTCAGCATCTCGCCGGCCAGATGCGCCGGCGTGCCCACGCCGGCCGACGCGTAGTTGAGCGCGCCGGGCTTCTCCTTCGCGAGCTTGACCAGCTGGGCGATGTTCTTCGCCGGAACTTCGTTGTTTACGACGAGGACGTTCGACGCCGTCGCGATGCGTGTGATCGGCACGAAGTCCCTGACCGGATCGTACGGCAGATTCTTGCGAAGGTTGGGCAGGATCGCGTAGATGGCCGTCGTCGTGAGCAGCAGCGTGTAGCCGTCAGGCGCCGACTTCGCTGCGAGTTCGGCGCCGAGCGCGCCGCCCGCACCGGGGCGGTTGTCGACGATCACCGGCTGGCCCATGTTGTTGCCAAGCTTGTCCGAGAGGAGCCGCCCGAGTTGGTCGGGCGCGCCCCCGGCGGCATCGGCGATGATCAGCTTGATGGGATGGTTCGGATACGTCTGGGCGCTCACGTCGAGCGCGCAAAAGGTGGACACCACGAGCAGCAGGAGCGTGCGGTTCAGGCGGTTCATGGTCCCTCCTTGGACGGGCGCGCGGCGTCGCGGCTGCCAACGTTACGCCCGCGTACCGGATCGTGTCCAGGGCGGGGCCGCCGTGCGATACTTCCCGCATGCGCACCACCAATATGCTTGTGCTCATGTCGGACGAGCACAATCCGAAATTTCTCGGCGCCGCCGGCCATCCGTTCATCGCCACCCCCAACCTCGATGCGCTTGCCGCCCGCGGCACGCGCTTCAGGTCAGCGTACACAACCTCCCCGATCTGCGTACCGGCGCGGGCCGCTTTCGCCGTCGGCCGCTACGTGCACGACATCGGCTACTGGGACAACGCCGACGCCTACGAGGGCGCGATCCCGAGTTGGCACCACGCACTGCGCGACGCCGGGCATCGCGTCGTCTCGATCGGCAAGTTGCATTTCCGAGGCCGTCCGGGCGATGACCATGGCTTCTCCGAAGAGATCGTGCCGATGCACGTGGTCGATGGCATCGGCGACGTGAAAGGCCTGGTCCGCGAGAACATCCCGACGCGCAAGGGCGGCGACAAGATGGCCAGGCGCGCCGGCCCCGGTGAATCGCCTTACACCGTGTACGACCGCGACATCGCGGCGCGAGCGCAGATCTGGCTGCACGAGGAGGCGCCGAAGTGGCGTGACCGACCGTGGGTATTGTTCGTGTCGTTCGTGTGCCCGCATTTCCCGCTCACTGCGCCACCGCAGTGGTTCTACCGCTACTGGCAGCAGGACCTGCCGATGCCCAAGCAGTACGCCAAAGACGCGCGCCCGCATCATCCGTTTCTCGACAACTACACACACACGGTCGACTACGATCCGCACTTCGCGTCGGAGGCCGATGTCAAGCGGGCCATCGCCGGGTATGCCGGCCTCGTGTCGGCGATGGACGAGAACATCGGGTACGTGCTGCGCGCGCTGCACGACGCGGGCCTTGCGCACGACACGCGCGTGATCTACACGAGCGACCATGGCGACAACGTCGGCGCGCGCGGCTTGTGGGGCAAGTCCACGCTGTACGAGGAAAGCGCCGGCGTGCCGCTGATCGTGGCCGGGCCGGAAGTTCCGGCCGGCCGCGTCGTCGACGTGCCGGTCTCGCACATCGACTGCGCGCCAACGATCCTCGAAGCGGCCGGCCTGCCGCCGCGGATCGGCGGCCGCGCGCTGCCCGGCGCATCGCTGTTCGCGCTGGCGAACGGCGACACCGCGCAGCGCCCGGTCATTGCGGAGTACCACGCGATCGGCTCCCTCGCCGGCGCCTTCATGCTGCGCTTCGGCAAATGGAAGTACTGCCACTACGTCGGTGCACCGTCGCAACTCTTCGACCTCGAGGCCGATCCCGAAGAGCTGATCGATCTGGCCAGCGACCCGCGGTTCGCGCCCACGCTGGCCGAAGGCGAACGCCTGCTGCGTGCCGCGCTCGATCCGGAGGCGACCGACGCGCGCGCAAAGCGGCGACAAGCCGAACTGCTCGCGCAATTCGGTGGCCGCGAGAAGGCACTCGCGCGCGGCGACCTGGGCTTCACACCGGCCCCAGGCACCACCGCCGAGATCGATTAGCCCACGCGGTACCGCGCGTGCTCGTGGCAGCCGCGTCGTCCAACCCGGCAGCATGATCACGCGGCCGCGCTGGCTGCCGGCGTTGCCACCTCTGAGCGACATGTCGTATTGCGCGAAGTGCGCACCCGTGACGCGCGGCAGGCTTGTGAAGCGGGGCATGAGCTTGCGCACGGCATCGATCAGCTCCGATTCGCGCCCCTCCCGAGCCGCGAAGCGCAGCGTGAGCATGAAGCCGCCCATCGCATAGCCCTCGGTGAACAGGATGCGACAGGCACCCCGCGTGTTGTGCGTGAATGCGGGCAGCGTGGCGGAGTAAGCGGTGGTGCGTCGCGGGCCGGCGCAGTATCGACCGCTTTTGATGTTACCCACGAAGAATGGACAGTCTGTTCAGGCGCTAGTTGATGCCTCGAATGCCAGCGGAGCCACGTAGTTGATGGTGGAGTGACGGCGCTGACGGTTGTAAAACACTTCCATGTAATCGAACAGACTGGCGCGTGCTTGGTCCCTGCTCTTATAGTCGCAGTGCATCACAAGCTCCGTCTTCAGGGAGTGGAAGAAGCTTTCCATCGGCGCGTTGTCCCAGCAGTTCCCTTTGCGGCTCATGCTTTGGCGAATCCCGTGCTTCCTAATGAGGTCCAGGTAGATCGAGGTTGCGTAGGTTGACCCTCGATCGGAGTGAACCAGCTCGGGAACGCCACGTTGGGAAATCGCCATAGCGAGCGCGTCGGTGGTCAACTGGCCGCCCAGCGTTTGGCTCATGGCCCAGCCCACAATAGCCCGGGAGTACACATCCAGAACGGCCGCCAGGTACAGCCAGCCCTCGCGCGTTGGGATGTAGGTCACATCGCTGAGCCAGCACGCATTGGGCCGCTCGGCTTTGAAGCACCGCCTGACCAAGTTGGGGAAGACCTCCTTGGTATTGCGCGAGTCGGTCGTTACCCGGAAGTGCCGGATCGCCTTGGGCACAATCTGCGCTCTGCGCATCAGCTTGGCGACTGTGTTGCGACAGCAGGCAATCCCCTGAACCGAGAGCTCCGCGTGCACGCGCGGCGCACCATACGTCTGGCGGCTGGCAAGGTGGACTTCCCGGATCTTGGTGATCAAAGACGATTGCCGCTCGTCCCGTGCGCTGGGCGACCGACTCCGGGCTGCGTAGTACCCACTGGGCGAAACTAGCAAGGCCCTACACAGCGTCCGCACCGAATGCTGGCGGCGCTGGCATTCGACAAAGGCGTACTTCACCTCGACGCCTTCGCGAAGTAGATGGCCGCTTTTTTTAAAATCTCGTTCTCCTCCCGCAGCCTGGCGTTCTCACGCCGCAGCGTCCCGAGGTCTTGCTCGGCCGTGGCCAGTTCCTGCTTGGGAACGCCGTTGCGCTCCTCTTCCTCGAAGTCCAGGCGCCACTGGCGCAGCTGATTTACCCGAACGCCCAGTTCCCGGGCCACCTTGGCCTTGGTCTTGTCGCCAACGGCAGCCAACCGCACCGCCTCGAGCTTGAACTCCCGCGTATGGTGCCTGCGTTCCTTGCGTTCCATGACACAGACCTCCTAGGGCCATTGTGCCTGTCTGGAACTGTCCACGAAACGTGGGTAACTTCAACTGACGGTCACTGCCGCATACCCGCAATTGGTCAACAGCAAACCCCGCGAATATGATGTCGTTCTGAGGTTTCCGAGAGCCGCACCGGATCCGTCCCTGCATTGGGGATCGCCGCGCGCGCTGCTGAACTCATTCTGCGGCGCAGTGGGCCGCTGACGCCTTGTTCGAAACGGTCGAACTCCACGGAACGGCGGCGCGCACGACCGATCCAACCAACCTTACCCCAGCGGAGGTCCCATGTCGCAATACATCGACGCCATCGTCATTCCCGTTCCCCGCGCCAACCTCGACACCTACAAGCGCATGTCCGCCGAGTGGGGCAACGCCCACCTGCGCCACGGTGCCCTGTACTACTCCGACTCGATCAGCGACGACGCTCAGCCCGGCAAGGTCACGTCGTTTCCCCAGGCGGTCCAGCTCAAGGACGACGAGGTGATCGCGTTGGCGTGGGTCGTGTATCGGAACAAGGCGGATCGCGACCGCATCAGCAAGGCGGTCATGGAGGATCCGCAGCTCAAGGACTCGATGGATCCCTCCAAGATGCCCTTCGACGGCAAGCGCATGTTCTGGGGTGGCTTCGAGACCATCGTCGGGCTCGCGGGCGGCAAGTAAGCAGGCGACGCACTATCAGCCCGGCACGCCGCGCGGGCGTTCGGCGAATGAAGGCGCGGCGCGCCTGGCGGCGGGCTCTCCCCTGTCGACCTGCCGACAACGGTGATGCGGAATTTGCGCGCCGCGTCGTTAGCGGAGGCGCACGTACCCCCACGAACTGGCCGGCCCTCCAAAGGCGGTTCCGCGCTCGCTTGCTCGCGTGCCCCGCGAGCAACAGCCGCGCCTGGACGGAACGGCGGCGCGATCGGGTCGAACCGCCCCCCAAGCGGCTGCTGAGCGGGTGTTCGACGGGTGCGTCCTTCGCCGATCTCCGGGCTCACCATTCGTGCGTCGCGCCGTCGCGGCATGGCGTCTCCAGCTTCGGCATTACCCGTCGCACGGTGTCGCACGGCGCGCGTTCGTATGCGCGCGCTGGCGGCGTGAAGGCGGGACGGAAGCTGCCAGCGTTGCAGCATGACGTGCATCAAGGCTCAGCGCCTTCGGAGTGCCAGAGTGGGAGCTACCTTTTCTGGAAGGGATGCGCCATGTCCGACACATCGCCCGAAGCAGACACCCCCCTGCAGAATTTCTCCAGTTGCCATGTCGGCTTCGTGACAGTGCTCGAGGCAGCGCTCGGCCTGCCGGACATGATCGTCACCGCCGCGCGGTCGCGCTCGTGTGCCGCGGACACGTTGAAGATGTTCCGCGACAGCCTGCTCGCCCACCACGATGACGAGGAGCGCGATCTCTTCCCCGCGGTGCTGAAGATCGCGCAGCCGGGCGAGGAAGCGGACAAGGCCCGGACCATGGTCGCGCAACTCATTCGCGAGCATCGCGAGATCGCGCGGCTTTGGAAGCAGCTGCAGCCGGCCGTGCAAGCCATCGCAAACGGTTACCTGCCACGGCTGGACTCCGCGCTACTGCAAGAACTGGTTAGGCGCTTCAACGAGCACGTGCGCGTCGAGGAGGAGCAATTCCTGCCCTTCGCGCAACAGGTGCTGGCACGCGAAACCGAAGACCTCGCGATGCTGGGCCTGGCGCTGCACCGACGCCATGAAGCCGAGGAGATCATGTCGACGGCAGTGGTATACGGAGCCACCTGAACAGACTCCTCGCGCTTCCCCGCTCGCAGGAACATCCCTTGTGAGCGGACCGACGCCGTGCCGTTGATACAGGCGTTCGCAAATCAGGCCGCCCTGGCGAGCCTCGCATTGCCCTTGTTGAGCAGGGCGGCCAGCGGCGTTCGGGGGCGGAGGGCGACTCGCTCGTTGACCAGCGCGGTGGTCAGCGCCTCGAAGCCGGCGCGACGGCTGGCCTCGATCAGGGTCTGGTCGAGCACGTCGCGTTGCGCGTGGCTGCCGCCGAAGCGATGCGCAATGTGACGGATCGGCCGGAGCAGTTCGATACACTCCGCATAGCGCCCCTGGCCGAAGGCCTGAATCGCCAGCGTGGCGGGGTGGCCGACCTCGCGTGTGAACTCGGCGTTGTCGCCATCGCTTTCCATAGCGGTGAGCTGTGCCTCGAGTACCGCTTGCTGTTCGTTGCGGCGCCCAGCACTGACGAGACACATCATTGCGTGCATGTCGTTGAACGAGTAGTTGCCGGCGGCAGCGATAGGCGCCCAGTTCTGCGCCACCAGATCGAAGCGGTCGCCGACATCCACGCCGCACAGCGCGAGACGCCACAGCAGCGCAGAGGCATCGATCATCTCGAGCACCACGTTGGAGCGTTTTCCGAAGACCGGCCCGTCGAACATGCGCAGCGCCTCGTCGGTGGCCCCGAGTTCCAGGTGGTAGACGGCAACGTGCCAGGAGTTGTGCACGGCGAAGAAGCTGTCGTGCGACCAGGCATCAGCATCCGCGCTCATCCACAGGAGGCCCTCGCGCGGCTGGTTGCGCATCTCATACACGTGGGCAACCGCGTGCCAGGCCCAGGTGTCGCGCCGCTCGAGCTCGACAGCCCTGCGCCCTTGCTTCTCGGCCTGCGCGTAGTCGCCGGTTTCCTCCAGCCCGAAGGCGTGCATGCCGAGCACCGCGTGGTAACCCGGGATCGACTTGTGCCAGGCGGGGAGCGCCCGCGCAATGCGATCGCGCAACATGCGCGAGTCGCCGCGGAAGAAGTCGATCTGATGCCCGGCCTGGAGTGCCAGCGCATCGCGCGGGTAGGCGATGCTGACATCCTCCAGCACCCGGCCGGCAGCGCGCCAGCGGCCTTCCTCGAGCAGTCGCACGGCCTCGAGATGTCCGCGCTCGCGCTCGGTCGCAGCCAATGCCGTCGCCGCCGCGTGGCACTGGCGCGCGACCGGCAACGCGGCCGGCTCGGTGCCCAGAAGGTGCAGGTAGGCCTTCAGCACGTGCGCCATCACCATCTGCGGCGCGGCAGACAGCGCAGCATCGACGCTGGCGAGCGGGTCGCCGACGTAGCACCGGAACTGATGAACTGCGGTCTCGAAGTGGGCGATGCCCTCGGGGGTAGCGCCGGTCATCTGATAACCGGCCGTGTCGGTTTGGTTCATGGCTAGTCTCCTCGTGACGTAAGGTCGTCGTCTTCCGCATTGCCGACGTCGAATCGGATGCAGGCTGGTACCTTAAGCAGCCAGGCGGGCGCCGCACATGGCTGCGCCGCCGCCGCTTTTGGCCGATCCGCCGCCGACCGGACCCATCAACTCGGAACGAGGTTTGCGCCGATGGATGCCCTGTCCGATGTGCTCAGCGCGCTGCGCTTCTCCGGCGGCCGTCTTCTTGGACGCCGAATTCACCGCCCCCTGGTGCGTCCATTCGCGTGTGACCCGCGAGGACTTTCCGCAACCGGATCGAACTGCCCCCAACCGTGGTTGGTTTCCACTATGTGATCGATGGCGAGATGCAGGTACACCTGGAAGATGCCCCGCCAGTCCTCGTTCGCGCGGGAGAAATGGTGCTACTGCCGCGCAACGACCCGCACACGTTGGCGAGCGAATCCGGGATCGCACCCGCAAATCCCGACCCGCCCGTGCAGCGGCTGGAAGGAGGGCTGATGCGGATGGTCCATGGGGGCGGTGGCGCGGCCACGCGCCTCGTATGCGGCTACATCGCGAGCGAGGTGCGCAGCCATCCGCTGCTGGAGGCGCTGCCGCTCGCCTTCGCGCTCGACGTCAAAGGCAAGCCCTGTGCCGAATGGGTCGCGGCCTCGTTCCGGTTTGCCGCGCAGGAAGTGGCGTCGGGGCGCGCGGCCTCGGAGACCGTGCTGGCGAAGCTCTCCGAACTGCTGTTCGTCGAGGCCGTGCGCCACTATGCCGAGACACTCCCGCCCGACCGCAAGGGTTGGTTCGCTGGATTCCGCGATCCCGCGGTGGGCCGCGCGCTGGCACTGATGCATGCGCGCGTCGCCTACCCGTGGACGAGCGAGGAACTCGCCGTCGCGGTACACCTGTCGCGCTCGGCCTTTGCCGAGCGCTTCACGCAGCTGGTCGGTGTGCCGCCGATCACCTACCTGACCGACTGGCGCATGCAGCTTGCCGCCGCGCGCCTGCGTGACACGCCGCGGCCGATCGCGCAAATCGCGGACGAACTCGGCTACGAGTCCGAGGCCACGTTCACACGCGCGTTCAAGAGGGCGTTCGGCGTGGCGCCGGGGCGGTTTCGACGCGGTGACTAGGCGCACCTTGGTGGCCTCGCCCTCGACGGTAGCGCTGCACCGTCAGTGCCGCGATGACCACTTTCGGAATTCGTTAATCTCGGCTAACGGCCATAACGGGCCGGCCAGCGGTGTGCCTGAAGCTGCTCTGAAGCGGCCATTGCGGAGCCCGTCGACTTGTCATCCGCCAGGCGCGGCAGCGTTCTTGCTCGCTGCTTGGATTCGTCGTGAATTCTTGCGCTTCATCGCGAAATTCTTGGGCTCGTCGGATTGTCGTTGCCTCATCGGATTTCCACGCGCATGATGCATCGCGCGTGTATCAGTTTGCACGACGGGTCATCCATGCGAGGGAAGACCGTGAACCTACTTTGGGCGGTATTGATCGCACTCTCGACTGCGTGGCTAGCCCACGATAGCTGCGCGAGTGATAGCTCGTTTCGAATGGTCGCCCTGTTCACCGATCAGGCCGGTGTCGTGCAATACGTCCAGTTTCAGGAGTCATCCGGGCTAAACGGACAACAAGGATTTGCCGGCCTTACGCTCGAGTCCGTCTCGCGTAGCGGCATCGTGAAGCGCTACACATTTCCGCATGACCTGCCTTCCGCGACTACCGCAGGCCGATCGGTCTTGATCGGTACAGAACACCACGGACCTCCGGATACGGATTTCGCGCTTCCGCCAGGGTTCATCCCCACTGATGGCGGGGTGTTGATCTTTGCTGGCAGCGACAGCTGGGACTACGGCACTCCGCCGGCAAACGGTATAGCCATGCTCCTGCGGCAGGGCAATACGCCGAGCGGCAGCCCGTGCGTCGCCCCTTACATTTTTACGCCATTTACGGGCTTTCCCACTGGGTTGTCGGCGCCGATGGACCCCGTGGTCGAGTACTACAACAAGACGTTTGATCATTACTTCGTGACCGCTTCGCAGCCCGATGTAGACGCGCTCGACTCGGGCCGCATTCCCGGGTGGGAACGCACCGGCCAGATGTTCACCGCATGGATTACGCCTATAAAATGCCTTTTCGAATCACCACCCGGGATGGGACCGGTCTCGTCCGGATATACCTACCTCCGGCGAGCGGCAACTCGCATTTCTTTTCGGCTTCGCCGGACGAATGCTCGACACTGTCAGGACGCATCCTGAATACATCCAGGAATCCCCTTCGGCTTTCTGGGCAACGTTTCCCCATCCGTCAACCGGTGCTTGCGCTTACGATCAGGTCGCCATCTACCGACTTTGGAATGCAAGGGCCGACTCCAATCATCGGTATACAACCGACCCCGCGATTCGCGACACGATGCAGGCGCGAGGCTATGTCGCAGAAGGTTATGGCCCGGGCAGCGTTGCCATGTGCGTCGGCGGCGTCATACCGGGGGACCTGAAGGCGGAAGTGGGTCGGAGTTCCGCATGCCACGGCAAAGATTGCGGCAGCCAGGTAGGCCCATGCGTGGACGTCTGCTTTGGACATTTCCCTTCGAGTTGTTCAGCGGCTGCTAGGGGTCGATATGCGCCTTGCGAGGGTTGTCGCTGACCGGCCACAAAGCGACATTCACCTGTGAACGGGACAGCTGCCCTTCATGGCGCAACGCGACCTCGGTGCCGCGTGGGCAGCACCGGGTTGCGGTCGTGCTGAACCTCATTGGCGCACCACGGGTGCACGGCCGGCGAGCGCACGAGCGGCCTCAAGCTGACGATCACGTCCCTGCGACAGTTCGTCGACGCTCGGGTTGGCTACTTCAATGTCGGGTCGGACGGCGTGACCGGATCACGGACGTGGTAGATGACGGCGCCATCGCACAACGCCGATGCGATGCTGACGTCGCCGATGCCGCCCAGCGCGGAGCGCAGGTCGAGCACGAGCGCGCGCGCACCCTGTGCGGCCAGCGACGCGAAGGCGTTGCGGGCCAGCCAGCGCGCGGCGATTGCGTAGAGCTCGCGACTCGCTTAGGGTGCCAATCATCAACCGTTTCGGGCGGTCGTCCGGAGTTGCTCCACCTGCGCGAGCGCCGGAGCCAGGATGTCCCGTAGGCGGGACTAGACCTGCATGTTCATGATGTCGTGGTAGGCCGCCACGACGCGGTTGCGCACCTGCACCATCTGCTGGAACGAGATGTTCGCCTTCGACAGCGACACCATCGTCTCCTCGAGGCTCACCTTCGAATCACCCAGCTGGAAGCGCTCGGCGAGGCCCATCGCCTGCTGCTGCGCGTCCTCGACGCGGCCGATGCTGTTCTTGAGGACGGCGGCGAAATCCACGGGCTTCGCCCCCGCCGCACCCGTGGGCGCCTTGACGTCGCCGGGCAGGTGCGCGAGCGCCGCCCGCGCGGCCTCGAGCTTCGCCAGCAGGGTGTTCATCGACGTCGGTTCGATCGCCATGCGCAGTCCTCCGGTTCGTGGTGCCACCGCGAGGCGGCCCTTCGACACGCCAGCAGGATAGGTCGGGCACGGCTTGGGGAACGGGTCGAAATGGCCCGGAAAAGCCAGCCTAATCGGTCGTTGGAGGGGCTCCCCGGGTCGCAATAATCGCAGCGTCCACCAAACCGGCGCCCCCTCCACGTGAGCACGAGCGTTCAAACCGTTTCGACGAGTCCCGTACCCAGCGCCCCTGCCGGCCTGCTCCAGCAGGTCGAGGGCGTCGCCCGCATGCCCGTACGGCAGATGATCGTGCTGATGATCGGCCTCGCCGCCGTCACCGCGATCGGCATCGGCACCTGGCTGTGGTCCTCCACCCCCGACTACCGCGTGCTGTACAGCAATCTCGTCCGACCGCGACGGCGGCGCCGTCGTCGCGGCGCTCTCGCAGATGAATGTGCCCTACAAGATCGCCGAAGGCGGCGGCGCCATCCTCGTCCCCGCGGCGCAGGTCCACGACACGCGCCTGCGCCTCGCCTCGCAGGGCTTGCCGAAGGGCGGCATCGTCGGCTTCGAGCTCGTCGACAACCAGAAATTCGGCGCGACGCAGTTCCAGGAGCAGATCAACTACCAGCGCGGGCTCGAAGGCGAGCTCGCGCGTTCCATCCAGACGCTGTCCGCGGTCGCAGGCGGCGCGCGTGCATCTCGCGATTCCCAAGCCGTCGGTGTTCGTGCGCGAGCAGCAGCAGCCGACCGCATCGGTGCTGCTCACGCTCCATCCCGGCCGCGAGCTCGACCGCTCGCAGGTGAACGGCATCGTGCACCTGGTCGCGAGCAGCGTGCCGGAGCTTGCGCTCGACAACGTGAGCGTCATCGACCAGAACGGCGCCCTGCTCTCGCGCCGGCGCGACGGCGGCGACTCGGGCCTCGACGCGACGCAACTGTCGTACGTGAAGCAGCTCGAGCAGGCCACGATCCAGCGCATCAACGACATCCTCGAGCCGATGGTCGGCCGCAACAACGCGCGCGTGCAGGTCACCGCCGACGTCGACTTCAACCGCGTCGAGGCCGTCGCCGAGACGTACCGCCCGAACCAGGACCCCAAGGTCGCCGCCCTGCGCACGCAGCAGACGAGCCAGTCGACGACCACCTCGGGCGCGGGCCCGCAGGGCGTGCCCGGCGCGCTGTCGAACCAGCCGCCCGCCGCGGGCACGGCCGTGCTCGACGCCAAGGTCGCGGCCACCGACGGCGGCCGCCGCCCGCCGCCGCGCCGACGAGCTCGCGCAAGGACGAAACCGTCGAGCTACGAGGTCGACAAGAAGATCGAGCACACGAAGGGCACGATCGGCGGACTGCGGCGATTGACGGCGGCCGTCGTCGTCAATCACCGGCGCCAGACCGACGCCGACGGCAAGGTCACGCTGACGCCGCTCTCGCCGCAGGAGATGGAGCAGATCACCTCGCTCGTGCGCGAGGCGATGGGCTTCAGCAAGGACCGCGGCGACTCGCTCAACGTGGTCAACGCCGCATTCAGCGAGCCGCCGAAGGAAGTGATCCCCGAAGTGCCGCTGTGGAAGCAGTCCCGACACGATCGAGATGGCGAAGGACGGCGGACGCTACCTCGTGTTCGCGCTGGTGATCGGCTATCTCTTCTTCGGCGTGCTGCGCCCGATGTGGCGCCAGGCCGCGGCGCGCGCGTTCGCGCCGCCGCCGGAGCCGTTGCCCGCGCTGCACCGCACCGAACAGCGCCGAGGCCCTGCAGCGCGCGCGCCAGATCGCCCGCGACGATCCGCAAGGTCGTCGCGAACGTCGTGAAGACGTGGGTGGGCAGCAATGGATGACACGGGCGTGATGGACAGCGCGATCCTGCTGCTGTCGATCGGCGAGGACGAAGCGGCGCAGGTGCTGAAGTACCTGAGCCCGAAGGAAGTGCAGAAGATCGGCCAGGCGATGACGCGCCTCAAGGGCGTCACCAAGGACCGCATCGAGACGGTGCTCTCCGGCTTCCACGAGCAGGCCGAGCAGCAGACGTCGATCGGCATGCGACTCGGACAGCTACGTGCGCTCGGTGCTCACGCGCGCGCTCGGCGACGACAAGGCCGGCTACCTGCTCGACCGCATCCTGCAGGGCGGCGACCCCACCGGCATCGAGAGCCTCAAGTGGATGGACGCCGCCGAGCGTCGCCGAGCTCATCCGCAACGAGCATCCGCAGATCATCGCGTCGATCCTCGTGCACCTCGATCGCGACCAGGCGTCGGCGGTCGCTCGCGCGAGTTCACCGAGCGCCTGCGCAACGACGTGCTGCTGCGCATCGCCACGCTCGACGGCATCCAGCCGGCCGCGATGCGCGAGCTGAACGAAGTGCTCTCCAAGCTGCTGTCGCACGGGCGACACCGTGAAGAAGACGTCGCTCGGCGGCATCGCGCACCGCGGCCGAGATCCTCAATCTCATGGGCAGCGCGCAGGAGACCGCGATCATCGAGGCCGTGCGCGAGTACGACGCGGAGCTCGCCGCAGAAGATCCTCGACGAGATGTTCGTGTTCGAGAACCTGCTCGACGTCGACGATCGCGGCATCCAGGCGCTGCTGCGCGAAGTGCAGTCCGAATCGCTGATCGTGGCGCTGAAGGGCGCGACGCAGGAGCTGCGCGACAAGATCTTCAAGAACATGTCGCAGCGCGCCGCCGAGATGCTGAAGGACGACCTCGAGGCCAAGGGCCCGGTGCGCGTGTCCGAAGTGGAAACCGAGCAGAAGGAGATCCTGAAGATCGTGCGCCGCATGGCCGACGAAGGACAGATGGTGATCGGAGGCAAGGGTGACGACGGTTTCGTCTGAGATCATCCCGCGCGAGCGGTTGTCGGCGTGGCAGCGCTGGGAGCTCGCCGCCCTGCCCGCGGCCGCCGCGACACCCGACGTCGTGTCCGACGACGACAGTGCAGCCGTCGAGCTCGCCGCAGCGCGCGCACAGGCCGTGGAAGAAGCCCGTGCCGCCGGCTATGCCGAAGGCCGTGCGGCCGCCGCGGCCGAGCAGCTGCGCCTGCAGCGCCTGCTCGCGACACTCGCCACTACGCATTGCCGAGCACGAGCAGCAGCTCGTGGACGAAGTGCTCGACCTCGCGCTGGTGCTCGCGCGCCAGATCGTCGGCGAGGCGATCGCTGTTGCGCCGCGACGTGCTGCTGCCCGTCGTCGCTGCGGCGCTGCGCCAGCTGCCGCAGACGGCGCAACGCGTCGAGCTCGTCGTCAATCCCACGGATCTCGAGCTCGTCAATGGCTACGTCGAGACCGCGTCCCTCGCGCCGCGCTGTCATGTCGTCGCGAATGCAGCGGTCGCCCCCGGCGGTTGCCGGATCGACACCGAGCAGTGCGAGATCGATGCCACCGTGACCGCGCGCTGGAAGCGCCTCCTCGCCGCCCTGGGCCGCCATGACGACTGGCTCGACCTCGCCTGAGCTCATCGGCGGCTGCCGCACGCTGCTCGCGGAAGCCGCGGCACGCGCGGGCAACGCGCGCCTGCTCGAAACGCGCGGGCGACTCACGCGCGTCGCAGGTCTGGTGCTCGAAGCCGTAGGTCTGAAGCTGCCGCTCGGCAGCCTCTGCGAGATCGAGCAACGCGGCGGCGGCAAGGTCGAAGCGGAAGTCGTGGGCTTCGCGGGCGATCGCCTGTTCCTGATGCCGTTCGCGGACATCCAGGGCGTCTCTCCCGGCGCGCTGGTGCGCGTCCTCGAGCCCCCTGCCGTACGGCCGCGGGTGAACGTGCCGTGGCATCCCCTGCGCCGCGCGTCCGACCAGGCGAAGCACCTGCCGGTCGGCGATGCGCTGCTCGGTCGCGTGGTGGACGGCGGCGGACGGCCGCTCGACGCCCTCGGCCCGCTCCTGCAGTACGAGCAACGCTCGCTGCAGAGCCGGCCGATCAATCCCATCCAGCGCGCGCCGATCGATCACCCGCTCGACGTCGGCGTGCGTGCCATCAACACGCTGCTCACGGTCGGGCGCGGGCAGCGCCTCGGCCTCTTCGCGGGCAGCGGCGTCGGCAAGAGCGTGCTGCTCGGCATGATGGCGCGCTACACGAGCGCCGACGTCGTCGTCGTCGGACTGATCGGCGAGCGCGGGCGCGAAGTGAAGGAATTCATCGAGAACATCCTCGGCCCGGAAGGCCTCGCGCGCTCGGTCGTCGTCGCTGCACCCGCCGACACGCCGGCGCTGATGCGCCTGCAGGGCGGCGCCTACGCCACTGCGATCGCCGAGCATTTCCGCGACCAGGGACGCCACGTGCTGCTGATCATGGATTCGCTCACGCGCTACGCGATGGCGCAGCGCGAGATCGCGCTGGCGATCGGCGAGCCGCCGGCGACCCGCGGCTATCCGCCGTCGGTGTTCGCACGTCTGCCGCAGCTCGTGGAGCGCGCCGGCAACGGCGTGCCGGGTGGCGGCTCGATCACGGCGTTCTACACCGTGCTCACGGAAGGCGACGATCCGCAGGACCCCGTCGCCGACGCCGCGCGCGCCATTCTCGACGGCCACATCGTGCTCTCGCGCGACTTGGCCGAGGCAGGACACTATCCGGCGATCGACATCGAGGCTTCGATCAGCCGCGCGATGCCATCGCTGGTGCCTGCCGATCGCATGCGCCAGCTGCGCCAGTTCAAGCAGCTCTATTCGCGCTACGCCCGCAATCGCGACCTCATCAACGTAGGCGCGTATGTCACCGGCTCCGATCCGCTGCTCGACCACGCGATCGCACTCTATCCGCAGCTCGAAGCCTTCCTGCAGCAGGACATGCACGAGCGCGTGACCATCGATGCCGGCGCACGCGCGCTCGACAAGCTCGTGACTGGCACCCCGTAACGCAACCACCGGAAGTTCATGGCCCAACTCACCGACTGGACCCGCCTGCGCGAGATCGCCGAGCAGCGCCGGGATCACTGCACGATGCGTCTCGCCGAGGCCACGCGTCTCGTGCAGGACGCGCAGCGCAAATTGCAGCTCTTGCAGGAATACCGCCGCGAATATCTCGCCCGCATGGCCGCCGCGAGTCGCGCCGGCATCCAGCCCGCGGGCCTGCGCAATTACCAGATGTTCCTCGGCAATCTCGACCGCGCCATCGAGCAGCAGACGGAGACCGTCGCGCAGACGCAGGAGGAGCGCGCCCGCGTCCAGAGCACGTGGACCTCGGAGCAGCGCACCGTGCACTCGTACGGCGTGCTGCACGACCGCCAGCAAGATCACGTGCAGTCCGCGCAGCGGCGCGAGCAGCAGAAGCTCCAGGACGAGTTCGCCGCGCGGCCGCTGCCCCGCTTCCTGAGCGGCGCCGACTGATCCGGAGAGGGAGCCCGTCATGCCCGTCGCATTCAATCCCCCGCCGCTGCCCCAACCCGACCGGGCCGCGCTGCAAACGGCAGACACCGCCGGCAACGAAGCTGCCGGAGACGGCGATGCCTTCGCCAACGTGCTCGCCGCCGCCGAGTCCGCACCGGGCAAGGTGAGCACCAAGGCAACTGCGATGCTGGCCACGGACGACGATCCGCGCCTGCGCCCGCCAGCCATTGACGACGACGGCAACGTTGCGCTCGATCCTGCCGCATCGCTGCTCGGTGCGCTGCAGGCATTGCTTCCCGCAGGAGTGCAGGGCAAGGACACGCCCGTAACGCGCGACGAGCCGGTAAAGCGCGATCGGCGCGAACCGCGTGGCGACGCCGCGGTGCCGCGCGAGATCGCGGTCGCCATGGCGGTGCCCGCGACGCCGCCGACGTCCGGCACCTCGCCCGATCCCCGAGCCAGCATCGTTGTCGAAGGGAAGCCCGCAGGCGGTATCACGGCACTACCGCTGCAGACGGCAGCGCCGCGCGGCCTGGATCAGGCTGCACGAGCCGTCGTGACAGCTCCCCTTTCCCGCGGAACCGGCGCGACCGGCGCCGCCAACGCTTCGCTCCCGCCCGGCTCCGCATCCACATCCACGGCGTCGCCCGCATCGGCCGCGGCGCCGACTGCGTTCCCGACCCCCGCGAGCGACACCACCGCAATCGCCAAGCCAGCGCTGGCACCGGCAACGGACGCGCCACCACCCGGCGGCAACGCGTCACGCGACGTCCCGAACCTCGCCCCGCCCACGATCGCTTCCGCTCTGGCGCTGATGACGGCGGCCGTACAGGGCGACGCGGGCGAGCGTGCCACGACGGCACATGGACCCGAGGCCGGCAAAGCCGCAGCGACGACCGACACGACGCCGATGCCGGCGCCGGACAACCGCGCACCACGCATCGTGGACATCGCGCCAGCGGTGAGCAGTCCGGAGTGGCGCCCCGCCGTCGTGCAGGAACTCGCCCAGCTCGTCGTGCTGCGCCAGGACCGTGCCGAGCTGCACGTGCATCCTGCAGACCTCGGCCCGATCACCGTGCACGTCAAGGTCGAGGGCGGGCAGGCGACACTGCTGGTCACGGCCGTCCAGCCCGCAACCCGCGACGCACTGGAGCTCGCCATCCCGCAGCTGCGCGACACGCTCGCACAACAGGGCATCACGCTCGGCCAGGCGAGCGTGCAGGGTGATTCGCGACCGCCGCCCGAGCAACGATTTGCGAGCCCGGCCGACGCGTCCGCAGGACCCGTACGCACGATTGCGCTGGCGCCCGACACGCCCGGCATCGCGCGGACCGCACGCGGCACCATCGACGTCTACGCCTGAGCAGTCGAATTGCGCCGCTTTCGGGCGCGTATTCGGGGATTCGGTGAGGGCCGGCGACTTCGATAATCGTCAGCGCTGCCCCCGATCAATCACCCGGAGTTCACCACATCGTGGCCAAGCCAGCCGTTGCCGCAGCGCCCGCGCAGAAGCCGGGCGCCGCACCGCTCGCCGCGGTCAAGCCCGGCGTCGCCCCCGCGGCCCCCGCCGGCAAGAAGAAATCGAAGCTCCTCTGGATCGTGCTCGCGCTGGTGCTGCTCGGCGGTGGTGGCGGCGCGGGATGGTACTTCTTCGGCCGCACCCCCCCGGACGCCGAAGGCGCGGAGCACAAGGCGGCTGCGCGCGCTCCCCTCTTCCTGGCGCTCGATCCGTTCACGGTGAACCTGGCCGAGGACGCCGGCGACCACTACCTGCAGACGGGCATCGTGTTCCAGATCGCCGACGAGAAGGTCGCCGAGCAGATGAAGCAGTACATGCCCGTGGTGCGCAATCGCATCCTGCTGCTGCTGTCGGCGAAGAAGCCGAGCGACATCAACACGGCCGACGGCAAGCGCAAGCTCGTCGACGATCTCGTGACCGCCGCGCGCGAGGCGATCCCGGGCACGACGCCCGACAAGGGCATCACCGGCGCGCTGTTTTCCTCGTTCGTCATCCAGTAGCGCGATGTCCAACGAGTTCCTGAGCGATGACGAGGTCGACGCCCTGCTGAAGGGCGTGCCGGTGGAGGACGAGGCGGATGCTGCCGAGGACGCCCCGGGCGTGCGGCCGTTCGATCTCGCCACGCAGCAGCGCCCCGCTCCGCCGCGCCTGCCGGGCCTCGACAGCGTCCACGAGCGCTTCGCGCGTCTCCTGCGCGTCGGGCTCTTCGAATTCATGCGCCGCAGCCCCGAGATCGCCGTGGCCCCGCCGCGGTTCGTGCGGCACGACGAATTCCTGCGCGATCTCGTCGCCCCGGCCAACCTCAACGTCGTGCAGGTCACGCCGGCGGGCGCCAAGGCGCTGGTCGTGCTCGAGCCGACCCTCGTGTTCCTGATCGTCGATACGCTCTTCGGCGGCGACGGACGCTTTCGCACGCGGGTCGAGCCGCGCGAATTCACGCAGACCGAGCAGCGCATCATCCAGCGCCTGCTCGCCGGTGCTCTTCGATGCCTATCGCAAGGCGTGGCAGCCGGTGTGCCCGCTCGCGCTGGAGCACGTGCGCTCCGAGATGCACGCGCAGTTCGCGCACGTTGCCGCGCCTGCGGACCTGCTCGTGGTGGCGACGTTCTCCGCGGAATTCGGCGCCGGCGGCGGCGCCGTGCACGTCGCACTGCCCTACGCCGTCCTCGAGCCGCTGCGCGACGTCCTCGGCGCCGGTCCCGGCGGCATGGCCGCACCGGACCAGCGCTGGGCGCGCACGCTCTCGCAGCAGGTGCAGGCCGCGGAAGTCACGCTGGCCGCGACGCTCGCGAACGCCAGCGTCACCGTGCGCGAGCTCCTCGCCATGCAGGTCGGCGACGTGCTCGGCCTCGAGATCTCCCCCACGATCGAAGCGAGCGTCGACGGCGTTCCCATTCTCGATTGCACTTACGGCGTCCGCAACGGCCAGTACGCCCTGCGCATCGAGCGCGTCCGCGCGCCCGAACGCGACGCCGCCACCGGAGGTACCCATGCCTGATGCCATGCCCGAAGTGCAACCCCGAGCGTCCGCGGATGCGGCGACGCCAGCCGCCGCAGCGCAGCCCGCGGCCGCGCTCTTCAACAAGCTCAACGCGGGCACGGCTCCCGCGGGGTCGCCGCAGGACATCGATCTCGTGCTCGACATTCCCGTGCAGGTGACCGTCGAGCTCGGACGCACCAAGCTGCCGATCCGCAGCATCCTGCAGCTCGCCCAGGGCTCGGTGATCGAGCTCGACGGCCTCGCCGGCGAGCCGCTCGACGTGCTCGTCAACGGCTGCCTGATCGCGCAGGGCGAGGTCGTGGTGGTGAACGACAAGTTCGGCATTCGCCTGACGGACATCGTCACGCCGTCGGAACGCATGCGCAAGCTGAACCGATGAGATCCATGCCCGCCGCGGTGATGTCGCTGCTCGCCGCCGCAGGCACCTCCATCGCGCGCGCCGCAGCTGCAGCGGACGCGGCTCCGCCGCCGCCCGCAGGCATGACCGGCGGACTCCTGCAGGCGCTCCTCGGCCTCGGCGTCGTGCTCGCGCTCATCTGGGGCGCCGCGTGGCTCATGCGTCGCCTGCAACCCGCGATGGGCACGCACGGCGGCACGCTGAAGGTCGTGGCAACGCAAAGCGTCGGCCAGCGCGAGCGCGTGGTCGTGCTGGAGATCAACGAGCAATGGCTCGTCGTCGGCGTCGCGCCCGGCAGCGTCAACGCACTCGCAACCTTGCCCAAGGGCACCGCTGCGCCCGCGACGCCCGTACCGAACGCCTTCGCCGGCCTGCTCGCACGGGCACGCGGCGAGCGGTCCGCCTAGATGATGCAGGCCACCGTCACACGGCAGATGCATCGCAGCGATGCCGCCGCGGCGCCCGCGCGCGCACTCGCCTTCGCGCTCGCTGCACTCGGTCTCGCCGCTTTCGCGCTCTGGAGCAGCGACGCGCTCGCGCAGGCGTCCGACCTGCCGCTCTTCAACAGCCGCCCCGCGGGCGGCGGCCCAGAGCTATTCGCTGCCGGTCCAGACGCTGCTGGTCCTCACCGCGCTCGCGTTCCTGCCGGCGGTGCTGCTGCTGATGACCGCGTTCACGCGGATCGTCATCGTGCTCTCGCTCCTGCGGCACGCGCTGGGCACGCAGGCGTCGCCGCCCAACCAGGTGATCATCGGCCTGTCGCTGTTCCTCACGCTGTTCGTGATGGGCCCGGTCGCCGACCGCATCTACGACGACGCGTACCTGCCGTACACCCAGCAGAAGATCGGCTTCGACCAGGCGCTCGATCGCGCCGCAGGGACCGCTCAAGGCCTTCATGCTGAAGCAGACGCGCGAGCCCGATCTCGCGCTTGTTCTTCCGGCTGTCGCGGCAGTCGCCGCCGCAGTCGCGCGACGACATTCCCGCTGCGCGTGCTGGTGCCGGCGTTCGTCACGAGCGAGCTCAAGACCGCGTTCCAGATCGGCTTCATGGTGTTCCTGCCGTTCCTGATCATCGACATGGTGGTCGCGAGCGTGCTGATGTCGATGGGCATGATGATGCTCTCGCCGGTGCTCATCTCGCTGCCGTTCAAGCTGATGCTGTTCGTGCTGGTCGACGGCTGGAACCTGCTCATCGGCTCGCTCGTCGCGAGCTTCGGGTGATGCGCCCGATGCGCGTCGATGCATGTCCCACAGTCACGTTCCCCCGGCGTCCGTGGTGCGAGCCTGAATCCTCGCCCACGGACGCATTTTTCCTTGCCGAGCATCGAATCATGAACACCCAGGACGTACTGACCATCGCGCAGCAGGCGCTCTTCGTGACCGTGCTGGTCTCGGCCCCGCTGCTGCTGACCGCCCTCGTCGTCGGGCTTGTGGTCAGCATCTTCCAGGCGGCGACCCAGATCAACGAGATGACGCTGTCGTTCATCCCGAAGCTCCTCGCCATCTTCGCTGCACTGCTGGTGGCCGGGCCCGTGGATGATCACGCAGCTCGTCGACTACGTGCAGCGCCTCTTCACGAGCATTCCCAGCGTGATCGGCTGAGCGTCCGCGGCCGAGGACCGGAAGCGGCCATGTTCACCATCTCCGCCGCCGACCTCGACTTCGCGCTCGCCTCGTTCTTCTACCCGTTCTTCCGCATCCTCGCGCTGGCGTCGAGCGCGCCGATCTTCTCCCACGCCAGCGTGCCGCGCACGGTGCGCATCGGCCTCGCGCTGCTGCTTACCGCGATCGTGGCGCCGACGCTGCCCGTATCCGCGCTCGTGTCGCCCTTCAGCGCCGATGGCGTGATCCTGATCGGCGTGCAGGTCCTCATCGGCATCGCCATCGGCCTCGCGATGCAGATCGCGTTCGCCACCGTGACCCTCGCCGGTGACCTCATCGGCCTGCAGATGGGGCTCTCCTTCGCCGCGTTCATCGACCCGCAGAATTCCGAGCAGGCGCCGCTCGTGGGAAGCTTCCTGTCGATCGTGCTGATGCTGGTGTTCCTCGCGCTGAACGGTCACCTGCTGCTGATCGCCACGCTCGTGGATTCGTTCCAGGCCTTTCCGCTCATGCCCGACGCGGTGCGCGCCCTCGATGCGATGCGCCTCGTGCGCAATGGCGCCGACCTCTTCGCGTTCGGCCTGCAGATGGCGCTGCCCGTCATCGGCGCGATGCTGCTCACCAACATCACCCTCGGCATGCTCGCGCGCACGTCGCCGCAGCTCAACCTCCTCGCCGTGGGCTTTGCGGTGACGCTGAGCGTTGGCCTCCTCATGCTGCTGCTCGAGCTTCCGCTGCTCCTGCCGGGGTTCGAGACCGTGATCCAGCGCGGCCTGACGCCGTTCCGCTGATCGGCCACGGCCGCGCGGTGAAGCGCGCCGCGGTCACGCGGGTCGCACACGGTACGATGTCCTCCCGTCTTCGCCGATGCCCCCGACCATGTCCGCACCCGAGCCGTCCCTGCGCCGTCATCACTTGCGCGGTCTCTCGCCGCACGGCTTCCATCGCGTCGTGTATTACGAGTGGGGCGAGCCCGACAACGCGCGGGTCGCGATCTGCGTGCACGGCCTGACGCGCAACGGCCGCGACTTCGACACGCTGGCCCGCGCGCTCGCTGCGACCCATCGCGTCCTCGCCGTGGACCTGCCGGGGCGCGGTGAAAGCGAGTGGCTGCGCGACCCGCTGGACTACGGCTTCCCGACGTATCTCGCCACCCTGACGGCGCTCATCGCCCGCAGCGGCGCCGAATCGGTGGACTGGGTGGGCACCTCCCTCGGCGGCCTGCTCGGCATCGTCATGGCCGCGCAGCACGACACGCCGGTGCGCAGGCTCGTGGTGAACGACATCGGCCCGGCCATCGAGGCTGCGGCGTTGCGCCGCATCGGCGAATACGTCGGCCAGGCGCCCGTCTTCGATTCGCTCGGAGCGGCCATCGAGCACATCCGCACCGTCTCCGCGCCCTTCGGCAACCTCACGCCCGAGCAGTGGGAGCACCTCACGCGCTCGTCGGTGGTGCAGCGCGACCAGGGGCGCTGGCACCTGCGCTACGACCCGGCGATCGCCGTGCCGTTCAAGGCGGCACCCGCGCCGCCGGACCTGTGGACCGTGTGGGACGCAATCCGGTCGCCCACCCTCGTGCTGCGGGGTCGCGAATCCGACGTCCTGTCGCCCGCGACCGCGCACGCGATGACCCAGCGCGGACCCCGCGCGCGTCTCGTGGAGTTCGATGACGTCGGCCACGCGCCGGCCCTCCTCGACGCCGCGCCAGATCGAGCCGATCGTCGCGTTCCTGCGCGAGTGAGGCGACGCCTCGCGCGCCGAGTGTTGCATTTGTGTGATCCCGCGATCGCACGGCCGCGGCTGTCCACGGCGCGGCGGGCGGCTCCATGGAGGGCATCGCTTAGAATCGACACGATGCTCCGCCCCACGAGGCCCGCATGGCCTTGACCCTCAGCCTCCCCGCGCTCGACGCCCACCCGACGAACCCGCCCGAGACGCGCCCGGCGAAGGTCGTGGCGTGGCTCGACACCCTGGCGCGACGCGATCCCGCGGAAGCGGCCCGCGCGGCGGGGGATGCGCTGGCATCGACCAATCGCGTCGCGATGAACGACAGCCGGCGCTACGAGCTCGCGGAGCTCTACTGGCGGACCGCGCACGACCTGTGGCCGCTGCTCGAGCGCCGCTTCGCACACGTGTCGCACCCGCTCTCCGGCGATGCGCTCGAAGCCGCCAAGGCCGCCCTGTCGCTCTCGCACGAGCTGTCGGTCGCCTACAAGCACCTGCTGACGCGCGACTCGGAGCGGCGCCTCGTGCTGGGCGGACCGCGCCATCTCGCCCCGCTGGTGCAGCGCTGCCTGCAGAGCATGGTGCGCACGATCACCACGAGCTACCTCGCCTATTCGCCGGTCCCGCCCAAGACGTGGCTGGATGCGCACCGCGTCTACGCGTTCGCGCGCGACCGCTCGCTCCACCAGCAGGCCGCCGTGCGTGACCAGCCCGAGACGACGCCGGAGCGCATCTACGTGCAGGCGCTGCTGCTTGCGCTCGCCAATCCCTACGGCCTCGCGCCGGGACAGCTCGCCACCGTGATGCGCTACCTGCAGACCAACGCGCACTGGGCGAAGCTCACCGACGTGCAGCCGGTGCACCGCATGGCGAAAGCGGTCGCGATCATCCCGATCGGTCACGATTTCCCGCCGTTCTCCGCCAACAAGGGCGGCGCGATCGAAGGTCGCAAGCTCTTCCTGCTGACGTACGACCTCGCCTTCCAGATCCAGGAGCAGCTGCGTGCGCTGGAAGCGGGTGCCGAGCCTCCGTCCGGCACGGGACGCGACGCCGATTCGCGCCGCGACTACATCGCGCTCGTGAAGCGCCTGCTGCGGCAATGGGCGATCCCGCCGGCACGGCAGTTCAACCGGGTGCCGTCGCGCGCCCGCGTGAGCTCCTGCGCGGGCCTCGAGACGATCTGGCAATTCAGCCGGGCGATGCACGATCGCAGCAACGCGAACACGGGAGCGCAGCCGCCGATCTCGCGCTGCGAGGTCATCAATCACACGCCGGCGGGCTACGCGCTGCGGCAGATCGGCGCGAAGGCGTCGCCGCTGCGCATCGGCGAGCTCGTCGCGATCGCGATCGAAGGTCGTGGCGCGCTGCAGGTCGCGATCCTGCGCTGGTTCCGCAACACGCTGCAGGGCAGCGCGCTGGAGTTCGGCTGCGAGCTGCTGTCGGAATCGCCGGAGCCCGCACGCGCCGCGCCGGAGGGCGCCACGCGCGAACGCGTGCCGGTGCTCGTGCTGCCGCAGCACGAGCACGATCCGGATGCACCGCCGCCCCAGCTCATCGTGCCCGCGGACACCTTCCGCGTGGAGCAGGCGATCACGCTCGAACGCGGCGGCGAGACGGGTTTCGCCGTCCTCACCAAGCTCGCCGAGCAGGGTCCGGGTTTCGAGCTCTACGACTACATCGCGGTCGGCTGACCGCGACCGCATCCACGTGCCCACCCTGCGCGCGGCGCTGCGCGGCGCGAACGCCGCGGTCCTCGCATTGCTCCTGTGGCAGCTGGTGTGGGAGTTGTGGCTGGCCCCCGTGCGTCGCCGGTGGGTCGTGGCTCGCGCTGAAGGCGTTGCCGCTGGCGCTGCTCCTCCCTGGGCTCGCGCGCGGCCATGCGCGCACGCGCACCGTCACCGCGCTCGTGCTGCTGCTCTATTTCACCGAAGGGGTGGTGCGCGCGAGCTCGGAGCACGGGCGTGCCGCATGGGCTGCCGCCGTGTCAGCGCTCTTCGCCGTGCTCGCCTTCGCCGCGCTGTTCGTCGCGTACCGCAGCGAACGCCAGTCGCGGCGCAATGCCTAGCGGGAGAGTTCCGAGCGCGTGCCGTCGCGCGCGGCACCTGCCGCAAGCGCTTTCGGCAAGGGAAACACGACGTGCTCGGGTGCGCCGTGCTGCTCCACGACGCGGGTCGCGCCGAGCGCGCGCAGGCGATCGATCACCTCGCGCACCAGCACCTCGGGAGCCGATGCGCCGGCGGTGACGCCGACGCGGTTCGCGCCGGCGATCCACGCGGCCTGCAGCTGGTCCGCGCGATCGACCATGTACGCGGGCGTGCCGCGATTGGCCGCCACCTCGCGCAGGCGGTTGGAGTTCGAGCTGTTGGGGCTGCCGACGACGATCACCACGTCCACCTGCGGCGCGAGCAGCTTGACCGCATCCTGCCGGTTCTGCGTGGCGTAGCAGATGTCGTCCTTCTTCGGGCCGGTGATGGACGGGAAGCGCGCGCGCAGCGCCGCGACGATCTCCTCGGCATCGTCGACGGAGAGCGTGGTCTGCGTCACGTACGCGAGGTTGGCGGGATCCTCGACCTGTAGCGCCGCGACGTCGGCCACCGACTCCACGAGATGGATGCGGCCCTGCACCTGCCCGATCGTGCCTTCCACTTCGGGATGCCCGGCATGGCCGATCATGACGATCTCGCGCCCCTGCTCGTGCATCTTGCCGATCTCCACGTGCACCTTCGTGACGAGCGGGCACGTCGCGTCGAACACGCGCAGCCCGCGCGCGTCGGCGGCCGCGCGCACCGCCTTCGGCACGCCATGCGCGGAGAACACCACGGTCGCGCCCTCGGGCACCTCGGCGAGGTGCTCGACGAACACGGCGCCCTTCGCCTTGAGGCTCTCCACCACGAAGCGGTTGTGCACGACCTCGTGGCGCACGTAGATCGGCGCGCCGCACTGGGCGAGCGCCTCCTCGACGATGGCGATGGCGCGGTCCACGCCTGCACAGAAGCCGCGGGGATTTGCCAGCAGGACGTCCATCTGCATTCCTTTGGATTGGGGCCTGTTCACGAACCTAGTCGGTACGCACGCGCACGTCGGCAGCGTCCGCGCGCGGCCGGCGCTGGCGGAAGCTGTCCAGGATCAGCAGCGCCGCGCCGACCGTGATGGCGCTGTCGGCGACATTGAACGCCGGGTAGTACCAGTCGCGCCAGTGAAAGAGCAGGAAGTCGACCACCGCGCCGATCGTGAGCCGGTCCCACAGATTGCCGAGCGCCCCGCCGAGGATGAGCGCGAGGCCGAGGCAATACCAGCGATCGCCGCCCCGTCGCAGCAGCCATACGATGAGTGCCGTCGCACCGGCGGCGATCGCGGCGAAGAGCCAGCGCTGCCACCCCGACGCGCCAGCGAGGAAGCTGAACGCGGCGCCGGTGTTGAAGCTCAGCACCAGCGTGAAGAACGACGTCAGCACCTTGAACTCGCCGGGCCGGAAGGCGTCCAGGATCGCGAGCTTCGTCACCTGGTCGGCAACGATGACCGCGACGCTCACGAGGAGCCACGCGGCCCAGCCACGCCGGCGCGGCCGGGTAGCGACTGCGCTCATGCGTGCGACCTTGCCTCGCCGCTGCCGTAGAGGTTCGCGCGGCAGCGTCCGCAAAGCGCCGGATGCGCCGGATCGGCGCCGACATCGGAGCGGTAATGCCAGCAGCGCTCGCACTTCGCGGCTGCGCTCGGCGTCACCCGCACGCCCAGCGCATCGCCACGGCGCACGCTCGCCGCGGACGTGATGAACACGAACCGCAGGTCGTCCTCGAGGCTCGCGAGCGCTTCATGATCCGCCTCCGGCGCCGTCACCTCGACCTCGGCCTGCAGCGACGAGCCGATGTCTCCCGCGGCCCGGACGGTCTCGAGCTCCTTGAGCACCACGGCACGCACGGCGAGGATCCGTCCCCACTTCGCGAGCAGGCGCTCCTCGTCCGCGACGGCCGGCAGCGCATCGACCCACGTGTGACAGAAGATCGACGCATCGCCGCGGATGGATCAGGCGCCACGCTTCCTCGGCCGTGAACGACAGCACCGGCGCCATGAGCTTCAGCAGGACGTCCGCGATGTGCCACAGCGCGGTCTGCGCCGAGCGCCGCGCCACGCTCGTGGTCGCCGCCGTGTACAGGCGGTCCTTGAGCACGTCGAGATAGAAGCCGCCGAGATCCTCCGAGCAGTACGTCTGCAGGCGCTGCACGAGCAGGTGGAACTCGAAGCGCTCGTAATCGCCGCGCACGGCGTCGGTCATGCGCCGCGCGGCGGCGATCGCGTAGCGGTCGACCTCGAGCAGCTCGCTTACCGGCACGGCATCGCGCGCCGGATCGAAATCCGCCGTGTTCGCAAGCAGGAAGCGCAGCGTGTTGCGGATGCGCCGGTAGCTGTCGACGACGCGCTTGAGGATCTCGTCGGAGATGAGGAGGTCGCCGGAATAGTCGGTCGCCGCGACCCACAGGCGCAGGATTTCCGCACCGAGGGTGTCGCCGATCTTCTGCGGCGCGATGACGTTGCCGCGCGACTTCGACATCTTGCGGCCCTCGCCATCGAGCGCGAAGCCGTGCGTGAGGAGCGCGCGATACGGCGGCACGCCGTTCAGCATGCACGACACGAGCAGCGACGAATGGAACCAGCCGCGATGCTGGTCGGAGCCCTCGAGATAGAGGTCCGCCGGGAAGCCGTGCGCTTGCGGGTGCGAGCCGGCGCCCGTCTCGCGGCCGTGCGGCCCGCCCATCACCGTCTGGTGCGTCGAGCCCGAGTCGAACCACACGTCGAGCGTGTCCTTGATCTTGTCGTAGTGCGCGACGTCCTCGCCGATGAGGCTCTTCGGATCGAGCGTCTGCCACGCCTCGATGCCGCCCCGCTCGACCCGCTTCGCCACCTCCTCGAGGATCTCGAGCGTGCGCGGATGCAGGTCGCCGGTCTCCTTGTGCACGAAGAACGGCATGGGCACGCCCCACTGCCGCTGCCGCGAGAGCGTCCAGTCGGGGCGGTTGGCGATCATCGCCGCGCAGGCGGCTCTTGCCCCACGACGGATAGAACCGCGTCGCGTCGATGCCGGCAAGCGCGAGCGTGCGCAAGGTCTGCGCCGGCCGGTGGCCGCGCCAGCCCTCGACCTCGTCCATCGCCGCGAACCACTGCGTGGTGGCGCGGTAGATGATCGGCGTCTTGTGGCGCCAGCAGTGCATGTAGCTGTGCGTGAACTTCTCGCTGTGGAGAAGCGCACCCACCTCGCGCAGCTTGGCCACGATCTGCGGATTGGCCTCCCAGATCTTCTCGCCGCCGAAGAACGGCAGCGACCCGGCGTAGCGGCCGTCGCCCTGCACCGGATTGAGGATGTCCTCGTCGCGCATGCCGTAGCGGCGGCAGGAGATGAAGTCCTCGATGCCGTACGCGGGCGAGCTGTGCACGATGCCGGTGCCCTGCTCGAGCGTGACGTAATCGCCGAGGAAAACCGGCGCCGGCGCGATCGTAGAACGGATGCCGGAAGCGGATCCGCTCGAGCGCGACGCCCTTGGCCGTGGCGAGCACGTTGCCCGTGAGGTGATAGCGCGTGAGGCACGCATCCACCAGCTCGCTCGCCAGCACGAGCTGGCCGCGCGGCGTGGCGACCAGCGCGTAGTCGAATTCCGGATGCGCGTTGAGCGCCTGATTGGCGGGGATGGTCCATGGCGTCGTGGTCCAGATCACCGCCATCGCCGGACCGGGCGGCAGCGCCGCGAGGCCGAAGGCGTGCGCAAGCTTGTCGCGGTCGGCGTCGTCGATCGGAAACGCCACGTCGATCGCGATGTCGTCGCGGTCCTCGTATTCGACCTCGGCTTCGGCGAGCGCGCTGCCGCAATCGAAGCACCAGTTGACGGGCTTCAGGCCGCGGTAGATGTAGCCCTTGTCGAGGATGCGTCCGAGCGTGCGGATCTCGTCCGCCTCGTTCTTGAAGTCCATCGTGCGATAGGGATGGTCCCAGTCGCCGAGAACCCCGAGCCGCTTGAAGCCGACTTTCTGGCGCTCGATCTGCTCCGCCGCGTACGCGCGGGCGAGACGCTGCGTCTCCTCGACGGCGATGTGCTTCCCATGCGTCTTCTCGATCTGCACCTCGATCGGCATGCCGTGGCAGTCCCAGCCCGGGACGTAGGGCGCATCGAACCCGGCGAGCGTCTTGCTCTTGACGACGATGTCCTTGAGGATCTTGTTGACCGCGTGCCCGAGGTGAATGTCCGCGTTCGCATAGGGCGGGCCATCGTGCAGCACGTAGCGCGGGCGTCCGGCGGAGGCCGCGCGGATGGCCTGGTAGACCTTGCGCTCTTCCCAGTCCTTCACCCAGCCGGGCTCGCGCTTCGCGAGATCGCCGCGCATGGGAAAGGGTGTGTCCGGCAGGTTCAGCGTGGACTTGTAATCGTTCTTCGGTGCAGCGGACATCGTGTGGGCCAGTGGGTGAAGGAAAAGCGTGCGGTCTAGCACACTACGGGCGCTCGCCCGCGAAGAAGGCGCGCGCCTGCTCGACGTCGCGCCCGATCTGGTGCCGCAGCGCGTCGAGGTCGGGATAGCGGACTTCGTCGCGCAGCTTGTGCATGAAGTCGACCGCGATGCGCCGGCCGTAGATCGCTTCCTGGAAATCGAAGATGTACACCTCGAGCAGCGGTGTCGCCTCCGCATCGACCGTCGGCCGCACGCCGAGGCTCGCGGCACCGAGCCGCGGCGCGCCGCCGAGGCCGTGCACGCGCACGGCGAAGATTCCGGACAGCGGTGACGCGTGCCGCAGCGGAATGTTGGCGGTGGGAAAACCGAGGCTGCGCCCGAGCTTCGCCCCGTGCGCGACGCGGCCGGCGATGCGATATGGGCGCCCGAGCAGCGCCTGCGCGCGCTCCATGTCGCCCTCGGCCAGCGCAGCGCGCACGGCCGTGGACGACGCGCGCTCGCCGTCGATGGCCACCGTGCGCATCGCCTCCACGCTGAAGGTGCGCTGCCGCCGCGCGCAGGGTCGCGAGCGTTCCCGCACGGGCCTTGCCGAAACGGAAGTCCTCGCCCACGAGCAGCCAGCGCACGCCGAGGCGCTCGATCAGCACGTGCTCGATGAACGCGTCGGGCGAAAGACCGGCAAGAGCGGCGTTGAACCGCGCGACGTAGCTCCGCGCGATGCCGTGTGCAGCGAACGCCTCCAGCTTCGTCCGCAGCGACGACAGGCGCGGCGGCGCGGACGCCGGAGCGAAGAACTCGCGCGGATGCGGCTCGAACGTCATCACCGCCGAAGCGAGGCCGAGATCGTCCGCCGCCTCCGAGAGGCGCGCGAGCATCGCCTGATGGCCGCGGTGCACGCCATCGAAATTGCCGATCGTGAGCGCGATCGGCGCGTCGGCGGCAGGAGGAAGATCGCGGAATATCCGCACGGTGAGAAGGGTTCGGCAGCCGGAGCAGGAAAACCGCTCATTTTAGCCGATCGGCCTTCGTGCCGACCGCGGCGGCTGCCGCGATGCCCGTTGCGCCGTTCGTGGAGGGGCGCCCGCGCCGCTCGCGCCCGCCGTCTACGACTCGCCGGAATACGCCGAAGCGCGCCGCGTGCGCGCGGGGTCGCGACGATGCGGATGATCGCCGTGGCCGGCGTCGAGCGAGCCGCGTGCGGCGGTGCTGCTGCTGCTATTCGAGCGTCGGCCCGGGCGGTGCCTTGTGGCCCGCGGACATCCCCGCGGCGCCACCTTGCGAGGGCAGCACGCGCACATGGGCAGCGGCTTGCGGGCGCACCGCGGCGACGATCTCCGTTGCCGTCACCGGTTTGCCGGCGACGGGCGCCACGGCTGCAGCCTCGCCGTTGCGTCGGCGCTGTGCCTGCCACTGCCCGCACCAGTCGTCGTCGCGCACCGTCGGCCAGACGCCTTCGATGGTGTGCATCTTGGCATTCACCGGATTGAGGTGCGGCGCGTCACGCCGGCACAATCCCCATTGCAGCCCGCGCGCGTCGCTCGCCCGTGCACTCTTGCGATCGTAGAAATGGCAGTGGACGCACTGGCTCACGTGAAATGCTCCTGCAGGCCGCGCATTGCGCGGGGAATCATCGGGATGGCGCCGCTCGGGCAAGCGGGCGGCGTTTAGTGGGTGACGGGTGGAGGCGCCTCGCGTGCGGCAGGCTGCGGCGGACGCGCGCCGAGCGCGGGACGGGCATGCGGAGCAACGCGGCGGTGCGTGGCAAGCGGCTGCTGCAGAACGCGGGCAGCAGCACGGCCACGACGGCGAAGACCTGCCGGTGCGCAGCGATCCATCGCGTGGATCCTGCGGCGGGCCGCTTTCGGACGGGATAAAAAGACGGTCGCCGACCGCATCGCTGTTTGCAGTTGAAAATCCGGCGACCGTGAAGTGCCGTTGGTTCAGGCGGCGATGCCGCCGAGTGCGCTGGCGCGCGGCGCAGCAGATTCCTGCAACTGGCGCGTCGGTCGCACGGCTTCGCGGTCGAGCGCCGCCTTGAGCTCGGCATCGGCCATCGCCGCTTCCTGCGCGAGGCGCGCATCGTAAGCGCTGCGCGCCCTGGGATCGGAGAGCGTTTCGTACGCGGCATGGATGAGACGGACCATGCCCGAGAGATCCTGTCCGGCATCGGTGCTGCCGTAACCGAAGCGTTCCAGCAGCTTGGTGTACGCGGCATCGATGCGTGATGGAGTCACGCCGGGCGCCAGGTCGAGCCAGTCGTAGTGCGTGTAGTCCACCGGAATCTCTCCTCGTCGGAAGCGGCGCGAGACCGCTTGTGCGACGTAAAAAGCAGCAAGCGTGCCAAGCATCCGGCACACGCCGGCAGCCGTGCCGGAGGCCATTGTTTCGGAGAGGAATTCGACGGTGCGCGCGGCGTGCTCGCGCATGCATGCAACAGCGCCGCGCGTGGCGCGCGGCGTCAGTCGTCGTCAGATCATGGCGAGTGACGTGGCGCGCCGCGGCGGCGGAAACGCCGCATCGAGTGCCGTGAGCATCACGTTGTCCAGTTCAACGTTGGCTGCAGCGCGATTCGCCTCGAGATGGGCGTCGTCGGTGGATTGCGGTATCGCGATCATGTCGCCCTGGCGCACGAGCCATGCGAGCGCGAGCGTCGCCGGCGCGACACCAAGCTCGTCCGCGATCTTGCGCAGCTTGCGGTTGCGCAGCAGCGAGCCTTGGCCGAGCGGCGAATAGGCCATCACCGGGATGCCGCGTGCGCGCAACCACGGCAGCAGCGACCATTCGATGCCGCGCTCGGCGAGGTGATAGAGCACCTGGTTGGTGGCGCAGGCGCGCCCCTCCTCGATCGCGAACAGCTCTTCCATGTCCGCGGTGTCGAAGTTGGACACGCCCCAATGGCGGATCTTGCCGGCCGCTTTGAGTTCTTCGAACGCCGCGACCGTTTCGGCGAGCGGAACGTTGCCGCGCCAGTGCAGCAGGTAGAGATCGAGGTGGCCGGTGCGCAGGCGGCGCAGGCTGCGCTCGCATGCGGCGATCGCATCCTTGCGGCCCGCGTGGTGCGGATAGACCTTGCTGACGACGAACACCTCGTCGCGTCGGTCGGCGATGGCGCGCCCCACGACCTCCTCGGCGCCGCCCTCGCCGTACATCTCGGCCGTGTCGACGAGGCGCATGCCGAGGTCGAGGCCGAAGGTCAGCGCCTTGGCCTCGCGTGCAGCGTCGCGCTTCTTCTCGCCCATGTGCCACGTGCCGAGGCCGAGCGCCGGCACGCGCGTGCCATCGGGCAGCGACACCTCGGGGACTCCGCGATGCACCGATGCATTCATCCCATCCAGCATACACGTGGCGCCGGCCGGAACGCGCACCGTGCTTCGGGGAGGTGCCACCCCGGCAGTACAATCGCCCCTCGCTGCCAAGGAAGTGCGCCATGCCTCTCGACCCCGCCCTCAATGTGCCCGACGAAGCCGTCGCGCGCCGCGTCGTGCACGCGGCGTGTCCGCACGACTGCCCGGACACGTGCGCCATGCTCGTCACCGTCGAGAACGGGCGCGCCATCGAGATCCGGGGCGATCCTTCGCATCCGCCCACGCAGGGCGTGCTGTGCACGAAGGTCGCGCGCTACCTCGAGCGCACGTACTCGCCGGAGCGCGTGCTGCATCCGATGCGTCGCGTGGGACGCAAGGGCGAGGGCCGCTTCGAGCGTATCAGCTGGGACGAGGCGCTCGACACGATTGCGCAGCGCTTCGGCGCGATTGCCGCGTCCCCCGACGGGCCGCAGGCGATCCTGCCCTACAGCTATGCCGGCACCATGGGCCTGTTGCAGTACGGCTCGCTCGGCCATCGCTTCTTCCACCGGCTCGGGGCATCGCTGCTCGACCGTACGATCTGCGCGACCGCCGGCAAGGCCGGCTGGGCGGCGACCATCGGCGCATCGGTGGGCATGGACGTCGAGCGCTTCGCGGAGAGCCAGCTGATCCTCATCTGGGGCAGCAACCCGGTGGCCTCCAACCTGCACTTCTGGATGCGCGCGCAGGAAGCCAAGCGCCGCGGCGCCACGCTGATCGCCATCGACCCCTATCGCAGCGCGACCGCGGAGAAGTGCCACCAGCACATCGCGCCGCTGCCCGGCACCGACGCCGCGCTCGCGCTCGGCATGATGCACGTGCTGATCCGGGACAAGATGGTCGACCGCGATTACGTCGACTACTGCACGGTCGGATACAAGGCGCTGAAGTCGCGCGTCGCGAACTATCCGCCGGAGCGCGTGGCGCGACTGTGCGGGCTGTCCGAGCAGCAGATCGTCGATCTCGCGCATCTCTACGGTACGACGCGGCACGCCGCGATCCGCGTCAACTACGGCCTGCAGCGCCACGCCGGGGGCGGCAACGCCGTGCGCGCCATCGCGTGCCTGCCCGCGCTCGTCGGCGCGTGGCGGCATCCGGCTGGCGGCGCGCTGCTTTCCTCGTCGGGGACCTACCCGACCGACACCAGCGCCCTGGAGCGTCCCGATCTCATCCAGGGGTCACCGCGCGACGATCAACATGAGCACGATCGGCAACGCGCTGCTTGAGGAACGCAATCCGCCGATCCGCGCCATCTACGTCTACAACTCGAACCCGGTCGCGGTCGCGCCCGAATCGGCGAAGGTCGCCGCGGGCTTCGCGCGCGAGGATCTCTTCTGCGTCGTGCACGAGATCTTCCATACCGACACGGCGGACTACGCGGACATCCTGCTGCCGGCGACGACACAGCTCGAGCAGACGGACGTGCACACGTCGTACGGGCACCTGTACGTGCAGGCGAACAATCCCGCGATCGCCCCGCTCGGGGAGGCGAAGCCGAACACCGAAGTCTTCCGGCTGCTGGCGTCGCGCATGGGGTTCACCGAGCCGTGCCTGTACGACTCCGACGACGCGCTGGCGCAGCAGGCTTTCGCGGCCACGCATCCGCATGCAGCGGGCCTCGACTGGGAAACGCTCAAGCGCGATGGCTGGCAGCGCCTCGGCGTGCCCGAGCAGTACGCGCCGTTCGCGGAAGGCAAGTTCCCGACGCCTTCGGGCAAGTGCGAGTTCTACTCGGCGCGACTCGCGGCGCAGGGTCACGATCCGCTGCCGACATTCGTTCCGCCGCGCGAGTCGGTCGTGAGCAATCCCGGGCTGGCGGTGCGCTATCCGCTGGCCTTCATCTCGCCGCCCGCACGCAACTTCCTCAACTCGTCGTTCTCGCACCTGCCGTCGTTCGTGGCCGAGGAGAAGCGGCCGTGGCTCGACATCCATGTATCGGACGCAGCAGCGCGCGGCATCGCCTCCGGCGACCTCGTGCGCATTCACAACGACCGCGGGAGCTTCACCGCGACGGCGCGGGTCGGCGACCGGGCGCGCGCCGGCGTCGTCGTGTGCCCATCGATCTGGTGGAAGAAGCTCGCGCCGGACGGCTGCAATGCCAATGCCGTGACGAGCCAGGGGCTCACGGACCTCGGCCGTGCCGCGACCTTCTACGATTGCCTGGTGGAAGTGACACGGGATGCGGCGGGTCAGGCGTCAGCCTGAACCCACAATGCCGCGATCTTGTAGGTCAGGCTTCAGCCTGACACCGCAATTGAGATGTTGTAGGTCAGGCTTCAGCCTGACATTCAAGAGTTGGAATGATCTTTCCTGGCGCACAGCGTTCGGCTGAAGCCGAACCTACAAGACCTGCGCGATGTTGTAGGTCAGGCTTCAGCCTGACATTCAAGAGTTGGAATGATCTTTCCTGGCGCACAGCGTTCGGCTGAAGCCGAACCTACAAGACCTGCGCGATGTTGTAGGTCAGGCTTCAGCCCGACATTCAAGAGTTGGAATGATCTTTCCTGGCGCACAGCGTTCGGCTGAAGCCGAACCTACAAGACCTGCGCGATGTTGTAGCTCAGGCTTCAGCCTGACATTCAAGAATTGCGATGATCTTTCCTGGCGCACAGCGTTCGGCTGAAGCCGAACCCACAAGACCTCGCGCGATGCTGTGGATGCCCGGCCTCAGAGCTTCCGCACGAGCCCGACCATCACGCCGAAGATCTCGAGCGCGGCCTCGGGCCGGATGATCGGATACGCCTTGTTCTCGGGACACAGGATGAAGCGTCCGCGCTCCAGATCGAGGCGCTTCAGCGTGAACTGGCCGTCCACGATCGCCACCACGATGTCGCCGCGCTTGGCCGACGCGGTCTTTTCTACGACGACGAGGTCACCCTCCAGGATGCCGGCGTCGATCATGGAATCGCCGCGCACCCGGATCAGCACCGTCTGCGACGGGCGATCGATGAGGTAATCGTCGATCGTGAGGGCGTCGCCCTGTCCGTCGTCGACGGGATTGGGCATGCCGGCCTGCACGGGGGACTCCGCCAGCGGTCGCTCGAAGAATTTCTTGGTCGGCGCGAGCCGGCGGTCGGGCGTGGTGTCGAGGTAACCGGCGAGCTTGAGCCGCGCCACCATCGCCGCCACCGAAGACTTCGACTTCAAGCCCAGCAGCTGGCCGATCGACGAGTACGAAGGCAACGCCCGATGCTGGGAGTAATAATCCTGCAGAAGGGCGAGATAAGAACGATCGTTCGACATGGCGCTACAATAGCGAACGACCGTTCTGTGGTCAAGGGTGCCTGCTGGCGGGTCCGACGCGCGGCGCCTCACCGTAACGGTCCCACCTGGATTCCGGCTTCCGTGCGCCTGTTCGCTCCCGTACTCGCCTTTCTCGACCTCGAAACGACCGGCATGGGTGCCGCCACGGAAGCCATCACCGAGATCGGCGTCGTGCGCGTGGAAGCCGATCCATCCGGCAGCGCACCGCCCCGCGTTACCGAATGGAGCACGCTGGTCAACCCCGGCGTGCCCATTCCGCCGGAGATCCAGGCCCTGACCGGCATCACCGACGCCATGGTGCGGCATGCCCCGCGCTTCGCCGCAGTGACACCGGTCGCTGACGACGCTGCTCGCGGATGCCGTGCTCGTCGCGCACAACGCGCGCTTCGACTACGGCTTCCTGAAGCACGCATTCGCCCGGATGGAGCAGCGCTTCACGGCGCGCGTGCTGTGCACCGTGAAGCTGTCGCGGCGGCTTTTTCCCGACGCCGCCCGGCATGGCCTCGATGCGGTGATCGAGCGGCACGGCCTCGCGTGCAACGATCGCCATCGCGCGCTCGGCGATGCGCGTGCGCTGTGGGGCTTCGTGCAAGCGCTCTATCGCGAGCTGCCGGCCGATGTGATCGAAGCCACCGCCCGGCGCATCCTGCGCACGCCCAGCCTGCCCGCCCATCTTGCTGCCGATGCGCTCGACGCCCTGCCCGAAGCACCCGGCGTCTATCTCTTCTATGGCTTGAACGCGTTGCCGCTCTACATCGGCAAGAGCCGCAACCTGCGCGACCGCGTTGCTGCGCACTTCTCGTCGGACTATCGCTCCGCAACGGACGAGCGCCTGTCGGCGGAGATCCGGCGCATCGAATTCGAGGAGACCGCGGGCGAGATCGGCGCATTGCTGCGCGAGGCCGCCCTCGTGAAAACGCTCGTGCCCGCGCACAACCATGCACTGCGGCGCAAGGCCGAATCGGGTGTGCTGGAGCTTGCCGACGATGCCGCGCCGCGCTACCTGCCCGCCGGCGCGGTCGAGGCCGCCGAGCTCGCCGGCCGCTACGGTCCGTTCTCCTCGCGGCGACAGGCGCGCGAAGCGTTGCGCGCGGCCGCCCACGAGCACCGGCTGTGCTGGACCGCGCTTGGTCTCGAGCGCCGCATCGGGCCGTGCTTCGCGCGGCAGGTGGCACGCTGTGCGGGAAGATGCGTGGGCGCGGAGTCGGCCGCGGAGCACCAGGCGCGATTGCAGGCGGCCCTGGCGCGCCTCGAGATTCCGCGCTGGCCCTTTCCGGGGCCCGCGATCCTGCAGGAACGCGCGGAGCTCGGCACGCGCGTGGATGCGCATGTGGTACGCGACTGGTGCTGGCTCGGCACCGCGCGCGACGACGCGGAGCTCGCCGCCCTGCTCGAAACGCCGCCGCGCCCGGTATTCGATGCCGACATCGCGCGCACGCTGATGAAGACCATCGCGCGCAAACGCCTGCCGGTGCTACCGGTGCCGGCAGCGTATTCCAGCTAGTGCCGCGCGGCGCAGCTCACTGCAGCAGCGGACTCGCAGCCTCGGTGAGGTCGACGCCTTCGATCGCTGCCTGTCCGGCGAGGAGTGCGACGTACTGCTGCAGCGCCCTCGCCTCCACGTGCAATGCGAGGTAGCGCGCCACCTCGTCGGCAACCGCCTCGAAAGGCACCGGCACGCCCGGAATGCGCCGCACGACCTCGACGATGTGGAAGCCGTGCCGTGTCGCGACGAGCTCCGGCAGCACGCCCACGGCGGTCGTGCCGAATATCGCGCGGTCGAATTCCGGCACCATCGTGCCGCGCCCGAACTGTCCCAGGCTCCCCGCCTGCGCGGCCGACGGACAGTTCGACTGCGTGCGCGCCACTTCGCCGAAGCGCGCCGGCGCACCGCGCAGCTCGGCGAGCACGCCCTGGGCATGCTCGCGCAAGGCCATCACCGGCACGCCCGCGGTGACCGCAAACAGGATGTGCCGCGCCTCCACGAGCTCGCCCGACGTGAAGCGTGCGGGATGCATGGCATGGAAGCGCCGGCACTCGGCTTCGTCGGCCAGCGGCGTGCGCACCTCCGCTTCGAGCAGCGTGGCGATCACGGCGTCCTCGTCGTTGCGTGACGCGAAGTGCACGTCCGTGCGGGCGCGGCCATCCTCGAGCAGGCCGAGCTCGCCCGCGCGCTGCAGCAGCAGCTCGCGCACCGCAAGCGAGCGGCGTGCCGCGGCTTCCGGCTCCGGCGCGTCCGCGTACAGGGCGGCCTCGCGGGCGATGACCTCGTCGTCGATCACCCGTTCGTTGATCCGCAGCGTCATGGCGGCTCCTAGCGCGAGCGCACGAGCTGGTAGGCCCGCGTGACGTAGCCCACCGCGGCGAAGCCGCTCCAGATGTGCACGAGACGCGAGAACGGGAAGACCAGGAACAGCGTCATGCCGAGGACGAGGTGGGCCTTGAAGACCGGCGCCACGTCCACCACGAGGTCGGCGGCGCCGCCCCGGAACGTCACGATGCGCTGCGCCCACTCCATGAGCTTCACCATCTCGGCGCCGTCCATGTGCTGCACCGAGACCGTGATGCTGAAGAGACCGAGCAGCAGCTGCGCCAGCAGCAGCAGCAGGATGAAAACGTCCATCGTGCGGCTCGTCGCGCGGACCCGCACGTCGGCGAGGCGCCGGTGCAGCAGCAGCACGAGTCCCACGAGACAGGCAAGGCCGGCGAGGCCACCGGCGACGATCGCCAGCATCTGCTTCGCCGGCGCGGTGACGCCGAGCGCGTGCCACACCGCCAGCGGCGTCAGGAGGCCCACGAAGTGGCCGAAGAAGATGCCCAGGATCCCGAGGTGGAACAGGTTCGATCCCCAGCGCAGCTGGCCGCGGCGCAGGAGCTGCGACGAATCGCTCTTCCAGGTGTACTGGTCGCGGTCGAAGCGGATCAGGCTGCCCGCGAGGAAGACCGCGCCCGCGAGATACGGATAGATTCCGAACAGGAAGGTGTGCAGATAGGACATTGCATTCTCCGTAGGCGTCAGGCGTGGCGCGGCATGAACTGGACGACGGACACCGCGGGCGGTGCCGGCGTTGCGCCCGCGCAGCCCTGTCCGTTCGGCGGGCCGAAGAACACCGGCTCCTCCTGCCATTCCTCGTCGAGAGGTTTGTCGGCCTCGCGCGGCACCTCGGCCGCAGGCGCGAGTCCCGCTTCGCCGATGGCCGCGAGCACTGCGGCCGGGACGGCGGCATAGCGGCTGCCGCGAGCCTGCAGCGCTTCACCGATGCGCGCGCACGATATGCGCGCAATCGCCGAGAACCTCCTTCACGGCGACGGGCTCGAGCGACACGAACTCCAGCACCGCGGGCAGGTAATCCGGCAGCTCGTGGGCCGCCAGCGTGTAACCGGCGCCGGCATACAGCGCCTTCAGGTCCACCATCGCCTGGCCGCGCTCGCGCGAGTCGCCGTGCACGTGCTCGAAGAGATGCAGCGACGTGCGCCGACCGCGATCGAAGAGATCGACGTAACGCTCCTGCAGGTCGATGAGGTCGTTCTCGCCCAGCTCGGCGATGAGCTCGTCCAGACTGCGCCGGCACTTGCGCGGGACCTTGCGGGCGTCGTGGATGATCGACGCGATCTCCGGCAGCGCCGCGACGAGCTCCGGTGTCGGATAGGTGAGCAGCGCGCCCAGCGCCTTGAACAGCACGGTCATGTCATTGCTCCTGCAGCTGCTTGATGGGGATGGTCTTGCGCTTCCTGCTGCCGAAGAGCGACGTCTCCGATTCGCCGTCCGAGCAGCCATTGCCGAACGAGAAGCCGCAGCCGCCGCGGATGTCGAACGCGTTCTCGGCGTATTCCCGGTGCGCCGACGGAATGACGAAGCGGTCCTCGTAGTTGGCGATGGCCATGTAGCGGTACATTTCCTCGACCATCGCCCGCGACAGTCCGACCTGCTGCAGGACGGTCGGTGTTCTCGCGCTGCTCCACGTGCCGGTTGCGCATGTATGCACGCATCGCCAGCATGCGCTCCAGCGCGCGCACGACGGGCGCCTCGTCCCCGGCGGTCAGCAGGTTGGCGAGGTACTGCACCGGGATGCGCAGGGCGCGCACGTCCGGCAGCTCGCCGAACGCGCCGATGTGCCCGGCGTTGGCGGCAGACTGGATGGGCGAGAGTGGCGGCACGTACCACACCATCGGCAGCGTGCGGTATTCGGGATGGAGCGGCAGCGCGACCTTCCAGTCCATCGCCATCTTGTACACGGGCGATTGCGTGGCCGCCTTGAGCCAGGCTTCCGGCACGCCGTCACGCCGCGCCTGCGCGATGACCTCGGGGTCGGACGGATCGAGAAAGACCGAGAGTTGCGCCTCGTACAGCGCCTTCGGATCCTCGACCGACGCGGCAGCCTCGATGCGATCGGCGTCGTACAGCAGCACGCCGAGGTAGCGGATGCGACCGACGCAGGTCTCCGAGCACACCGTGGGCTGTCCCGCCTCGATGCGCGGGTAGCAGAAGATGCATTTCTCGGCCTTGCCGGTGGACCAGTTGTAGTAGATCTTCTTGTACGGGCAGCCCGAGACGCACATGCGCCAGCCGCGGCACTTGTCCTGGTCGATGAGGACGATGCCGTCCTCCTCGCGCTTGTAGATCGAGCCCGACGGGCACGACGCGACGCACGCCGGGTTGAGGCAGTGCTCGCACAGCCGCGGCAGGTACATCATGAAGGTGTTCTCGAACTGGCCGTAGATCTCCTTCTCGATGTCGCGGAAGTTGGAATCCTTGCTGCGCTTCGCGAACTCGCCGCCGAGGATCTCCTCCCAGTTGGGACCCCACTCGATCTTCTCCATCCGCTTGCCGGTGATCAGGCTCACCGGACGCGCGACGGGACTGGCGATCATCTCGGGTGCGCTCTGCAGGTGCTCGTACTCGAAGGTGAAGGGCTCGTAGTAGTCGTCGATCTGCGGCAGGTTCGGATTGGCGAACATCTTCATGAGCAGCGCCCACTTGCCGCCCTGCTTCGGCTCGATCTTGCCGCTCGACCGCCGTACCCAGCCGCCGTTCCAGCGATCCTGGTTCTCCCACTCCTTGGGATAGCCGATGCCGGGCTTGGTCTCGACGTTGTTGAACCAGGCGTATTCCATGCCCTCGCGATTGGTCCAGACGTTCTTGCACGTGACGGAGCACGTGTGGCAACCGATGCACTTGTCGAGATTGAGGACCATGCCGATCTGCGCGCGTACCTTCATTGCCGTTCTCCAGTGGCCTGCGCGACGGGCGCCGCCGGGGTGTCGAGCCAGTCGACGTTCTTCATCTTGCGTACGATCACGAACTCGTCGCGGTTGGTTCCGATCGTCCCGTAGTAGTTGAAGCCGTAGGACTGCTGGGCGTAGCCGCCGATCATGTGCGTGGGTTTCAGCACGATGCGCGTCACGGAGTTGTGGATGCCGCCGCGCGCGTGGGTGATCTCCGATCCCGGGGTGTTGATGATCTTTTCCTGGGCGTGATACATGAGGCACATGCCGTTCGACACGCGCTGGCTCACCACCGCCCGCGCGGTGATCGCGCCGTTGACGTTGTAGAGCTCGATCCAGTCGTTGTCCTCGATGCCGGCACGCTTCGCGTCCGTTTCGGACAGCCAGACGATCGGCCCGCCGCGCGACAGCGTGAGCATCATCAGGTTGTCCGTGTACGTGGAATGGATGCCCCACTTCTGGTGCGGAGTGATGAAGTTCAGCACCACCTCGGGATTGCCGTTCGGACGGGTGCCGGCGATCGGTGCCACGGCCTTGACGTCGATGGGCGGCCGGTACACGCACAGGCCTTCGCCGAAGGCCAGCATCCACTTGTGGTCCTGGTAGAACTGCTGGCGGCCGGTGAGCGTGCGCCATGGGATCAGCTCGTGCACGTTCGTGTAGCCGGCGTTATAGGACACGTGTTCCGATTCGATGCCGCTCCACGTCGGGCTGGAGATGATCTTGCGCGGTTGCGCCTGCACGTCGCGGAAGCGGATCTTCTCGTCTTCCTTGGACTCGGCGAGATGCTTGTGCTCGCGGCCGGTGATCTTCGACAGCGCTTCCCACGCCTTCACCGCGACCTCGCCGTTGGTCTCGGGCGCGAGCATCAGCACCACCTCGGCAGCGTCGATGTCGGACTCGATTCGCGGCATGCCTTTGGTGATGCCCTCTTCCGTCACCGGATAGTTGAGGCTCGCGAGCTGGGCGACTTCGGATTCCGTGTTCCACGCGATGCCCTTGCCGCCGTTGCCGATCTTGGCCATCAGCGGGCCGAGGGCCGTGAACTTCTTGTACGTGTTCGGGTAGTCGCGCTCGACGACGGTGAGCTGCGGCGCGGTCTTCCCCGGCACGAAGGCACACTCGCCCTTCTTCCAGTCCTTGACGTCGAGCGCCTGGGCAAGCTCGCCCGGCGTGTCGTGCAGCGTCGGCGTCAGGACGAGGTCCTTCTCGAGCGCGAGGTGACCGACGCAGACTTCCGAGAACTTTTTCGCGATCGCCTTGTAGATGTCCCAATCGCTGCGCGCCTCCCATGCCGGGTCCACCGCTGCGGACAGCGGATGGATGAACGGATGCATGTCCGAGGTGTTGAGGTCGTTCTTCTCGTACCACGTCGCGGTCGGCAGCACGATGTCCGAGTAGAGGCACGTCGTGGACATGCGGAAATCGAGTGTGGTGATGAGATCGAGCTTGCCTTCGGGCGCCTCGTCGCGCCACACGACTTCCTCGGGCTTGCGGCCACCGAAGCCACCGAGATCCTTGCCCTGCACGCCGTGGGTCGTGCCGAGGAGATGCTTGAGGAAATACTCGTGTCCCTTGCCGGAGCTTCCCAGCAGATTCGACCGCCACACGAAAAGATTGCGCGGGAAGTTGGCCGGGTTGTCCGGGTCCTCGCACGACAGGCGCAGTGCCCCGGTCTGCAGGCCGCTCACCACGTGCTCCTTGACGTCCTGTCCTGCCGCGGCCGCCTCGCGGCACACCTGCAGCGGATTGGTCTGCAGCTGCGGCGCGCTCGGCAGCCAGCCCATCCGCTCCGCGCGCACGTTGAAGTCGATGAGGCTGCCGGTGAAGTCGTTGGGATCGGCCAGCGGCGACAGGATCTCCTTCACCTCGAGCTTCTCGTAGCGCCACTGGTCCGTATGCGCGTAGAAGAACGACGTCGAGTTCATGTGGCGCGGCGGACGGTGCCAGTCGAGCGCGAACGCGAGCGCCGTCCATCCCGTCTGCGGCCGCAGCTTCTCCTGACCCACGTAGTGCGACCAGCCGCCCCCGGACTGGCCGACGCAGCCGCACATCAGCAGCATGTTGATGATGCCGCGATAATTCATGTCGCAGTGGAACCAGTGGTTCATCGCCGCGCCGATGATCACCATCGACTTGCCATGCGTCTTGTCGGCGTTGTCGGCGAACTGGCGGGCGATGGTGATCACCTGGTCGGCAGGCACGCCGGTGATGCGCTCCTGCCATGCGGGCGTGTACGGCACGTCCTGGTCATAGGTGCTCGCCACGCTGCCGCCGCCCAGGCCGCGGTCGATGCCGTAGTTCGCGCACAGGAGGTCGAACACCGTCGCGACGCAGATCTCGCCGTCCACGGTGCTGATGCGCCGCACCGGCACGGTGCGCGCGAGCACGTCGGCGCCCTGGTCGTTGTGGCGGAACTGCGCGTGCTCGATGCCGCCGAAATACGGGAAGGTCACGGCGACCACGTCGTCGCGCGCATCGATCAGCGACAGGCGCAGCGTGGTGTCGGTCCCGCCCGCGCCATGCTTCTGCTCGAGATTCCACTTGCCGAGATCGCCGCCCTCCTTCTGGTTCCAGCGATAGCCGATGCTGCCGTTCGGCGCGACGAGCGCGTTGCTCGCCTCGTCCACCGCAATGGTCTTCCACTCGGGGTTGTTGTCCTGGCCAAGCGCGCCATCGAGGTCCGATGCGCGCAGCATCCTGTCGGCCACGAGGCGATCGCCGCGACGCACCAGGCGCACCAGCATCGGCATGTCGGTGTAGCGCCGGCAGTAGTCCTGGAAGTAGGCGGACGGCCGCTCGAGGTGGAACTCCTTGAGGATGACATGACCCATCGCCATCGCGAGTGCAGCGTCCGTGCCCTGCTGCGGATGCAGCCAAAGGTCCGCGAGCTTCGAGACTTCGGAGTAGTCCGGCGTCACCGCAACGATCTTGGCGCCCTTGTAGCGAACCTCCGTGAAGAAGTGTGCGTCCGGCGTGCGGGTCTGCGGCACGTTCGAGCCCCAGGCCATGAGGAACGTCGAGTTGTACCAGTCGGCGGACTCCGGAACGTCGGTCTGCTCGCCCCAGGTCTGCGGGCTCGACGGCGGAAGATCGCAGTACCAGTCGTAGAAGCTCATGCACACGCCGCCGATGAGCGACAGGTAGCGGCTGCCCGCCGCGTACGACACCATCGACATCGCGGGGATCGGCGAGAAGCCGACGATGCGATCCGGGCCATGCTTCCGGATGGTGTAGACGTTTGCCGCGGCGATGATCTCCTCGACCTCCTCCCACCGCGAGCGTACGAAGCCGCCCATGCCGCGCACGGACTTGTACGCGCGCGACTTCACGGGATCCTCCACGATCGACGCCCAGGCCTCGACGGGATCGAGGCTCTTGCGCGCCTCGCGCCACAGCCGGACGAGACGGCCGCGCACGAGCGGGTACTTGACGCGGTTCGCGCTGTACAGGTACCAGGAATACGACGCTCCGCGCGAGCAGCCGCGCGGCTCGTGGTTGGGCATGTCGGGCCGCGTACGCGGGTAGTCCGTCTGCTGCGTTTCCCACGTCACGACGCCGCCCTTGACGTAGATCTTCCAGCTGCACGATCCCGTGCAGTTCACGCCGTGCGTCGAGCGCACGATCTTGTCGTGTGCCCAGCGGTCGCGGTACGCCCGCTCCCACGCGCGCGTTTCGTCCGTCGTCACGCCATGGCCGTCCGAGAAGGGCTCGCGCTCGCGCGAGAAGTAGGTCAGTCGATCGAGGAAATGGCTCATGCGAGGCTCCGGAGAAGCTTCAACGACGCACCGGACACGTGCCCGGCGCGCAACGGATGCGGCAATGTAAGAGAGACGATCATCGCGAAGATTGACCTCGCGCATAGAACCACCACGTCACGGCGATGCACGAGCAGTAGAAGACGATGAATGCGAGCAGCGCGCCGGCGATGCTGCCGGTTGCAGCGAGCGCCGTCCCGTACGCCTTGGGAATGAAGAAGCCGCCGAAAGCCGCGATGCCGGAGGCGAGGCCCAGTGCGGCGGCGCCTTCCAGCGTGCCCTCGCGCGTCGCGGTCGCTGCGCCATCGGGACTTGCACGAAGCGCGGCGCGGCGCGCGGCGATGAACGCTGCCGGGATCATCTGGAACACGGCGCCATTGCCGACGCCGCTCGCCACGAACAGCACCCAGAAGAGCGCCACGAAAACCATGTAGTCGTAGGGCGACGGCCGCGACGCGGTCAGCGCGAGGAGCGCCGCGACCGCAACGGCCATCACCAGGAACATCGCCAGCGCGACGTGCGCGCCGCCGCGCGATCGGCGAGCCAGCCGCCGAGCGGCCGCGCCACCGCCGCAAGCAGCGGCCCCACGAATGCGTACCAGCGCAGGTCGACATCGGCGTACTGCACGTCGGCAAGGAGCGGAAAGCCTGCAGCGAAGCCGACGAACGAACCGAAGGTGCCAAGGTAGAGCCATGCGAGCAGCCAGGTGTCGCGTCGCAGGAACACCACCGCCTGGTCCGCGAGCGACGCACGCAGGGTCGTAAGGTCGTCCATGCCGAACCACGCGGCCGCCGCGGCAATCACGATCAGCGGCACCCACGCGTAGCCGGCGTTCTGCAGCCAGACGTCGCGAACCTGCGCATCGTCGGTCCATGTCTGCGGCGTGCTCGCGAAGCCGCCGAGGAGCGCCGCGGCCATCACGAGGGGCACGACCAGCTGCGCGAGCGCGACACCGATGTTGCCCATGCCCGCCACCCACCCCAGCGCGGCGCCCTTGCGATCGGCCGGGTAGAAGAAGCTGATGTTGGCCATCGTTGAAGCGAAATTGCCGCCGCCGATGCCGGCGAACGCCGCGAGCAGCAGGAACGTGGGATAGGTCGTCGCGGTGTCCTGCACGGCAACGCCGAGGCCGATGGCGGGCACCAGCAGAGCGAGAGTGGACATCGCGGTCCACGTGCGCCCGCCGAACATCGGCACCATGAACGAAAACAGCAGGCGCAGCGTCCCGCCCGCCAGTCCCGGAAGCGCCGCGAGCCAGAAGAGCTGGTTCGCGCTGAAGCGGAAGCCGACGTGCGGCAGCTGCACCACGACGACGCTCCACACCATCCACACTGCGAACGACAGCACCAGCGACGGCGTGGCGATCAGCAGGTTGCGCCGCGCGATGACCTCGCCCTCGCGTGCCCAGAAAAGGCGGTCGTCCGGCTCCCAGTAGCCGATGTGCGGAGACATCGTCGTCATCGGTGCGCGACGGAGCCGTCCTGTTGCGTCGCGCGCTCCCCGTCGCGGTCGAGCTCGCCGTTCGCAAGTAGGCTGCACCGATCATGGGTTCTTCACGTATGCATCGCGACGCAGGTAGAACCACCAGTTCAGCACCAGGCACACGCCATAGAACACCGCGAAGCCGTACATCGCGACCTGGGGCGTGCCGGCGGTGATCTGGTTGCCGATCACGATCGGCGCGACGAACGCGCCATACGCCGCGATGGCGGACGTCCAGCCCAGCACCGGACCGGCCTGCGTCGCGGTCGAAGATCACGCCGATGGTGCGGAACGTCGAGCCGTTGCCGATGCCGCTTGCCGCGAACAGCGTGATGAAGAGCAGCATGAAGGGCAGGAAGTACTGCTCGGGCGTGGCCGACTGGTACGCGAGCTCCATGACATATCCCACCGCGATCGACGCGACCACCATCACGGCCGAGATCACCTGCGTCACGATGGAACCGCCCAGCTTGTCGGAAATCCAGCCGCCGATCGGACGGATGAAGGCGCCGACGAACGGGCCGATCCACGCATAGGCCAGCACGGCGGGCGCGTTCGGGTTGGTCAGCGTGTGCTGCAGGACACCCGCGGCGTCGCGCACGTGGCTCACGCCGAAGATCACCTTCATCGACAGCGGCAACGCCATCGAGAACCCGATGAACGAACCGAAGGTCACGATGTAGAGCGCGGTCATGGACCACGTGTGCTTGTTGCGGAAGATCGCGAACTGCTTGGCGATGCCGTCCTTCATCGTGCCGAACGCGGTGAGCCGCATGATCGTCAACGCGGCGATCACGTCGAGCGGGATCGCGACCCACATGCTGATGAGGCCGAGCCCCGTCGGCTTCGGCAGGTACAGGTACAGGCCGAGGATCGAGGGAATGAACGCCAGGGTGTAGAGCCAGGTGATCTTCGCGAACGCGACGATGGGGTGGGTATCGGGCGACACCGTCTTCAGGTTGTTCATCCCGAGCCAGCACAGGATCGACAAGGGCACGAGCGACGTCACCCAGGCGAAGCCGGCGTTCTGGATGAATGTGGGCGTGCCAGCCGGGATCTTGCCGAAGATCCAGCCGCTGTCCTTGAGCAGCGTCACCGGCTCGCCGCCGAGCGCCCCGAAGATGCCGAAGGTCATCACGAGCGGGATGACGATCTGCATGGTGGTCACGCCGAAGTTGCCGATGCCGGCATTCAGCCCGAGGGCGGTGCCCTGCAGCCGCTTCGGAAAGAACGTGCTGATGTTCGACATCGAGCTCGCGAAATTGCCGCCGCCCACGCCGGACCACAGCGCCATGAGCTGGAATGCCCAGAGCGGCCAGTCCTTGTGCTGCAGCACGATGCCCGTGCCGATCGCCGGCGCGAGCAGCATGGCCGTGGTCAGGAAGATCGTGTTGCGGCCGCCCGCGAGGCGGATCAGGAACGACGCCGGGATGCGCATCGTGGCGCCGGCGATGCCGGCGATCGCCGTCAGCGTGAAGAGCTCGGCCTGGGTGAACGGGTACCCGGCGTTGAGCATCTGCACCGTGATGATTCCCCACATCCCCCACACCGCGAAGCCGCACAGCAGCGCAGGGACGGACAGCGCGAGGTTGCGATAGGCGATGCGCTTGCCGACGGTTTCCCAGAAGACGGGATCCTCGGGGCGCCAGTCGTCGATATCGCGCCCACGCGGGCGCGGCACCACGCCGCCGGCTGGCGGGAGCGCCGGTTGCGCCGTGGGGTGGGCAGTGGTCTGGATCGTGGGCATGGCGTGAATCCTTCGCGAGCGGGAATGCGGATCAGCCCCTGAGGCTGAAGGCCTTGGCGTGATGGCCGATGACCTCGGTCTGCCGGACTTCGGTCCAGTACATCCAGATGAGCGAGACCCACACCACGCCGTACATCAGCATGAAGCAGCTGGTGCGCACGCCGGTGAGGTCGAGGAGCATCCCGAACAGGATCGGCAGGAAGAATCCGCCGAGCCCGCCGGCGAGGCCGACGATTCCGGAGATCACGCCGATGTTGTGCGGGTATTCGTCGGAGATGTACTTGAAGACCGACGCCTTGCCGAAGGCCCACGCCATGCCCATCACGAACATGAGCGCCGTGAACGCCCACGCGTTGAGGCCGACGTGGAACGTCTTCGGCCCGGTGACCGTGGCGATCGTCATGTCGGTCTGCGGATACGAGAGCAGGAAGAGGCAGATCCACGACACCCACAGGACCCACCACGTGACCTTGTGGGCGCCGAACTTGTCCGCCATCCAGCCGCCGATCGCGCGCAGCACCCCGCCCGGCAGCGAGAAGCACGCCGCCAGCAGCGCCGCGAGCTGGATGCTGAAGCCGTATTCGGCGACGTAGAACTGCGTCATCCACAGCGACAGCGCGACGTAACCGCCGAACACGATCGAGTAGTACTGGCAGTACTTCCATACCGCCGGATCCTTGAGCGCGACGAGCTGCTCCCGCCACGTGACCTTCGAATCGACGAGGTGCTTCGGGTCGCTGTAGCTGAACACCCAGAAGAGGATCGCGGTGCCGAGCATCACCGCGGCGTACACCTGGGGCACCGAGACCCAGCCGAAGCCGAGGAGCAGCGCCGGGGCGACGAACTTGTTCACGGCCGCGCCGGAGTTGCCCGCGCCGTACACGCCCATCGCGAAGCCCTGGTGCTTGCGGTCGAACCAGCGCGCGACGTAGGGCGTACCGACCGAGAACGAGCCGCCGGCGAGGCCGACGAAAAGGCCGAGCACGAGGAAGTGCCAGTACTCCGTCGCGTAGCCGATCAGCCAGATCGGCACGACGCAGGCCATCATCAGCCAGAACATCACGATGCGGCCGCCGAACTTGTCGGTCCACATTCCAAGCGGAACGCGGATGAGCGAGCCCGTCAGCACCGGCATCGCGGTCAGGATGCCGAATTGCGTGGCATTGAGATCGAGTGCCTTGCGGATCGGAATGCCGATGACGCCGAACATCATCCACACCATGAAGCACACGGTGAACGCGAGGGTGCTGACGATCAGCACCGAGACGCGCTTCGCCTTCTCGGTCTTGCTGGGGGCATCCGGGCGCGCTGCGCCCGGTGTCGCTGCGACGCGGGTAGCCGCCGTCGTCATGAGAGATCTCCGTGGGAAAGGGCGGATCGGGACATGCGGGCATCGTAGAAGGCGACGCGCGCGCACGGCATCCCGCCGTGGACCAGCAGCGCACGGGCAGAAGGGCTAGGTGGGACTGCCGACCGGCGGAGGCAGGCATCCGCCGATCGAACAATGAGGCGCGATGTCGCAGGATTCGAGTCCCGCACGACAAATCGGCGTACGAGCGCTCATCCGTCAATGGCGCACGCCCGAAACGGGCTTGTACTCCTGTTTATTGGAGTCCGGTCGTGCGCGCAGGCGGGCTCGATGCGCTTGGCGCCTGTGATCCGTGCACGTCGAATGCAGGCGACGTGCGACGCGGCGACTCCCGGGCCGGCGTCCGCCTCGCCGACGTGTTGCATGCAGGAGGTCCCATGAACCATGGCATTCGGGTGCTCGCACTTCTGGCGTTGTCCTGGTGTGCGGCGGCATCCGCAGCCACCACGACACTGGCCACGCTCCCTCTGGGCAACGACACCGAGGGCATAGGCATCGATCCGGTGCTGCGGAAGGCCTTCGTCACCAACTACGCGAGCGGCACCGTTTCGGTGATCGATCTCGCCACCAACACCCTCGTCGGCACGTTCAACGCCGGCACCAATCCGCGGCGCCTGATCGTCGATGCCGCAAGTCACCTCGTGTACTGGGTCAACGACACGAACCCGGGCGGCGTGACCGTCTTCGATGGCAACACCAATGCATTCGTCACCCGGATCGCCGTCGGCAATCGCCCGCGCAGCATCGCGAGCGACTTCCAGAAGGGCGAGGTCTACGCCGGCAACCGCGACGGCAACTCGGTGAGCGTCATCGACACCGGCACCAATACGGTGGTGCGGACGATCCCGGTCGGCAGACAGCCCGCCGGCATCGACGTCGGGGAACAACTGGAGCGGATCTACGTCGTCAATCGCACGGACAACACGGTCTCCGTCATCGACCAGGCGAGCGGCGCCAACGTCACGATCCCGGTGGGCCGCAATCCCGGCTACGCGCGTGTCGACGAGCGAACCGGCAAGACGTACGTGAACAACGTCGACGACAAGACGATGTCGGTCATCGGCCCCGCCAACACGGTCGTGAAGACGATCCCCACCGGGGCCGGGACGGTGTTCAATTTCCCCGCCGCTTCAGCCGTGTATCACCGCATCTATCTTGCCAACGCGATCGACAGTACGCTCACGATCATCGAAACCGATACCGATACCGTCGTGCGGACGGTTGGCGTCGGTGCAGCGCCGCAGGACGTCATCGTGGATGCGAGCGGCGGCAACCTCTATGTGGTCAACCAGGACGGCAACTCGGTGTCGGTGCTCGATGCGCGCACCGAGACGGTCATCCGGACCGTGCCGGTGGGGACGAGCCCCTGGCGCGTCGCCGCCGGCGCGGATCGCGTCCTGACGCTCAACCAGAACGGCGGCTCCCCGGACTCGGTGACGATCACGACGCAGGAGGAAACGCTCGCGGGGACGTCCGTCGCGACCGACTGGTACCACGCCGCATTCGATCACTACTTCCACTCGGCGGACGAAGTGGAGAACCGGTTGCTGTTCGATGGCCGGTTCGGGGAGGCCTGGAAGCGGACCATGCAGTTCTTCCGGGTGTGGACCGAAGCTGGCGCGGGCCGGCAGCCCGTATGCCGGTTCTTCAGCGCCTCGTTCGCACCGAAGAGCTCGCACTTCTACACGCCGTATCCCGCCGAATGCGAGCTGCGCAAGGCGGACCCGGCATGGCAATTCGAAGCGGGCTCCGTGTACTACCTCGCCCTCACGGACCCGAGCGGCAACTGTGCCGCCGGCACCGTGCCGCTCTACCGGGTGTACAACAACGGCCAGGGCGGCGCACCGAACCACCGCTACACCGGTGACCGGAACATCCGCGACCAGATGAAGGCGATGGGCTGGCTCGGCGAAGGCAACGGCCCGGACGAGATCTTCGCCTGCACGCCGACGCTGCGGGGCGATTGACGCTGCAGCTTGAAGCGGACCGGCGCCGGCGCGCCGGTCCCTACGGCTTCGGAACGAGCCCCTGCTCCACCGCCCACACCGCGGCCTGCACGCGGCTCGCGAGCCCGAGCTTGCGCAGGATGTGCTGCACGTGGATCTTCACGGTGCTTTCCGCGACCCCGAGCTCGCGCGCGACTTCCTTGTTGCTCGCACCGCGAGCGAGCGAGACGAGGATCTCGCGCTCGCGCGGCGACAGGGCGGGTGCCGCGGTCGATGCGGTGCCGCCGGTCCGGATCTCCCGCAACAGCTTCGTGTTCATCTCCGGTGACATCACCGATTCGCCGTCGGCGGCCCGGCGCAACGCGCTGATCAGGAACTCGCCGTCGATGTTCTTGAGGAGATAGCCGAGCGCGCCGGCGCGCAATGCTGCCATGAGATCGTCGGCTTCCTCGGACACGGTGAGCAGCACGACATGCGTCCCCGGCGCCTCGGTCAGGATCGAGCGCAGGGCCTCGATGCCGCCGATGCCCGGCATGTGGAGGTCGAGCAGCACGACGTCCGGTCGCGTGGCGAGCGCCGTCTGCACGCCTTCGAAACCGTCGGCGGCCTCGCCCACGACCTCGAACTCCGGTGCGCGACCGAGCAGCGCGATGAGCCCACGCCGGAACAGCGTGTGATCGTCGACGACGACGACGCGGATGCGGCGCGTGCCGGGGTCGGGTTGCGCGTCCATGGTCCGCCGCCTACGCGGCCGTCGCCTCCGCCTTGACCGGCGGTGCGGGTTGCAGCAACGGCAGGTCCAGCGCGACGAACGTGCCCTTGCCGGGCTGCGACTCGACGACGAGCTTGCCGCCGACGCGCAGCGCGCGCTCGCGCATGATGCGCAAGCCCACGTGATCGCCATCGGCATCCGGCGCCGTGGCCAGCTCGAATCCACGGCCATCGTCGCGCACGGTGAACCGGTAGCGTGCACCGCGCGTCATGCCGACCTCGACGCGCGATGCGCCGGCGTGCTTGCGCACGTTCGACAGCGCCTCGTGCAGGATGTGCAGCACCTGCAGCTGGTGGTCGGCCGGAAGCGAAACACCCGTGCCGGCCACGTTGAAGGTCGTCGCGATGCCCGTCTGGTGCTGGAACTTGGCGAGCTGCGTGCGGATCGCGTGCTCGATGTCGCCTTCACCGATGCGGGTGCGGAAATGCACGAGGAGCTCGCGCACGTCGGCGTAGCATTCCTTGACACCCGCCTCGATCTCGCCCACCACCTGCGCGGCTTCCTCACCGCGCTGGGCGGCCATCGACTGGCGCAGCATCTGCACCTCGAGGTTGAGGAAGGCCAGCGACTGCGCGATCGAATCGTGCAGCTCCTGGGCAAGGAGGTTGCGCTCCTCCGCGATGGCGAGCTCGCGGTCCGCCGAGGCGAGGCGCACGTTGTCGATCGCCACGCCGAGGTGCTGGCCGAGGCTTTCCAGCATGTGACGTTCCTCGCTGGTCGTCTCGCGCGCCTCGCGATAGAAGAGCGTGTACACGCCGAGGACGTGCTTCTGCGCGGCCACCGGGTAGGCCGCAACCGTGCCGAAGCCCGCACGCACGCAGTACGGCAGCGTGATCGCCAGCGGCAATCGCTGCGCATTCAGGACGTGCACGGCCGAGCGGTTCTTGAGCGCGGCGTCACCGCAGGCACACTCGCCGGCGCGCAGGCAGCGCTCCTCGTCCGCGAAGGTGGACGGCAGGCCTTCCTCCACGAAGAAATGCAGCGTGCCTCCGGCGCGTGCGGACAGCCGCACCGCTCCGGCGGCTGCGCCGGTGGCCGCGAGCACGCGACGCAGGAACCCGCGCGCGAGATCCTCCTGCGTGCCGGGCGCGTTGAGGAACGCCGTCATGTCGTACAGCGTCGACACGCGCGCATTCTGCTCGCCGAGGGAGCGCGTCTTCTGCTCGACCCGCTCCTCGAGGTAACGATAGGACTCCTCGAGGGACCCGGCCATGTGGTTGAAGCCCGCTGCGAGCGCGCCGAACTCGTCGTTCGATTCGACCGGCACGCGGGCCGAGAAGTCGCCGCGCGCCATCCGCTGCAAGCCGTCCTGCAGCTGGTGCACCGGGCGGATGATGAACAGGAACGCGAGATAGATGAGCGCGACCGCGCCACCGATGGCCACACCCAGCAGCGCGAGCTGGATGGTGCGGAGAAGCGACGTCGTCTGGTCGATGTCGTGCTCGAGCGTCACCACGAGCTCGTTGACGACGGCGACGAACTCCTCGACCTGCGCGCGCGGCACACGCAGGGCCCCACCCTCGCCTGCCTTGACGAGCGCGGGCTCGAGGCTCGCCCAGGCGCGATCGAACGCGGCGAATGCAGTCGTGATCGCCGGGGTCGAAGGCACGAACAGCGGTCGTGCGGGATCGCCGGTACGCAGCGTGGCGACCACGCGATCGAACTCGTCGATCTCGCGCAGGATGAGGCCGCTCGTCCCGGCCGCGCCTTCGCCGTGCCGGATCTCCTGCGTGAGGTATGCCAGCCGATACGTGCGCATGCGCAGGCTGCCGGCGTCGTTGATGGCGGCCGCGCTGCCCTCCAGCCGCCACGAGACGAGCAGCGTCAGCCCGATCGAGGCGAGCGCCATGACCAGGGCGAGGATCTGGATGCCAATCAGCTTGGCACTGAGCTTCTGGGGGCGGGACATGCGGCATGCCGGCGACGAAGCCGGCCTTCAGGATCGGGCAATCCGCTCCTCAGGGGCATGATTTGCATCAAAGGTGTTACGGAGGCAGTTACGTCATTCCATCGGCGAGCGGCGCAAAGCAGCGTCGGCACCGCCGGCCAGGCAGGAAAGCGCGCTCGCGGTGTCGAGGCGGCGGCCGCATATCATCGTGTTTCACGGGAGGAACCATGAACATGCGTCCGTTGGGCAGGTCGGGCATGCAGACGCCGCCGCTGGCATTCGGCGGCAACGTGTTCGGGTGGACGGTCGACGAGCCGACTTCGTTCGCGCTCCTCGACGCGTTTGTCGAAGCCGGCTTCACCCTGATCGACACGGCCAACTCCTATTCGCGCTGGGTCCCCGGACATCAGGGCGGCGAATCCGAGACGATCATCGGCAAGTGGCTGAAGCGCCGGCAGGATCGCGAGCGGCTCCTGATCGCGACCAAGGTCGGCAGCGACATGGGCGACGCCGGCAAGGGCCTGTCGCGCGCGCACATCGAGCGCGCCATCGACGATTCGCTGCGCCGCCTCAACACGGAGTACGTGGACCTGTACCAGTCGCATTTCGACGACGAGTCGACGCCGATCGAGGAGACTCTCGCCACGTTCGCGCGGCTCGTCGAAAGCGGCAAGGTGCGAGCGATCGGCGCCTCGAACCTGAGTCCCGCGCGCGTGCAGGCTTCGCTCGACGTGAGCGCTGCGCAAAGCTATCCGCGGTACGAGACCCTGCAACCGCTGTACAACCTGTACGACCGCGATCCCTTCGAGCGCGACTACGCGGCGCTGTGCAGGCGCGAGGGGCTCGCCGTCCTGCCGTATTACGCCCTTGCCAGCGGCTTTCTCACCGGCAAGTACCGCTCCCAGGCGGATGTCGCCGGCACCGCGCGCGCGCATTCCAACAGCAAGTACCTCACGCCGCGCGGACTGCGCATCCTCGACGCACTGGATCGCGTTGCGGCCGCCCGCGGCGTGACTGCGGCGGAGGTCGCCATCGCATGGCTGATCGCCCAGCCGACGGTGACCGCGCCGATTGCCAGTGCAACGAGTCTCACGCAACTCGCGAAGCTCATCGCGGCGACACGCCTCGCGCTCTCGGGCGACGAGCTCGCGATCCTCGACACTGCGAGCGCCGCGGACGCCGGCGCGTGACGGCGCCGCATCGCGCAGGACTGCAAGGCACCCCCCGCTGCGCCTGCCGATGCAGGTGAAACTTTTTCACGCCGGATCGCGGCGTGGAGCCTCCGTTCGTCCGCGGGTGGCCGTGGGACGGCATGCCCGCGCCGCGCCGGAAGGGATTGCGACGGCAGCCGGAAGCGCATGGAACGGCCTGTGCTTGCCGATGTCTGACGAGCGCCGTCGCCACGGGCGAACGGCTTCCTTGCTGCCCGATTTCCCGCCAGCCCACCGTGGACGGCCCCGTCTCGGGCAGCGCACATCCCGCACCGCGTCGTGCCGGCCCGAACCGTGACCGCGCGGCAACAACAATGCCGGCCCACCGGCTGAAGGAAGACGATGGATCCACACGGCGAGACACCTTCGGCGGCCGCCGCCCCACGCCGTCGGATGGGCCGGCGCGGCACCCTGCTCGGGAGCCTCATCGCGCTGCTCGCGTTGGGCGCACTCGGCTGGCTCGCGTGGGACCTCACCCACAACCAACCCGTTGCGCAGACGACCGGCCGGCCGGGTGGCGGTCGCGGCGCGGGCGGCCCGCCTGCCACGACGGTTGGCATCGCTACGGCGGAGCGCGCGGACATCCCGATCGTGCTCGAAGCCCTCGGCACCGTGACCCCCGCCGCGAGCGTCATCGTGCGCCCGCAGGTGTCGGGCGTGCTGAAGGAGGTGCTGTACCGGGAAGGCCAGAACGTGAAGGCGGGTCAGTTGCTCGCCACGATCGATCCGCGCCAGTTCGAGATGTCGCTGATGCAGGCTTCCGGGCAGCGGATGCGCGACGAGGCGCAACTCGAGAACGCGCGCCTCACGCTGCAGCGCTACCAGACGCTGCTCGCGCAGGACTCCATCGCGCGCCAGGACGTGGACACGCAGGCCGCGCTCGTGAAGCAGCTCGAAGCCACCATCGTCACCGACCGCGCGAACGAAGGCACCGCGCGCCTCAACCTCGGCTACACCCGCATCGTCGCGCCGATCACCGGGCGAGTGGGCCTGCGCGTGGTGGACGTCGGCAATCTCGTCGGCAGCAACGATGCGAACGGCATTGCGGTGATCACCCAGCTCGCGCCGATCGACGTCGAGTTCGCCGTGCCGCAGGATCGCATTCCCGACGTGCAATCGCGCCTGGCAGCCGCGGCGCGGATGCCGGTGACCGCGCTCGACCGGACGCGCACGACCGTGCTCGACACCGGTACCTTCTCCACCATCGACAACGTCGTGGACACGCAGACGGGCACCGTGCGGGCGAAGGCGCGGTTCCCGAACGCGAAGGCGACGCTCTTCCCGAGCCAGTTCGTCAATGTGCGCGTCCTGCTCCGCACGATCGAAGGGGCCGTCGTGGTGCCGGTGACCGCATTGCGTCACGGCAGCGACGGCGACTTCGTGTTCGTGCTGAACACGGCCGAGCGCACGGTCGCGACCCGCCCGGTGACGCGCGGCGAGCAGACGGTCGACAAGGTGGTGATCGCCACGGGACTGCAAATCGGCGAAACCGTGATCACGGAAGGTGCCGACCGGCTGAAGGACGGCGCGCGCGTGATGCTGCCCGGCGATACGCCACCGACGGCGCGCGAAGGTCGCCGCAATGGCGGTCGCGGCAAGGGCAACGGTGCCGGCGGCGGTGGCAGCGGCGCGCCGGCCGGGGGGGAGTCCGGCGCACCCGCGGCCCCGGGCACGGCCCGGCGCTCCGGCAACGAGGCCACGCCGCAGAAGTGATGGCGCGCGGCGCCGGTCGCCTGCGTCCGTTCCGATGAGCCCCTCACGTCCGTTCATCCTTCGCCCGGTGGCGACGTCGCTGCTGATGCTGGCGATCGTGCTCGCGGGGCTCGTCGGCCTCCGCTTCCTGCCGCTCTCCGCGCTGCCACAGGTCGACTACCCGACGATCCAGGTGCAGACCCTGTACCCGGGCGCCAGTCCGGAGGTGATGAGCCAGACCGTCACCGCGCCGCTCGAACGCAACTTCGGACAGATGGCGGGGCTCCAGCGCATGAGCTCGACCAGCGCCGCCGGCGTGTCGATCCTGACGCTGCAGTTCTCGCTCGGGGAGACGCTCGACGTCGCGGAGCAGGAGGTGCAGGCGGCGATCAACGCGAGCGGCTCGCTGCTGCCCGCGGACCTTCCTGCGCCTCCGGTCTATGCCAAGGTCAATCCCGCCGACGCGCCGGTGCTCACACTCGCGATCACCTCGGAGACGATGCCGCTCACCGAGGTGCAGAACATCGTCAACACCCGGCTTGCGCAGAAGATCAGCCAGGTCTCCGGCGTCGGTCTCGTGACACTGAGCGGCGGGCAGCGTCCCGCCGTGCGGATCCAGGCCGACACCCAGGCGCTCGCCTCGTACGGCCTCGCGCTCGACACGCTGCGCACCGCGATCACGTCCGCCAACGCCAACAGCGCCAAGGGCAGCTTCGATGGGCCGACGCGCTCGTACACGATCAACGCCAACGACCAGCTTCTCACCGCGGCCGATTACGCCAGCCTGATCATCGCGTATCGCAACGGCGCACCGGTGCGCCTGTCCGAGGTCGCGCAGGTGGTGGAGAGCGCCGAGAACGTGAAGCTCGGCGCGTGGGCCAACGTCCCGTGCGACCGAGGTGCTGCCGGGCAACGCACGCGTGCAGGCGCAGGCAGCTGCGGGCCCACCGGCCAGGAGCTGCGCCCGGCGATCATTCTCAACGTGCAGCGCCAGCCCGGCGCGAACGTGATCGCCACGGTCGACGCGATCAAGGAGCGCCTGCCGGAGCTGCAGCAGGGCCTGCCTCCGGCATTGCGCGTGGACGTCCTGAGCGATCGCACCACCGGGATCCGCGCCTCCGTGAAGCACGTCGAGATCGAGCTCATGCTCGCCGTCGTGCTCGTGGTGCTGGTGATCTTCGCGTTCCTGCACAGCCTGCGCGCCACGATCATCGCCAGCATCGCGGTGCCGATCTCGCTCATCGGCACGCTGGGGCTCATGTACCTCCTCGGCTACAGCCTCAACAACCTGAGCCTCATGGCGCTGACGATCGCCACCGGCTTCGTGGTCGACGACGCGATCGTGATGATCGAGAACATCGCGCGGCACCTGGAGCTCGCGCGCAAGGCGGCCATCGAATCGGGCACCGAGCCTCCCGACGGCGCCGGCCGCCGCCGGCTCGCCCTGCAGGCCGCGATGGAAGGCGCCTCGCAGATCGGCTTCACGATCATCTCCCTCACGGTGTCGCTCATCGCCGTGCTCATTCCGCTCCTGTTCATGGGCGACGTCGTCGGCCGGCTGTTCCGCGAGTTCGCCGTCACCCTCGCGATCACCATCCTCATTTCGGCGATCGTTTCGCTGACCCTCGTGCCGATGATGTCGGCGCGCTGGCTCGACGCCGAAACCGACGATCCGCGGCGGCAGCGTGGCCTCGGCGCGCGCATGCAGCGCTCGTTCGAGCGCGTGATCGAGCGCTACGACGTCGCGCTCACCTGGGTGCTCGCGCGCCAAGGCGCAACGCTGCTGGTCGCCCTCGGCACGCTGCTGCTGACGGTGCTGCTGTACGTGTTCATTCCCAAGGGGCTCTTCCCCACGCAGGACACCGGTCAGCTGCAGGCGCGCCTCGAGAGCGCGCAATCGGTGTCGTACCAGCGCATGGCCGATCTGCAGCAGGCCGCGGCGCGCACGATCCTCGAGGATCCGGCGGTCGAGTCGCTGTCGTCGTTCATCGGCGTCGATGCAGCGAACAACACCATGCTGCACACCGGACGCATGCTGATCAACCTCAAGACGTCCGGCCGCGGCGACCAGCAGGAGATCATGGACCGGCTGATCGAGCGCGTGCGCGCCGTCGCCGGCGTCGAGCTCTACCTCCAGCCGACGCAGGATCTCACCATCGACGCGGAGACGGGGCCGACGCAGTACCGCGTATCGGTCGAGGGGGCCGACAACGCGACGGTGACGGAGTGGGCGACGAAGCTCACCGACCGCCTGCAGCAGGTCGCGGCATTGCGCAACGTCACCTCGGATGCCGGAGCGAGCAGCGTCGCCGCGTTCGTGACGATCGACCGCGACACCGCCTCGCGCCTGTCGATCACCGCGGCTTCGGTCGACGACGCGCTCTACAGCGCATTCGGCCAGCGGATCGTATCCACCATCTTCACCGAGACCAACCAGTACCGCGTGATCCTCGAGGCGCGTCCTGGCCTCCTCACCACGCCGCAGTCGCTCGGCATCCTGCACCTGCGCACGGGCTCCGGCGAGGCGACGCCGCTGTCGGCCATCGCCCGCATCGACGAGCGCCAGGCGCCGCTGCAGATCACGCACGTCGCGCAATACCCCGCGACGACCATCGGCTTCGACACCGCCTCCGGTGTCGCCCTCGGCAAGGCGGTCGACGCGATCCGCGAGGCGGCGCAGGACATCCAGCTCCCGCGCGCCGTGACCCTCACGTTCCTCGGCGCTGCCGGGGCCTACCAGGCGTCCCTCACCAACCAGCTCTGGCTCATCCTCGCCGCGATCATCTGCGTGTACATCGTGCTGGGCGTGCTCTACGAAAGCTACATCCATCCCCTCACGATCCTCTCCACGCTGCCCTCCGCCGGCGTCGGTGCGCTGCTCGCGCTGATCATCGCGCGGCAGGACCTCGGCGTGATCGGCATCATCGGCATCATCCTCCTGATCGGCATCGTGAAGAAGAACGCGATCATGATGATCGACTTCGCGATCGATGCCGAGCGCAACGAAGGCAAGTCGGCGCGTGAAGCCATTCACCAGGCGGCCCTGCTGCGCTTCCGGCCGATCCTCATGACGACGCTGGCGGCATTGTTCGCCGCCGTGCCGCTGATGCTCGGCTGGGGCGAAGGCGCGGAGCTGCGGCGGCCGCTCGGGCTCAGCATCTTCGGTGGCCTCATCGTCAGCCAGATGCTGACGCTCTTCACGACGCCCGTGATCTACCTGTGGTTCGACCGGCTCGGCGGCCGCTGGTCGCGGCGCCGCGGCGAGGATGGCCGCGGCGTGCAGCTCGAGGAAGGCAGCGCGCCGTGAACCTGTCGCAGCCTTTCGTGCGCCGGCCGGTGGCGACGGTGCTCCTGACCGTCGGCGTCGCGCTCGCGGGCATCGCCGCATTCTTCGTGCTGCCGGTGGCACCGCTGCCGCAGGTCGACTATCCGACGATCTCCGTGAGCGCACGGCTCCCGGGCGCCAGCCCCGACACCATGGCGACGAGCGTGGCCACACCGCTCGAACGGCGGCTCGGCGTGATCGCCGGGGTGAACGAGATCACGTCGTCGAGCGGGAACGGGTCGGCGCGCATCAGCCTGCAGTTCGACCTCACGCGCAAGATCGATTCCGCCGCGCGCGAGGTGCAGGCCGCGATCAATGCATCGCGCGTCGACCTGCCGGCCACCCTGCGCAGCAATCCGACGTATCGCAAGGTCAACCCGGCAGCCGCGCCCGTGGTGATCCTCGCGCTCACGTCCGACACGCGTTCGCCGGGACAGATCTACGAGGCCGTCTCCAACCTCGTGCAGCAGAAGCTCGCGCAGGTCGAGGGTGTGGGCGACGTCGAGATCGGCGGCGGATCGCTGCCGGCGGTGCGCGTCGAGCTCCTGCCCTATGCCCTCAACCGCTACGGCGTCAGCATGGAAGACGTGCGCGCCGCGATCCAGGCGGCCAACGCCAACCGGCCGAAGGGCGCGGTCGAAGGCGGCGGGCGACGGCTGCAGATCTACACCGGCACCAACACCACCACCGGCGGACGCAGCGCCGCCGACTATCGCGACCTCGTGGTCGCCTGGCGCAACGACGCGCCCGTGCGCCTGCGCGACATCGCCGACGTGATCGACGGCGTCGAGGACATCCACACCCTCGGTCTCTTCAACGGCCAGCCCGCGGTGATCGTGCTGGTCACGCCGCAACCCGACGCCAACGTGATCGAGACGGTCAACGGCGTGCGCGACCTGCTGCCGGAGCTGCAGGCGCAGCTGCCGCGCGACGTGCGCCTGCAGGTGGCTTCGGACCGGACCACCTCGATCCGCGCCTCGCTGCACGAGATCGAGGTGACCCTGCTGATCTCGGTGGTGCTGGTCGTGCTGGTCGTGAGCGCCTTCCTGCGCAGCGCCCGCGCCACGATCATTCCGGCCGTGGCCACGGTGGTGTCGCTGCTCGGCACGTTCGGCGTCATGTACCTCCTCGGCTTCAGCCTCAACAACCTGAGCCTGATGGCGCTCACGGTCGCCACGGGATTCGTGGTGGACGATGCGATCGTGGTGCTGGAAAACACGAGCCGCCACATCGAGCAGGGCATGGACCGCTTCCGCGCCGCGTTGCTCGGAGCGCGCGAGGTCGGGTTCACCGTGCTCTCGATCAGCCTGTCGCTCGTCGCCGTCTTCATCCCCCTGCTCTTCATGGGTGGCCAGGTCGGCCGGCTCTTCCGCGAATTCGCCGTGACGCTCTCCGCGGCGGTGATGATCTCGCTGGTGATCTCGCTCACCACCACGCCGATGATGTGCGCGTGGCTGCTGCAGCCGGACGCTCACGAGCGCAAGCAGGGTCGCATCGCCCGCTTCTTCGAGCGCAGCTTCGCCCGCGTGCAGCGCGCGTACGAGGTGAGCCTCGACTGGGCGCTGTCCAGCATGACGCTCGTGATGCTCATCCTGGTCGCCGTCATCGCGCTCAACGGTTACTTGTTCCTCAACGTGCCGAAGGGTTTCTTCCCGCAGCAGGACACCGGTCAGCTCAATGGCGGCCTGCGCGCCGACCAGAGCATCTCGTTCCAGGCCATGCAGGGGAAGCTGCGCGAGCTCGTGGACATCATCCATCGCGATCCCGCCGTCGACACCGTCGTGGGCTTCACCGGCGGCGGCCGTGCCGGCGGCGGGTTCCTCTTTGCGAATCTGAAGCCCATCGGCGAGCGCAAGGAGCGCGGCACGGCGGTGATCGCGCGTCTGCGGCCGCAGCTCGCGCAGGTCACCGGCGTGTCGCTCTTCCTCAATCCCGTGCAGGACGTGCGCATGGGCGGCCGGCAGAGCAGCTCGACCTACCAGTACACGCTCAAGAGCGACAACATCACCGACCTCCGCGCGTGGGCAACCCGCCTCGCGGAAGCGATGAAGGGCCAGCCCGCGCTCACCGACGTCGACACCGATCAGCAGGAGAACGGCGTCGAGACCTTCGTCACGGTCGATCGCGCCAGCGCCGCGCGCCTCGGCATCACGGCGCGCGACGTCGACAACGCGCTCTACGACGCCTTCGGGCAGCGCCAGGTGGCGACGATCTACGACGAGCTCAACCAGTACCACGTCATCATGGAAGTCGCGCAGCCGTACTCGCGCTCGCCGGAGGCGCTGAAGGACGTGTACGTGCCGGCGCGAGCCACTGGCACGGGCACGACGACGGCCAGCGCAGGCAGCGCCAGCACAACCACCAATGCGGCCACGGCATCGGCAAGTTCGGGGAGCAACGGCAGCAACGGAAACAGCAACAGCGGCGGCAACAGCGCGAATGGCAGCACCGCCGCGACCACGTCCGTGGTGAATCCCGCCCTGCGCGACCCATCGGGCGGTCAGGCACTGAGTGCCACGGCGACACGCATGGTGCCGCTCGCAGCGTTCGCGCATTTCTCCGAAACCTCGGCACCGACCGCGGTGAATCACCAGGATGGCGAGCTCGCGACCACCATCTCGTTCAACCTTGCCGAGAACAGCACCCTGAGCGACGCCCAGGCGGCGATCCGCGCGGCGGAAGCCTCGATCGGCATGCCCACGAACGTGCGGGGCAGCTTCCAGGGCACGGCGCGCAGCTTCCAGGCATCGCAGCAGGAACAGCCGCTGCTCATCGCCGCCGCGGTGATCGTCATCTACATCGTGCTCGGCATTCTCTACGAAAGCCTCGTGCACCCGATCACGGTGCTTTCCACGCTGCCCTCGGCAGGCGTCGGCGCCGTGCTCGCGCTGCTCCTCTTCGGCATGGAGTTTTCCATCATCGCGCTCATCGGACTCTTCCTTCTCATCGGCATCGTGAAAAAGAACGCGATCCTCATCATCGACTTCGCCCTGGAGGCCGAGCGCGCGCGCGGCGCTGTCCGCGGTCGAGGCCGTGCGCGAGGCGTGCCTCCTGCGCTTCCGGCCGATCCTCATGACGACTCTCGCCGCAGCGCTCGGTGCGCTGCCGCTCGCCATCGGCTTCGGCGAAGGCGCGGAGCTGCGCCGCCCGCTCGGCATCGCGATCATCGGCGGGCTCATCGCGAGCCAGGTGCTGACGCTTCTCACCACGCCGGTCGTGTACATCCTCCTCGATCGGCTGCGCCGGCGCAGCCCGCACGAGCGCGAGCTGAGTCGCGTCGGCGGCGACGCCACGCCCGTGCCGGACGCCAGCGCATGATGGCCTCGACGTTCCGCCGCAACGTAGCAGCGGCACTCGCGTTCCTGCTCACGGCGTGCTCCGTGGGCCCCACGTACCAGCGGCCCGAAGCGCCCACGTCCGCGACGTTCAAGGAGGCCGAGGGCTGGGTGCCCGCAAACCCTTCCGATGCGCTCGAGCGCGGACCGTGGTGGACGCTCTTCGACGATGCAACCCTCAACGACCTCGCGGCGCGGGTCGAGGTGTCGAACCAGAACGTTGCCGCCGCCGTTGCTGCCTACGACCAGGCGCGCGCGCTGGTGCGCGAGCAACGCGCATCGCTCTTTCCCGTCGTCAACCTCGACGGCGGCGCCAATCGCACCCGCAGTGGCGGCGCCACGCGCAGCAACTACCAGGTGAGCCTCGGCGGCACGTGGGAGCCGGACGTGTGGGGGCGTCTGCGCCGCGGCGTGGCGAGTGCGAGCGCCAGTGCGGAGGCCAGCGCCGCGGACCTCGCCGCCGCGCGCCTCGCCGCGCAGGGTGAGCTCGCCGTCGCCTACTTCAACCTGCGCCAGGCCGATGCGCAGCGCGCACTGCTGGTCGCCACCATCGAAGGCTACCGGCGCAACCTGCAGATCGCCCAGAACCGCTACGACGCCGGCGTCGTCGCGCGCACGGACGTGCTGCAGGCGCAGACGCAGCTCTCCAACTCCGAAGCCGAGCTCGTGGGACTCGAGCGCCAGCGTGCCCAGCTCGAGCACGCCATTGCCGTGCTGGTCGGCGAAGCGCCCGCGAACTTTTCCATCGCCACGGTCTCGTGGTTCCCGCACATGCCGGAGATTCCGGTCGGCGTGCCGTCCACGTTGCTCGAGCGCAGGCCCGACATCGCGGCGGCCGAGCGCCGCGTGGCGGCCGCCAACGAGCAGATCGGGATCGCGGAGGCCGCGTACTTTCCAAGCTTCAACCTGGCCGCGTCGCTGGGACAGGGTGCGAGCCGGCTGGGCGACCTCTTCAGCGCCTCCAGCACGCTGTGGTCGGTGGGGCTCACGGCCGCACAGACGCTCTTCAATGCGGGAGCGACGCGCGAACGCGTGGCCGGGGCGCGCGCCGCGCACGAGGAAGCCGTCGCCCGCTATCGCCAGACGGTGCTCGCGGCATTCCAGGACGTGGAGGACCAGCTCGCGGCGAGCCGCGTGCTTGCGCAACAGGAGGATCTGCGCCGGCAGGCGGCCGAAGCTGCCGCTGCGGTCGAGGAGCAGGTGCTGAACCGCTACCGCTCGGGACTCGTCGGCTACACCGAGGTCGTCATCGCGCAGGCCACCGCGCTGAGCGCCCGCCGGGCTCTGGTGCAGCTGCTGGCCGACCGGCAGACCACCGCGGTCGCGCTCATCCAGTCGCTCGGCGGCGGCTGGCACGCGACCACGCCGTAACGGGCAACGCGCGCTTGGTGTTCAGGCGTTCGGTTCCGTCGCGGGCAGCGCCGGCCGCGGACGCTGCGCGCGCCAGTGACGCAGCAGCGGATAGACGAGCGCGATCACCACGAACACCATCACGATCCCGCTGATCGGGCGCATGAAGAAGATCGTCCAGTCGTTCTGGTAGCTGATCATGCTGGTCATGAACGCGCTCTCCGCTTCCTTGCCCAGGATGCAGCCCAGCACCATCGGCGCGATGGGAAACCGGAAGCGCTCGAAGAGATACCCGACGATGCCGAAGGTCACGATCATCCACAGGTCGGTCACGTTGTTGCGTGCGGAGAACGCGCCGATGAAGCAGAACATGATCACGAACGCCGACGTCACCGCCTCGGGGAGATACAGCACCTTGATCAGCGCCTTGATGGTGAAGTAGCCCATCAGGCACATGCCGATCACGCCGAGGAACAGCGACGCGAAGATCGCATAGACGAGGCCGGGATCCTTGACGAAGACTTGCGGCCCGGGTTGCACGCCGTGCAGCAGGAATGCGCCGAGGATCACCGCCGTGGCGCCGCTGCCCGGGATGCCCAGCGTGATGAGCGGCACCATGTGTCCCGCCACGGTTGCGGTGGACGCCGTCTGCGGCGCGACGATGCCCTCCGCGATGCCCGTGCCGAGGAGCTTGCGCCGCTTCGAGTACTGCGCCTCCGTGCCGTACGACACGAACGAGGCGATGGTCGCGCCGGCGCCGGGGATGATGCCGAGGAGGATCCCGAGGATCGAGCTCCGCGCGAGCGTGCTGCGAATCGCCCATGCCTCCGGAATCGAGGGAAAGCGCGTGGCGACTCGCCCCGCACTCTGCACCGGCGTGGTCTGGAAGCCCTGCTCGAGACGCACCAGCACTTCGCCCACGCCATAGGCCCCGACCATCACGGTCAGGTATTCGATGCCGTCCATCAGCATCGGCACGCCGAACGTGAAGCGATCCGCGCCGTAGATCGAATCGACGCCGACGCACGCGATCATCAGTCCGAGGAAGAGGCTGATGAAGCCGTTCACGAGCGACGCGCCGGAGAGCGCCACCACGCTCGTGAGGCCGAACAGGATGATGGAGAAATACTCCGGCGAATCGAACTTGAGGGCGAAGGTCGCGAACGGCTGCGCCATCGCCACGGCCGCCACGGTCGACAGCAGCCCGCCATGGAACGCCGCGAAGAGCGTCCATCCCAGCGCCTTGGCGGGCTCGCCCTTGTGCGCCATGGTGTAGCCGTCCCACAGGAGAGGCACGTCGAGCGGCTCGCCCGGGATGCGAAAGAGGATCGCCGTGAACGCACCGCCGTAGGTGCCGGAGATGTACATCGCGGTGAGCAGGATCACCGACGGCATGATGGTCATGCCGTACGTGAACGGCAGCGCCAGCACGATGCCCATCACCAGCGTCAGGCCGGGCAGCACCGCGACCAGCATGCCGACCACGATCCCGACCACGAGCGCGATCAGGTTCGCCGGCTGCAGCACTACCGGGAACGCGGCGAGGAACGACTGCGCGATGTCGAGCACGGCGGCCTACCGGATGCCCATCAGCCGCATGAGCATGAAGGTCACCTCCGCGAAGGGCCCACGCCCGAGCGGCAGCGACACGTACACGACCTTCATGAAGACGAACATGAACACGAGGCTGCCGATGAGGCTCGAGGCGAGGATCACCATCGGCCGGCGGTAGCGGCCGATCCAGGCGAACGCGGCCAGATAGACGAACGTGCACAGGAAGAATCCGACCTGCTCGATCAGCAGCACGTAGGCGATCGTGAGCGCGATGCCGGCCACGATGAGGCCCCGATGCAGCGGCTCCGGCGTGGCCTGGCCCGTGGCCTCGGGGGGCGCTTCCTCGAGGATGCTCTCGAGCACGCCGCCGACCTGCTCCCGGCCGTCGGGCCAGAAGAGCGTCTTCACGATCTGGTAGACGCAGGTGAGCGTCGCCAGCCCGAGGATGACCTTGGGCCAGAAGTCGGGCCCGATGCGTCCGCCCGGCGCGACGAAATCGATGCGCTGCGCCATCACGAAGAGTCCCGCGGTGACGGCCAGCACGATCAGGTACGGCAGCGTCGCGCGCAGACGCGTCAGCATGCCGGGCGCGGTTCGAACTGCGCGTGCACGCCGGCGCCGTGCCCGGCCGGTGCGGTGCTGCCGTGCCGCCGGTGCCACCCTCACTTCTTGGCCGTGGCCTGGGCGGCGATGCGCTTCATCTGCGCGAGATCCTCCTCCATGATCCGCGCCGCATCCTGGCCGGCGAAGTAGCTGTCGTCGGTCGCGTACTGCTCCTTGAGATAGGTCTTGTACTCCGCGCTGCCGGCGACCTTCGCCAGCGCATCGGCGATGACCTTCACCTTCGCCGGATCGGTGCCGGCCTTCATGATCACCGCGCGGCGCTGCGGCAGCGTGATGTCGTAGCCGAGCTCCTTCGACGCCGGCACGTCGGGGAACGCCTCGAAGCGCTTCTCCGCGAACACGATCACCGGCTGGATCTGCTTGCTGTCGACGAAGCTGCGCACGTCGCCGAGCTGCTCGTACAGGAGATCCGCATGGCCGCCCAGCACCGCCGTGTAGCGTTCGCCCGGATTGGCGAAGGGCACCGCGACGAGCTTCAGGCCGCGGCCGATGAAGAAGTTGACCGTGATGTCGTCCGGACTGCCGAAGCCGGTGACGGCGACCTTGAGCGGGCGCGTCTTCGCTTCGCGTTCCACGTCGGCCCAGGTCTTCAGGTTGCCGTTCGCCGCGGTCATGAAGGCCGAAGGCTGCTTGATCATCAGCGCCACCGGGATGATGTCCTTCAGCGTCCAGCGATTGTTCGGGCTGGTCGCGAGCAGCGCGTAGGTGTCCCACGTCATGATCGACAGGGAGTACCCGTCCGGCTGCCCGGACAGGAGCTTCGCCATGCCGGTGTTGCCGGTTGCCCCGGGAACGTTCACCACCGGGAACGACACCTTGATGTCGTCCTCCATCATCTTGCCCGCCTTGCGCGCGACCTGGTCGGCGCCTCCGCCCGGCCCCCACGGGACGATGAACTCGACCGGGCGTGACGGGTACTTGTCCTGCGCCGCGACGCTCCACGCGGCAAGCACGAGCAGCCCCGCCGCGAGCACCGCCGGGGTCCGCTTCCAAACGTCGGCTACTTTCATGGTCTCCTCCTTCAGGTTGGACGGCCGCACGGCGCTCGTGCGCTCTGTCGCGTACCGCAGATGCATCATGTTCGCAGCAACAGCTTGCCTTTCGTCTGGCGCGCCTCGAGCCGGCGATGCGCCTCGGCGACGTCGTCGAGCGGCAGCTCGCGGTCGATCGTGACGGTCAGCTCGCCGGCGGCATACGCAGCGAACAGGTCCGCCGCGCGGCCGCGCAAATCTTCCGGCGTAGCAATGTAGTCCGCGAGATGCGGTCGCGTAAAGTACACCGACCCCGCCTCGGCGAGCTCGAGCGGCTCGATGGACGTGACGAGGCCCGAGGCGCCGCCGTAATTGATGCACAGGCCGCGCCGCGCGAGGCTGCGGATGCTGCCATGGATGGTGTCGCGTCCGACGGCGTCGTACACGACATCGACGCCGCGCCCGTCCGTGAGGCGCCGCGTCTCTTCGCGAAAGTCGACGTCGCGGTACAGCAGCACGTGATCGGCCCCGCGTTCCCTCGCGATCGCGGCCTTGTCCTCGCTGCCGACGGTGGCGATCACCGTCGCCCCGAGCAGCTTCGCGAGCTGGATCAGGAGCTGGCCGACGCCGCCCGCCCCCGCGTGCACGAGGCACGTTTTGCCTGTCCGCAGCGGGAACGCGGAGTGCGAGAGATAGTGCGCCGTGAGACCCTGCAGCATCAGCGCGGTGGCGATGGGCATCGGCACGTGCTGCGGAATCGGCACCAGCTTCGCCGCCGGCACCACGGCCTGCTGCGCGTAGCTGCCACGCACGATGCAGTACGCCACGCGGTCGCCGACGGCAACGTCCGTGACCCCTTCGCCAATCGCCTGCACCACACCCCCGCCCTCCATGCCGAGGGTCATCGGCAGCGGCGTCTGGTAGGTGTGCGAGCGCGCGTACTGGCCGCTGCGCATGTACACGTCGATGAAATTGACGCCGGCGTATTCCAGCGCGACCAGCGCCTCGCCACGCCCGGGTTCCGGCGGCGCGACATCGGTCGCCTCCAACACCTCGGGGCCGCCGAAACGGGCGATGGTGACGGCTTTCATGCCGCGCAGTCCCGGCGGTCAGCACGCCCGGATGCGCGAAGCCGGCCGTGGCGACGCGAAAGCGCGCCAGCCCGTCGCGGTCGAGGCGCGGCGCGAAGCCCGGAGCGAGCACGATGGCGCCGTCCTCGAAGCGCAGCGGCGCGTCGAGCACGCCGCCGCGCGCCTTCAGGAACCCGTTCATCTCGCCGGCATTGTCGATCGTGTGCGCGCGCCACGCACGCCTCCATCCAGCAACCGAGATCACAGGCCACGCCGTTGCCGAGGACGGGCTCCATGCCGAGCGCGCGAATGCGGGCGATCGCCGCAGCGAGCGCATCGAGCGTGACGAGCTTCATGAGCTTGACCTTGACGTAGCGTGCGGCGTGGAGCTCGGCCGCGCGCTCGATGTCGGCGACGCCGTAGATCGACTCGTCGAGCATCATCGGCACGCGCTGCGGCCCGGACCACTGCGAGATGCGCTTCCCAGTCGCCCGCGGCGCACGGCTGCTCGAAGAGCTCGATGTCCGCCGGATCGAGGTCACGCACGAACGCGACCGCATCGGCCACGCCATAGCCCTGGTTGGCGTCGAGGCGGATGCGCGCCCGCCCGGCCACCACGCGCTGCACCGCACGCACCCGGCGCGCGTCACGTTCGGCGTCGAAGCCGACCTTGACCTTGATCGTGCGAAATCCTGCGGCCAGCAAGGCATCGAACTCGCGCGCGATGTCCGCTTCGTCCTCGCCATGCAGCAGCCCGAGGAGCGGCACCCGCGTGGGCCGCGGATACTTCGAGCAGTGGGCTCTCGCCCAGCATCTCGATGGCGGTGCCGAACGCCGTCGCCGTGAACGGAAACTCGCGTCCGAGCGGCGACGATCCGCTGCAACGCGTGCGCTGCGTCCAGCCGCGACGAGCGATGCGCCGAGCTCGCGTGCCACGCGCCCAGCTTCCGTCGATCGTTTCGTCGGTATAACCGGTCAGGACGGTCGCCTCGCCGAGCCCGACGTGACCCTCGCGGTCCGTGATCTCGACGACGATGGTGTCGAAATGCTCGACCGGCCCGAAGGCCAGGCGATACGGCGTGACGAGCGGTACGCGCAGGCGGTGCACGTCGATGCGCTCGAAGCTGCGCGCTGCGGTCATGACATCCACCGGTCGGGCAACAGCCGGGCGATCGGCTCCGACATCTCGTACACGCTCTGCACCGCGAGATCGGGGCCATAGGCGATGTGGTCGCGCTCGGCCCGCTTGCGCAGACGCTCCTCGTGCAGTTCGAGCATGTCGCGCGGGAAACGGCATCAGCCCCGGATCGAGGATGCGCAGCATGCCGTCGACGTCGCGCGCGGGCAGCACGCGGCTGCGGCAATGGCGGTTGGGCGACCACGGCACGTCCATGACGCCGGCCTCGAATGCGCGCACCGTGCCCACCGCGGCGTCGCCCTCGCCCATCTCGAGCACCTTGTCGACGATGGCGCGCACTTCGCGCGCGATCACGCTGCGCTCCTGCTCGTACGCAGGCAGGCCATCCAGGCGGATGTCGCGCGCGAGGTAGATCGCCGTGCGCGTCATGCGCAGGCCCTCGGCGTTGGCCTGCGGCGTCGGAATGCCGAATGCCTCGTGCGTGGACTTGGTGGTGACGCTCGCCGCGCCGCTGATGGCGGCGAGCGTGCCGCCGTAGCTGATGAGCGCCGCGGCCTGGGCCTCGTCCTGCGGCCACGCGCTCATCCAGTGCAGCAGCGTGACCGACGTGAACACGTCGTGATGGCCCTTGCGCGCGAGGTATTCCTGGCACAGGTCGCGGCACGCGGCGACGGCCGCGGCGTCCTGCACGAGGTGCATCGTCTCGCCCATCTCCAGACCGTAGTTGGTCACGCCCTGTGCCGCCGCCAGCAGGCAGTCGAGCACGCAGGTGGCGATGGCGATCGACGGCGGGATGTTCGTGCCGGTGAGGAATCCGGGCTGCCGGCGATGCAGCTCGACGCCATGCTCGCCGTACAGCGCGGCGAGCCGGTCGAGGTACTGGTAGTTGCGGATGCCGTCCTCGATCGACAGCTCCTTGATGTACGACGTGGTGTAGGCGATGCCGCGCCCAGGTAACCGGAGTAGCCGCCGGCGAACGCGATCTCGCTCGTCAGGCGCGGCATGGTCGTGCCGGTCAGCATGATCGCCGGCTTGTCGATCGCCGCGATGAGCTCGCGCGCGCGCTCCACGCCGTAGTTGACGATCGGATAGCCATTGAGCATCGACCGCCCGGCGCGCTCGGACTCCTCGATGCCGTTTTGCGCGAGCGCCCATTGCTCGTTGCGCGTGTAGCTGTCCGTCGTCGTGGGAACGATGTCGGCGTGGCCGTCGCGATCGAGCGTCACCATGAGCTCGCGCTGCATCGCGAACGTGCCGAACCCGCCGCGCGGCTGGGTGAGGCAGCGCCGCTCCGCAACCGCGCGGCGCATCACCGGGCCCAGCTGCTTGTGCGGCGGCAGCGCGCGCTGCACCGCGATTGCCTCGTCGAGGTCCACCGCGCCGCCCGTCGGCCACCGCGCGAGGTTCTCCCGGCGCATGGCGGCGAACACGTCGTCCGCAATGCGTGCTTCCGACAGCGGCGCGCGCGTCGCTTCAGGCGATAAGCGTGCGTTCAACGACCGCCTCCTCGTCCATGCTCTCGAGACCACGCAGCGCGAGCTCGAGGGCGGCCTGCGGCTCGACCGTGCCGAGCAGGCCGCACGCATAGAGCAGGTAATGCCGGTCGAGCAGGAGCTTCGGCTGCCGCGGCCGCAGCGACTGCGGCGCGGACGGCTCCGCGAGCGCCATCTCCAGCACCGCGCGCGGATCGGCACTGTGCACCAGCGCGCCGCCGGTACCGATCACCGCTCGCACGTTGGACAGGTCCTTGCCGTGCTGGACCGCGACCGGCCCGGTGACCGTATAGACGGTGGCGACGCTGCCGCAATGCCGCAGCACCGCCTGCCGGACCGCTGCGCGCACCAGCGCCTGATCGACCGCCCTTTCCTCCGCGGTCGCCGGCAGATGCTCGACGTCGGCACCGAACGAATGCACCAGCGCCTGCACGCGGTCGACATCCACGCCGGCGTCGGCGGCGATCGTGGTGACGCCCGACGCCTCGACGATGTTCGCTGCATTGTGGCGCATGCCGAGGTCGCCTTCGACCGTGCGCTTCACGCGCGGCTCGGGCAGGCCCTGCACGAGCACCCCGGGCGCCGACGGCTCGCCGTCCGCAATGGAGTGCACGTCGGTGGTCGCGCCACCCGGATCGACCACCAGCAGCGGACCGAGACCGGAAGCACCGGGGCAGCCGTCGGCGATCAGCCGCGCACCTTCGAGCACCGCTGCGGGTGTGGGCATCAGCACCTGGTCGAACTCCCCGCGGGCGCGGTCGATCCCCTTGGCGTGCACGATCCGATCGATGAAGACCTGGCGGATCACCGCGCGCGCAGGCTCGATGTCGAGCACCTCGAACTCCGGCATCACGTTCCCGGTGACGATGACGTCCTTGTGCGCCAGCGCCGCTCGCGCGTCGTCGGCCGCATTGCGGTTGCCCGCGAGCACGATGGGACACGCGAGCGCGCTGCGCGCCAGCGCGTGGGCATTGTGCAGGATGACTTCGCTGTTGCCACCGTCGGTGCCGCCGGCGAGAAGCAGGATGTCCGGCGCGAGCGCGACGATGCGCTCGACGTCGTCGGCCGTCAGGCGATAGGCGAACGTGCCCACGAGCTTCGCGCCCGCGCCCAGGGCCGCGCGCCGCGCCGCTTCCGCGGTGAGCTCGCGCACGAGTCCGACCGTCACCATGCGCAGCCCGCCCGCCGCACTGCTCGAGGCGAGACGGTACCGGAAATGCGGCAAGCCACCGAGCCGGCGCGCGAGGTCATCGAGGCCCGCTTTCATGCCGATCATGATGTCGGTCGTCACCGTGGACGGACCCTGCCCGGCGCCGAGCAGCTGCCGCCGGTCGAGATCGATGGCACGCAGCTTGGTGTACGTGCTGCCGAAGTCGATCAGCAGCGCGGCTCTGGTCATCGCGTGGTCACCAAACGTGCCAGGCGTGGGCGCTGGGCGAGGTCCTCGGCGAGCCATGCGACCACCGTCTCGCTGCGCGATCCCGGCGGGGCAGCGCGATCGAAGCCCATCGCCAGGAAGCGCTGCTCGACCTCGGGCCACGATTGCTTGCCGACGACGAGATTGCCGCCGACGTAGAGCAGGATGTCGGCGAGGCCCGCTTCCACGCAGAGGTCACGAAAGCCGCGGCAGTCGAGCTCGCCCTGACCGTACAGTGACGACACGAGGATCGCATCGGCGCTCGTTTCGACGGCAGCCTTGATGAAGTCCGCCGCGGGTGTCAGCGCGCCGAGCGATACGACCTTGTACCCGGCCTGCTCCAGCGCCATGGACAGGATGCGATTGCCGACGATGTGCGTGTCCGAGCCGATGACCCCGGTCACGATCACCGCCTTGGGCCAACCCTGCAAGGCGGGCTCGCCGCGTCGCTGCGCACGATCGTCGATCGTCACGGTGTCGCCGGGCGTTTCGCGCGATGAGTCGGCAAGGAATCTCCGGAGCCAGGGTGCCGCAATGCCGCCCGACCGGTGACCCCACCGTCGCCGACAGCTTCCGGCCGATTATTGCAGCGTTCGTCGCGGCTGCGCAATGCTCGGGCGGTGCGGATCACTCCCCTCGATTGACGTCACCCGAGGGTGGACGGCAATATCGGCGCCACCCACGGACATCCAGCGTGCTGCATTCGAAGGCGGCGCGATCGAGGAAACGCGATGAGCGAAGAGAGTGCAGCGGTCGAGATCCATCGGGGGCTGAAGGGCGTGTACTTCGACCGCTCGCGCGTCTGCTTCATCGACGGGCGCGCCGGCGAGCTCCTGTATCGCGGCTATTCCATCCACGACCTCGCCGAGCACTCCACGTTCGAGGAGACGTGCTATCTGCTCCTGCACGGCGAGCTGCCGACGGCCGCCGAGCTGCACGCGTTCGATGCGGAGCTCAAGGCGGCCCGCGACGTGCCGCCCGCGGCGTACGAGGTGGTGCGGGCACTTCGCTCCGCGCATCCCATGGACGTGCTGCGCACCGCCGTCTCCGCGCTGGCCGCGTTCGATCCGGAGGTCGCCGACAACACGCCGGCGGCGACGCTGCGCAAGGGCGTCCGGCTCACGTCGCAGGTGCCGCTCCTCGTCGCTGCGCACGAGCACATCCGGCACGGCCGCGAGCCGATCGAGCCGGACCCGGCGCTCGGTCACGCCGCCAACTTCCTCTACATGCTGAAGGGTGAACGGCCCGCGGCGGAGACCGCGCGGCTCATGGACATCGACATGATCCTGCACGCCGAGCACGGCTCCAATGCATCGGCGTTCACCGCGCGTGTCATTGCCGGCACGGAAGCGAACCTGCATGCAGCGATCACCGGCGCCATCGCGGCGCTCTCCGGGCCCGCGCATGGCGGTGCGGCCGAGAACGTGATGCGCATGGCGCAGGAGATCGGCGACGCGGCCGGCGCCGCGGACTACGTGCGGCGCAAGCGCGCCAACAAGGAGCCCGTGATGGGCTTCGGACATCGTGTGTATCGCGCCGAGGACCCGCGCGCACGGCACATGCGTGCGGGCGTGGAACGGCTGTCGCGCGAGATGGGCCAGCCGCACTGGTACCAGATCCTCGCCGCGCTGGTGGACGCGATGAAGCCGTACGCGCGTCACGGCGTGAACGTCAACGTCGATTTCTATGCCGGCGTCGTGTACTACCTCAACGGCATCGCCGAGGACCTGTTCGTGCCGATCTTCGCGATCGGCCGTGTGCCGGGCTGGACCGTGCAGGTGCTGGAGCAGTTCGAGAACAACATCCTGATCCGGCCGCTGACGCTCTACAACGGATCGCCGCCGCGGCCGTACGTGCCGCTGGCGCAGCGCTGAGCGCGCCTCACCCGAGCGCCAGCACGATCGCGGTCGTGGCGACGATGTCGTCCACGGTGGCGCCACGCGAAAGATCCGACAGCGGACGCGCGAAGCCCTGCAGCACCGGGCCCACCGCCTGTGCGCCACCGAGGTACTGGGTGAGCTTGTAGCCGATGTTGCCGGCGTCGAGGTCGGGAAACACCAGCACGTTGGCCCGACCGGCGACCTCGCCCACGTCCTTGAGCTTCCTCGCCGCGGCAATGGGCGAGAGCGCGGCATCGACCTGCAGCTCGCCGTCGATCGCAAGCGACGGCGCGCGCTGGCGTGCGATCGCGAGCGCCCGCACCATCTTGTCCACCCGGGCGTGCTTCGCGCTGCCTTTGGTCGAGAACGAGAGGAGCGCCACGCGTGGCTCCTCGTGCAACAGGCGCCGGCAGGTGTTCGCCGACGCGAGCGCGATATCGGCCACCTGCGCGGCCGTCGGATCGGCATTCACCGCGCAATCGGCGAAGACGAACGCGCGCTGTGCCGTGATCATGATGAAGAAGCTCGACGGCGTCTCGATCCCCGGCGCCAGGCCGACCGTCATCATGCCGGCTTCGATGACCCGCGCCGTCGGATTCGCCACTCCGGCGACCATCGCGTGCGCGTCGCCGGCTTTCACCATCAGTCCGGCGTGGAACAGCGGTTTCGCCGCGAGACGGCGCGCCACTTTCGGATTGGCGTCGGGACGGCCCTCGACATAGAGCGCCGCATAGGCGTCGAGGCGCTCGCTCGCCTCCGGATGCGTGACGAGAATCGGTTCGGCAATGTGCGCTTCCTGCAGGCGGCGCGCCGCGGCGACGATGCGGTCGTCATCGGCTTCGGGAAACACGACACGCAGGCCGCGGCCACGGACCGCCTCGATGCATTGCTCGACCACCGTCACCAAGACGTCACCTCCCCTTCGTCATTCCAGCGCGCACGGATAGTCGCATGCGTCAGGTCCGCGGATCGCCGCCGTGCGAGGCAGCCGTCATTGTAGAAGCGAGGCTTCACCGTACCAGCTTCGTCCCTCGCGCGCATTGCTCAGTCCCGTCGCCACCAGTCAGCTGTTCGCGTGGAACGTCGGCGCCACGTTGATCCCGCCGGGCACGGGTCCGCGCAACCTCCAGGAGTGCGGGCGTTCCTCGATCGCAACGTGCGCTGCCGAACAGACGCCCCGTTGGATTGGCCCGACCATCTCCAGAATGGCGCGGTAGTGGGCCGCACACCTGACGGCGTTCGTGCCGGCGCCAAAGCCGTTGTCGACCGACATTCGGATTAACGGGGAGTGTTCATGACTATTGCCGCCGTCAGCAGGCGAGTACCCCGGATTGCGCCGCCAGGACCCGACGTACGAAGTACATTCGCCGCGCCGACGCCGGTCGTCTCGATACGAGCTCTCAAGATCCACTGCGCTACCTGCAGCATGCGAGAGGTCTGTCTACCCCTCGGTCTTACCCCGGCCGAGGTGCAGCAGGTCGATGCCCTGGTCGGGCACGGGAAGAAACTCAGGAAGGGCGAGTCCCTGTATCGTGCCGGCGACTCGTTCGCAGCCCTCTACGCCACGCGCATCGGTTCGCTCAAGACCACCGTGCTGGCCGAGGATGGGCGCGAGCAGGTCTCGGGCTATCACATGCTGGGCGACATCATCGGCCTCGACGGCATAGCCACCGACCAGCACGGCTGCGAGGCGGTGGCGCTCGAGGACACCGAGGTGTGCGTCCTCCCCTTTGCGCGTCTCGAGGCTCTGGCGCGTGACCTTCCGGGCCTGCAGCATAATCTCTACAGGTTCCTGTCGCGCGAGATCTCGCACGATAAGCATGCCATGCTGCTCCTTGGCAGCATGCGCGCGGAAGAGCGTCTCGCGGTGTTCCTGCTCGACCTTTCCGCCCGCTATCACCGGCACGGATACTCATCGGTGGAATTCGTGTTGCGGCTGACGCGCGCGGAAATGGGCAGCTATCTCGGCCTGAAGCTGGAGACCGTCAGCCGCCTGTTCTCGCGCTTCCACGACCAGGGTCTCGTCCAGGTGCAGGGACGCGCAGTCAAGCTGATCGACATGACCGGACTGCGACAGATCGGCGGCAGGCGCGACTGAAGCGCCCGGCGCTTCACCTTGCGCGGGGCCGAAGAAGCATCGCTCCCTCGGTTCGCAGCTGTGGCGACACTGCGCGACAGCGTCGATGATGACCGGCGCTCAGTATTCGAGCCGGGCGAGATAGGTCTGCTGCGATGCCGCCCGCGCTTCGCCCAGCGTGCGGATGCCGCGGTCGGCGAGGAGCGGAATCATGCGCAGGAACACTTCTGCGGTCATGATCGCGTCGCCCAGCGCGGTGTGACGTCCGATGGGGCTCACGCCCATGCGCTCGGCGATCGCCTCGAGCTGATTGGCAGCCAGGTTCGGGTGCAGCACGGCGGAGAGCAGCAGCGTGTCGAGCACCGGCTGCGTGAAGCGCACGCCCGTGGCGTCCTCCTTGAGACGGAGGAAGCGCATGTCGAATGCCGCGTTGTGCGCAACCAGCACGGTGTCCTCGCAGAACTGGGCGAAGGCGGGAAGGATCTCGCCCAGACGCGGGCTGGGTGGCGAGGACCACGTCGTCGAGTCCCGTGATGGCGAGTGCTTCAGCAGACATCGGGCGCTGCGGGTTCACGAGCTGTTCGAACATCTCCTGCCGCAGCAGGCGTCCGTTCACGATGCGCACCGCGCCGATCGAGGCGATCTCGTCGCCGCCCGAAGGATCGAGCCCCGTGGTTTCGGTGTCGAACACGGTGTAGCTCAGGCTCGCCAGCTCCTGCTGATCGAGCTCCGGCGTCTGGCCCGGCTGGTGGAAGAGATCGAAGTCGTAGAACTCGGGTCGGCTTGCGGTGGTGCGCGTCGCTCCCCGGGCCGCCTCCTCCGGCCGCGTGATCGGGACCGCGATGCGGAAGAACTCGCGGTGCGACGGCTTGTGGATCTGATACCAGATCTCGCCGCCGTGGCGTTCGATGATGTCCTTCAACGTCAGCGGTGATGCCTCGCCACCCTGTTGCAGAGCATCCGTCTGCCATGCCATCGTGGTCTCCGAGCCGAGCGGCGCGCCCGTCCAGATCAGGTCGAGATGCGCCAGCGCCTCCGCGGCTTCCAGAGTCGAAGCGCACCTCGCGAATGCCGAACTCGTCGCGCAGCCGGCGGGCGAGATACGTGATCCCCTGCAGGAGCGAGTAGCTGTCGACCCGGAGCCAGATGGACTCGTCGACGCTCTCGAGCTTGGTCGGCAACCCGGCGCGCGTCTCGATGCGCCGGCGTGCTGCGGCGATCAGGTCTGCGCCGCGCATGTCCTCGAGCGGCCATTCGCTGCGCAGCGAGTCGGCGAACTCGGATACGGTCTGGTCGAGGCGCCCGGTGAGCCGGGAAGCTTCGTCGCCGATGATGGCGATGAAGCGGGCCTGTTCTTCCTTGTTCATCTCGGGGAACGACGCGATGGTCTCGACCGCCGCGCGGATGCTGCCCAGCGACGCGCGCGTGCCCTGCGTCAGGGTTTGCAGCAGCAGATCGCGCCGCTGGCCGGCCTCGATGCGACGCGTGATGTCGTCCAGCACCAGGACGAATCCGGTGATCGCGTCGTCGCCATCGTCCGGGTTGTCGCTCGGCACCCCGCGGATCGGGGCCATCTGCACCCGCACGAGCTGACCCGCCGGCGCCGTGGTGACGAAATTCGCCACCGGTGATTCCGCATCCGCGCCGAACGTCCTCGCGCAGCGTGTCGAGGGCGTGCCCGATGATGCTGCGATCGAATATCGCGAATACGGAGCGTCCGAGCCCGACGAGCGTATGGTCGCCGCCGACGCCGCCTCCGCGTGTCGCGCGGCTTGCGCAACAGCCGCAGCGCACGCGCGTTGTAAAGCAGGATGCGACCCTCGACGTTGCACACGATCACGCTCTGCGCGAGCTCGGACATCAGTGCGGCGAAGCGATTGCGCTCCTGCTCGAGGTGCGCATTGGCCTCGCGCACGCGCGATTCCACTTCCTGTTCGAGCGCTTCCCGCAGCGCCGCGAAGTCGTTGAGATCCCGCGCCAGGCGCTGGAGTTCGAGCGCGCCACGCTCCGGGGCACGATGCGCCGGGTTTGCCGCGAGCATCACGCGCGCGTCCTCGCTCAACTGGCGCGCGGCGACGACGTGGCGGCGAAACAGGGCGCCCAGCAAGAGTCCCGCGGGCAGGAGCAGCACGGTCGCGATGATCGCCGCGGGAATCGGCGCGCTCGAGCGCGACCGGCGTGACCGCCGCCCGCTCTTCGGGCGCGAGATCGGCGGTGACGAGCAACACCGTCCCCGCGAACACCGCCAGAACGAACGCCCAGGCGCCGGTGAGCACCAGCGCGAGGCGCGTCCGGTCGGCCATGCTGCTCACGGGCCCAGCATCTGCTCGACTCGGGCGATGAGGTCGCGCGTCGAGAACGGCTTGGTGACGTAGGCGTCGGCGCCGACCGCGATCCCTTTGCTGACTTCGACGTCGCGCCCCTTGGCCGAAAGCATGATCACCTTGATGCGCCTGCCACGCCGGGTTCTCGCGCAGCTTCTGGCACACCTCGTAGCCGCTGATGCGCGGCATCATCACGTCGAGCAGGACGAGATCGGGACCGAATTCGCCGATGGCCTTCAGCGCGTCGTCGCCGGTGTGCACGACACGAACGTCGTAGCCCTTCTGCCTCATCAGGAACTCGAGGGATACGACGATGTTGGGCTCATCATCGGCGATGAGGACCTTCTTCGGCATGCCGTGCCTCCTGCAGTGGCGCTGTATCGTTCCCGTGCGCGCTACGCCACGGGAACGGGTCGTGTCTCTTCGAAGGCCCGTGCGACCGGAAGCTCGAAGCCGAACATCGCGCCTCCGCCGGGTGTGCTGTCGCACCCAGAGCTCTCCGCCGAAATGCTCGACGATCTGCCGACTGATCGGCAACCCGAACCCGGTCCCTTGCGGCTTCTGCGTCATCGTGTCCCCCGCCTGGCCGAACTTCTCGAAGATGATCTGGCTGTCGTGGCGCTGATGCCGGGTCCGTTGTCGATCACCTGCACCTGCACGATATCCCCGAGCGATGCGAGCTCCACCTCGACGCGCCCTTGTGCGGCGGGCACGAACTTGGCGGCATTCGAGAGCAGGTTGATGAGCACCTGCACGAGGCGGTCGCGATCCGCGAGGACGATGGGCACCGCGTCCGGTAGCCGCGAGTCGACGCGCGATGTCCTTCGCTCGGAACAGGTGGGCCGTGGTGGCGAGAGAGTCTTCGACCACTGCCTTGAGGTCGACCTCGGCCACGTGCCACTCCGCACGACCGGATTCGAGCTTGGCGAGGTCGAGCACCTGATTGATGAGTCGCGTGAGACGCTCGCTTTCCTGGGTGATGATGGTCAGGAACTTGTGCCGCTCCGCCGCGTCGAGATCGGGATTGTCGTTCAGGATCTCGGAGAACGCGCGGATCGAGGTCAGCGGCGTGCGGAGCTCGTGCGTCACGGTCGACACGAAGTCGTCCTTCGAGTCGATCGAGCTCCTTCAGGCGCTCGTTGGCAGCGCGGAGCTCCGCCGTCAAGGAGACGAGCTCGTCGGACTTGCGCTGCAGCTCGTGGGTGTAGGCGATCACCTGCGACGCCTCGTCCAGCATGTCGCGGACATCCTCGACGGTGAGCGCATCCTCCTTCACCGCGGAGGCGATCATGATCCGTGCCGACGCGCCGCCGATCGCGCCGGCGAGCGCCGTCTCCGCGAATTGCACGAGCGCCGCATCGGCCGGCAGCGATTGCACGTTCGCGACGCCTCGCCGCTGCGCGCATACTCGGCGAGCGCGGCGTCGGCACGCTCGACGCCGAGGAAGCGGCGCAACAGGACCTGTAGATCCGCCACCGTCGCGGTCCCCTTCCACAGGTGTCCGCCGAGACCGTCGCCCTCGTGCCGCAGCACGTCGACGAACCGCGCGGCCTGCGCACGTTCCGCCACCGATTGATGCGTCATCAGCGACACGAGGACGTACGCCCCGATGTTGCCGACCATGCTCCAGAGCATCGCGTGCGTGATCTCCTGCAGGCCCGTCGAGCCCGAACAGCGCATAGGGCTTGAGCAGGTCGATGCCGAACGGCCCATCGCTCACGAAATTCGCGGGCAGCCAGCCGGACTTCGCGAACGACGGCAGCAACAGCGTGTAGAGCCACAGACAGAACCCGACCGCGAGGCCGGCGAGCGCGCCGGCGCGCGTCCCGCCGCGCCAGTAGATGCCGCCGAGGATCGCCGGCGCGAACTGGGCCACTCGCGGCGAACGAGATGAGCCCGATCGCGACCAGGGCGTAGGCCTCGCCTGCCAATCGATAGTAGAAATATCCGAGGAGGACGACGGCGACGATCGCACCCCGGCGGATGCCGAGCAGCCAGCGGGCGAGATTGCGCCCGCTCGGCCATGCGCAGTCGGGGCATGCGCAACAGCACCGGCATGACGAGGTCGTTGCACACCATGGTCGACAATGCAATGGTCTCGACGATCACCATGCCCGTGGCGGCGGACAGTCCTCCGATGAACACCAGCAGCGCCAAGCGCCTCGTGCTTCTCCGCCATCGGCAAGGTCGAGAACGAAGGTGTCCGGGTCGACGGCGCCTGCGGCGAAATGCATCACTCCGCCGAATGCGATGGGTACGACGAACACGTTCATCGCGAGCATGTACAAGCGGGAACAGCCAGACCGCCGTGCTCACATGGCGCTCGTCGACGTTCTCGACCACGGCGATCTGGAATTGGCGTGGAAGGAACATGATCGCGAGCATCGACAGCACCGTGAGCCATGCCCAGTTGGCGTAGCTGCCGGCAGGGCCGCCCAGCTGGAGCGAACAGCCCGGCGAGGCGCGGATGCCCGGCCGCGCGCTGGAACAGGTCGCCCAAGCCGTTGTACATGCCGTAGGTCACGAAGACCCCCACGGCGAGAAACGCGACGAGTTTCACGAGCGACTCGAATGCGATCGCTGCCACGAGGCCCTCGTGGCGCTCGGACGCGTCGAGATGGCGCGTGCCGAACAGGATGGTGAACGTGGCGAGCAGCACCGCCATCCAGAACGCGGTGTCGGCGTGAATCGGAATCGCAGCCGCCGACCGGCGACATCGCGACCTGCGACTGCGACAGGATGGTGAAGCTGTTCGACACGGCCTTGAGCTGGAGCGCGATGTACGGGCACCACGCCGACGACGGCGATCACGGTCACCAGTCCGGCGAGCAGCGCGCTCTTGCCGTAGCGCGACGAGACGAAGTCCGCGAGCGAGGTGATGCGGTTGGTCTTGCTGATGCGGATGATCTTGCGCATCACCAGCCACCACAGCGCGATCATCAGCGTCGGGCCGATGTAGATCGGGCAGGAAGCCCACGCCGTCGGCGGCCGCCCGTCCGACGCTGCCGTAGAACGTCCAGGCCGTCGCGTACACGCCGAGGGAAACGGCGTAGATATACGGGTTCGCGATGATCGAGCGCCCGCGATCCGCGCGCGTGTCGCCGTAATACGCGATCGCGAACAGGATGCCCACGTAGGCGAGCGCGACCGGAATGATCACCCAGGCATTGAGCATTGGCCGGTGCGCGGTGGATCGGTGGTCGAAACTCAAGGCCGGTTGACGATGAGCGCGAGAAGGCCGATCAGAAGCGCCCCACGCCGTAAAGATATAGACGTAAACCAGCGGGATGCCCATGACCTCGACCGCGCGGTTGAACACCGCGAGCAGCGGGTAGTTGAAGAGCATGACCCCCAGCAGAAACACGGCGACCAGGCGCTCGGCCTTGTTCGTCGAACCACCCATCGCGCCCTCCTTCGAGGAAACCAGCCGCAACACCGTCAACCCGCACCGGTCGGGCACGCGGCCCACTGCCTTACAGACGATACGACATGCGCAGCCGCTCCTGCAGCTGGCGGGCCTGCCGGAAGGCTTCCTTGAGCATGCGCTGGTCGACCTCGTGCAGCGCATACGGATCGATCCGGTTCGCGCTGCCCTCGGCCAGATCCTGCTGACGCAGGCGCAGCAGCTGCAGGAAATGAAACGATTCCACGGCAGCATTCACGTGCCGCGGGTCGACCCGCAGGCGCTCGCCGGCGATGCGCATCCTCGCTGCCGTGCCGGTGTCCGGAATCCCGAGCGCCAGCGCGAACACGCGCGCGCAATCGACGAATACGCGCGTGCCGCGCGCCTTGAGGTCGAGCGTGCCCTTCACCGGAGCCTCGTCATCGACCGCGAAGGCGCGAATGAGGCCCAGCGGAGGATCGGTCGCGAGCGCGTTCTGCACCATGAGGCGCAGGAATGCCGGGTTCGCCTGGGTATAGCCGAAGAGCCACGTGCGCAGCGATTCGACCAGCAGGGTGTCGCCCGAGAGCGCCCGGAAGTCGAACACGATGTTCGCGTTGAGGAGCGCCTCCGGTGTCGGCTCCCGGATCCACTGCAGAAACTTGGCCTTCCACTCCTCGGTCGACAGACAGAGTTCCGGATTGCTCGCCATCACGTTGCCGGTGCAGAGGGGGAACCCGAGTTCTGCCAGATGCTCGTTGACCGCGCGCGCCCACGGGATGAGCTCCGCGCGGCGTCGCTCCGCGTCATCGGCGTCCGCCGCGGCAAAAAGCAGCGCGTTGTCCTGGTCGGTGGCGAACGTCTGCTCGCCGCGGCCCTTCGCTGCCCAGTGCGAGCCAGGACCAGCGCGTGTCGGTCAGTGGGTGCTGCTCGAGCGCCAGCGCGATCACGCGCCGCGCGAGCGCATCGTTCAAGCGCAGCGATCGTTCGCGTAAGAGGCTCGGCAACCACGCCCTGCGCCAGCAGATTCTGGGTGAGGCCACGGATGTCCTCGGCGGCGCGCCTGAGATCCGTGATCGAGCGCGCGGCGTGCAGGCCCTCGATCACCTGGCGCATCGATATGCGCTGCAGCGCGAAGAGGTCGCGCTCGTTGATGACGCCTACCGGACGCCCGTTCCCCACCACGACCACCTGACGGATTCCGCGGTCGGCCATGACGTACAGCGCTTCGGAGGCGGTGGTCGTCACCGGCAGCGTCACGATGGGTGTGCTCATGACGTCCGCCACCGGCGTGGACAGAGGCCGCTCCGGCAACAGGACCCGGCGCAGCAGGTCGACCAGCGTGACCATGCCGACGGGCGTGCCGGCCTCGTCCACCACCACGATCGTGCGCACTTTCGCATCGGCCATGCGCTGTGCAGCCTCGCGCAGCGACGCGGAGGCCACGCAACATACGGGTGCATGGCGGACGAGCTCGCCGAGCGTGCGCGTGAGTGTCTGCTGCTCGTTCGCGCGCAGGCGATACTGGCCGTAAAGGCTTTCGAGCGACTGACGCAACGTCTCGGTGATGGCCTCGGTGCAGAACCGCTCGAATTCGGGTGACTGCTCGCGCAACGACAGGAAATCGTCCCGGGCAAGCAGGAGACAGACGGTGTCGTGCAGCGCATTGAAGACGCGCGTCGTGCTGCTGCCCGCGGAAAGTGCGCCGACCGGGAAGAGCTCGCCGGGACCGAGCGTGCGGTCGGGGTCGGCCTGCGCCTCGTTCGGACGGCTCCCGACGAGTCCGCGCTGCACGATGTACGAGATCCGCGACGGGACCGTGCTCCGGGGCGACGATCGTGGAATCGCGCGCAAAGAACGCCGGTCGGAGTTTCGCAACCATGGCGCGGAGGGTGTCTTCGCGCATCCGATCGAACGGCATGTGATGGCGCAGGAATTCGCACGCCGCATCCACCTGCAGCGGTGGCGCGTTCGCCGTGGGCGCGGTTTGAGTCAGTGGCATCGATGGGACCTGCGCAGCGCGATGTGTTCGATCCGCCCGCGGCGACCTGCAACGTGCGTCCGCCGTCCGGCCGCGCACTCCTCGCGGAATGCGCGGCAACGGCGGATACCTGCAACGACTCAGACAGTGTGCGACGCCACCCACGGACGCGAGCGGCGTCGCCTCATGCCGAGCCAAGCCCCTCAGTGGGCAAGCGGCTTGGCCACGAGCAGACCGGTGTTCTGGCGCACATACAGCTCGTCCCACATGTCCTCGGAACGCTTGTCGCGATAGAGCAGCGAGCCAAGGATCACGGCCAGGAAGCCCAGCGGAATCGAGATGAGGCCCGGATTGCGCAGATCGAATGCCGGCTTCTCGAGTCCGACGATTGACGTGCGCTCGCTGCCGATCTCCTGGATCTTCGCCTGCGCGGCCGCCTTGGTCTTGTCGGATTTCGCGAGCGCAGCCTTGATCTTGTCCTGGGCTGCCGGATCGGTCGCGGCCTGCAGCTCGCCGTTCAGTTTCGCGGCATTCGTCGTCTCGGTGGCGACGATCTTCTCCTGCGCGGCCTTGACCGCGAGCGGGTACGTCAGGTTCGGCGACACCAGCACCAGCCCGATCGCCGTCAGCGTGCCGACGACCATGCCGAGCACGATGCCACCGGTATTGCAGCGTTTCCAGAAGAGCGTCAGCAGCACGCACGGGAAGTTGGCCGAGGACGCCACCGCGAAGGCCAGGGCCACCAGGTGGGCGACGTTCTGCCCCTTCGACAGGATACCGATGGTGATCGCCATCGCACCGACGATGACCGTCGCCACGCGAGCCGCACGCACCTGCTCCTGCTGGGTGACGTGCTCTTCCCGGATGACGCCGACGTAGAGATCGTGCGCCATCGCGGAGGCCGCGGCGAGCACGAGCCCCGCCACCACTGCGACGATCGTCGCGAACGCCACTGCGGCAACGAAGGCGAGGAACAGGTTCCCGAGCATCGAGTCCGGACCACCGCCGACATATTGCGCGAGCAGCGGGCCGGCCATGTTGCCGCCGGCGTCCACCGCCTTGATGTTCACCGCGCCGACTTTCATCGCCGAGCCCATGCCGAGGAACAGCGTCAGCACGTAGAACCCGCCGATGATCGCCATCGCCCAGATCACCGACTTGCGCGCGGCCTGGGCGGTCGGAACCGTGAAGAAGCGCATCAGGATGTGCGGCATCCCGGCGGTCCCGAAGACCAGTGCCATGCCGAGCGAGATCTGGTCGATCGGAGCCTTGAACAGCAGGCCCGGCTCGAGGAAGCGCTGGCCGAGCTCACCCGGTGTCATGTTCTTCGCGGCGTCGCCCAGCAGCAACGCGACCTGGCTTTGGACCTTGGCGTCGCCGATCACCGCCGTGAGGAAGCCGGGCAGGCTGAACCCGTACGGCACCCAGACCAGCATGACCAGGAGGATGGATGCGGTGACGAGCAGGATCGCCTTGATGATCTGCACCCACGTCGTGGCGACCATGCCCCCGAACAGCACGTAGGCGAGCATCAGCACGCCGACGACCATCACGGAGATCTCGTAGTCGATGCCGATCAGCGTCTTCACCAGCACGCCGCCCCCCACCATCTGCGCGGTGAGGTAGAACGTGGAAACGGTGATGGTGGACAGCGCACCGACGATCCGTGCCGCCTTCTGGTTGTTGCGATAGGCGAGGATGTCGGAAAGCGTGTACTTGCCGATGTTGCGGCAGGGCTCGGCGATCACGAGCAGCACCGTGATGTAAGCCACGAGCCATCCGACGGAGTACATGAAGCCGTCGTAGCCGTACAGCGAGATGAGGCCGGCGATGCCGAGGAACGATGCTGCCGACAGATAGTCGCCGGCGATCGCCCAACCGTTCTGCAGACCCGTTACGCCGCCGCCTGCGGCATAGAAATCGGCGACGTTCTTGACCCGCTTGGCCGCGAGATACGTGACGTACATCGTCACCGCGATGATGGCGCCGAACACGGCGAACGTGAGCCAGCGGAATTTGGCTTCGACCGCGCCCTGGGCCAGCGCCGGGGTGACGATCGCGGCGAGCGCGAACACTCCCGCGAGCAGTGCGACGCGACGCGAGCTCATTTGCGACCTCCCATTTCCTTTTCGGCGTCGCGGACGATTTCCGCCGCCATCGGATCGAACACGGTGTTGGCGCGTCGTGCGTACCAGTAGGCCAATCCCCAGGCGACGACGAACTCCGAAAGGGCGAAAACGATGCCGACGTTCACCGGGCCCCAGACCTTGATCCTGAACAGATCCTGGAAATACGCGGCGCCGATGGGCAGCAGGAAGTAATACGCCATCGAGAACACCATGAGGCCCCACAGAAACCTCATCTTCTTGCGATGCAACTCCTGGAAGCGCGGATCGGAGTCGATCGCCTTCCAGTTCGGTGCGTTCGGTGGTGTGATCGTCGGTGCTGCGGTTTTCGGTGCGGTCGCGGCCTGCATACCTCGTCCTCCTTAAGTCACACGTTGCACTTTCCGCCTCAGCACGCATCGCTGATGCGGCTGGAATGACCTTACTCTCAAGTCAGCACGTTAGGAAAGCCCCGATGGCAAGGAAAGCGTTCGCGGCTTCACGCGACAAAATGTCGCGACCGGTTGCACAGGCGTTACGCGCGTGAAGCGGTAGTGCTGCAGGGATTACGCAGCGGTGATACATCGAGTGGGGGAATGCCGATGCGGTCCACGCGACGGCTGACCGCGGCGTGCCCGTCGATGTCATCGCTCTGGCCTCGTGCGTGATGCAGTGAATCTGCAGCCTGCCGCCGCGCGCTTACCGGCGGCGCACGCCCGGGTGGCGAGCGAGGCGCCCGAACTGGTGGATCAAGAGCATGACAAAGGACAAGCGGGTGATGGCGAAGGCTACCCGTGACACCTTGCAGCGGCTACAGTCCCTTGTCCCGCCTCACGAGGAATTCCCGATGACGACCGAACATAGCCTGTCCATTCATAGACTCGCCGCTGCACTTGCCGACGTTGCGCGCAATGTTCAGGCCAAGGTCGACGCAGGCTGCGATCGGGAACACCTCATCGAACGCAGTGGGCTCGTGATCGCGCTGGCCAATGAAATACGCAGTGAACTGCAGGGGGCTCTCGCACTGCAGGCCGCAGGACGCGCGGCAGCGGATGCAATCAACAAGGCACGCGCAGCGTAACCGCGAGCGGAGGGCGATCGAAACGGTATTGACGCGTTCTGGCTGAACGCCTCGCTCCCGCCGCCGCCATTACCGCTGAGCTGGTCACCGCGAGCATCGCGCCGAAAGTTCACCGTCCCCTCACCGACTGGTCCACCGGCAGCAATTCAGCTGCGCGCATCGGCGGCGGCGATGAACGAGATGATGGGGCTCAGGGGCGCTGCCGATCGACCCGAGGATTAGCGGCGTCGCGTTTATAAGCTCCGCAAGCAGCTCGCCCGCTGCACCGCCGTCCGACGGACGCTCTCGACCCTCTCCGGTCGTCACAGTTTCCCGAAAGCGGACATCCTGCTTCGTTGGAGCCCACATTCAGCCGAATGGGAGGCGCCCAATGAGTAAAGTAACCGGCCGTAAGCGGGTGGCGCGCGGTCCGTTTAGCGCAATGTTAAGCGGCACTGCTACCAATCGGGTGTAGGGTGAAACCAATCGTGAGTGCTTCGCCGCTCACGTTCCAATGGACTCTTCCGCGCCGGCAACCACGCAATCGTGCGCGTCTACTTGGCCCGTCTCCATACAAGCTCGGCCATCCCGCCGCCCGTCGAGGCGGTCGCGGTGTACCGCAGCTGGTCGCCGGTGATCGTGAATGGTCGCTTCTGTTCTGTTCCCTCCCAATTCGCGAAGAAAGCGTGCTCGATCTTGAAGTCGATGGTCTGATCAGCCTCATTGACCGAGTATGTGCCCCAGTGGGGATTGGCCCCCTGCACCGCCGCCTTGTTCTCCTCCGCGTTACCTTCCATGCGGTTGTTCGACGCAAATTTGGGACGACCGCGACGCAGGAGTTGCAAGGAATAGCGGCCATCCGCATCGAAGATGAGAAGGCCCTGCGGATCGGGACCCATCACCTGGACCCTGCTACCGTCCGCGCCCACATTCTCGTCCGACACAAGCGTCCAAGCGCCAACAAGGGCTTTGGCGGTCTGCGCTTGCGCGCCGTTGGCAATCAGCGCAGTTCCTAGCAATGCAATTGTCGTCAGCTTGAGCGTGCTTGATTGACTCATCGTGTTGCTCCTAACGGCTATGTCCCACGAGGTGGTCCAAGAAGTGAGGCCAAATGCACATGGCCTAGGTGCACTATGGATCCGCGCTCGTCCTCGTGTCCTTCATGTGCGAGCGCGCCGCACGAGCGGAATGACAGCACGAGAGCGGCAAAGCGCGACAAATGGATCTTCATCGAAAGCCTCCGATGGCTGACCGTGGGATTCGAATACCGCGTCGTCACGGGCCGCCGGCGAAAAGGTGCCTCGCGTGTTCGGGGTCGAAGGGCCGCTCGATCAGGGTGGCGGCGTCCCATTCGCTTCGCGCCGCATCGAAGAAGTCACCGCCGTAGACGTGAATCGCTGATGTGAGCTGCGAGCCCGGATTGGTGACCGAGTGAATCACGTCGGGAGCAAGGACCGTTACATCTCCCGTTCGGAGAGTCGAAGTGCAGGACGGCTCGATCGCGCCGGACAGGCCAGTGCTTACGCGGCGCCAGAAAAGATTGTCTTCGCGTCCCCCGTAGATGCCGATCACGGCCCACATGCGATGGTCGTGCGGCATGATCGCCATGCCTGGCGCCCAGACAATCTCAAGAATGGTCAGGTTAGCAGCACGGTGGAGGACGTACATGCCTGGCGCAATCAGTCGATTCAGCGCCGCCTGGCGCGTGCGAGCTGCAACGACCCACCGGCCAAGAATGTCACGGACATCCGCCGCGGGGTCTACTGATCCGAGTGCGCACCGGCACTCTTCTATCAATGATTCGATATCCCTGTCCATGCCGCTTTGGAGCAACGTGCGATGGCCGCACGGTAGCTCTGGCGCGTTCCCGTGTCCAATGCATTATTCGTGGGCCGATGTATGCATTGCGCGCATAATTGGGACCGATGAACCTGCGCAACCTCCGAACCTTCGTCGCTATTGCAGATACAGGCGGCATGAGCCGTGCGCTGCCGCAGCTGCATCTCAGCCAACCAGCCGCATCTCGACAGATTGACGCGCTCGAAGAAGAACTGGGTGTGCAGCTATTCGAACGCAGTGGACGAGGCATTCGCCTGACGTCCAGCGGCGCCGATCTCCTGCGCCGCGGACGCGCGGTGTTGAATGAGGCCGACTCGCTCCGTGAGCGAGCGCGTGCGTTAGCGAGCGGACGAGCCGGATTGCTGCGCGTCGGCGCGACACCTCAGGTGATGGAGAACCCATTGGCCGCCTACCTCGCGGTCTACCGGCGGCGCTTTCCCGAAGTTGAGGTGCGGCTGTTAGAAGAAGGTGGCGCCAGGCTGCCCGATCGTGTGTTCCAAGGCGATGTGCATCTTGCGATTGTTCCCGCGGGCGACGAACGTCTCGAAGCGCGCTCCCTGTTTCCAATGTACCTGATTGCAGTCGTGCCCAGAGGACATCGTTTGAGCAATCGCAAGATGCTCGACATCAGCGAATTGGGTAGCGACCCAATCATGGTCGGGACCGGGTTTGCTTCACGCGTGTGGTTCGAAACTGCTTGCAGCAACGCGCACTTCCGGCCGAACGTGGTGCTCGAGAGCGCGGCGCCGCATACCATGATTGCACTTGCGAGGAACCACTTCGCCATTGCCGTGCTGCCGAGCTCCGTATCGGTGACCGATCGCGACCTGCGCGCAGTCCCGCTGTTGCATGCGCGCCGCGCCATCGGACGGTGGGCCGCAGCAGCGTGGAATGACCAGCACTATCTGCCGCCGTACGCCGAACGCTTCATCGACGGCCTCGCGAAGCGCTGCACTCACAGCTATCCTGGCCGCGCGCTGTCAAGGCACATTCCGCCGCTGCCAAGACCGCGTGACCGAGGCAACGCGAACGGTCGAGGCGGACCATAGATCGGTCGGCGGTTACCGAGCGACCCTGCGTCAACTGAAGGTGCGTTTGCGGCACGCGATTCGGCCGCCGCGGAGCGATCGCTTTCGGAAACGCGACCGTACAGCCGCTTCTGGCCGGAAGCGGACGCGAGGGGCCGGCACGCGATCCCCGGTTCGCATGTGGGGCGTCCGGATGACGGATCCAATGCGGAACGTCATACCCAGACTTGGGTGAGCGGCCCGAGAGATAGGTGACAGCACGTAGGCACGACCTGTCACCTATGTCTCAAGGTCGCACACAGGGTATAACTGGCGTCCCCAGGGGGATTCGAACCCCCGTACTCACCGTGAAAGGGTGATGTCCTAGGCCTCTAGACGATGGGGACCTGGAACGAACCGCGCCCGAGACCTAGCACACGGTTGAAGCAGTGGTGGAGGTAAGCGGGATCGAACCGCTGACCTCTTGCATGCCATGCAAGCGCTCTCCCAGCTGAGCTATACCCCCACGGCGAAACGACAATTATAGAGGGGGCGGGGCTGCTTTGGCAAACCCACGGAGGTCCGCGACTTGGCTATACCGCGCGCGAGTACGCGGACGCTACGAGCCGGTGGATGATGCCGATGCATCCCGCACGCGCGGGCTCTGGCGCGCGTTCGGTTGCCGGCAACGCATCCGCTATGATTACCGCCCCGTCGATCGGACGCGGATCCCTCCCCTACCGCCGTGCCCTTGCCACCCCCGTCGACCGCATATTCCCCGGACCTCCGCCAGCGTGTGGTGCTGGTGACGGGCGCAACCGGCGGCCTCGGCCAGCACATCGCCCGGGCGTGCGCCGCGGCCGGGGCGACGGTAGCGCTGCACGGCCGCGTGGTGCGCAAGCTCGAGGCGCTCTACGACGAGATCGTCGCTGCCGGACACCCCGAACCGACGATCCTGCCGCTGGATTTCCTGCGCGCCGGCGCGGCGGAGTTCTACGCCGTTGCCAACGCGATCGAAAGCCAGCTTGGACGCCTCGACGCGATCGTGCACACGGCGGCGTTCCTCGGCTCGCTGGGCCCGCTCGAGCACCAGTCGTTCGAGCGCTGGCAGGAGGTCCTTCGTGTGAACGTGGCCGGCGCGATGGGTATGACCCGCGCGGTCTCTCCCCTGCTATCGAAGGCGCCGGATGCGAGCGTGGTGTTCACCCTGGATACGCGTGGCGTGGCACCGCGCGCCTATTGGGGTGCCTACGCGGCGTCGAAAGCCGCAATCCAGGCGCTGGCCACCACCCTGGCCGACGAATGGGAAGCGCGTGCGAACGTTCGCGTCAACGCGATCACGCCGGGGCCGATGCGCTCGCCGTTGCGCACGCTCACCCATCCCGGCGAGGAGAAGGTCGACCTGCCCACGCCCGATGCGCTGGTGCCGCTGTACCTCTACCTCGTCGCCGGTCAACCCAAGGACGAAAGCGGTGTGCGCATCGACGCCGCGGCGTGGCTGGCGGGCCAGCCCTGCCACGACCCCACTCGTCGACGTCGCTGCGTCTTCTTCCGCTCCGGTGAGCTGAGAGAACCGCAGCAAGACGCGCAAGCGGCGGAGATCCTCCGCGCGCATTGTTCCAGGTGGAAGCGCGATCGTGCGCGGCAGCCGGCTGCCTTGCGGCCGCCATACCACCGCCGTGAACCAGCCTGTCACGTAGGTCGCGTCGAGCACCTCCCCGACAAGGACGCGTCCATCGGGGTGAAGCACGCGGCACGTGCGATCCAATCCGACGATCAGCTCACAGGGCGCGCCACGACGCGCGCGCACGATCTCGAACACGGCGAGGAGCACGCAAGACCCCGCGAGCGTGCCTCGCGCCCACCATGGGCATCGGCAGGACCAGCATCAAGGATCGCGGTGAACGACGACGCAACACGCCGTGACGGCGAGCAGCCGTGGGGAACGGCGAGCGGCGACGCGCAGGGACGGGACGGGCTTCATGCGTCCATTGGACGCCGGGCGCGCGTGAGTGCAAATCGGCCGGACGCCCGAGGCGGCGAGCAATCGACCGCGTGGGTATTCCGTTGCGGCAGTCAGGCTGAAGCCCGACCTACGAACCGCACGAAACCGTCGAGCGTATTCATGTAGGCAAGGCTTGCGAGCCCGCAACGTGCTCAGGCTGACGCCGACCTACAATACCCTGAGAGTCCGCGGCCTGCTTCTTCCCCGCCAGCAACACCCACGTCTCGACCACCGTATCGGGGTTGAGCGACATGCTCTCGATGCCTTCCGCGAGCAGCCACTGCGCCAGGTCCGGGTGATCCGAGGGGCCCTGGCCGCAGATGCCCGCGTACTTGCCAGCCTTGCGGCAGGCCTTGATCGCCATCGAGAGCATCGCCTTCACCGCGTCGTCGCGCTCGTCGAACGTCGCCGCGATCGGGCCGCCTGAATCGCGGTCCACCGCAAGCGTCAGCTGGGTCATGTCGTTGGAGCCGATCGAGAAGCCGTCGAAGTGCTCCAGGAATCGGTCGGCGAGGATCGCGTTCGACGGGATCTCGCACATCATGATCACGCGCAGGCCGTTCTTGCCGCGCTCGAGCCCTTGCGCCTTCAGCAGCGCGATGACCTGCTCGGCCTCGTGCAGCGTGCGCACGAACGGCACCATCAGCTCGACGTTGGTGAAGCCCATGTCGTCGCGCACGCGCTTCATCGCGTCGCACTCGAGGGCGAAGCAATCGTGGAACTCTTCCGCGATGTAACGCGACGCGCCGCGGAAGCCGAGCATCGGGTTCTCCTCGTGCGGCTCGAAGCGCGTGCCGCCGAGGAGGTTCGAGTACTCGTTCGACTTGAAGTCCGACAGCCGGACGATGACCTTCTTCGGATGGAACGCCGCGGCGATCGTCGCCACACCCTCGGCGATCTTGCTCACGTAGAACTCGGTCGGGCTCGAGTAACCCGCGATGCGCTTGCCGATTTCCTGCGCAAGATCGGGCGGCAGGCGGTCGTAACCGATCAGCGCCTTGGGATGGATGCCGACGTTCTTGTTGATGATGAACTCGAGCCGGGCGAGTCCCACGCCTTCGTTGGGCAGCTTGCGGAACGCGAACGCGAGCTCGGGGTTGCCCACGTTCATCATGATCTTGGTGCCGACGGGCGGCATGCGGTCGAGCGCCACCTCGTCGATCTCGAAGTCGACCATCCCGCATACACGTGGCCGGTGTCGCCCTCGGCGCACGAGACCGTCACGATCCGCGCCGTCCGCGAGTTGCTGCGTGGCGTCGCCGCAGCCGACGACGGCCGGAATGCCGAGCTCGCGCGCGATGATGGCCGCGTGGCACGTGCGCCCGCCGCGATTGGTGACGATCGCCGCGGCGCGCTTCATCACCGGCTCCCAGTCGGGATCGGTCATGTCCGCGACCAGCACGTCACCCGCCTGCACGCGTGTCCATCTGCTTGGCGGACTTCACCACCCGCACCTTGCCCTGCCCGATCTTCTGCCCGATCGCACGCCCGGTGGCGAGCACGTCGGAGGTGCCGCGCAATCGATAGCGACGCAGCGTCTCGCCTTCCTCGCGCGACCGCACCGTCTCCGGCCGCGCCTGCAGGATGTAGAGCTTGCCGTCGACGCCGTCGCGGCCCCATTCGATGTCCATCGGGCGCTTGTAATGCTGCTCGATGATGAGCGCGTAGCGTGCGAGCTCCTCGACCTCGGCATCGTTGATCGAGAACCGGTTGCGCTCGTCCTCCGGCACCTGTCGCGTGACGCGTCGAGCGCCCGGCGCGCTGGTCGTCCGCGAACACCATCCTGATCGCCTTGGTGCCGACGGTCTTGCGCAGGATCGCCGGCCGGCCCGCCGGCGAGGTTGGGCTTGTAGACGTAGAACTCGTCGGGATTGACCGCGCCCTGCACCACCGTCTCGCCCAGGCCGTAGGCCGCGGTGATGAACACCACCTGGTCGAAACCGGACTCGGTGTCGAGCGTGAACATCACGCCGGAGGCGCCGCGGTCGCTGCGCACCATGCGCTGCACGCCGGCCGAGAGCGCCACTTCGCTGTGCGTGAATCCCTGATGCACGCGATAGGAGATCGCGCGGTCGTTGTACAGCGACGCAAATACTTCCTTCACGGCGTGAAGGATGTTCTCCAATCCGCTGATGTTCAGGAACGTTTCCTGCTGGCCGGCGAACGACGCCTCGGGCAGGTCTTCCGCGGTCGCGGACGAACGCACGGCCCACGTGGCGTTCGGCGCGTCCGCGGTCAGGGCGGCAAAGGCGACGCGGATTTCCTCGACCAGAGCCGGCGGGAGCGTCGCATCGGCCACCCAGCGGCGGATCTCCTGCCCGGCGCTGGCGAGCGCGTTGACATCCTCCACGTTCAGCGCAGCCAGCCGATCGGCGATGCGGTCCTCGAGCCGATTGGCTGCGCAGAAACTCACGGAATGCGAATGCGGTGGTGGCGAAGCCGCCCGGGACGCGGATGCCCGCATGCGAGAGCTGATTGATCATCTCGCCGAGGGAGGCGTTCTTGCCGCCCACATGCTCGACGTCGGTCATGCGAAGGCGATCGAAAGGAAGTACCCGGACTTGCTCGCTCATGCCACTCCCTGCGGATTTGCGGTCGGTGTGCCGGCGCAGGCGCGCCATCGACCATCGTGTGTGGAACCCGATTTTACCGTGTGCAATGTGCGTGCCGGGCGCGACGACCGGTCGCGGCAGCGCCGTTGCGACGACCAATGAAAAACGGGCCCTTGCGGACCCGTTCCTCTGTCCCGACGACGGGACGGCGATGCAGTCGTCGAATCAGTCGTTGTGGCTGCCGGGCGGATGACCCTCGGTAGGCAACGGCAGCTCGATCACGTCGGCGGTCTGCGACGGTGCCCGCCACGGGAATTCCGGCACGCTGCCGTCCGCGCACGGCGCGGCGCAGGCTGCGATAGAGATCCGGATGCGATTCCTTGAGGTAGCTGATGATCTCGAAGTCGACGCGCTTCACTTGCGAGAGATCGATCTGCTCCACGTGCACGAGGCGCAGCAATTCGCGCACGGGCTTGGGCATCTCGCGCCCGCTCTCGTAGCGCGAGCCGCCACTCTGCGTGACGCCGATCTGGGTCCAGAACTGCTCCTGGTTGAGCCCGAGGCGGCGGCGGATTTCTCGCGGGTTGAGGACGCGGTCGAAGATCTTCACGGTTGTGCAGGTTTGTCGGCAATGCGACGCAAAATGCGCTCGCCCAATACCAATGGCATATTTTCGCCAAACTTCGGTGCGGGAGCAAGCGCCGCCCGTCCGAAAGCCCGGTTGTTGCAAAGGCAATGTTGCGGAAAAGGCCTTCCCGCTCATGCGACACCTTTCGCGGCGAGGTAATCCTCGTAGTTGCCGGTGAAATGCACCGGCTCCGGACCGCCGAGCTCGATCACCTGCGTCGCGAGCGACGACACGAACTGGCGATCGTGTGACACGAAGATGAGGGTGCCCTTGTACAACTCCAAGGCCAGGTTGAGCGACTCGATCGATTCCATGTCCATGTGATTGGTCGGCTCGTCCATCATCAGTACGTTCGCCCGCAGCAGCATGAGCTTGCCGTACAGCATGCGACCGCGCTCGCCGCCCGAGAGCACACGCAGCGGCTTCCTGCCGTCGTCGCCGGTGAAGAGCAGCCGACCGAGGGTGGCCCGGACGATCTGCTCGTCGTCGCCTTCCTGCGCCCAGCGTCCCATCCAGTCGACGACGGTCTCGTCGGAATCGAAGATCTCGGTCTGATCCTGCATGAAATAGCCGATCTGCGCCTTTTCCGCCCATTTCACCGTGCCGGCATCCGGGGTCGAGCTCGCCCAGCAACGTGCGCAGGAGTGTGGTCTTTCCCGCGCCGTTGGGGCCGATGATGGCCAGCCGCTCGCCGGCTTCGAGGCGCAGGGAAAGGTTCGAGAAGAGCTCGCGCGGCTGGCCCCAGCCCTTGGCGAGATGCTCGATCTCGACCGCCTGCCGATGCAGCTTCTGCTTCGGATCGACGTCGAAGCGGATGTAGGGGTTCTGCCGCGACGACGGCTTGACGTCCTCCACCTTGATCTTCTCGATCTGCCGGGCGCGCGACGTCGCTTGCCGCGCCTTCGACTTGTTGGCGGAGAAGCGCCGGACGAACTCCTGCAGGTCGGCGATGCGCTCCTTGGCCTTGGCGTTCGCCGCGAGCACCTGGGCGCGCGCCTGCGTCGAGGCGATCATGTAGTCGTCGTAGTTGCCGGGATAGACGCGCAGCGTGGCGTAGTCGAGGTCCGCCATGTGCGTGCACACGCTGTTCAGGAAGTGGCGATCGTGGGAGATGATCACCATCGTGCTCGCGCGCTCGTTGAGCACGCCCTCGAGCCAGCGGATCGAGTTGATGTCGAGGTTGTTGGTGGGCTCGTCCAGCAGCAGGATGTCCGGATCGGAGAAGAGCGCCTGCGCGAGCAGCACGCGCAGCTTCCAGCCGGGCGCCACCGCACTCATCGGCCCGTCGTGCAGTGCGATGTCGATCCCCGCCCCCAGCAGCAGCTCGCCCGCGCGCGCCTCCGCCGTGTAGCCGTCGAACTCCGCGAACTTCGCCTCGAGCTCGGCCGCGTGCAGATAGTCGGCCTCGGTCGAATCCGGGTTCTCGTAGATCGCATCCTTCTCCTGCTTCACGCGCCACATGGCGTCGTGACCCATCAGGACGACGTCGAGCACGCGCATGTCCTCGTACGCGAACTGGTCCTGGTTGAGCTTGCCGAGGCGCTCGTTCGGGTCGAGCGCCACCGTTCCGGCGCTCTGCTCGAGGTCGCCACCCGAGGATCTTCATGAGCGTGGACTTGCCGCTGCCGTTGGCGCCGATCAGCCCGTAGCGGTTGCCGTCGCCGAACTTCACGGAGACGTTTTCGAACAGGGGCTTGGCCCCGAACTGCATGGTGATATTGGCTGCGGTCAACACGGGAGCACTCTGCGGAAAATGGCGCACCCGGCGGGTCGCCGGGAACGCGGAGGGGAACCCTCTATTCTGCTAGAATCAAGCCCTTACCTCAAGGGCTTCACAGCACGCGCGCAGTCGCGCACGGCGTTCCGAAGGCCCGGCACCTCATGCATTACGACCTGCACTGCCATTCGACGTGGTCCGACGGACTGCTTACCCCCGTGGACCTCGTGCACCGGGCGGCAGCGCGCGGCGTCGACGTCCTCGCGCTCACCGACCACGACGAGGTCGGCGGACTGGGCGAGGCGCGCGAAGCGGCCGCGCGGGCCGGCATCCGGCTCGTGAACGGCACCGAGCTCTCGGTCACCTGGGAAACCCAGACGCTCCACGTCGTCGGACTGGGCATCGATCCGGCGTCGCCCGCGCTGGCAGCCGGCCTGCAAGGCATCCGGGAAGGGCGTGCCGGGCGGGCGCGGCGGATTGGCGACGCGCTCGCGCAGGCGGGCATTGCCGGCGCCTACGAGGGCGCGCTGCAGTACGTCACGCACGAAGGCCTCGTCTCGCGCACGCATTTCGCGCGCTACCTCGTCGAAGCGGGGTACGTGAAGGAAGTGAAGGACGTGTTCAAGCGTTATCTCACGCCGGGCAAGCCAGGGTATGTCGCGCACCATTGGGCCGCGCTGGCCGAAGGCATCCAGTGGATCCGTGCCGCGGGTGGTCAGGCCGTCCTGGCGCATCCCGGCCGCTACAAGGTCAGCAGGACGGCGCTGCGCCGGATGCTGGAGGACTTCCGTGCCGCGGGCGGCGACGCGATCGAGGTGCAGTCGTCGTCGCACACACCCGCGCAATGGGCCGAGTTCGCGACACTGGCGCGGGTCTTCGGCCTGCTCGCCTCGACCGGGTCCGATTACCACGCGCCGAAGGAGAGCTGGATCGATCTCGGCGGCCTGCCGCCGTTGGCCGCGGGCGTGACGCCCGTGTGGCAACACTGGTGACGCCACGCGCTGCGATGGACCAACCAGTCATCTCCCCCGACGCCCCAGCTGCGCCGCGCCGCTACGTCTTCTTCGTATCGGACCGCACGGGCATCACCGCCGAGATGCTCGGCAACAGCCTGCTGTCGCAGTTCGAGGATTTCCGTTTCCTGCGCGAGACGATTCCCTTCGTCGATTCTCCGGAGAAGGTCGACGCCGTCGTGCGACAGATCAACGAGCTTGCCGCACGCGAGGAGCAGACGCCCATCGTCTTCAGTTCCATCGTGGACGAGACCGCGAGCGCAACCATCCGCCGCGAGGCGCACGCGTTGACGCTCGATCTCTTCCAGATCTTCATCGCACCGCTCGAGACGGAGCTCAACGCGAAGAGCTCGCATGCCGCCGGCCGCTCGCACGGCATCGCCAACAGTCACGAGTACTTCTCGCGCATGGAGGCGATCAACTTCACGCAGGCGCACGACGACGGCGTGACGACACGCGATCTGGGCAAGGCGCAGGTGATCCTCGTCGGCGTCTCGCGCTGCGGCAAGACGCCCACCTCGCTCTACCTGGCGCTGCAGTTCGGCATTCGCGCGGCGAACTTCCCGCTCACGCCCGAGGACTTCGCGGACCGCCGGCTGCCCGACTCGGTGCTGCCCTACCGCGATCGCCTGTTCGGGCTCACCATCAATCCAGATCGGCTCCACCAGATTCGCGAGGAACGCCGGCCCGGCAGCAAGTACGCTGCGCTCGACACGTGCCGCCACGAGGTGAAGGAAGCCGAGCACCTGATGCAGACCGAGAACATTCCGATGCTCGACACCAGCGCGAAATCCATCGAGGAGATCGCCACCACCATCCTGCATCGCGGCAAGCTCCAGCGGCATATCTACTGACGCACCGTCCACCTGCGCGCGTCACCGCGAACGCGGCCGGCAACCTACATTCGCATCCGATGAGACACACATTCAAGCGTTGCGCAGCCACGTTGCTGCTCGCGGTCGCTCTCGAAGCGCCGCTCCCGGCGGCTGCGGCCGATTACACCGACATCTGGTACAACCCCGCGGAAAGCGGCTGGGGCGTGAACCTGGTCCAGGGCGAGAACGTGCTGTTCGCGACGTTCTTCGTGTACGACCCCGCGCGACAGCCCACGTGGTACGTCGCGGTGCTCACCAACGACGGCACCGGCGTGTACTCCGGTTCGGTCCTGGCGACGTCCGGCCCCTATCTCGGGGCGCCGTGGGATGGCGTGACGACGAACGCCATTGTCGGCGACGCCACATTCCGCCCCACCGCAGCCGACGCCGCCACGCTGACCTACAACATCGGCCCCGCGCCCGTCACCAAGAGCATCCTCCGCCAGACCTTGAAGACGATCGTGCTCGGAGGCGACTACATCGGCGGCGTGGCGGCCGACCAGTTCAGCTGCAGCAATCCGCTGGGCAACGTCAGCGCACGGCGCAGCGCCGACATTGCCGTGACGCAGACCGTCGCAGGCGATGGCCGGATCGACCTGGCGGTCGCAGGCGGGCCCGCCTGCAGCATCAGCGGCACGCTGGTGCAGCGCGGCCAGCTCTACTCGATGATTGGCGCACGCTACGTGTGCAACAACGGGCTCGACACGCACGTCGACGTGACCGAGCTGCACGCTACGGCGCAAGGCATCGAAGGCCGCTGGGCCGGGCGCGTTGCCGGCGGCTGCACCGAGCAGGGCAGCTTCGCCGCCGTGCTCAAGTGATGGCGGTGCGGCCAATGCGCTCGCGCTGACGCACCGCTTCGAACAGGCACACTGCGGCCGCCGCGGCCGCATTCAACGACTCCATGCCTCCGGGCATCGGGATCGTCACCCGCACGTCCACATGCTCCTGCATCGCGGCGGACAAGCCGCTCCCCTCGTTGCCGATCGCGACGGCGATCCGGCCGCGCAGATCGGCCGCGAAGAGCGACGTCGCGTTCGTAACCACTGCCCCGAGCACGCACCCGTCCCCTGCACGGAACCCGGCCGCCCACTGCGTGAGCTCGACGCCCTCCTCGATCGCCACGAGGAAGTGCGCGCCCTGGGCAGCGCGCAGCACCTTGGGCGACCACGCGAAGGCGCAGTGCCTCGAGAGCAGCACGCGATCGACGCCGGCGGCGGCCGCAGTGCGCAGGATGGAGCCGACGTTGCCGGGATCCTGCAGGTCCTCGAGCAGCAGGCAGAAATCGTCGCGCCTGGTCGCAGCTGGTGCGGGCGTCGCGACCACCGCGATGATGCCGACGCCGACCGGCAGCGCGGCGAGGCCGGCGAAGAGCGGCGTGGGCACGAGCAGCGTGCGCTCGCCGAAACGCTCGGCGATGGCGCGCGTGCCCGGGCGCTGCAAGGCCTCCTCGGACACGATGACCGTCTCGGGCGCGCCGATCCGCTCGGCATAGACCGCGATCAGGTGCTCGCCCTCGAGCACGCACTTGCCGGCCTTGCGCCGGTCACGCGCGGAGGCGAAGAGACGTGCCGCCTCGCGCAGCCGCGGGTTGTGGGCGGACGTTATGCGTTGCACGGCGTCGGCCCGGCCGTGCAGGCGGCGCGCTCAGCGCCTGGCGGGCTCTGCGCTGGCGGCTGCAGCAGCGGGCGCGGGGTCTGCCTTCTTCACCGCCGTCGACGCTGTCGGCGCGACGACGTTCTGCAGCTGGAAGAAGACTTCGTCGTGCCGCACCATGCCGAGCTCGGAGCGGGCGCGTTCCTCGATGGCTTCGAATCCAGTCTTCAGGTCGCGCACGTCGGCATCGAGGCGTTCGTTGCGCGCCTTGAGCACCGAGTTGGCGTCACGCTGCACCCCGAGCTGCCGCTCGAGCTCGCGCACCTGCAGCCAGCCGCCCTTGCCGAGCCACATCGGATACTGGAGTGCGGCGATCAGCGCGAGGAAGAGGATGGCCAGCCAGCGCAAGGCGCGCTCCTTCAGCTCAGGTTGAAGAACGCGTTGCGGCCAGGATAACTCGCGGCTTCGCCGAGGTCCTCCTCGATCCGCAGCAGCTGATTGTATTTCGCAATCCGATCCGAGCGCGACAGCGATCCGGTCTTGATCTGGCCCGCGTTGGTACCGACGGCGATGTCGGCGATGAGGCTGTCCTCCGTCTCGCCGGAGCGGTGCGATATGACGGCGGTGTAGCCGGCACGGTTGGCCATCGAGATGGCGGCGAACGTCTCGGTGAGCGTGCCGATCTGGTTGATCTTGATGAGAATGGAATTCGCGACACCTTTGGCGATGCCCTGCTTCAGGATGCGCGTGTTGGTGACGAAGAGATCGTCACCCACGATCTGCACCTTCTTGCCGAGGCGGTCCGTCAGGAGCTTCCAGCCGTCCCAGTCGTGCTCGGACATGCCGTCCTCGACGCTGATGATCGGATACTTGTCGCACCACGTCGCGAGCACGTCGGTGAACTGCGCGCTGGTGAGCGCAAGCCCTTCCGATTCGAGCTGGTACTTGCCGTCGCGAAAGAATTCGCTTGCCGCGCAATCCAGCGCAAGCGCGATGTCCTCGCCCGGCGTGTAGCCGGCCTTGTCGATGGCTTCGACCAGCAGCTGCAGTGCGGCCTCGTTCGATGGAAGGTCGGGCGCGAAGCCGCCTTCGTCGCCGACGGTCGTCGGCATCCCGCGGCTGTCGATCAGCTTCTTGAGCGTATGGAACACCTCGGCGCCGTAGCGCAGCGCTTCGCGGAACGTCGGTGCGCCGAGGGGCACCAGCATGAATTCCTGCAGGTCGACCTTGTTGTTGGCGTGCGCACCGCCGTTGATGACGTTCATCAGCGGCACGGGGAGCTGCATCTCTCCGATCCCGCCGAGATAGCGATACAACGGCAGCGACGATTCCTCGGCGGCCGCCTTCGCGACGGCGCACGACACGGCGAGGATCGCGTTCGCGCCGAGGCGTCCCTTGTTCTCCGTGCCGTCCAGATCGATCATCGTGTGGTCGATGAACGACTGCTCCGACGCATCGAGGCCGATGATCGCTTCGCAGATCTCGGTGTTGACGTTCTCGACCGCCTTCATCACGCCCTTGCCGCCATAGCGCGCGGCGTCGCCGTCGCGCAGCTCGATCGCTTCCTTGGAGCCCGTCGAAGCGCCGGACGGCACCGCCGCGCGGCCCGAGACGCCCGATTCGAGCACCACGTCGGCCTCGATGGTGGGGTTGCCGCGCGAGTCCAGGATTTCGCGGGCGATGACGTCGACGATGGCGCTCATGATCGGAAGGGGTTCTCGGTTCGTTATCGAAGAGTTGCAGGAAGTGGCGTCACCGCGCCGCCTCACGCAGGAGCTCCTGCTCGGGGAAGCCATGTTTCTTGACCGTGGCGTCGAGCTCGACCAGCGTCTCGAGCAGCTCGCGCATGCGCGGCAGCGGCCACGCATTCGGCCCATCGGAAAGCGCCTGCTCCGGCCGCGGATGGGTTTCCATGAAGACGCCGGCCACGCCGGCCGCCACGGCCGCACGCGCGAGCACGGGCACGAACTCGCGCTGACCGCCACTCGACGTGCCCTGCCCGCCCGGGAGCTGCACCGAGTGCGTCGCGTCGAACACGACCGGACAACCGGTGGCGCGCATGATCGCCAGCGAGCGCATGTCGGAGACCAGGTTGTGATAGCCGAACGAGGCGCCGCGCTCGCACACCATGATGTTGTCGGCGTTGCTCGCTTCCCGCGCCTTGCCCACGACCTGGGTCATGTCCTCGGGCGCGAGAAACTGGCCCTTCTTGATGTTGACCGGCTTGCCCGAGCGCGCGACGGCCACGATGAAGTCGGTCTGGCGACACAGGAATGCCGGCGTCTGCAGCACGTCGACCACCGCTGCAGCCGCAGGAATCTCCGCTTCGGTGTGAACGTCGGTCAACACCGGCACGCCGATCTGGCGGCGCACCTCGGCGAGCACGCGCAGGCCTTCATCCATGCCGGGCCCGCGATACGAACGCCCCGAGCTGCGGTTTGCCTTGTCGTACGACGACTTGAAGATGAACGGGATGCCGAGGGCCGCGCACATCTCCTTGAGCTGGCCCGCGACGTCGAGCTGGAGCTGCTCGGATTCGACGACACAGGGGCCCGCTATCACAAAGAGTGGACGGTCCAGACCGACGTCGAAGCCGCACAGCTTCATGACCCAAGCCCCTTCGAACCGCGGGCCTGCTTCGCGCTCTCGCGGTCGCGAGCTTCGCTCCTCCAGCTTCGCGCTCGCCCCGCAATCACAAACAGCGGGTGATCCAGACCGACGTCGAAGCCGCACAGCTTCATGACCCACTTCCCTTCGAACCGCGGGCCTGCTTCGCGCTCTCGCGGTCGCGAGCTTCGCTCCTCCAGCTTCGCGCTCGCCCCGCAATCACAAACAGCGGGTGATCCAGACCGACGTCGAAGCCGCACAGCTTCATGACCCACGCCCCTTCGAACCGCGGGCCTGCTTCGCGCTCTCGCGGTCGCGAGCTTCGCTCCTCCAGCTTCGCGCTCGCCCCGCAATCACAAACAGCGGGTGATCCAGACCGACGTCGAAGCCGCACAGCTTCATGACCCACTTCCCTTCGAACCGCGGGCCTGCTTCGCGCTCTCGCGGTCGCGAGCTTCGCTCCTCCAGCTTCGCGCTCGCCCCGCAATCACAAACAGCGGGTGATCCAGACCGACGTCGAAGCCGCACAGCTTCATCGAACGCCCCGCCTGGCCATCGTGTTCAGACCGACGCCACCAGCGTCGGCCGCGCCGGCCGCGGCGTGCCCTCGACGGAGCGCTGCCGCTGGAGCGCCGCGCGCACGAAGCCGACGAACAGCGGATGGCCGCGCCGCGGGTTGGAGGTGAATTCCGGATGGAACTGGCAACCGAAGAACCACGGGTGATCGCCGAGCTCCACCATCTCGCACAGGTCGCCGGCGAGCGGGCTGCGCGCGCGGGCACTCACGATGAGACCGGCGGCCTCGAGACGCGGCAGATAATGATTGTTGACTTCGTAGCGATGCCGGTGCCGTTCGGCCACGCGCGGCGCACCGAAGATGCGATACGCGAGCGTGCCTGGCACCACGTCGCACGGCTGCGCGCCGAGGCGCATGGTCCCGCCGAGATTCGAGCTTTCGGAACGCTTCTCGACCGAGCCGTCGCGGTTCTGCCACTCCGTGATCAGGGCCACCACCGGATGCGGGGTGGCATCGTCGAACTCCGTGCTGTTGGCGCCCTCGAGTCCCGCCTTGTGCCGCGCGTACTCGATCACCGCGAGCTGCATGCCGAGGCAGATGCCGAGGTAAGGAATGCCGTTCTCGCGCGCATGACGGATGGCCGCGATCTTCCCTTCGACGCCACGCTTGCCGAAGCCGCCGGGTACGAGGATCGCGTCCATGCCTTCCAGACAGCCGACGCCGTCGCGCTCCACCACCTCGGAATCGATGTAGTGGATCTGCACCTTGCTGCGCGTATGGATGCCCGCGTGTATCAGCGCCTCGGACAATGACTTGTACGACTCGGTCAGGTCGACGTACTTGCCGACCATGGCGATGTTCACCTGATGCTCGGGATGCTCGAGCGCGTACACGAGCTCGTGCCACGTCGACAGGTCGGCCGGCGGCGGGTTGAGCCCCAGCTTCTTGCAGACGATCTCGTCCAGGCCCTCGGCATGCAGCGCCGCCGGGATCTTGTAGATCGAATCCGTATCGAGCGCCGGAATGACCGCTTCCGGCGCGACGTTGGTGAAGAGAGCGATCTTGCGCCGGTCGCTGTCGGGGATCGGCCGGTCGGCGCGGCACAGCACGACGTCGGGCTGGATACCGATCTCGCGCAACTCCTTCACCGAGTGCTGCGTCGGCTTGGTCTTCATCTCGCCGGCCGTCGGGATGAACGGGACCAGCGTGAGGTGGATGTAGCAGACGTTCTCGCGGCCGAGGTTGATCCCCATCTGCCGGATCGCCTCGAGGAACGGCAGGGACTCGATGTCGCCGACCGTGCCGCCGACCTCCACCACCGCCACTTCCGCGACGTTGCCGTCCATGTTCGCCGCGGCCGCGATCCAGCTCTTGATCTCGTCCGTGATGTGCGGGATCACCTGCACGGTGCCGCCGAGGTAGTCGCCGCGGCGCTCCTTGCGGATCACGCTCTCGTAGATCTGGCCGGTCGTGAAGTTGTTGCGCTTCCCCATGCGCACGTCGGTGAAGCGCTCGTAGTGGCCGAGATCGAGGTCGGTCTCCGCCCCGTCCTCGGTGACGAACACCTCGCCGTGCTGGAACGGACTCATCGTTCCAGGATCGACGTTGATGTAGGGGTCGAGCTTGAGATTGGTGACGCGGACGCCGCGGGTGGTGAGGATGGCGGCGAGCGATGCTGCGGCGATGCCTTTGCCGAGCGAGGAGACCACCCCGCCGGTCACGAAGACGAACTTGGTCATGGGCGACAAGTTCCGGGAAATTCGTATTTTACCCGAACGCGCTCGCCCATGGACGAAGTGGCGCGGTTTGCGGCGGTGTCATGGGCGTGCGCGCAACACCTGCCCTGTCGACCGAGCCGTGGCGCGGGCCGATGGTCCCGCTCAGCCGGCGTGGATGCCGAGACCGGACGCGAGGCGCTCGCGGGTGCGTTCGCGTCCGAGGAGCGCGAGCACCGCGTCGATCGCCGGGCGTCTGCGCGGATCCGGCCACCAGGACCCGCATCGGCATCATCACCTGGGCGCGGCTTGAGGCCGTGCCGTGCCGCGCTGGCGCGCATGGCGGTGGCGATCGAGTCGCGGGTCCAGTCGAGCGTTGCGAAGAGCCCGAGCAGCTCGACCAGCGCCGGGCGGTTGGCGTCGTTGAGATGCGCGGCGACGAGCTGCGCCGGTGGATGCGGCATCGTGAAGAAGTAATGCGCCGCATCCGCCATCTCGGCAAGCGTGGCCGCACGATCGCGCAGGAGCGCCGCGACCGCCGGGAGCGGCGGGCCCGCTGCGGGCATCGATCCCTGCCTGCGCGAGATAGGGCGCGAGCCGGTCGCCGAGCTCGTCTTCGGACAGGCGCTTGATGTGCTCCTGGTTCACCCACTTCAGCTTGTCCGGATCGAAGCGACCCGGTGCGGACGACAGTCCGGCGAGATCGAACCACTGGACCAGTTCGTCGCGGCTGAAGATCTCCGCGTCGCCATGCGACCAGCCGAGGCGGGCCAGATAGTTGACGATGGCCTCGGCGAGGTAGCCGTCGTCGCGATACTGCAGCACGCCCCGCGCGCCGTGCCGTTTCGAGAGCTTCTCGCCTTCCGGGGTCAGCACCGTCGGCAGGTGCGCATACACGGGAGGCTCGGCGCCGAGGGCGCGGATGATGTTGATCTGGCGCGGCGTGTTGTTGACGTGATCGTCGCCGCGGATGACGTGCGAGATCTCCATGTCGAGGTCGTCGACCACGACGCAGAAGTTGTACGTGGGCGTGCCGTCGGCGCGCGCGATGATGAGATCGTCGAGCTCGCCGTTCTCGATCTCGATCCTGCCCTTGACGGCGTCGTCCCACGCGACCGTGCCGCCGAGCGGGTTCTTGAAGCGGATCACGGGGTTGACGCCGGGTGGAGGCGTCATCTGCGCGGCGTGCTCGGGACGCCAGCGGCCGTCGTAGCGTGGCTTCTCGCCGCGGGTCATCTGTGCCGCGCGCAGCTCGTCGAGCTCGGCCGGGGTCGTGTAGCAGCGGTACGCGAGCCCGCGCTCGAGCATGTCGGCGAGCACGGCGCGATAACGCTCCGAGCGCTGCGTCTGGTAGTACGGCCCCTCGTCGTAGTCGAGCCCGAGCCACTCCATCGCCTGGAGGATCGCCTGCACCGCTTCCTGCGTCGAGCGCTCCGTGTCGGTGTCCTCGATGCGCAGGATGAACACGCCGCCGTGCCGGCGCGCGAAGGCCCACGGGAACAGCGCCGAGCGGATGTTGCCGAGATGGATGAACCCGGTGGGGCTCGGGGCGAACCGCGTGCGGATCGTGCGGTGCTGCGCGCTGGAGGGAGGCATCGTGGCGGGGCGAAATCGCTATTTTAGTCGACTGCCCGCGGCGAGCCCGCGCACGCCACGCTCGCGACGCGTGTCACCAGCTGGGATCGGGCAGCTCGGCGAAGACCTTGCGCAGGCCGGCGCCCCAGCGCGCATGGATCATCTGGAAGTACGGGTCGTTCTCGTCGATGCGCTGCTTGTGGTCGATCCGCAGGGCATCGGTCTCGTAGGTGAGAAGATCGATCGGCAGGCCTACCGAGATGTTGGAGCGCATCGTCGAGTCGAACGACACGAGGGTGCACTTGGTTGCTTCGATGAGGTTGCTCTGGCGGGTGATCACGCGATCGATGATCGGCTTGCCGTACTTGGTCTCGCCGGTCTGGAAGTAGCATGTCTCGGCGGACGCCTCGATGAAGTTGCCCTCGCTGTAGATGTTGAAGAGGCGCGGGGCTTCACTCTGCACTTGCCCGCCGACGAGGAAATTGGCGCCGGCGTCGATGTTGTTCTGCATGAGGTAGGGTCCGTCGCGACTCTTGACCTCGCGCAGGGCCTCGCCGAAGAGCCGGGCCACGTCGTACATCGAGGAGACATTCCAGACCGTCGCACGCGCGTCGTCGGCTTTCGCGCGCTGCTCGAGGATGTTCACGGCGTTCTGGGTGATCGAGAGGTTGCCCGAGGAGAGCGACACGATAACCCGGTCGCCGTCGCGGACGAACGTGCGCATCTTGGAGAACCGCGACACCTGGTCGACGCCGGCGTTGGTGCGCGAATCGGACGCGAACACCATGCCGGCATCGAGCGACATCGCCACGCAATAGGTCATTTGCTGCTGCCCCGAAAAGATCCGATTCTACTGAACGTGCGCTGCGATTCCGTCACGCACGGGCGCGACGCAGTTCGTTGCGTCGCCGCGCGAAACCGCCCTCTTTGCATGACACCGCGCCGGGCGCAAATGCTCCCCGCCGGGCGGCCCGCCGGGAGGCGCGGCTCGGCCTTTCGGTCGAATGGCACCTGACAGACACACCCGTCGGCAACCCGCCGTGGCGCCTGGCAGGCCCGCCACGATTTAACCAGCCGGGTGCTTTCCGTTTCCGGACGCGGACTTGCGGACATCCCCTTTGGGCGCGTCGCGCGCGTTCTTCCCGCAGCGCAGCATTTTGCACCTTAATGGGGCGTCTTTGTCCTCGACGAGCCACCACAAACTGCCGCGGATGGTTTGCCGAGGGGGCCGGGCCATGATTAAATGCCGGCTCCTGTCTGGGTTCGCGGGCGGTTAGCTCAGCGGTAGAGCACTGCCTTCACACGGCAGGGGTCACTGGTTCGATCCCAGTATCGCCCACCACATGAACCAAGGGGTTGCACGCGAGTGTAACCCCTCTTTTTTTGTGCGCCGGGCAGCGCCAATGGGAGACGCCATGCTCGATGCGCTCGTCTTCGATGCGTACGGCACGCTGTACGACGTGCACTCCGTTGGCGTGCTCGCGGACCATCTCTTCCCCGGTCGCGGCGCGGAGCTGTCGCAGCGCTGGCGCGCGAAGCAGCTCGAGTACACCTGGCTTGCGAGCCTGATGCACGGCGACGCCGGGATGGATGCGGACTTCGCCGCCGTGACCGCGCAGTCGCTCGACTACGCCGCCGAGGCGCTCGCGCTCGAGCTCACGGCGGCCGATCGGGAGGCGCTGCTCGGCGCGTACCTGCGCCTCGCGCCCTTCCCCGATGCGGTCGGAGCCCTCGCGGCACTCGCGCCGCGTCCGCGATGGATCCTTTCCAATGGCTCTCGCGCGATGCTGCTGCCGCTCGTGGCGAACAGCGGGCTCGGTGCCCACCTCGCGGGCGTCCTGACGGTCGAACCCGCGCACATCTTCAAGCCAAGCCCGCGGGTGTATCAGCTCGCCGTCGATGCGTTGCGCCTGCCGCCCGCGCGCATCGGCTTCGTGTCGTCCAACGGGTGGGATGCGATCGGGGCGCGTGCGTTCGGCTTCGTCTCGTTCTGGATCAACCGCACGAGCGCCCCGGTGGATCGGCACGGACCGCATCCCGACCACGTCCTGCGTTCGCTCGCCGACCTCCCTCGAGCGGTCACCGACTGCGGCTGAGCCGGCGCTCGACGCAGGGCCTAAGCGATGCGTCTAGGCACCGCGCTGACGCAAGAACGTGGCGAAGTCTTCGGCAAGCTCCGGATGCTTGAGGCCGAAGTCGACGGTCGCTTCCAGGTATCCGAGCTTGCTGCCGCAATCGTAGCGACGCCCTTCGAACGCATAGGCCAGCACGCGCTCCTCGGTGAGGAGCCCCGCGATGCCATCGGTCAGCTGGATCTCGCCGCCCGCGCCCGGCGCCACCGTGCGCAGGTGGTGGAAGATGCGCGGCGTCAGCACGTAACGGCCGACCACCCCCAGCGTCGACTTGGTCGTACCGGGCTTCGGCTTCTCGACGATGCGCGCAATCGGGGCCGCCCCGCTCGTGAGCCTCCCGGCTTCGACGATCCCGTAGCTGGCGACATCGTCCACGGCGACGTTCATCACCCCGATGATGGAGCACCGCTCGCGCTCCGCGAGTTCGGTCATCTGCCGCATCACGGGTACCCGAGCGTCGATCAGGTCGTCGGCGAGGAGGACGGCGAACGGTTCCTCGCCCACCGCAGGCGCGGCGCAAAGCACCGCGTGCCCCAGGCCGAGCGCCTCCGCCTGCCGGATGTAGATGCAGTTGATGCCCGGCGGCGTCGCGGCCTGCACCGTCTCGAGCAGCTCCTGCTTGTTGCGCGCCGCGAGCTCCGTCTCGAGCTCGTACGCCTTGTCGAAATGGTCCTCGATCGCGCGCTTGTTGCGCCCGGTGATGAAGATCATGTCGGTGATCCCGGCCGCGGCCGCTTCCTCCACCGCGTACTGGATCAGCGGTTTGTCGACGACCGGCAACATCTCTTTCGGGCTCGCCTTGGTGGCCGGCAGGAATCGGCTCCCGAACCCGGCCACCGGGAACACGGCCTTCTTCACGCGCATCATCATCGGCCTCTCTCTTTCGGGGAATCGGTGGCGCCGCCGAGCAGGCTCCGCAGGCCATCTTCGTCCAGCACCGGGAGCTCGAGCTCGCGCGCCCGGTCGAGCTTGCTGCCGGCGTCGGCGCCGGCGACGACGTAGCTCGTCTTCTTCGATACGCTGCCCGCCACCTTGCCGCCGGCGGCTTCGATCATGGCCTTGGCCTCGTCGCGCGACAGCGTTGGAAGCGTGCCCGTCAGCACCAACGTGAGGCCCGCCAGCGGGCCGGCGGGCGCACGCTGCGGCACGTGTTCCGGCCAGTGGACGCCGGCCGCGCGCAGTTGCGCGATCACCTCGCGATTGTGCGGCTCGGCGAAGAAACGCGCGATGCTTTCCGCGAGCACGGGGCCGACGTCCGGCACTTCCAGCAGCGTCGCTTCGTCCGCCGCGAGCAACGCATCCATGCGGCCGAAGTGGCGCGCCAGATCGCGGGCCGTGCTCTCGCCGACGTGGCGGATGCCCAGCGCATAGATGAAGCGCTCGAGCGTGGTCGACCGGCTCTTCTCGATCGCCGCGACGACGTTGCCCGCGGATCTCTCGCCCATGCGCTCGAGCGCCGCGAGCTGTACGAGGCCGAGCCTGTAGAGGTCGGGCGCCGTATGCACGATCCCCGCGTCGACCAGCTGCTCCACGAGCTTGTCGCCAAGCCCTTCGATGTCCAGGGCCCGCCGGCTGGCGAAATGCAGCAACGCCTGCTTCCGCTGCGCGGGGCACACGAGGCCTCCGGTGCAGCGCGCCACCGCCTCGTCCGGCAGGCGCACGATGGCCGATCCGCATTCGGGGCACTCGGCGGGCATCACGAACGCGCGTGCGTCAGGCGGCCGCTTCTCCGCGACCACGCGCACGACTTCCGGGATGACGTCGCCGGCGCGGCGCACGACGACGGTATCGCCGACATGCACGTCCTTGCGCCGCACCTCGTCCTCGTTGTGCAGCGTGGCGTTAGTCACCGTGACCCCACCCACGAAGACCGGGGTGAGACGAGCGACGGGTGTGATCGCTCCGGTGCGGCCCACCTGCACGATGATGTCGACGACGGTGGTGCTCGCCTCCTCCGCTGCGAACTTGTGCGCCACCGCCCAGCGCGGCTCGCGCGAAACGAACCCCAGGCGGCGCTGCAGCTCGATGTCGTTCACCTTGTAAACGACGCCGTCGATCTCGAACGGCAGGTCGGCCCGCCGGCGCAGGACATCCTCGTAGAACGCCACGAGGTCGCGCGCGCCGCGCGCCACCCGCCGGTCGGCATTCACGGGAATGCCACAGGCGGCCAGCGCGTCGAGCATGCCCGCATGCGTCGCCGGCACGTTCCAGCCCTGCGTCTCGCCGATGCCGTAGGCGTAGAAGGCGAGCGGCCGCTGCGCGGTCATTGCGGGATCGAGCTGACGCACGGCGCCCGCGGCGGTATTGCGCGGGTTGATGTAGGCCTTGAGGCCCGCTTCGGCCTGCCTCGCATTCAGCGCCTCGAAGTCCTTGCGCGACATGTACACCTCGCCGCGCACTTCGAGCAGCGGGGGTGCCTGCTCGCCCTTCGGCATGCGCAGCCGTTTCGGAATGCCGGCGATGGTGCGCACGTTCTGGGTGACGTCCTCGCCGACCTGTCCGTCGCCGCGCGTGGCGGCGACCGCCAGGATGCCGGACTCGTAGCGGATGCTGATGGCGAGGCCGTCGAACTTGAGCTCCGCCATGTACTCGACCGGTGGCGCATCTTCGCCGAGGCCGAGCTCGCGACGGATGCGCGCATCGAATTTCGCCGCGCCTGCGGGCGTGGTATCGGTTTCCGTGCGGATCGACAGCATCGGCACCGAGTGCTTTACCGGCGCGAATGCGGCGAGCCGTCCGCCGCCGACGCGCTGCGTGGGCGAGCCTGACGTGGCGAGCTCGGGGTAGCGCGCCTCGAGGTCCTGCAGCTCGCGGAACAGCGCGTCGTACTCGGCGTCGCTGACGCTCGGCGCGTCGAGCACGTAGTAGCGGTAGTTGTGGGCCTCGATCGCCTCGCGCAGCGCCGCGGCGCGTTGCGCGGCGGCTTCGGGAACGGCGGCGCGAGGAGCGGTCGCGCGCATTGGATGTCGGCTCGGCGCGACCCGCGCGTCGGCGTCGGATCAGCCGCCGAAGAGCGCCAGCGCCCGCGGGCTGCCCGGCTCGATGTGCACCGCCTGGAGCCCCGCCGCGGTCTTCTGGATCTGGGTGCGGATGGCGGCGAGCGCGGCATCGTCCAGCGGCCGGCGGTTGTCGTCGACGAGCGAAGCGTCCAGGGTTTGCGCCATGCGCTTGGCGGCGAGCTTCATCTGGTCGAAAACGCGCGCCGGATCGGTGACGCGCGGCACGTCGAGCAGCAGCACGGCCCCCGGGGTCGAGCTCGCGCGCAGGTTCTCCGCGCTGAAAGGCTCCGGCCGGAAATTCTGCAGCGCGTAGAGCACCGCGCCCGTTTCCTCCTGCACCCATTCGAATCGGCCGCCCGCGAGACGGAAGCCCGCCGCTTCGGCGACACCGCGCAGGCGCGTGCCGGGAATCGTGTTCGGCGCCGTCTTGAGTATCGTCAGGCCGATCTGCACGTCGAGATCGGCGCAGATGCGGTCGAGCATCTCCGCACGTTCCGCCTCGGCCGGGATGTCGGGGGCGATGAAGGCCGCAGGAAGACTGGGGGCGAGCTCCGCGACCAGCGAGGCGAACGCCTCCAGCATGGGCACGCTCGCGGCACCGCCGCGATCGGCGAGCAGCAGGCACGCGACGATGTCGCTGAATTCCCCCGCCGTATCTGCCTTGAGAAGCTGCCACGGCATGCTGATGCCGCGACGGCCGTACCAGCGCAGGCGCTTGCCGACGCGAGCATGGAGACCTGCGGCAAGCACACCCGCGGGGACGGGCTTCGTCGGCTGCAAGGCCACGATGCATTCGATGTCCGGATCGGGCTGCGCTCCGTGCGCGTCGGCGTGCACGACGCGCTCCGCCGCAGCGGCCGGCGCATGGGCACGCATCGCCGGTGCGACCGGCCCGGCATCGTCCTGCACGATGGACGCGTCGCCCGTGGCCGGGGCCCTTGCCTGGACCCGGACCGGAAGCTCGAAGCCCGACGCGTCGTCGATGTCGTCGATGGGCACGCGACCCGCTGCGCCGGCCGGGGCGCTGCCGGCGCGCGTGAGCATCGGCTCGTCGCGCGTCGTCGTTCCTGCCGAGCGTCGGCTCGACGCGCTCGAGACTCTTGGGGATGGGGCGATCGGGTTCCTGCGTGCGGGTGGCGGGACCGAGGCCGCCGAGGGTCGCGTCCATGCGCTCGCGAACGCGCCGCTCCTGCCACCAGTTATAGATGACGACGCCGATGACCAGCACGACGCCGGCGACGATGAGGCCGAGTTGCAGCGAGGTCATGCGGAGAGCGTCGTCGAGTGAAGGCGGATGGGGCGCACGCGGCGTGGATTATAGCGCCGGGGCTGCGCGTTACCGTGCGTCACACGGCGCCTGTCTCGGCGAGTTCGAGCGCTTCGGAAATATCCACCTGCACGACCCGCGACACGCCGGGCTCCGGCATCGTGATGCCGACGAGCTGGCTCGCCATCTCCATGGTGATCTTGTTGTGGGAGATGAAGAGGAACTGCGTCTGGGCGGACATCGCCCGCACCATCTTGCAGAAGCGATCGGTGTTGGGATCGTCGAGCGGCGCATCGACCTCGTCGAGCAGGCAGAACGGCGCCGGATTGATCTGGAACAGCGCGAAGACCAGTGAAATCGCCGTCAGCGCCTTCTCGCCACCCGAGAGCAGGTGGATCGACGTGTTGCGCTTGCCCGGTGGCTGCGCGATGACCTGGACGCCCGAATCGAGGATCTCCTCGCCGGTGAGCAGGAGCTCGGCGCGGCCGCCGCCGAAGAGCGCCGGGAAAAGCTTCGAGAAATTCTGGTTCACCGTATCGAACGTCTGCTGCAGCAGCTGGCGCGATTCCTTGTCGATCTGGCGGATCGCGTTCTCCAGCGTGGCCATGGCCTCGGTCAGGTCGGTGGCCTGCGCGTCGAGATACTGCTTGCGCTCCTGCGCCATGCTGAGCTCGTCGAGCGCAGCGAGATTCACCGCGCCGAGGTCCTCGATGGCCTTCTGCAGGCGCTCGATCTCCGCCGGGAGGCCGGACTTGCTGCCGAACGCCTTGAGCGCCTCGGGCAGGGTGGCGACGTCCGCGTGCGCTTCCGCGAGCTGCTCGGCGAACTGCTGCTCGAGCATCGCCGCGGATTGCTCCTTGAGACGCATGTCGGCAATGCGCGTGCGTGCCGGCTCGAGCTTCTGCTCCGCTTCGAGGCGCGCCTCCTCCGCCGTGCGCAGCTCGGCGCCGAGACCTTCGAGCTTGTCGCGCGCGGCGGCGAGCGCCTGCTCCGCCTCGCCGCGTCCGGCGAGTTGCCGCTGCAGCGCTTCTTCGACCGGCGTCCAGTCGATGGCGGCCCGTTCGGACGTGAGCTGAGCGAGCAGATGCTGCTGCTGCGCGTGCTGCGCCACCAGCGCTTCACGTCGGCGCTCGAGGTTCGCCAGGTGATCGCGTGCGCTGCGCTCGGCAAACGCGGCCTCCTGGGCCGCGCGCTCGGCGAGGCGAATGCGCTCGCGACCGCGTGCGACGGCCACCTCGGCTTCGTTGCGGGCATGCCGTGCGCTCTCCTGTCGCGCCCTCTCGTCATGGAGCGCCGACTGCGCATCGGCGAGCTCCGCGCGCAGCGTCTCGACCTGCGCCGTCTCGGCTGATTCCTGTGCGCGAGATCGGTGAGCTCCTGCGTGATCTGTGCACGGCGGCGCTCGGCGGCCTCCGCGGCCTGGCGCAGCTGCATGAGCTCGAGCTCGAGGTCGTGGCAGCGGCGCTGCTGCGACGAGAACGCGAGCCCTTCGGCGTGGTAAGTCCTTCTGCGTGCGGTCGAGCGCAGCTTCGTCTTCCGCCTGCGCGGTGCGAGCGGCATCGCGCTTGGTCCCGGCGCCGACGATCGCGTGCTCGAGATCGGCCAGCTCGCGTTGCCGGGCGAGCACGCCGTGCAGCTCGTTGTCGGGGGCGAAGAAGCTGACGGCCTGCCCGTGACGAGGTGTCCTTCCGGGGTGACGAACGACTCGCCCACGCCGAGCTGGTCGCGCCGCGCGAGCGCCTGCGCGATCCCGGTGCGCAACGTACGCCACGCAAGCCGTCGGCAGAACCCTGCAGATGAGCGCCGGGATCGCGCTGCGCACCCTGGCGAGCAGCGCGTCTTCCGTCAACCGGGTCGGCAGCGATCCTTGCGTGCGCTGCGTTCGACGCTCGGCCCGTAGGCCGCGAGGCGGCCCGGCACCGCCTGCTGCCCCTGCAGCCAGCCGAGGCGTCGTCGAGATCTGGCAGCTCGATGGCTTCGAGACGCTCGCGCAGCACGGCTTCGAGCGCGTCGTTCCACGCCGGGTCGACGTCGAGCGCGCTGAACAGCCGCATGCGCGTCGGCGAGACCATGATCCTGCAGCCACTGCGTGCGGTCCTTGCCCGCCCGATCTTCGCCTGCAGCGCGGCGAGCGCCTGCATGCGCGCCTCGAGACCGGCAGCGACGCGCGCCTGTTGCTGCCGTCTCGCCGGACGTGCGCCGGCGCTCCTGCAACTGCTGCACCGCATCGCGCAGCGCCGCGACGCTCGCTTCCTTGCTGCGCAGCTCCTCGCCCTCCTGCGCGAGCTGCTCCTCGACTTCGCTGATCTGCGCCGTGCACGGGCGCCTGCAGCCCCCGAGCTCGCCTTCGAGGCGCTGGCGCCGCTGCGTGAGCTGGGCGAGCGCGCGCTGGACGCTGTCGCGCTTGGTCTCGGTGACGCGAATGGCCTGCTCGCCCATCGCGATCTTCTGCTGCAGCTCGGCGGTGACGGCGGCGGCAGCGCGCAGCGCCTCCTCGAGTGGCGGCATGGCGGCGCCCGCCTCCGTCTCCTCCGTCGCCGTGCGCTCGCGCGCAGCGAGGCACGATTCGAGCTGCTGCTCGGCCTGCGTGCGTTCGTTCGCGAGCGCCGCCGACTGGCCATCGATGGCGCCGATCTGCTCGGTGAGCTGCGCCACCTGCTGGGTGAGGCGCGTCTCGCTCTCGCGCGCGAACGCGAGCTGCTGCTCGAGCCGCGTCACTTCGGCATTCGCGGCGTAGAACTCGCCCTGCTTCTCGTGCAGGGCATCGCCCGCCGTATAGTGATCGGTGCGCAGGTGCTCGAGGCGCGACTCGATGGACCGCACCTCGGCCTGGAGGCTTTCGAGCGCAACGGTCAGGTTGGCGACTTCGGTGGCATGCCGCTCACGGGCACGCACCGCGTCCTGCTGCTTCGAGAACCAGAGCAGCTGCTGCGAATGCTTGAGTCGCGCTTCGTGCTCGCGATACTCGCCGGCGACGCGTGCCTGCACCTCGAGCTTCTCCAGCTGGTGACCGAGCTCGATGCGGATGTCCTCGACACGCGAGAGGTTCTCCCGGGTGTCGGCGAGCCGGCCTTCGGTCTCCTTGCGCCGCTCCTTGTACTTCGAGACCCCCGCGGCTTCCTCGAGAAAGACCCGCAGCTCCTCGGGCTTCGCCTCGATCACGCGCGAGATCATGCCCTGCTCGATGATCGCGTACGCCCGCGGCCCGAGGCCGGTGCCGAGGAAGAGATCGTGGATGTCGCGCCGGCGGACCGGGATGTTGTTGATGTAATACGAGGAATCGCCATCGCGCGTCAGCACGCGCTTGATCGAGATCTCCGCGTACTGGCCCCACTGGCCGCCGATCCGACCCTCTTCGTTCGTGAAGTGCAGCTCGACCGACGCCCGGCCCACGGGCTTGCGCTCGCCGGCGCCGTTGAAGATGACGTCCTGCATGGAATCGCCACGCAGTGCCGACGCCTTCGATTCCCCGAGCACCCAGCGCACGGCGTCGATGACGTTCGACTTGCCGCAGCCGTTGGGACCGACGATGCCGACGAGCTGCCCGGGAGTGCCGATCGCCGTCGGATCGACAAAGGATTTGAAGCCGGCAAGCTTGATGTGATTGAGGCGCAATTGGACTTCGGGCGGGAGTGGACGTGATCGCGCCGGCTCTGACGGCCGCGCTCGGGTGCCCTGCGCGCGGAGCGAGCGCGAGGGCGCGTGCAAAAGGGGAAATTATAGCGGAACGGGCGCGCTACGCCGGGGTGCATTGCCCCGGATGGCGACCGTAATGTCGCGGCCCGCGCCGCGTGCGGCGGGCGCGAGAAATGGCCGGCACTCGCTGCTGCCCGCGCGCGGTCGGGCGGACCGGCCGCGCCGCCCCGGCGCGTGAAGACGCGGGTCAGCCGATCCCGGGACGGCAGCCCGCGATGAGCTCGACCTCGTCCACCACCGGCGCGTAGCGCGGCCGGACCCGGTCCTCGTACTGCGCGTTGATGTAGTACCGCTTGCACGGCTCGATGTCGAGCGTCAGGCGCTCCTGGTAGCCCGCCGGGGAACGTTCCATGCCGCAGCGACTCGACGACGATCTCGTGGCGCCCCGGGGGAATCTTGATCGGACCGCGTAGCGGCGTGCTTTCACCATCCACCTTGCTCACGATGACCGCCTGCCGATCCATCACGGCAGGGTGATAGCGCACCCCGTAAGCTCGCTCCACGTCGGTCCGTACGTCTGGCACCCGAGCAGCAGGCACGGGGCGAGCATGACAAGCAGTCTCTTCATGACGAGCCTCCAGAGAGTTCACATCGCACGTGACGCAGAAGCGATGTCGCAATACCCTTCATTCGTGAATGGTATGCGCGGCATGCTCCACCAGCCGGCGTGCCACGCGCTCGCGATGTAAACAGCGCACCGCAGCGGCCTGTTCCCGGATGCCGCACGCCAATGCGCACGCCGGCGCCGGGCTCGAGCCCCACCCACCCCACTTTCAACCGTTACCGGCGCGCATCAGGTGCGTCACTGCCGCGCGCGCCGCGTCCACGCTCTGGGCAACCACGGCCTCCTGCCAGGCACTGTCGTCGCTGAAGAACGCCGCGCGCATGGCGGCGCCGATCGCCTGACGCTGGGCGGCTGGCACTCCGGGATGAAGGTGCAGCCAATGATCCGCGCGCAGGGCGCCGAACACGTGCGGCAGCGGCACGGTCCCGAACTCGAGCACCATGGCCGTAACCTCCGTAGCGGGGCATTCGTCGGTCGCCGCAAGACACATGAGCCCCTGCACTGCCGCCGAGCTGGACGAGCCTTCGTAGGACGAGGTCACGGCGTCGCCCCAGCAGCGCCGCGCCCGCGCGAACGCCGCAGCGTCGTTCGGCCCGGCGTAGATCCGCTCGCCGTGGCCGACAGGACCGAGGCCGCTGTGCAGGTCGATCCAGGCGAGCCGTCCGCCGCCCCGCCGCGTGCTCGCGCAGCAGTCCGCGCACCTGCACGTTGCTCCACGTGGGCCGCGCGCCGCCGTAGAACATGCCGTCGGGAAAGGCGTACTGTCCGGCGCTGACTGCGGCCTGGAACGCGGCAAGACCGTGCTGCGCGATGTACGCCCCGATCGCAGCATCGTTCTCGGGGGTCGGCGGCCACGCGTCGGGCAGGAGTGCACGATGCAGCGCCGCATACGCCTCGTTGACCGGGAGCGGCCGGTTGAAGTCCTGGAAGTTGCGGTTGAGGTCGACGTTGTCCTCGTTGACACGCCGCAGATGCGAGAAGCCGTACGGATTCACCGCGTGCACGAACAACACGGCCACGCCTGCGTCGGCAGCAAGGCGCTGGAACGAGGCATCGCGCAGGAGCGCGACCTGGCACCCGGAGCCGCAGAAGCCCTCCACACCGTGCGTGCCGGAGGTGAGGACCAGCAGGTCCGTCGCTGCCGGTGGTTCGCACAGGGCAACGTCGATCGCGAGCGCTTCGCCTTCCGCCCCGCGCACATCGGGATGCACGTGCGCCGCAAGCCGTGCGCCGGCAGCCGACGCGGCATCGCGAAAGAGGGCGCGCGCATCGGCGTAGCGCGCACCGAAGCGGCCTTGCGCGTCCATCACCGGTGCGTCACGCGCCGAGCGGCATCGCGCGTTCCGCAAGCGCCGCGAGATAGCCGGCGCCGAGCGGGATCACGGCATCGTTGAAGTCGTACCGGGTGTTGTGCAGGAAGCACCCGGACTCGACGCCGCCCTGCCCCAGCCGCGCGTATGCGCCGGGGCGCTCCTGCAGCATGAAGGAGAAATCCTCCGACCCCATCGAGGGTTCGAGATCGAGCACCACGCGATCGGGACCGATCAGCTCTTCTGCCACCCGGGCCGCGAACTCCGCCTCGGCGCGCGTGTTGACGGTCGCGGGATACACGCGCTCGTACTTGAACTGTGCGGAGGCGCCGAACGCCGACGCGATCGCCTGGACGAGCTCGCCGAGCCGGCGCTCGATCATGTCCTGCGTCTCCTTGCGGAACGTACGCACCGTCCCGACGAGATGCGCCTCGGCGGGTACGACGCTCATCGCGCCCGGATGGCCGGCCTGCATGCTGCAGATGCTGATCACCGCGTTGTCCACCGGGCTCACGTTGCGCGCGACGATCGACTGCGCCGCCGTGATGAGATGCCCCGCGACGAGCACCGGGTCGACGGTGAGATGCGGATGCGCGCCGTGCCCGCCACGACCGCGGATGCGGATGTCGATGCGATCGGCCGCGGCCATCATCGGCCCGGGCCGGACGGCAATCGTGCCCGCCGGCAATCCGGGCCAGTTGTGCAGCGCATACACCTCGTCCGCGGGAAAGCGCGTGAACAGACCATCGTCGATCATGGCCTTGCCGCCCGCGAACCCTTCCTCGCCCGGCTGGAAGATCAGGTAGACGGTGCCGTCGAAGCGTCGCGTCTCGTGCAGGTAGCGCGCCGCTGCGAGCAGCATCACGGTATGCCCGTCGTGGCCGCAGCCGTGCATGCGACCGTCGTAGCGCGAGCGATGGGCGAAGGTGTTGTCCTCCTGCATCGGGAGCGCATCCATGTCGGCGCGCAGGCCGATGCTGCGCCCGCTGGAGGTGTGCCGACCGCGGACGCACAGCGACGACGCCGGTCTGCCCGATGCCCGCGTGATGCTCGATGCCGAGCGCCGAGAGCTGCTCGCAGACGACGCCGGCCGTGCGGCGTTCCTCGAAGCCGAGCTCCGGATGCATGTGCAGGTCGCGGCGCAATGCGGCCAACTCCGGCTGCCACGCGGCGATGGTGTCGGTGGGATTGGTCATGAACGGTCGAGAGGATTGCGACCGGCAGGCGCGGCTGGATGCAACGGGACGGATGGATGGACGCATCGACGCGATGATCCGCGACCTACGCAGCGGCGTCAACGCGCCGCCGCGCTCAAGGGTTCAGCGTGTGCGCCTGGTGACAGGCCACCTGCACGTTGCCGACGCGCTGCAGCGGCGGCATCTCCGACCTTGCAGATCTCGAGTGCGTTGGGACAGCGCCGGTGGAAGGGACAGCCGGGCGGCGGATTGAGCGGCGACGGCAGCTCGCCATGCAGCGCGGCGCGCCGGCCGCGTGCGCTTCGGACGAGCGACGGCGTGCTGGCCATCAGGGCGCGCGTGTAGGGATGCGCCGGCCGCGCGAACACGTCGCTTCTTCGGACCGTATTCGACGACCTGGCCGAGGTACATCACCATGACGTCGTCGGCGATGTGCCGCACGACCTGCAGATTGTGCGAGATGAAGAGATACGCGATGCCCATCTCCTGCTGCAGGTCCATGAGGAGATTGAGCACCTGCGCCTGGATCGATACGTCGAGCGCCGACACCGGCTCGTCGGCGACGACCAGCCGCGGGTGCAGCATCAGCGCGCGCGCGACCGCGATCCGCTGCCGCTGCCCGCCGGAGAACATGTGCGGATAGCGGCGCGTAGTGCTCGGGACGCAGTCCGACGCGCGCCATCATCGATGCCGCGCGCTCGCGCCGCGTCGACGCATCGAGGTCGCGTGTTGATGACGAGCGGCTCCTCGAGCAGCGTGCCGACCTTCTTGCGCGGATTGAGCGACGCGTAGGGATTCTGGAAGACCATCTGCACCAGCGGCCGCAGCACGCTTGCGCGTGGCGGGATCGGCGTTCGCGACGTCCTGGCCGTCGAGCAGCAGCGTCGCCGCTGGTCGGGACGCTCGATCATCGTGACCTGGCGCGCGAGCGTGGACTTGCCGCAGCCCGACTCGCCGACGACGGCGAGCGTCCTGCCGTGCTCGACCTCGAAGCTCACGCCGTCGAGCGCCCGCACGAGGCCCTTGGGACGCATGAAGCCGCGCGACACGACGTAATGGCGCTGTCGAGTCGCCGCGCCTCGAGGAGCGGCGCCGGCGTGCTCAGCTGTTGCCTCGCGTTCACGCTCATGACCGGCGCCTTCGGACCATCGCCGCCGCTTCCGTTCCCAATCGTTCGTGGGCTGGCCGGCGTCGTCGAGCGGGAAGAAGCAGCGCGACTGTCGTCCCGGGAGGTCCGCTGAGCGACGGCTGGCTCGCGCGGCAGCGCTCGACCGCGTAAGGGCAACGCGGCGACAGCAGGCATCCCGTGGGCCGATCGTGCTGACCGGGCACCACGCCGGGAATCGCGCGCAGGCGCGGCCGATCGACATTGTGCTCGGGCAGTGCAGCGAGCAGCGCCTGCGTGTACGGATTGCGCGGCGTCTCGAAGGTATCCGGCACCGGCTCCCGTCTCGAATTGCTGTCCCGCGTACATCACGACGACGCGCTGGGCGGTCTGCGCCACGACCGCGAGATCGTGCGTGATCAGCAGCAACGCCATGCCGCTGCTCGCGCTGCAGCCGCAGCAGCAGCTCGAGGATCTGCGCCTGCACCGTCACGTCGAGCGCCGTCGACGGCTCGTCGGCGACGAGGAGCTTCGGGTTGCACGCGATCGCCATCGCGATCATCACGCGCTGCGCCATGCCGCCCGGAGAGCTGGTGCGGGATAGGCGTCGAGGCGCGCGGCGGCGTCGGGAATCTCGACCTGCGCAGGAGCTCGAGCGCCTGCGCGCGACGTGCCCGCGCGCTGCCGCGCTCCTCGGGCGTGCCGTGGATGCGCAGCGTCTCCATGATCTGGTAGGCGACCGTGTAGCAGGGATTGAGGCTCGCCAGCGGATCCTGGAAGATCATCGCGATGTCCTTGCCCACGATCGCCCGGCGCTCGCGATCCGAAAGCGCGAGCAGGTCGTGTCCGCCGAAGCGCATGCGGCGGGCGCTGCACCCGGCCGGGAAAGTCGACGAGTCCCATCATCGCGAGCGCCATCACCGTCTTGCCGGAGCCGGACTCGCCGACGACACCCGACCACCTCGCCCGCATCGAGCATGAGATCGACGTCGTCGACGGCGGTGAACGGCCGCGCCCCGTGCCGAACGTGACGCTCAGGCCTTCGACGTCAAGCAGCGCCATGGCATCCGCCCGGGTCGGTGCTGATCGCAGCGCTTCGAGGCGACGGCGTCATTGCTTGAGCCTCGGATCGAGCGCGTCGCGCAAGCCGTCGCCCATCAGGTTGAACGCGAGCACGGTCACGAGAATGGCGAGGCCCGGAAACGTGACCACCCACGGCGCGCGCTGGATGAATTCGAGCGCACTCGCGAGCATCGATCCCCACTCGGGTGTCGGCGGTTGCGCGCCGAGCCCCAGGAACCCGAGGGCCGCGGCATCGAGAATGGCCGTGGAGAACCCGAGCGTCGCCTGCACGATCAGCGGCGCCATGCAATTCGGCAGGATAGTGTTGAACATGATGCGCAGCGGACCTGCGCCGGCGATGCGCGACGACTGCACGTATTCCTTGTTCGCCTCGCCGATGACTGCGGCGCGCGTGAGGCGAACGTAATGCGGCAGCAGCACGATCGCGATGGCGTACATCGCATTGGCGAGGCCCGGCCCGAGGATCGCGACGACGGCGATCGCCAGCAGCAGGCTCGGCAGCGCGAGCATGACGTCCATGAACCGCATGATCACGGTCTCCGTCAGGCCGCGCACGTACCCGGCGAGCAGGCCGAGCAGCACGCCCAGCGAGAGCGAGAGCACGACCGAGATCAGGCCGATCACGAGTGACAGCCGCGTGCCGTGGATCAGGCGCGAAAGCATGTCGCGGCCGACGGGATCGGTGCCGAGCAGGAATCGCGTCGTGCCGCCGTCCTGCCAGGCGGGCGGCGTCAGCGTGAAGTCCCGGTACTGCTCGTTCGGCGGATGGGGCGCGATGAAATCGGCGCCGATGGCCAGCACCAGGAGCACCAGCACGAGCGCGAGGCCGATCAGCGCGCCGCGGCTGCGCGAATAGCTGCTCCACAGCTCGCGCAGCGGTGTCGGCGCCGACGGCACTTCGTCCGCTGCGAGGGCGGCAAGCTCGACCGTTTCAGCCATGGCGGATGCGCGGGTTGATGACGCCGTAGAGCAGATCGACGATCAGATTCACGCTGATCACGATCGCCGCGATCAGCAGGATGCCGCCCTGCACCACGGGATAGTCCCGCGATTGCACGCCGTGGATGAGCCAGTTGCCTACGCCGGGCCACGAGAAGATCGTCTCGGTGAGAATCGCGCCGGAGAGCAGCAATCCCACCTGCAGCCCGATGACCGTGATCACGGGAATGAGCGCATTGCGCAAGGCGTGCACGAGCACGACGCGCCAATACGGCAGTCCCTTGGCGCGCGCCGTGCGCACGTAGTCCTCGCGCAGCACCTCGAGCATCGACGAGCGCGTCATGCGCGCGATGACGGCGAGCGGGATCGTGCCGAGGGCGATCGAGGGCAGGATCAGGTGCGACAGCGCCGAGCGAAATGCGCCTGCTTCGCCGCTGCGCAGGGTGTCGACGAGCATGAAGCCGGTGGCGGCGGGCACGTCGTACAGCACGTCGATGCGACCCGACACGGGCGTCCAGCCGAGCTGCACGGAAAAGAACAGGATCAGCAGCAGCGCCCACCAGAAGATGGGCATCGAGTAGCCGGTGAGCGATACGCCCATGACCGCGTAGTCGGCGACGGTGTTGCGCTTGAGCGCAGCGATGATGCCGGCCGGCAATCCGAGCACGACCGCGAAGATCATCGCGAAGAATGCGAGCTCCACGGTCGCCGGGAAGAGCGTCACGAACTCGCGCAGCACCGGCTCGTGGGTCGTGAGCGACGTGCCGAGATCGCCCCGCAGCACCTGGCCGATGTAGCCGAAATACTGGGCGTACAGCGGCTGATCGAGACCGAACTCGCGCAGCAGCCGGGCCCGGCGCTCCGGGTCCATGCCGCGCTCACCCGACAGGTTCTCGACGGGATCGCCGGGAATGAGATGGATGAGTGCGAAGGCAAGCAGCGTGACGCCGATGAAGGTCGGCACGATGAGCGCCACGCGCCTGAGAAGAAACCCGAACATGAATCCTGGAAGTAAGGCTTCGGCGCGTATCGGTTGACCCGCGCGACGACAGGTACCTGTTCGGCTCAAGCTTCGAACCTACAAGATCAATATCTCATCCGACCGCTGTAGGTCAGGCTTCAGCCTGACAAGAGCTCCTCTTCCTTTGGCCAGCCTTCAGCCTGATGTTGTCGTCCCTGCATGGGAAGAACGTTCGGCTGAAGCCGAACCTACAGGATCCAATATCGCATCCGATCCCTGTAGGTCAGGCTTCAGCCTGACAAGAGCTCCTCCGATCCCTGAGGTCAGGCTTCAGCCTGACGCCATGTCACAACGGCGGCTTCCCCGCGACCTCCGCCTTGTCGAAATAATGATGCGCGGTCGCGTCCATCTTGTAGCCCTTGACCTCCTTGCGCACCGGATCGAAACGCACCGAATGCGCCACCGTGATCCACGGCGCTTCCTCCTTGAAGATCACCTGCGCCTGCTCGTAGAGCTTCGCGCGATCCGCCTGCTTCGGGGTTTGCGCCGCCTTGATGATGAGATCCTCGAACTGCTTGTTGCACCAGCGCGCGACATTGCCGCCACCCTTCACCGCCTCGCAGCCCATCAGCGGCACGAAGAAGTTGTCCGGATCGCCGTTGTCGCCGGACCAGCCGAACATCATCGCGTGGTGCTCGCCGCCCTTGCTGCGCTTGCGGTACTCGGCCCATTCGTAGGTCGTGAGCTTCGTCTTCACGCCGATCTTCTCCCAGTCGGCCTGCACGAGCTCCGCCATGCGCTTGCCGTCGGGGTTGTACGGCCGGGTGACGGGCAGGTACCAGAGCTCGACCTCGAAGCCGTTGGGATAACCCGCCTGCGCCAGCATCTCCTTCGCCTTGGCCGGGTCGTACGCGTAATCCTTCACCGCGTTGTTGTAGCTCCAGAGGATCGGCGGAATCGGATTCTTCGCCACCTGCCCCTGGCCCTGGTAGACCGCCTTGAGGATGGCGTCCTTGTTCACCGCCATGTTGAGCGCCTGCCGCACGAGCTTGTTGTCGAACGGCTTCTTCTCGACGTTGAAGGCGATGTAGCCGACGTTGAGGCCTTCCTTCGACAGCACGTTCAGCGCCGGGTCCTTCTGCATCTCAGCGAGATCCGCCGGCTTCGGGAACGCCATGGCGTGACACTCGCCGGTCTTGAGCTTGGCGTAACGCGCGGTGGCGTCGCGCGTGATCGAGAACACGAGGTTGTCGATCTTCGGCCGTCCGCCCCAGTACTGGTCGAACGCCTTGTAGCGAACCGTCGCGTCCTTCTGATAGGAGACGAACTCGAACGGCCCCGTCCCGATCGGGTACACGTCGGCGGCATTCGGCGTGCCCTTCTTCAGCATCGCTTCGAAGTATTCCTTCGACAGGATCGACGCGAAGTCCATGGCCATGTCGGCGAGGAACGGCGCTTCGGGGCGCTTCAGCGTGAAGCGCACCGTGTAGTCGTCGAGCTTCTCGACCTTGTCGACGATGTTCTTCATGCCCATGTCGTCGAAGTACGCGAACGTCTGGCCGGCCGTGATCTTGTGGAACGGATGGTTGTCATCCGCCATGCGATACCAGCTGAACAGCACGTCGTCCGCGTTCATGTCGCGCGTCGGCTTGAAGTTCGCATTGCTGTGAAACTTGACGTTACGCCGCAGCTTGAACGTCACCACCTTGCCGTCGGGCGCCACCGTCCACGATTCCGCCAGTGCCGGCACGATGTTCGTCGTGCCGATCTCGAACTGGACCAGGCGGTTGAACATCGGCACCGACGCTGCGTCGAACGTCGTGCCCGTGGAGAAGAACTGCGGTTGGAAGCCCTCCGGGCTGCCTTCCGAGCAATAGACGAGCGTTCCTTTTGCTTGCGCAGCGGGCGCAAGGACGGGCAGCAGGGCCGCGCACGCGGCAATCAACGCAATGCGCAGTGGCGCGGGGCGCTTCTGAAATCGGCTGGACATGGCTACCTCGGAGGGATGAAAACGGGGGAGACTCGGCACGGCGGCAATGCTAGCGGCACCCCACCGCCGTGGCAACCGCGCTCGTCATGATCCGCGCAATCAGCCGCGGGCGACAGCCCTCGCCCGGGCGCGGCGCGTGGCGTACAGGCAGATGCCCGTTGCCACGGAGACGTTGAGGCTTTCCACGCTCCCGGAGAGTGGAATGCCTACGATGCGATCGCATTGCTCGCGGGTGAGGCGCCGCAGGCCGGCGCCCTCCGCGCCCAGCACCCAGGCAATCGGCCCGGAAAGATCGGCGTCGATCAGGTTCTCGCCGCCGGCATCGGCACCGAGGATCCACACTCCTTTGTCCTTCAGCTGGCGCAACGTCCGGGCGAGATTGGTGACCGCGATCACCGGCACGGTATCGGCGGCGCCGCTCGCCGCCTTCGCGACGGTGGCATTGACGCCGACCGCGCGATCCTTGGGGACGATCACCGCCTGCGCGCCGAAGGCATCGGCGCAGCGCAGGCATGCACCCAGGTTGTGCGGATCGGTCACGCCGTCCAGCACCACGAGCAGGGGCGGCTCGCCGGCGGTCTCGAGCACGTCCTCGACGGTGACGTAGGGCAGCGCCGCATCCACCATGGCCACCACGCCCTGATGCCGATCCGAGCCGGCGAGCGCCAGCAAGCGCGGCTCGTCCACTTCGTGCACCGCACATCCGGCCGCCTTGGCTGCCGCGACCAGCTGCCGCGTACGCGCATCGTGACGCGAGGCCGCCACGTACAGGGCGTGCACCGATTGCGCGTGCTGGCGCAGGCGTGCGGTGACGGCGTGGAAGCCGAAGAGAGGTTTGGTGGAAGGCATGCGGGACGGTGCGAGGGCGGGAGGCCAGTCTAATCCACGCGAAGATGGCAAAGAATGAGGTCGGATTCCAGCACGAAGGTGTCGAGCCTGGTTACAAGAGCTGGATAGAAGAGCGTTCGGCTGAAGCCGAACCTACAGGATCCAATATCTCATCCAATCCCTGTAGGTCAGGCTTCAGCCTGACGCCCCCCTCCACAACTCTTGTGGACCGGGCTTCGGGCCGACTCCGTGATACCGTCTCGCGCACCCATGCCCACCGACCTCCGCCAGATCCTCGAAGGCGCGCTGCTGATGACCGCGGCGCTGCTGCCGATCGTCAACCCGTTCGGCAGCACGCCGGTGTTTCTCGCGATGACCGCCGACTGCACGCCGGAGCTGCGCGCGACACTGGCGAAGCGGATCAGCGTGAATGCCTTCCTGATCCTGATGATCTCGGTCTTCGTGGGCACCTACGTGCTCGAGCTCTTCGGACTGTCGGTGCCGGTGGTGCAGGTCGCCGGCGGCATTCTCGTGTGCGCCATGGGCTGGCGCCTCCTCGCGCAGGACAACCCGGTCAAATATGTCACGACCGGCCCTGCTCCCACCGCAGCGGAAATCTCCAGTCGCGCGTTCTACCCCCTCACCCTGCCGCTCACCGTGGGGCCGGGCAGCATTTCCGTCGCGATCACGATCGGTGCCAACCATCCCGCGGACCTCCGCTCGGTGGTCACCTACGCCGCGGGGCATGTCATCGCCAGCGTGGTCATCGCGCTCACGATCTTCCTGTGCTTTCGCTATGCCGATCGGATGCTGCGGATGATCGGCGAGACCGGCACCAGCGTGGTCCTGCGTCTCTCCGCTTTCATCCTGCTGTGCATCGGCGTGCAGATCGCCTGGAACGGCGCGAGCGCGCTGCTGGCGTCGGTGCCCGTCGTCGCCCGCTGAGTAACCGTGTTGGCGCTGCGTCGCCGCTACGGCGGCAGCGTGCTGGCCGGAATGATGCCCCGGCGGACCAGCGCATCGAGCAGCGCGCGGGTGAACCGCGGCACGTCGGTGCCGTCGATGTGCGAGGTGTCGGGCAAGGGAATCGCCTTCAGCGCGGGCTCGTCCTGGAAATCGATCATCGGCATCGGCGCGACGCGCGCGTACGCATCCCAATACACGGCGCGCGGGTAGTGCGCCTCGTCGATGGCGAAGTGCTCACCGCCCGAAGGCTCGCGAAAGAACACGACCGTCCCGCCGCGCGCCTGGATGGTGCGCACCCACGCCGATACCTGTTGCAGCGCATCGAGCCACTGCGCCGGAGGATCGGGTGGATTGTCGCGGTAGTAGTCGCGGAGATCCGCGATGCGCCGGTCGCGGATCGCATCGACATCGGTGCGGCGATAGTCCAGCAGCCCCAGGCGATCGCGGCGGATACGCACGTAGTCGTTGATGGGAGGGCCGTAGTCCGCGAGCCACCGGCGCACGATCTGGACCAGTGCGAACGGCGAGCGGATGAAGACGAGATGCTCCTGCAACGGTGTCAGCAGCGCGCGATGGATGCGCCGCGCGAGCGTCCAGCGATGGCGGTAATGATCGAACCACGGCTGCTGCATGTCCCAGTGGCGCTGCGCCAGGCCGCGTGCATCGATGCCGACGATGGCCACCCCGTGGAACCGGGGATCCTCCGCGAGCGCGCGCAATGCGGCGATCGGATACGCGCCATTGACGGCCAGCATGATCGAGGGCCGCGCCGGTGAACGCGTGCACGAGCTCCGGATCGACGGCGTACTGGATGCGCGACGCACCCAGCAAGGCCACGGCTTCGCCATGCTCCTCGAGGCGGTCCATCTGGATCGACCACAGGTCCTTGTCGTCCTGCAGCGTCGGCCAGTAATCGTGCGCGCGCAGCCAGTGCTCGAACGCGCCGACGGCGAGCGCCGTCAGCAGCAGAGCAACGACCCACGAAACGAGCCAGCGCCGCATCAGAACTGGAAGTAGATGAACGCCGGATTGAAACCCGGCGAGAACAGCACGGCGCTGGTGGCGGCGGTGAGCGCGCCGACGCGCAGCCATCCCGGCACGTCGTCGAGCCACGTCCAGCCGCGCACGTTGGCGCTGAGAATGTGCCCGGCAAGCAGCGCAGCGCCGGCCACGAGCGCGACCTGCACGTCCTGGCGCGGCACGAGCGCGGTCGCGAGGGGATCGGTGTAGCCGAACATCGTCGCAAGAAGATGCAGCGCCTGCCCCACGCTCGATGCGCGAAAGAACACGACGGCAATGGTGAACGCAGTGAACGTCAGCAGCGCGATGCCAGCCCTGGCAGCGAAGGACTCGGTGCGCGTGAAATCGCCGACGTAGTCACGGAAGACGCGCTCCAGCACCAGCAGCAGCCCGTTCAGGCCGCCCCAGATGACGAACGTCCATGCCGCGCCGTGCCACAACCCGCACAGCAGGAACGTGACCATCAGGTTCAGATAGCCGCGCGCCCGGCCACGGCGGTAATGGCCCAGCGGCGTGAACACGTAATCGCGCAGCCAGCTCGACAGCGAGATGTGCCAGCGATTCCACAGGTCGGCCATGCCGACGGCGCCGAACGGACTCTCGAAATTGGACGGGAACCGGAAGCCGAAGAGCAGCGCGACACCGATCGCGCACAGCGAATAGCCGGCGAAGTCGCAATACACCTGCAGGGAGAAATTGGTCGCGCCGAGCCAGCTCTCCGCGGTGGTGGGATGCGCGCCGAGCGCGAACACGCGGTCGGCGACGGGGCCGAAGATCAGGTCCGCGAGACAAAGCTTCAACGCAAGCCCGATGACGAACAGCGCGAGGCCGCGGCCCAGCGCCGTATCCACCCACCGCTTCTCGGTGAGGCACTGCGGATTGAAATCGTTGTAGCGAAGAATGGGGCCCGCGACGAGATGCGGAAAGAACGTCACGTAGAGGCCGTAGTCCAGCACGCTGCGCGAGGCCGGGATGCGCCGTCGATAGACGTCGATGACGTACGAGAGACTTTCGAACGTGTAGAACGAGATGCCTACCGGAAGGAGGATGCCGAGATCGAGTGGCCGCCACTCGATGCTGAACATCCGGGCAAGATCGATCGCGGTGTTGGTGAAGAACTGCGCGTACTTGAAGAAACCCAATGCGCCAAGGTTCACCGCGATCGAGCCGAACAGCAGGATGCGGCGCAGGCTGTCGTCTTTCGAGCGCTCGAGCAACCGGCCGGCGATCCAGTCGAAGCCGGTCGTCGCCATGAGCAGGAGCACGAAGAACGGGTTCCACGCGCCGTAGAAAACGTAGCTCGCCAGCAGCAGCAGAACCTTGCGCGCGGTCCAGCCGGTGACGACCCAGTACGCGACGTAGACGCACACCAGGAAGGCGAGAAACGTGAGGGAATCGAAGGTCATGACGAACGACGGCCGGCGCGTCGACGGGAACGCGGGCAGGCGCGAGTTTACCGGGGAGGCGAATCGAGGGCGGTCTTCCGCTATGATCGGCGGCGCGCAGCCCCGGTAGCTCAGTGGATAGAGCAGCCCCCTCCTAAGGGGCAGGTCGGACGTTCGATTCGTCTTCGGGGCGCCAAGAATCAGCCACTTAGCGGGTCTTCGCTCGCGGCGTCCAGCGGATCGCTACGGAATTGCTACGGCGCACATCGTGGGCCGTCGGGCGATACGCGCAAACATCGGCCGCCATCGTGTCCTTGCCTTCGCGGCCGACAAGCTGTCAAATGCCGGCGATGCGCCGATACCCCCCGCCGGAAGAGGCAACCGCGTGAACTCGCGGTTGGCCGATTGCGAAGCATTGTTGCGCCAAGCGACGGTTTCAAAGACGTCGTTTAGGACGTCTACTTCCCGTTAGGGCGCAGCAGCACGACATATGTCGAACGCGACACAGAAGACGGCTGGTGTGCTCGTGCGGTTAGCTGAAACCGCAAATGGCGGGGTGCGGCTGATCTTCGATGACGTTGTGGCTTCGGGAGAGGAACCGTTCAGGCATTTGGCCGTGCTGGCACCGTTCACCGAACTCGAAGTCGACGCGAGCGCGTTCCGCAACACGGACCTGCCCGAAGCCCAATTGGGCGACATCGGTCTGGCGATCGCCGCCCGCCTCGCGGCGAGAGCAAATGTGGCCTAACCCTGCGTTCGAGCGGACGCGGGCCGGCGTTGCTGCGGCCCGTCGGCACTCGTGCCGCGCCGCTCAACCCTGTCGTTAGGCGGCAGTGACCACAACGTCTGTGTTCGTCACACTTTGCGAGCTCGAAAGACGGCTCCATCGGCCTGATGTTCGCTCGGATTCCCGCGCCCTTGGCGTACTGCTGCACCCGGCATTTCGGGAGTTTGGCCGCTGGGCGTGGCGTACAACCGCGATGAGGTGCTTCTGGAGTTTGCCGCATCACCGCAGGGCTACGAGATCTGGGCCCAAGATTTCGCGATCGAGCAGGTTGAGGACGGTATTGTCCTACTCACGTATTGTTCTGCCCATGTCAGCGAGTCTGGCGAGCTTGAGCGCCACACATTGAGATCATCTCTATGGCAGTGGACTTCGGAGGGGTGGAAAATGCGGTTCCATCAAGGCACTCCGACCGGCGCTTTCCAAAAGGCGGGCCGCCTGATAAGTCCACTGATGGATTGCGCTACATCTACATTGCGGCCGAACCCTGCGTTCGAGCGGACGCCGGTCCGCCTTGCCCCGGTGCGCGAGCGCCTGCACGGCGCCGCTCAACTTTGTCGTTAGACCTCAGGTCCTTTTCGTGCAAGCCCATCATGATCGGCAGCATGTGGAATCCGGTGCAGGCCACGCGGGGGAACGCTTGCGTTTGTGGCACTCCGTTTCCGGCTGCAGCGCAGACGGCAAACACGGTGGAGAGCCGGCAGGTCGTCGGTTCGTAATGGTCGGTGGTTCGGGTTGGCGGTGCTGACAGGCGAATTGCGCTTGGCTCGTTCGAGCCGCCGCGGTCCGCTTCAGCCCGGGTCGTTGCAATGCATGCGTCGCTGCGGTCTAACCCCACGTTTAAGCGGACGCCAGTCTGCGCGGCTGGTCCCCGTCAGCGTGGTTCTCGGTGGCGCTTAACTCGGCGTCATGCGTAACGATTTAGACCGTGCCATCGCTCTGCTGAACAAACGTCAGTACGCGTCGTTCTGGGAGTGGACCGACAAGGAAGGGAAAGAGCTTGGTGTCGGTGAGCAACTCGTGGGCGCTATAAACGCCACCTTTGATCTCGGGCTAACTGACATAGCCGTACAGCGGCCCGACCCACCCGACCTCACGTGTCGCAACAATGACGGACAGCGTGTGGGCATCGAACTCGCCGAGCTGGTTTGTGAAGAGTCGGTACGCCGAAACGCTCAAGGTGAAGCCGTCTACCGTGTCTGGCGACCTGGCGATGTGACAAGGGCTGTATCGGACCTATTGGCGGAAAAGGATGGCAAGGCGTACCACGGCGGCCCATTCACTGAGCTGTACGTGTGTCTATTCACGGACGAGCCGGCCTTGACTGCGGAGGCGGCCCGAGAGGAGCTCGCGTCCGCCAGTTTCGGTCCCTTCCGGCAAATCAACCGATCTTTTTTGCTGTTCTCTTACCAACCAAAGAACCAAACCTATCCGGTGATCGCCCTTGATCATCACGCATAACCGTGCGTTCTCGCGGATGCCGACCAGGTTGCTTCGACTCGTCGGCAGGTCCATGGCGCCGCTCAAAGCTGTCGTTAGGCCGGAAACCCAGTCCACCGCCGGTCCGATCTCAATTCATTGGCGAGCACACAAGTATCTGTCCAGGAGACATCCGGGTGAGCACCTTCGTCCTCGTTCATGGAGCTTGGCATGGAAGTTGGTGCTGGAAGCGAGTAAGGCGCGAGCTTCAGAGTCGCGGTCATGATGTGTTCACACCAACATTGACAGGGGTGGCGGATCGGTCTCACCTGCTCACTCCAGAGATCTCGCTCGAGACACATATCCTGGACGTAGTAAATCTCATCGAGTGGGAGGAGCTCGACGATGTCGTGCTCTGCGGGCATTCGTACGCAGGCGCGGTCGTTGCTGGCGTCGCAGATCGCCTTCCGCAGCGGATCCGAACCTTGGTGTACCTCGACGCATTCATACCTGAGAACGGTCACGCGCTGTCGAAGGATATTCCTGCGGAACGGCTGCAGGACGGATGGAAGGTCCTCCCGATCACGGCTCAAACGTTCAACGTAAATGAGGCCGATCGAGCGTGGGTCGATAGGCAGTGCACGTCTCAATCAATCGGTTGCTGGTTGCAACCCAGCAAGCTCAATGGCAATCATGCGCGAATAGGCTCCATCGTTTACGTTCTAGCCACGGGATGGGGTGGCGGGCAGCCGCCATTCCATGAGCACTACAGCAGGGCACTGGGGCAAGGCTGGAAGACGATCCAGGTGGGGTGCGGTCACGACGTGATGCTGGACGAGCCAACGCGGCTTGCAGAGATACTTGTAGACGCTTCACTTGGTTCGAGTAGTGCGGCCTAACCCCCTCGGTCAAACGGAGCCGCTCCGGCCTGCGGCCTCTGCCGGCGGCTTACCTCAAGCGTTAGGCTGCACGGTCGGTGACGCAGGAACGGGTCTATTGGCAACGCACTCCGTCGCAGTATCCCGCCGATCTGGTCCGGGAAGCTGTGCGCGATCTTGCCTTCGTGATGAACATAGCCGTAAACGCGCAAAGTTTCGATGCGTTAGCATTCGCCATTCGGGAGGGGCGAGGTGCCGTCTAAACCTACGTCCGAGCGGAGCCGATCGGTGTTCCGTGTACCAGTCGGCGCTTCCACAGCGCCGCTCAACGCTGTCGTTAGGCGGCACAACAACCAGCGGTACGCCCCATGAACCACGAACAGCCAACACCATCGCTGCAAGGTTCCTGCCACTGCGGAGCGGTGCGCCTTACGCTACCGACTGCGCCCGACAAGGCCACGAGTTGCAACTGCTCGTTGTGCCGGCGCACGGGAGGAATATGGGCCTACTATCAGTTTGGGACAGTGTCTGTCGAAGGCCATCCTGAGAACACCGAAAGCTACATCTGGGGCGATCGAACCCTGAGGAACGTGCGCTGCAAGATTTGCGGCATCGTCACCCACTGGGAGCCGCTTAAACCCGAGCCCGGCGCTCGCCATGGAGTGAACCTGCGCAATTTTGAGCCAGCGCTCTTGGAGTCGGTAGTCGTCAGGCGCTTCGATGGAGCGGATACCTGGAAATTCCTTGACTGAGCGCTTGCCGCGAGATGCCGCCTAACCCATCGTCTTCTGCCGCTTGAATCCATTGGTTGGAAAGTGCGGGCCTGATCATTCGCTGTCGCGGACAGCCCCCGTGACCGCCTCCAAGCTGCATCCAGACCTCTCCTGATCGACCCGTGAATCGCCCACTCCTAGTCGTTGTACTGCTTGCTGCTTTTTCGGTCTCCTCCTGTGCGAAGAAGGCGGAATTCAAGCCATTCGTCTCGACAGACGGCCGATTCGAGGTATCGGCTCCAGCGGAGCTAGGTCACAGATCCCAGACGTTCGATTTCGAAGCCGGCCCGGTCACGATGCACTCGTACGCAGCCGAACAAGACAGCGTCGTCTACGTCGTCAACTATTTCGATATCCCGGAACCGATCAACACCGAGTTGAAAAAGCACCGACCCGGCTACGAGATACCAGCTCGTTCACAGATGCTCCAGAGCAACAACTGGATAGCCGATTCCGTCAAGGGTGACGAGCTGCAAGTATCAGCAACCCAGGCAGCGCACGGAGAGAAGTTCACTGCTACGACTGCCAATAGGAAACAGGTCATCTATGTCAGGCTTCTGTGGTTTGGCAATCGGATATACCAGATCATGGCCGCATATCCCGCCAAGCCCTCCTATCGGCAGGAAACCGATGCGCAGAAGTTTGCGTGGTCTTTCAAGATCCAACCGGCTCAATGAGGCGTAAGTGAACCAGCAAGGGCCGGAGTCGACACTCGGAAGCTTCGACCCGTGTGCGCTTCTACGGCGCCGCCCAACTTGATCGTTAGTGCTCGTATGGACGTAGCCGTTCATCATCTGGTCGACTACGCTGAGGAGGTCCCTCGCATCGCCTCGTGGTTCCTTGCCGAATGGCGGTCCCTATATGCAGACGAGACGCAGATCTCGGTACAACGCCGGATCGAAAGTTGGCTCACATGGGGACAGATTCCTACTGCACTCGTGGCGATCTTTGAGGAGAAGCTAGTCGGGACAGTGGCATTGAAGCCACGCGAACTTCAAGGCGTCGACTATTCGCCCTGGTTGGCCGGCTTGTTCGTTGTTCCCGAGCATCGCCGTAAAGGAATTGGTGCTCTCCTTGTCAGCTCCGCCGAGAAGGAAGCGGCCTTACTCGGAGTAAAGCAGCTTTACCTTTACACGCCTGCAGCGGAGCAGTTTTATGAGCGCCTCGGGTGGTCGGTGACACGCCGGCATCAATTGCCTGGTGGTCCAGTCGTCATTATGTCCAAGCGTGTGCGTGGGCCCTAACCTGGCATTCGAGCGGCTGCAGGGCACCGTCGCTGCGGCCCGCGCAACCCTCTGCGGCACCGCTCAGCTTCGTCGTTAGAAAGCTGGGGGGAGCGTTCGTAATGAACCAAGCGTTGTACGACCGTATCGGTATTGGCTACGCTGAACGCCGGCGCCCGGACGAGCGTATTGCAGCCCGGATCAGCGCCGCGCTCGGGCGGTGTCATCGCGTCTTAAATGTCGGTGCAGGCACAGGTTCGTACGAGCCGACGAATCGATTCGTGGTCGCCGTAGAACCCTCGGCCGAAATGATCAGGCAGCGACCTCCGACGGCCGCGCCAGCCGTACGAGCATCCGCCGAGCGGCTGCCGTTCCGCGATCAGTCCTTCGACGCTGCACTCGCGATTCTTACCATGCATCATTGGCCGCATCGCGCGGAAGGGCTCGCGGAAATGCGACGAGTCGTCCGTGAGCGCGTCATCATGTTCACTTGGGATCCCGAACACGCGGGTTTCTGGTTGATCGAGGAATATTTTCCAGAGATTCTGGAGATGGATCGGCCGATCTTTCCAACGCTGCAGGAAATCGAGAAGGTGATCGGCCCGACCGAGACGCACGTGATACCCATTCCGGCTGACTGTTCCGACGGCTTCCTCGGTGCGTACTGGTGTCGGCCAGCGGCGTACCTGGATGCTGGCGCCCGGGTAGCGATCTCCGCATTCTCCAAGTTCGACCCCACTGCAGGACTTGCCCGTCTTCAGCGGGATCTCGACGACGGAACGTGGTTCGACCGGCACGGCACTCTGGAAACGCTGCCCGAACTGGACATTGGCTATCGTCTCGTCGTCGCGCGATGCGCCTGACCGTGCACGCACCGGTCGACGGAACGCGGCGCTTCGCTTGCTCTCTCCCGCCGGCGATACGCAGTGGCATGTGACCGAACGCGCACTCGGCAACGCCGCCAGATTCCTTCTTGACACGCGCCGCACGAATCGCCAGGACTACGAAGCCGGTAAGATTCCCCGTCTCTCCACCCATCACGCAAAGGACTCGTCATGTCGTCTCGCACTGTCCGCCTGCATCGTGTACTTCGCACAAAACCCGAGAAGGTCTATCGCGCCTTTCTCGAAGCGGACGCCATGGCCAAGTGGCTTCCCCCCTATGGCTTTACCTGCTCGGTTCATCACCTGGAAGCCGTCGTCGGAGGCACGTTCAGGATGTCGTTCCGAAACTTCTCGACCGGCAACTCTCACTCGTTCGGTGGCGACTACGTGGAATTGGTCCCGAATGAGCTCATCCGCTACACTGACAAATTCGATGACCCCAATCTGCCTGGCGTACTCCAGGTGACCGTCACCCTCAAGCCGGTGATCTGCGGGACCGACCTGTCCGTTGTCCAGGAAGGCATCCCTGAAGTCATTCCGCTCGAGATGTGCTACCTCGGTTGGCAGGAGTCGCTGGCGCAGCTCGCGACGCTCGTCGAGCCAGACATCCCTGGCTAGCTGCGACGCCTACCACAGCCACACAGCACGACAGGAGGCGCTCATGATCACCGTGTTTACCACGTTCACTTTGCCAAAGCCCATCACTCGCGAGGAAGCCCGCAACATCTTCCTGAGCACCGCGCCAAAATATCGAGGCGTACAGGGGTTGCTTCGGAAGATCTACGTGCTCTCCGAAAACGGGACAACGGCAGGCGGCGTCTACCTTTGGAATTCCAGGGCAGAGGCCGAAGCAATGTACACGGACTCCTGGCGCTCATTCGTCCGCGAGAAGTACGGCACTGATCCAACCGTGACGTACTTCGAAAGTCCCGTGGTGGTCGACAACGTGGCTCAGGAGATCATTACCGACGAGTAGGCAAGCATCGTCCTGCAGCGCAATACCGCCCCACTCTTCCCTTTTTGATCAAGAGCGCCTCCGCGGCGCCGCTCAACACTGGCATCCGAGTCCCCCTCAAAACATGCACATCGCCATCCTCACGTTCCAGGGCTTCAACGAGCTCGACTCACTCGTCGCGCTAGGTGTCCTCAACCGTATCAAGAAGCCATCGTGGCGCGTGACGCTCTGCTGCCCGGAGCCCACCGTGACCTCGATGAACGGCGTGGTGGTGCACGCACAATCCCGTTTGGCCGAGGCGGGATCCGCAGACGCAGTCATCGTCGGGAGCGGCATCAGGACAAGGGAGATCGTCAGGGATCCCGCGATCATGTCGAGCCTGCGCCTGGATCCCGCGCGACAGCTCATAGGCGCGCAATGCTCTGGCACGCTCGTACTTGCAAAACTCGGGTTGCTTGGCAAGACTCCTGCCTGCACCGACCTCACCACGAAGCCGTGGGTGCAGGAAGCTGGCGTCCAAGTGTTGAATCAAGCTTTCTATGCCGCAGGGAACATCGCGACGGCAGGAGGTTGCTTTGCCTCGCAGTATCTGGCCGCCTGGATCATCGCCCGGACAGAGGGCGAGGAAGCCGCCCGATCGGCATTGCACTACGTGGCGCCGGTGGGCGAGAAGGAAGAGTACGTAACCCGAGCGATGAAGAACATCGCCCCTTACCTCCGCGCTGACGCCTACCCGCGTTCGACCGGACGCGGGTCGGCGCGTAGGCTGCCGGTGACGCTGACGCTGCTGCTCAAACCTGCTCAAACGAGGTCCCAGTGACTACCGCGCTCTTGATCGTAGACATTCAAAACGACTACTTCCCCGGTGGCGCGATGGAGGTCGTTGGCGCTGACGCGGCAGCCACTCAAGCCGCTGCGCTGCTGGCGGTCTTTCGCGCGGACGGCCGCGCCATCGTGCACATCCAGCACATCGCAAACCGACCGGGCGCAACGTTTTTCCTGCCCGATACCC
>CAVTHT010000021.1:0-89706 GCA_963734575.1 uncultured beta proteobacterium | reverse complement strand
TCTGCTTCGTTCAGTTGCACTGCTTCGCCCGTTGCACCGGTGTATGTCGATGGCCAGAAGACCGTGACCCTGCGCGGCGAGCGCATTGCCGAGGAATTCCAGGCGATCGTCGAGGCCTACGTGCGCGCCACGTACGGCGGGGAACCGCGCATCGCCGCACTCGATCCGGAGCCCCGCACCATCCCGCTCCAGGCAGTCGCCTCATGAGCGTGAAGGGCCGCCCCGAGCGCCTCAGTGACCAAATGAGTGCGAGTGCGCAGCACGAACGTAGTCCAATGAGCAACACGCGTGCGGAAGCTGTCGTGAGCGCTCCCGCGCGCGCCGCGAGCGGCGGCAAGCTGCAGGCGGTGCGCGGCATGAACGACGTGCTGCCCGACGAGGCGATGGTCTGGGAGCGGCTCGAAGCGACCGTGCGCGAGGTGTTCCGGCAGAACGGGTACCGCAACATGCGCGTGCCGCTGGTGGAGCCCACGCCGCTTTTCGTGCGCAGCATCGGCGAGATGACGGACGTGGTCGAGAAGGAGATGTACACCTTCGAGGACCGCTTGAACGGCGAGAGCCTGACGCTGCGTCCGAGGCGACCGCGGGCATCGTGCGCGCGGCCATCGAGCACAACCTGACGTACGAACGGCCCCAGCGGGTGTGGCTCGTCGGTCCGATGTCTCCGCGCACGAGCGCCCGCAGAAGGGACGCTACCGCCAGTTCCACCAGTTCGATGCGGAAGCGCTCGGCTTCGCCGGTCCCGACATCGACGTCGAGCTCATCGTGATGCTGGCGCGTCTCTTCGGCCGGCCTCGGGCTGCGCGACGCCGTGCGCCTCGAGATCAATTCGATCGGCGACGCCGAGGAGCGCCGCGCCCACCGCGCCGGACTCATCGCGTACTTCCAGCAGCACGCAGGACTGCTCGACGAGGATGCGCGACGACGGCTGCACGCCAATCCCCTGCGCATCCTCGACAGCAAGAATCCCGCGATGCAGGAGATGATCGCGGGTGCGCCGCGGCTCCTCGATCATCTCGGGGACGCGTCGCGCGCGCACTTCGGGGGCCTGCAGCGCGGTCTCGCCGCGCATGGCATCGCCTTCGACATCAATCCGCGCCTGGTCCGCGGACTCGATTACTACAACCGCACCGTGTTCGAGTGGATCACCACCCGCCTCGGAGCGCAGGGCACGGTCGCCGCGGGCGGGCGCTACGATGGATTGTTCGAGCAGCTCGGCGGCCGCCCGACGCCGGCGTGCGGTTTCGCCATGGGCGTGGAGCGCATGATCCTGCTGCTGCAGGAGCTCGGCAGCGCACCCGCCGCGCCGCCCGTCGCGTATGTCGTCGCATGCCGGCGATGCTGCGCAGGCGCTGGCCGCGCGCGTGGCCGAAGTGCTGCGCGATGCGGGGCTCGAGATCGTCGTCAACGCCGGCGGCGGCAGCTTCAAGTCGCAGATGAAGCGCGCCGATGCTTCCGGCGCCGCCTACGCGCTCATCATCGGCGACGACGAAGCCGCGCGCGACGCGGTCACGATGAAGCCGCTGCGGTCCGCGGAAACCCAGATAGAGGTGCCGGTCGGCGATCTCGCCGCACGGCTCCAGTCGCACTGAACGAAGCACAGGAAAACGCATGGCCGTCTACGATCTGGAAGAGCAGGAGCAGCTCGAGGAGCTGAAGGCATGGTGGCGCCGGTGGGGCAACCTCGTGACCACCGTCGTGGTCGCGCTGAGCCTCGCGGTGATCGGCGTGCAGGGCTGGCGCTGGTATCAGCACCGCCAGGCCGAGCAGGCGTCGACGCTGTACTCGGCGGCGATGCTCGGTGTGCGCGGCAACGACCTCAACAAGGCGCGCGACGCCGTCACGCAGCTCACCGACCGCTACGGCGGCACCACCTACGCCTCGAGCGGCGCGATGCTGCTTGCACGCCTGCTGTTCGACAAGGGCGACAAGACCGGCGCGGCCACGCAGCTGCAATGGGTCGTCGATCATGGCGAGGAGGAGGCGCGCCAGGTCGCGCGCTTCCGTCTCGCCGAAGTGCAGCTCGATGCGAAGCAGTGCGACGATGCGCTGCGCACTCTCGACGCGAAGCACGACGCGAGCTTCGACGGACTGTATGCGGATCTGCGCGGCGACATCCTTGCCGCCGCCGGACGCGCCGGCGAGGCGCGCGCGGGCATATCAGGTCGCGGTGGCGAAGCTCGACGTCAAGTCGCTGTATCGGAACTACGTGCAGGTGGAGCTCGACGCCCTCGGTGGCGCGACCGCCAACCGGTCGCCGACCGCAACCGCGACTCGACCTCAGCGATCCCGGCGGCGTCACCGGCGAGCGACGCCGGCACGGCATCCACCACGCCGGCTCACCCGCTGCACCTGTCGCGCCCGCTGCACCATCGGCGATGCCCGCCGCGCCTGCCGCTGCCTCCAACTCCGCACCTGCCCGAATGATCTTCGCGTGCCGGCGCCACGCGCGTCTCGAAGCCGTCCCCGCGCCCCGTTTCTTCCGCGTACGCTGCCGTCGGCGCTCGCGCTGGCAGCGACCGCGCTGCTCGGCGGTGCGGCACGATCAACTCGATGCTGCCATCGATCTCGATGCCGAACTGGTTCGGCAGCAGCTCCGAGGAGCCGGGACCGCTGCCCGAGATCAAGCTGACCACCAGCGCGCGCGTGCTATGGCAGGCCCCGGTCGGCAAGGCCGCGGCGGGACTCGCGCCGGCGGTCGTGGACGACGCGATCTACGTCGCCGCGACCGATGGCGCCATCACGCGGCTTCGATGCACGCACCGGGCGCAGCGCATGGCGCATCAACGCCGGCAAGCGGCTCTCGGCCGGGGTCGGTGCCGACGCCACGCACCGTCGTGGTCGGCACCGACAAGGGCGAGGTGCTCGCGTTCAGCGCGAACGGGCGCGCCACTGTGGCAGGTGCGTGTGACGAGTGAAGTCATGGCCCCGCCCGTCGTCGGCGACGGCATCGTGGCCGTGTGGTCCGGCGATGGCAAGATCCACGGCCTCAACGCCGCCGATGGCAAGACCCGGTGGGTCCACCAGCGCGCCAACCCGCCGCTCACCATCCGCAATGCCGCCGGTGGCGTGATCAACCGTGGTGGTCTCTTCACGGGCACCGCGGGCGGACGCCTGGTTGCGCTGGACCTCGCGACCGGTGCCATCGGCTGGGAGAGCAGCGTGGCGACACCCAAAGGCGCAACCGAGCTCGAGCGCATCGCGGACGTGACGAGCCTGCCGGCGGTCGACGACCGCCGCGCCTGCGCCATCGCTTATCAGGGGCGCATCGCCTGCTTCGACGTCGTGCGCGGCGTGCTCGAGTGGTCGCGCAACATCTCCAGCCTCACGGGCATCGCGAGCGACGAGCGCAACCTCTACGTGACCGACGATCGCGGCAGCGTGCACGCGCTCGACAAGTCGACGGGGGCGTCGGTGTGGAAGCAGGACCGGCTCGCGAAACGTCATCCCGGCGGACCGCAGATCGTCGGCGATTTCCTCGGTGTCGTCGATGCCGAGGGCTACCTGCATCTCCTCGACCGCAACGAAGGCACGCTGGTGGGCCGTGCTCGCCACCGACGGCACCCCGGCCACGACCCAACCGGGCCGCAGCGGCGACGCCGCGATCTGGCAGAGCGATGGCGGCAACGTCTATGTCGTCATCGCCCCCTGAGCGCGGCGCGCCCGGGACATGGGTGAGATGGGCAGCGCGCCTGAACGGCGAAGCGGATCTCCGATGCTGCCCACCCTTGTCCTCGTCGGCCGGCCCAACGTCGGCAAATCGACGCTGTTTCAATCGCCTCACGCGAACCCGACGGCGCTCGTCGCCGACTTCCCGGGGCTGACGCGCGACCGGCACTACTGGCAAGGCGCGCTTCGGGCGAGCGTGCCTATCTCGTCGTCGATACCGGCGGCTTCGAGCCGGTCGGCGAAGAAGGCATCCTGCACGAGATGGCGAAGCAGACCGCGCCGGCGATCGCCGAGGCCGACGTCGTCGCTGTTCTCGTCGATGGGCGCGACGGGCTGCGCGCCCAGGACCGGAACATCGCGGACCTGCTTGCGCAGATCCGGCCGGCCCGTCGTGCTGGCGGTGAACAAAGCCGAGGGCATGGCATCGGAACGCGCCGTGGCGGAGTTCCACGAGCTCGGCCTCGGCGACCCGATCGCGATCTCCTCCGCGCACGGCGACAACGTGCCCGACCTGGTCGAGGAGGCGCTCGACCGCGTGCCGTCCGCCGCCACCGAGGAGGACGAGGCGACGGCGAAGGCGCGGCCAAGCGCCTCAAGGTCGCGGTGGTCGGCCGGCCCGAACGTCGGCAAGTCGACGCTGTCAACTCGCTGCTCGGCGAAGAGCGCGTGATCGCCTTCGACATGCCGGGCACCACGCGCGATGCCATCGAGGTGCCGTTCGAGCGCAACGGCCGCGATTACACCCTGATCGACACGGCGGGCGTTGCGCCGTCGTGGCAAGGTGTTCGAGGCGGTCGAAAAGTTTTCGGTCATCAAGACCGCTGCAGGCCATCGAGGAATGCAACGTCGTGGTGCTGATGGTCGACGCCAGCCAGGATATTTCCGACCAGGACGCGCATATCGCCGGCTTTGCCATCGAGGCCGGCCGTGCCCTGGTGGTCGGCGGTCAACAAGTGGGATGCCGTTGACGACTACCGCGCGAGCGAGTCAAGCAGGACATCGAGCGCAAGACTCAATTTTCTCGGCTTTGCCCGTATGCATTACATCTCGGCGCGGCAGGGCGAGGGAGTCGGCGGCGTGCTGACGTCGGTCGAACAAGGCCTGGGCTGCGGCCATGGCCAAGCTGCCCACGCCTCGCCAAACCCGCGCGCGCTGATCGCCGCGGTCGCCAAGCAGACCCCGCCACGTCATGGCATGTTCCGGCCCAAGATGCGCTATGCTCATCAGGGCGGGCAGAATCCGCCCCTCATCGTGATCCACGGCAATGCCCTGGAGCACATCCCGGACTCCTATCGGCGCTATCTGGAACGGGCTTTCATCGACCGGCTTCCAAGCTGCACGGCACCCCCCTTACGCATACAGTTCAAGACCTTCCGAAAATCCGTTGCCGGGTACCCGAAAAATCCGCAACCGCAAGAGTCCGAGTTGCCGCGATAGATATGCCAGTGGTCGGGGGAGGCATACTGAACGTCGCGGCGCGAAAAATGTTTTACCGCGAGAACGCCTTCAAATCAACAACAACGGAGGACCACCATGAGCAATAAAGGGCAACTCCTACAAGACCCGTTTCTGAATACCCTGCGCAAGGAGCATGTGCGGTCTCGATCTACCTGGTCAACGGCATCAAGCTGCAAGGCCAGATCGAATCGTTCGACCAGTACGTCGTGCTGCTCAAGAACACCGTAACGCAAATGGTCTACAAGCACGCCATCTCACCGTCGTGCCCGCCCGGCCGTGGCGATGCCTCATCACGCGCCGACCGCCGACGCCGACGGTTGATCCAGCGCCGCTGCCATTCCTGCACCGCGCCGCACCCGGGCGGTGCGTCGCATCCGGACGCCGGCGTGGCGTCGCGTTCCCGTGTTTGAGCGACCGAGCGGCGGCGATCGCGCGCTGCTCGTCGTGCTCGATCTCGGGGAGGGGGACCCCGCGGAGCGGCAGTCGGAGCTGCGCGAGCTCGCCACCTCCGCCGGCGCCACGGTCGTGGGCGTCGTCACGGGCCGTCGCAAGCGCCCCGACGCCGCGCTGTTCGCCGGCAGTGGCAAGGTCGAGGAGATCGGCTCTCGCCGGCTGGAGACCGAAGCCGACCTCGTCATCTTCGATCATCCCCTGACCGGCGCCCAGCAGCGCAACCTCGAGCGCGCGCTCGAATGCCGCGTCGTGGACCGTACCTCGCTGATCCTCGACATCTTCGCGCTGCGAGCGCGCAGCGCGGAAGGCAAGCTCCAGGTCGAGCTCGCGCAGGTGAAGCACCAGATGACGCGCCTCGTCGGCGGGTGGACCCACCTCGAGCGGCAGAAGGGCGGCATCGGCCTGCGCGGTCCCGGTGAGACGCAGCTCGAAACCGACCGGCGCCTCCTCGGCAACCGCGAACGCATCCTGAACGAGCGGCTGCGTCACGTCGCGCGCACGCGTGCCACGCAGAGCCGGACGCGCCGCCGCGCTTCGGTGCGCACGGTGGCGCTCGTGGGCTACACGAATGCCGGCAAGTCGACTCTGTTCAATCGCCTGACCGGCGCCCATGCGTATGCCGCGAACCAGCTGTTCGCGACGCTCGACACCACGTTGCGCCGGCTGCGCCTGCCGGATGCCGATCCCGTCGTGCTTTCCGACACGGTGGGGTTCGTGCGCGACTTGCCGCACGACCTCGTCGCCGCCTTCCGGGCGACGCTGTCGGAAGCCGCCGACGCCGACCTCCTGCTGCACGTGATCGATGCGAGCCACCCCAATCGCGAGGAGCAGATCGACGCGGTCGAAGCGGTGCTGGCGGAGATCGGCGCCGACGAAGTGCCGCAGGTCCGCGTCTACAACAAGATCGATCTCGCCGGCCTCGCGCCCGGGGTCGAGCGCGACCAGTCTGGTATACTGCGCGCCGTCCGATTGAGCGCCCTGACAGGTGACGGCTGCGCCGAGTTGCGCGCAGCGCTGGTCGAGCGCTTCCCGGCGAGCGCCCCGCGTCCTCCCGCCTCCGCCGCGCACAAGCTCAACGCTTGAACGGGCGACGACAACTTCCACAAGCGCGCTCGCAGCGCGCGCATCTCGATACCCTGCCATGTCGCTGAACGATCCCCAGTGGGGCAAGCGCGGCAACAGCGGACCGCCGGATCTCGACGAGATCTGGCGCAACGTTAACCGCAAGATCAACGACCTCTTCGGACGGAGGGGCGGCGGCACGGGCGACGACGGCGGCGGCGGCGGTGGCAACCGCATGCGCAACCTCGTGCCCGTCGGCGGCGCGGGCCTGCTGGTGGGACTCGTGCTCGTCGTGTGGCTCGCGAGCGGCTTCTACATCGTGGACGAAGGCCGCCGCGGCGTCGTGACGCGCTTCGGCAAGTACACCGAGACCACCCTTCCCGGCCCGCGCTGGCACCTGCCGTATCCGGTGGAGGCCGTCGAGCTCGTCGACTTCTCGCAGGTGAAGACGATCGAGATCGGCTACCGCAACACGCCGAAGAACAAGAACGAGCGTGAGTCGCTCTCGCTCACCGATGACGAGAACATCATCGACATCCAGTTCGCGGTGCAATACAACCTGAAGAGCGCGGACGCCTATCTCTTCAACGTGCGCCGTCCCGACCAGATCGTCGCCTTCGTGGCCGAGACCGCGATGCGCGAGGTGGTGGGCAAGGCGAAGATGGACTTCGCGCTGTACGAAGGGCGCGAGCAGATCGCGAAGTCCGCCGAGAAGCTGATGCAGGACATGCTCGACCGTTATGGCACGGGCGTGTACGTGCAGAAGGTGACGCTGCAGAACGTGCAGCCGCCGGACAAGGTGCAGGCTGCCTTCGACGATGCGGTGAAGGCCGGCCAGGACCGCGAGCGCTTCCGCAACGAAGGCCAGGCCTATGCCAACGACGTCGTGCCGCGCGCCCGCGGCAACGCGGCGCGCCTGCTCGAGGAAGCGAACGGCTACCAGGCCGAGGTGGTGCAGCGCGCCGAAGGCGACGCCTCGCGCTTCCGCCAGATCCTGGTCGAGTACTCGAAGGCGCCGGGCGTGACGCGCCAGCGGCTCTACCTCGACATGGTGCAGTCCGTGCTCGGCAGCTCGACCAAGATCCTCGTCGACCAGAAGGCCGGCAACAACCTGCTGTACCTGCCGCTCGACAAGCTGATCCAGCAAAGTGGGGCTGCCGCTGCCGCCGCGGCAGCTGCGGCCACGCCACCGGTCGACGTCGGCGCTGCCCGGCCCGGGCCCGCGGCGCCGGAGCCTGCGGTCTCCGTCGAGCAGTCGCGCTCGCGCGAGGCGCTGCGCAACCGTGACCGCGGAGACGCGCGATGAGATTCACGATGCCCTTCCTCGCGCTGCTCGTCGCGCTGCTGCTCGTTGCATCGCAGTCGCTGTACACGGTGGATCAGCGCCAGTACGCGATCAAGTTCCAGCTGGGCGAGATCGTCGAGATCAAATCGCAGGCCGGTATCTACGGCAAGCTGCCGCTGGTGCAGAACGTGCGCTACTACGACCGGCGCATCCTGCTCCTCGACAACGCCGAGCCCGACCGCATCACCACCTCCGAAAAGAAGCCGCTGCTGGTGGACTTCTTCGTGCTCTGGCGCATCACCGACGTGAAGCAGTACTACGTCAGCGTCCAGCAGGGCGACGAGGAAGCCGCGCGCCGGCGCCTCTCCCAGACGGTGCGCGCGAACCTGGCGGAAGAGATCAACAAGCGCACCGTGCACGATGCAATCTCGGCCGAGCGCGACAAGATCATGACCACCACGCGCCAGAAGGCCAACGAGGATGCGAAATCGATCGGCGTCGAGATCGTCGACGTGCGTTTGCGCCGCGTCGAGCTGCCGCCTGACGTGACGACGCCGGTGTACGCGCGCATGGAATCGGAGCGGCGGCGCGTGGCCAACGAGCTGCGCTCCCTCGGTCAGGCCGAATCGGAGAAGATCCGCGCCGACGCCGATCGCCAGCGCGTGGTCATCCTCGCCGACGCCTACAAGCAGGCCCAGACGGTCAAGGGCAACGGCGACGCCAAGGCTTCGTCGATCTATGCGCAGGCGTACGGCGGCAATCCCGAGTTCTACTCGTTCTACCGGAGCCTCGAGGCCTACAAGGCATCGTTCCGCAGCAAGTCGGACGCGATGGTGCTCGACCCGTCGTCGGAGTTCTTCCGCTACTGGCGCGGTGCCGAAGGGACCGCGCCGCGTCCGGCGAAGTAATCACGGCATTGCCCGCGCGCCCGAGAGCACCGATGCCGGATTCATTGCTGGCGGCGTTCGCGCTGGTGTTCATCATCGAGGGCTTCCTGCCGCTCGTCGCCCCGCGCGTATGGCGCCAGACGTTCCAGCGCATGCTCGCCCTCACCGACGGGCAGCTGCGCTTCGTCGGGCTTGCCTCGGTGCTGGTCGGCGTCGTCCTGTTCGCGCTCGTATCCCATGCGTAGGTGGATCCTTCCCGAGCACATCGAAGACGTCCTCCCGGACGAGGCGGAGCGTCTCGAGGCGCTGCGCCGGCTGCTGCTCGATCACTTCGCCGCCCATCAGTACCGGCTGGTGCAGCCGCCGCTCGTCGAGCACCTCGAGTCGTTGCTCACCGGCACCGGCCACGACCTCGAGCTGCAGACCTTCAAGGTCGTCGATCCGCTCTCGGGGCACCTCCTCGGTGTGCGCGCGGACATCACACCGCAGGTCGCGCGCATCGACGCGCATCTGCTCAATGCGAGCGGGTTGACGCGCCTCTGCTACGCGGGCAGCGTGCTGCGGACGGTGCCCGACGGACTCAATCGCACGCGCGAGATCCAGCAGATCGGCGCCGAGCTCTATGGCGAGCCCGGCATCGCCGGTGACCAGGAAGTCGTGGCATTGCTGCTCTCGTCCCTGGCCGCCGCGGGCGTACGCGGGCTGCATCTCGATCTCGGTCACGTCGGCGTGTATCGCGCACTTGCCAGCGCTGCCGGCATCGCAGGCAACGACGAAGACAGCGAGCTCTTCGCGGCGCTCCGCGCGAAGGACGTGCCGCAGGTGCGCGAGCTGACGGCGCACCTGCCGGCCGCGTGGCGCGGCGCGCTCAACGCCCTCCCGACCCTCTACGGGCCGGCCGGCGAGGTCCTCGGCGCCGCGCGCGAGCGGCTGCCCGATACGCCGGCCATCGCCAATGCGCTGGCGGCGCTCGAAGCCCTCGCCCGGTCCGCACAACCGGCGGTCGAGCACCTGCACATCGATCTTGCCGACCTGCGCGGCTATCATTACCAGAACGGCGCGATCTTCTCCGTATTCACCGCGGGAGCGCCGGTCGCGATCGGCAACGGCGGCCGCTACGACGGCATCGGCAAGGCGTTCGGGCGCGCACGGCCCGCCACCGGGTTCACGTTGGACCTGCGGCAGCTGGCCGGGCACGTGGCGCGCCATTCCTGACGCTCACCGCGTCACACATTCGAAAGGTTCGCAGCAGCATGGGCAAAAACGTCGTCGTCATCGGCACCCAGTGGGGCGACGAAGGCAAGGGCAAGGTCGTCGACTGGCTCACCGAGCACGCGCAGGGCGTCGTGCGCTTCCAGGGCGGCCACAACGCGGGCCACACCCTCGTGATCGGCGGCCGCCGTACGGTGCTGCGCCTCATTCCTTCCGGCATCCTGCGGCCGGGGGTTTCGGTCTACATCGGCAACGGCGTCGTGCTTTCGCCTTCTGCGCTGCTGCAGGAGATCGGCGAGCTGGAAGCTGCCGGCGTCGAAGTGCGCAACCGGCTGAAGATCTCGCCGACGTGTCCGCTCGTGCTGCCCTACCACGTCGCGCTCGACCAGGCGCGCGAGGGCGCCATGGGAGACCTGAAAATCGGCACGACGGGCCGCGGCATCGGTCCTGCGTACGAGGACAAGGTGGCGCGCCGGGCGATCCGCGTACAGGATCTTTTCTATCCCGACCGGTTCGCGGCCAAGCTCGAGGCCCTGCTCGAGTTCCACAACTTCATGCTGACGCAGTACTACAAGCGTCCGGCCGTGCCGTTCGCCGAGACGCGCGATGCCACGCTTGCGCTCGCCGAGCAGATCAAGCCGATGGTGGCCGACGTCGCGGCGCTGCTGCAGCAGGCGCGCAGGAAAGGCGACTCGCTGCTGTTCGAAGGCGCGCAGGGCTCGCTGCTCGACATCGATCACGGCACCTATCCGTACGTCACGTCGTCGAACTGCCTCGCCGGTGCGGCGTCGCCCGGCGCCGGAGTCGGCCCGCAATTCGTGGACTACGTGCTCGGCATCGCCAAGGCCTACACCACGCGCGTCGGCACGGGTCCCTTCCCCACGGAGCTCACCGACGACATCGGCGCGCGACTCGCGCAACGCGGCAACGAATTCGGTTCCGTGACGGGACGCCCGCGCCGCTGCGGCTGGCTGGACATCCCGGCGCTCACGCGCTCGGTGCAGCTCAACGGTGTCAGCGGCCTGTGCATCACCAAGCTCGACGTGCTCGACGGCATGCCCGAGATCCGTATCTGTACGCACTACATGGTGCGCGGCGAGCGCCTCGACGTGATCCCGTCCGGCGCCGATGCCGTGGCCGAATGCGTGGCGCAGTTCGAGACCTTGCCAGGCTGGGAAGGCAGCACCGTCGGCCTGCGCAGCTTCGATGCCCTGCCCGACAATGCGCGCGCGTACCTGCGCCGCATCGAGGCGCTCACCGGCGTGCCGATCGCGATGGTGTCCACCGGACCCGACCGCGACGAGACGATCCTGCTGCGCCATCCGTTCCAGTGAAGCCGCAGCGCCACATGCAGGAAGCACCGTGAGCGTCACGCTCGAAGTCACCTGGCGCCGTTACCACGAGCTCACCGAGCGTCTGGCGCTCGCCGTCTACGAGTCGGGCTACGACTTCAACCAGATCATCTGCATCGCGCGCGGCGGGCTGCGCGTGGGGGACATCCTCTCGCGGATCTACGAGCTGCCGCTGGCGATCCTCTCCACCCATTCGTACGCGGCAGGCGGCGGCACCATCCGCGGGCAGCTGGTGATCGCGGAGCACATGACGATGACCGCGCCGCGGCTCGGCGATCGCGTGCTGCTGGTCGACGACATGGTCGACTCCGGCCACACGCTCGAGGTCGTGCACCGCACGCTGCCGCAGCGTTTTCCGCACATCACCGGCATCCGCACCGCGGTGCTCTGGTGGAAGGGCTGCTCGGTGTTCAAGCCGGACTACTGGGTCGAGCACCTGCCGCACAATCCATGGATCCGACAGCCGTTCGAGGTCTACGACGTGCTGCGGCCCGCCGACCTGCGCGCGCACCTGGCCGCGCAAGCGACGGCCGACGACGACTGATCGCCGCCCCGCCGGGGAACCGGTGGCAGCGCGGTCGGCCCAATACCTGGAAGGCGGGCCACGCGCAGTTTGCGGGCCCGCAAAGCAGAACGCCCGCCGGGTTCAGTGGCGGGCGGCGTTGCAGGCGTTCGCTGCTGGCGAGCGTCGATCGTGAATTGGTGCCCAGAAGAGGACTCGAACCTCCACAGTGTTGCCACCGCTAGGACCTGAACCTAGTGCGTCTACCAATTCCGCCATCTGGGCAACTGCAACCCATAATTTTACGTTTCAAGGTACCCCTTGTCAAAGAAGCGCGACCCGAACAAAAAGCCCGCCCCGGCCAAGAAAAGCGCCCCTGCGCCCACTCCGCGCGAGGACGATCGCAAGCGCAGCCGCGGCACCGACGAACGCGACGAGCGCCCGCGCCGTCACGGCGACGTCGATCCGGATCTCGTCCCGTCGCGCAACGCGGTGCTGGAGGCCCTGCAGGAGCGGCCGTTGCCGGTCGCGGATCTCATGCGCGCGCTGGAGGTGGACAAGCGCGCCCGGGAAGCGCTTGCGGCACGCCTCGCCGCAATGGAGCGCGACGGCCAGCTCCTCACCAATCGCAAGGGCGAGCTGTGCGCGGTGGCGAAGCTCGATCTCGTCACCGGGACCGTGCAGGGCCATCCGGACGGCTACGGCTTCCTTCGTCCCGACAGCGGTGCCGCCGATCTCTTCCTGAGCGCCAAGGAGATGCACAAGGTGCTGCACGGCGATCGCGTGACGGCGCGCGCATCGGCGTCGACCGCCGTGGACGCCCCGAAGGCGAGGTCGTCGAAGTGCTCGAGCGCCACAACACGCACGTGGTCGGCCGCCTGTACGAGGAGCGCGGCGTCTGGTTCGTGGTCGCCGAGAACCGGCGCATCAACCAGGACCTGCTGGTGCCCGCCGACCAGCGTGGCAAGGCGCAAGGCCGGCGCAGGTCGTCGTCGTCGAGATCGTGCAGCAGCCCTCGCTCCAGCACGAGCCGATCGCCCGCGTGGTCGAGGTGCTGGGCAGCATGACCGATCCCGGGCATGGAGATCGAGATCGCGCTGCGCAAGCACGATCTCCCGTTCGAATTCTCCAAGGCCGCGCGCGCGCCAGGCGAAGGAGCTGCCGACCGAGGTGCGCCGGACGACGATCGGAGGGCCGCGTCGACCTGCGCGAGCTGCCGCTCGTCACCATCGACGGCGAGACTGCGCGCGATTTCGACGACGCCGTGTATCTGCGAGCGCAAGGGCCAGCGGCTTTCGCCTCGTGGTCGCGATCGCCGACGTCTCGCCATTACGTGCGGGACGGCGATGCGCTCGACCGCGACGCGCGCGAGCGCGGCACGTCGGTGTATTTTCCGCGCCGCGTGATCCCGATGCTGCCGGAGGCGCTGTCGAACGAGCTCGTGCTCGCTCAAACCCGCACGTCGACCGGCTGTGCATGGTGTGCGACATGGAGGTGACCGCGCAGGGGCTCGATCAAGCGGCTACCGCTTCTATCCGCGCGGTGATGCACTCGCAGGCGCGCCTCACCTACACGAAGGTGTGGACCTGGCTGCGCGCAGCCGAGCGCGGCGAGGCGCTGCCGGCCGAGGCGGCGCTGCTCATGCCGCACCTGCAGAACCTCTACGCCGTGTACCGCGCGCTGGCGAAGTCGCGCGTGAAGCGCGGCGCGATCGACTTCGAGACGCTCGAGATGCAGCTCGAGTTCGACGTGCACGGCAAGATCGTGCGCGATCGTGCCGGTGCCCGCAACGAGGCGCATCGCCTGATCGAGGAGTGCATGCTCGCCGCCAACGTCTGCACGGCCGAGTTCCTCGCCAGAAGCACGAGCACCCGGCGCTGTACCGCGTGCACGAAGGCCCGACGCCCGAGAAGCTCGCCGCTGCTGCGCGAGTTCCTGCGCGACGAGCGGTCTGTCAGCTCGGCGGCGGCGACGAGCCGACGGCCGGCGACTACGCCAAGCTGCTGGAGCGCATCCGCGACCGGCCCGACTTCGCGCTGCTGCAGACGGTGCTGCTGCGCTCGCTGCAGCAGGCGCAGTACCGGCCCGGAGAACGTCGGCCACTTCGGGCTCGCCTACGCTGCGTATGCCCACTTCACGTCGCCGATCCGCCGTTATCCGGACCTGCTCGTGCACCGCGCCATCAAGGCCGGTGCTCGACGGTCGGCGCTACAAGCCGCAGGGTGCGTCGTGGGACGAGCTCGGCGCGCACTGCTCCATGACCGAGCGGCGCGCCGACGAGGCGACGCGCGACGTCGAGAACTGGCTCAAGTGCTATTACATGCGCGACAAGGTCGGCGAAGACCTACGTCGGCACGATCAGCGGCGTCACGGGGTTCGGGATGTTCGTGACCATCGACGAGCTCAATGTCGACGGCCTGGTGCACATCACGGAGCTCGGCCGCGACTATTTCCACTTCGACGCGGCACGCCATGCGCTGATCGGCGAGCGCAGCGGCCGCACCTTCCAGCTGGCGGGACGCGTGCACGTCATGGTGGCACGCGTGGACCTCGAGACGGTGCGCATCGATTTCACGCTTGCCCCCGAGGAAGCGGAACGGGCGCCGGAACCACCGACCGAGGTCCGGCGGGAGCGCAAGCCGGGCCGCGCCGGGCGCACCTGAATCGGCGCGTGGCGGCGCTTTGTCGCGCGCACATCGCGCGAACGTCTGCGATGCGCGCACGCGGACTGATAAAATCGCCCGTACGCCGTTCGCCTGCGGCGCCCCTTCCCCGCGCGATCGGCGATCCGGTCCGCTCATCGGCCTGATCATGCATATCGGAACCCCGCTCTCCCCGTCCGCCACGCGCGTCATGCTGCTCGGCAGCGGCGAACTGGGGAAAGAGATCGTCATCGCCTTGCAGCGCCTCGGCGTCGAAGTGATCGCGGTCGATCGGTACTCCAATGCGCCAGGCCACCAGGTCGCGCACCGCGCCCACGTGATCGCGATGACCGACGGCCCGGCGCTGCGACGCCTGATCGAGCAGGAGCATCCGCATCTCGTCGTGCCGGAGCTGGAGGCAGTTGCGACCGACGCGCTGATGGCCGTCGAGCGCGATGGAATCGCGGAAATCGTCCCCACCGCGCGCGCAGTACAGCTCACCACCAGTCGCGAAGGCATCCGCCGGCTCGCCGCGGAGACCCTCGGCCTCAAGACGTCGGCTTATCGATTCGCCGACACCCTGGCGGAAGTGCAACAGGCGATCGACGGTACGCGCGAGCACCCCGGCATCGGCTACCCGTGCGTGGTGAAGCCGGTGATGTCGTCTTCCGGCAAGGGCCAGTCCGTCGTGCGCGGGAAGGCCGACGTCACGGCGGCCTGGCAGTACGCCGAGAGCTCGGCGCGCGTGCGCGGCAGCCGCATCATGGTGGAGAGCTTCATCGATTTCGACTACGAGATCACGCTGCTGGGTGTGCGCGCACTCAACGCGGACGGCCAGATGCGGACGCATTTCTGCGCGCCCATCGGGCACGTGCAGGTGAACGGCGCCTACGTCGAGTCGTGGCAACCGCAGCCCATGTCGGCCGCCGCGCTCGCCCGGGCGCACGAAATGGCGCAACGCATGATGGACGACCTCGGTGGCCGCGGCGTGTTCGGTCTCGAATTCTTCGTGCGCGGCGACGATGTCTGGTTCTCGGAGGTCAGCCCGCGCCCTCACGACACGGGCATGGTGACGATGTGCACGCAGGCGCAAAGCGAGTTCGAGCTGCACGCACGCGCGATGCTCGGGTTGCCGGTGGACGTGTCGCTGCGCTCACCGGGGGCCTCCGCCGTGATCCACGCCGGCGTCGAAGGCCGCGGCATCCGCTTCGATGACATCGCGCACGCGCTCGCCGTGCCGCAGTCCGACGTGCGCCTTTTCGGCAAGCCGGAAGCCTACAAGCGGCGACGCATGGGCGTCGCCCTCGCCAACGGCAGCGACGTTGCCGAAGCCCGCGCCCGCGCCACCGAGTGCGCGCGCCGCGTGCGCCCGCACGTCTGAGCAGTGTCGCCGGCGCACGGTGTTGCGGTGGATCTGATCGTCCAGGCGCCGGAAATCGGCGACGCCGAGCTCGCCGCGATTGCCGATATCGCGCTGCCGCGCGGCATCCTCGTGCTCGACGGCGGTGGCCAGCAGGCCTACCGGCTCGTCGGCGTGCAGGTCACCACCGGTGTGGCGGAGGCGTGCGCACACGCCGGATACGATTGTGGCTTCGTGGCGCCGGAGCTCACGCGCGGTCGCGTGCGGGTCCTCGCCATGGACATGGACTCGACGCTCATCACGATCGAATGCATCGACGAGATCGCGGACATGCTCGGGATAAAGGCCGAGGTCGCGGCGATCACCGCGAGCGCGATGCGGGGAGAGATCGACTTTGCGGCGAGCCTCACGCGGCGCGTGGCGCTCCTGGCCGGGCTTCCGCTCGCCTCGCTGCAGCAGGTCTACGACGAGCGTCTGCGACTCTCGCCGGGCGCCGAGCGGATGCTGCAGGCGTTCAGGGCGAGCGGCGCGAAGACGCTGCTCGTATCGGGCGGTTTCACGTTCTTCACCGAGCGCCTGCGCGCCCGGCTCGGCTTCGACGACACCGTTGCCAACGTGCTGGAGATCGTCGATGGCAAGCTCACCGGACGGATCACCGGCCCCATCGTCGACAGCGCGGCGAAGGCCGCGCGCCTGCAGGACTTACGTGCGCGCTACGCAGGTCCCGGAGAGATCGCAGTGGCGATCGGCGACGGCGCCAACGACGTGCCGATGCTCAAGGCCGCGGACATCTCCGTCGCCTACCACGCCAAGCCCGTCGTGCGCGCGCAGGCCACGTACGCGATCGATCATTGCGGCCTGGATGCCGTGGTGAACCTGTTCGCGTAGGGCACGCCCGGTGCTCGTCCGCGGCAGTCGCGGACACGGCGACACGAGCGGTCCGTTCAGTCGCTTTCCTCGATCCACGCCATCTGGATGGCCTCGAGGATCTTCTCGCCGCTGCGCTGCGGCTCGTCGTCGAACCCCGGCAGGTCGCAGACCCACTTGTGCAGGTCGGTGAAGCGCACGGTGCGCGGGTCGCACTCGGGATGCGTCTCCGACAGCTTGATCGCGATGTCGCGGGAATCGGTCCATTTCATGATCGGCTCCTCGAGGCGCGCGGTTCTCAGCGGCGCTCTTTCGCATAGTTGATCGTGTAGCGCGGAATCTCGATGACGAGGTTGTCCTTGGCGACGATCGCCTGGCACGACAGGCGCGAGCGCGGCGTCAGGCCCCAGGCACGATCGAGCAGGTCGTCCTCGGCCTCCGTCGATGGCTCGAGCGAGTCGAAGCCCTCGCGCACGATCACGTGGCACGTCGTGCACGCGCACGATTTCTCGCACGCGTGCTCGATCTCCACGCCGTGATCGAGCAGGTTGTCGCAGATGGATTCGCCTTCGGTCGCCTCGAACGTCGTGCCATCGGGACACGCTTCGGGATGCGGAAGGACGACGATCTCGGGCATGCGTTCCTCAGGTCAGGGCGTCCACGCGCTGCCCGGTGAGCGCGCGGGCCACGCCGCGATCCATGCGGCGACCGGCGAAGTCCGCCGTCGCCCGGTTGAGTGCCTCGGTCGCGCTCGCGATGGCGCGATGGTCGGCGCCGGCACGCGCGCTCGCGAGCGATTGCAGCTGCTGCTCGATCGCTGCGCGCTCCGGCTGCGAAAGCAGATCGCCGTCGACATCGAGCGCCGCACGCGTGGCGGCGATCAGCATGTCGGCCTCGACCTGCGCTTCGGCGAGCGCACGCGCCGCCATGTCTTCCTGGGCATGCGCGAAGGAGTCCTGCAGCATGCGCGTCACGTCCGCATCGGAGAGCCCGTAACTCGGCTTCACGGTCACGGAAGCCTCCACGCCCGCGGTCTGCTCGCGCGCGGAAACGGACAGGAGACCGTCGGCATCGACCTGGAAGTGCACGCGGATGCGCGCGGCGCCCGCGACCATCGGCGGCAATCCCCTGAGCTCGAAGCGCGCCAGTGAACGGCAGTCCGCCACCCTCTCGCGCTCGCCCTGCAGCACGTGGATGGCCATGGCGGTCTGGCCGTCCTTGAACGTGGTGAAGTCCTGCGAACGCGCGACCGGAATGGTCGAGTTGCGCGGCACGATCTTCTCCACAAGCCCACCCATCGTCTCGAGTCCGAGGGAGAGCGGAATCACGTCGAGCAGCAGCCACTCCTCGCCCGCGGGTCGATTGCCGGCGAGGACGTTCGCCTGAATGGCGGCGCCGAGCGCGACGACCTGATCGGGATTGAGGTTGGTGAGCGGCGGCTGGCCGAAGAACGCCTGCACCGCCTTCTGGATCTGCGGCATCCGCGTCGCGCCGCCGACCATCACCACGCCCTTGACGTCGTCGGGCGTGAGCGCGGCATCGCGCAACGCGCGCTTCACGGGCGCCAGCGTCTTCGCGACCAGTGTCTGCGTGATGCTCGTGAAGATCTCTGCCGTCAGCGTGAGGTCCACTTCGTGGCCGCTGGAGAGCGTCGCCACGATCGGTGCGCTCGGATGCTGCGTGAGGTTCTCCTTGGCTTCGCGCGCCTTCAGCATGAGCAGGCGCGTGTCCTCCGGCGAATGCGGCGGCAAACCTGCCGCCTCGATGATCCAGCAATAGACGCGATGATCGAAGTCGTCGCCGCCGAGGGCGGAATCGCCGTTGGTGGCGAGTACCTCGAACACGCCACGCGACAGCTTGAGGATCGAGATGTCGAAGGTGCCGCCGCCGAGGTCGTACACGGCGTACGTGCCTTCCGCGCCGTTGTCGAGGCCGTACGCGATGGCCGCGGCCGTGGGCTCGTTCAGGAGCCGCAGCACGGGCAATCCGGCAAGGGTCGCGGCATCCTTGGTGGCCTGCCGCTGCGCGTCGTCGAAGTACGCGGGCACCGTGACGACGGCGCCGACGAGCGTGCCACCCAGGCTCGACTCGGCACGCGCACGCAACACGCGCAGGACTTCGGCCGACACTTCGACGGGCGTCTTCACGCCCGAGCGCGTGCCGAGCTTCACCATCCCGGGTTCATCGATGAAGCGATACGGGAACCGCCGATCGTCGAGGTCGGCGAGCCCGCGCCCCATGAAGCGCTTCACCGACACGATGGTGTTCTGCGGGTCGCGCGCCTGCTCCGCCTGCGCCGGATAGCCGACGTCCACCTTGCCGCCTTCGCGATAGCGCACGATGGAAGGCAACAGCGGGTGGCCATCGGCATCCGGCAGCACGACGGGAATGCCGTGACGTACCGTCGCCACGAGGGAGTTGGTGGTGCCGAGATCGATGCCCACCGCGAGCTTGCGCTCGTGCGGCGCGGGAGAGGCGTCCGGCTCGGAGATCTGCAGGAGGGCCATCAGGCTTCCGCTTCGGCGAGTGCAGCGTCGATGTCGGCCGCGAGCTTGGTCAGGAAGCGAAGCTCGCGCACCTTGTCGCGCGCGTGCGCGAAATCTGCGGCGTGATCGAGCAGGGTCTCGAGCTCGTCCTCGCGCTGGCGGATTTCACGGCGGACGCTCGTCAGCATGTCGGACAGCGCGTCCTCGTCGCGGGCGGCCGCCGCATCGGCCACGGCCTCGCGACGCTCGAGCTGGCGCTCGAGGAAATCCAGCGACAGGTTGGTGTCACGCTCGTCGGCCGCATCGATGCCATGGATCGCCAGCAGGTGCTGTGCGCGCAGCACGGGGCTCTTGAGCGCGCGATACGCCTCGTTCACGCGCGCCGACGCCTGCATCGCCAGGCGCTGTCCGGCGTCGTCATTGCCGGTGTTGCGATCCGGATGCACCTCGGACTGCAGCGCGCGGTAGGCGCGGTCGACGGCGTCCTCGTCCAGGCGAAAGCGCGCCGGGACGCCGAGGAGCTCGAAGTGGTTGCGCGAGAAGTCGATCATGGCGTCGTGGCGGCGTCAGCGCATCGCGGCGAGACCGGCGTCGCAGCGCGCGCGATGGCGACGGAGAGCCGAGCAGAACGCTGTCCGGCGCGGCGCCGCGGAGCTTTCGACCGGAACGTACACGCAAGTACGTGAGGATCGAAAGCGAGCAGCAACAAAGCTGGGCGGCGTTATGCGACGGTTATCAGACGTTGAAGGATTCGCCGCAACCGCATGCGTCCTTCACATTGGGGTTGTTGAACTTGAACCCCTCGTTCAATCCCTCGCGTGCGAAGTCGAGCTCCGTCCCCTCGAGGTACGGCAGGCTCTTCGGATCGATCACCACGGTCACGCCGTGGCTCTGGAAGCTCACGTCCTCGGGCCGGATCTCGTCCGCGTACTCGAGCTTGTAGGCGAGCCCCGAGCATCCGGACGTGCGCACGCCGAGGCGCAGGCCGACGCCCTTGCCGCGCTTGGACAGGTTGCTGGCGATGTGCCTCGCCGCGTTTTCGGTGATGGTGATGGCCATGATCGTGATGGTTGCCTCAATCGGCCGCGGTCGTCGCCGCGGATTCGGTTGCTTGCAGCTGCGCTGCCGCCGCGTCGCCATGCTTCTTGCGATAGTCTGCGACCGCCGCCTTGATGGCGTCCTCGGCAAGGATCGAGCAGTGGATCTTCACCGGAGGCAGCGCGAGTTCCTCCGCGATGTGGGTGTTGCGGATCGCCATCGCCTGGTCGAGCGTCTTGCCCTTGACCCACTCGGTCACGAGCGAGGACGACGCGATTGCCGAGCCGCAGCCGTAGGTCTTGAACTTGGCGTCCTCGATGACGCCGTCCTTGCCGACGCGGATCTGCAGCTTCATGACGTCACCGCACGCGGGCGCGCCGACCATGCCGGTGCCGACGTCTTCTGCCTCCTTCGAGAAGGAGCCGACGTTGCGTGGATTCTCGTAATGGTCAAGTACCTTGTTGCTGTAAGCCATGATTCACCTCTTCCCGTTCATGTTGCGTGGGCGGGACGTGCGCGGGCGCGTCAGTGCGCTGCCCACTGCACGCTGTCGAGATCGACGCCTTCCTTGTACATCTCCCAGAGCGGCGACAGCTCGCGCAGCTTCGCGATCTTGCGCTTCAGGAGATCGACCGTGTAATCGATCTCCTCTTCTGTCGTGAAGCGGCCGATGGTGAAGCGGATGGAGCTGTGGGCGAGCTCGTCGCTGCGGCCGAGGGCGCGCAGCACGTACGAGGGCTCGAGCGACGCCGACGTGCATGCCGAGCCCGACGAGACGGCGATCTCCTTGATCGCCATGATCAGGCTCTCACCCTCGACGAAGTTGAAGCTCACGTTGAGGTTGCCGGGCACCCGGCGCTCCATGTCGCCGTTGACATAGATCTCCTCGATATCCGACACGCCCTTGAGCAGCCGGTCGCGCAGCATCCGGATGCGCGAGTTCTCGACCGCCATCTCCTGCTTGGCGATGCGGAAGGCCTCGCCCATCCCCACGATCTGATGCGTCGCCAGGGTGCCCGAGCGCATGCCGCGCTCGTGGCCGCCGCCGTGCATCTGCGCTTCGATGCGCACGCGCGGCTTGCGGCGGACGAACAGCGCGCCGATGCCCTTCGGGCCGTAGGTCTTGTGCGCCGAGAACGACATGAGATCGACCTTGAGCTTCGCCAGATCGATGGGCATCTTGCCCGTGGCCTGCGCCGCATCGACGTGGAAGATGATGCCCTTGCTGCGACAGATCTCCCCGATCGTGACGATGTCCTGGATGACGCCGATCTCGTTGTTCACCGCCATCACCGAGACGAGGATGGTGTCGGGGCGCAGCGCCGCCTTGAACGCCTCGAGGTCGAGCAGCCCGTTCGGCAGCACGTCGAGGTACGTCACTTCGAAGCCCTCGGCCTCGAGGTCGCGCATGGTGTCGAGCGTCGCCTTGTGCTCCGTCTGCACCGTGATGAGGTGCTTGCCCTTGTCCTTGTAGAAGTGGGCCGCACCCTTGAGCGCGAGATTGATCGCCTCCGTCGCCCCCGACGTCCACACGATCTCCTTCGGGTCGCAGTTGACGAGGTCCGCGACGTTGGAGCGTGCCTCCTCCACGGCGCGCTCGGCGTCCCAGCCGAACGAGTGCGAGCGCGATGCCGGATTGCCGAAGTGCTCCGTGAGGTACGGAATCATCTTCTGCGCCACGCGCGGATCGACCGGGGTCGTGGCGGAGTAGTCGAGGTAGATCGGAGTCTTCATTGTGCGTTCCGTCATGTGGGCGGGTGATGCGTCAGGCAACAGCTGCCGGTTCGTTCGAGCGCGAGGAAGCGCCGCCGGGGCGATGATCCTGGAGCACGGCAACGTCACCCGGCTGGTCCTGCTGCCGCACCAGCTGCTCGAGCGTCACGGAGCGCAGGAACGTGAAGATGTGGGCATTGAGGCCCGCCCACAACTCGTGCGTCATGCAACGGCGATCATCGTGACAATTCTCGCGGCCGCCGCATTGAGTTGCGTCAATCGGCTCGTCCACCGCGAGGATGATGTCCGCCACGATACCGAGTCGGCACTGCGGGCCAGATGATAGCCCCCGCCGGGGCCGCGCACGCTCTCCACGAGGCCGTGGCGGCGCAGCTTGCCGAAGAGCTGCTCCAGGTACGACAGCGATATCCGCTGCCGCTCCGACACGCCGGCCAGGGTGGCCGGCCCGTTGGTGCTGTGCATTGCGATGTCGATCATCGCCGTTACGGCGAATCGTCCCTTCGTGGTCAGGCGCATGATGGTCACCCGCTCCGTAAACTGCTGCGCCGGGCGGCGCGGCTTGTTGACACAACGCGAATAATCCCGAGTAGTTTAGTCAACTAAGCCCACCCGAAGTTCAGTCCAGCATCCGGTTGAGACCCTTGGGGTCGAAGCGCTCCGCCGTCGCCTTGGCGTCGCTGATGTCGGCCCCGTCCTGCTGCAGCTGCTCGATCAGGGCCTCCAGCCGGGCGTCCGTTTCCGCTGCGTGGTCCACCAGCCGGTGGATGGCCTGCACCATGGGATCGTTCATGTCGGCGCCGATCCCGTAGGCCGAAAAACCCATCTTGGCGGCCTGGCCTTCTCTCCGTTCGGCTTCCTCGCCGAGTACGACGCGCGCCGGGATCCCGACCGCGGTCGCGCCCGGCGGGACCTCGCGCACGACCACCGCGTTGGAGCCGATCTTGGCGCCGTCGCCGACCAGGATAGGTCCGAGCACCTTGGCCCCCGCCCCGATCACCACGCCCTTCCCGAGCGTCGGGTGCCGCTTCCCCTTGTTCCACGACGTGCCGCCCAGCGTGACGCCGTGATACAGGGTGCAATCGTCGCCGATCTCCGCCGTCTCGCCGATCACGACGCCCATCCCGTGGTCGATGAACACGCGCCGGCCGATGCTCGCGCCGGGATGGATCTCGATGCCCGTCAGCCAACGCGCCAGGTGCGCGAGCCAGCGCGCCAGCCAGCGCCATCCTCCGCGCCACAGCCGGTGGGTGAGCCGGTGCCAGATCAGCGCATGGAGCCCGGGATAGCAGGTGAGCACCTCCCACCGGGTACGCGCGGCGGGGTCCCGGTCGAACACGACAGCGATGTCTTCGCGCAGTCGGCTCAGCATGGCTCCATTATCGCATTTCCGACCTAATTACTCAACTATTGCCGCGGACCCGGGCGCGGTGGGTCATTTCTTCCCCGAGGGGGCGATCAGGGCGTCGATTCGCGCCAGGATGCCGCGCAGGATGTTCACCTCCTCGCGCTCGAGTCCGCTGCGCGCGAAGAGCCGGCGCAGGCGCGGCATCAGCCGCCGCGGCATCTCCGGATTGAGGAAGCGAAGCGCGACGAGCGTGCGCTGCGCATGGCGGAACAGCGCCTCGATCTCGTCCGCGGCTGCCGGAGCGAAGCGCGGCGCCGTCCACACGCGACCTCCCTGGTCGCAGCACGCGCAACTCGTAGGCGGCGATCTGGACCGCGGCGGCGAGGTTGAGCGAGGCGTAATCGGGATTGGCGGGGATCGTCGCGACGGCCGTGCACAGCGCGAGATCGTCGTTGGGCAGCCCGGACATCTCGCCGCCGAAGACGAACGCCACGTCGCCCGCGCCAGCGTATTGCAGCGCCTGCATTGCCGCATCGCGCATCGGAAGGACGCGCCCGGCAAACTCCCGCGGGCGCGCTGTCAGGCCCACCACGAATACGGCGCCCGCCAGCGCGGCCTCGAGGCTCGGCACGACCCGGGCGGCATCCAGGACGTCGGTTGCGCCGGACGCACGCGCCGAGGCATCGGCGTGCGGAAACGCGCGCGGTCGCACGAGGGTCAAGCGGGAAAGCCCCATGGTGAGCATCGCGCGCGCGGTTGCGCCGATGTTGCCGGGGTGACTCGTATCGACGAGCACCACGCGAATGCGCCCGAGGCGACTCACTTGCGTTCGTGAAGAGGAAGATGGAGGACGGACGGCAGGGGGCCAGCAGTTACAATGATGCCTTGCCTGCAACGCAGCGATCGCGCCTTTCGCGGCATCGTCATCCAATGCACCCGACCATCACCATCGCCGTCAAGGCCGCGCGTCGCGCCGGCAACCTGATCAATCGCAGCGCGCGAGACCTCGATCTGCTGACGGTCACGACGAAGGGTCCGAAGGACTTCGTGAGCGAAGTCGATCGCGCGGCGGAAGCGGCGATCGTCGAGACGTTGCTCGATGCCTATCCCGACCACGCGATTCTAGCAGAGGAGGGAACGGCCAAAGGCGCGAACGCCGACGCCGAAAACGTGTGGATCATCGATCCGCTCGACGGCACGACGAACTTCCTCCACGGCTTCCCGCAATACTGCGTTTCGATCGCGCTGCAGCACCGCGGACAGATCGCGCAGGGCGTCATCTACGATCCGGTGCGCAACGATCTCTTCACGGCGAGCCGCGGGCGCGGCGCATTCCTCAACGATCGGCGCATTCGCGTTTCGCGGCGCGATCATCTGCGCGATTGCCTGATCGGCACGGGGTTCCCCTTCCGTGACGGCAGCTATCTCGACACGTACCTGCACATGATGAAGGCGATGATCGAGAAGACCGCCGGCTTGCGCCGGCCCGGTGCAGCGGCGCTCGACCTCGCGTATGTCGCGGCAGGTTTCTACGACGGGTTCTTCGAGATCGGCCTCAATCCGTGGGACGTCGCGGCCGGTAGCCTGCTCGTGCAGGAGGCCGGGGGCCTCATCGGCGATCTCTCGGGGGACGCCGACTTCCTCTATGGCGGTCAGGTGATCGCCGCGAATGCCAAGATCTTCTCGCAGATGGTCAACGCCCTCTCGCCTTACCGCGAGGAGCTGATGCGCGCCCGCAAGAGCGCCGTGGCGCGGACCGCGCCGGAATAACCGCCCCGCCTCGGGAGTACGCCGCGCCACGCCATGACGGTGGCATCGAAGTTGCTGCGCTGCGGACAACAACAACCGCCCGAGGAGTTCCCCGATGCAAACGCTGCGCAACCGCGCCTCGCGGTCGCTCGCCCCTGCGCGTTCCGCACGCGCCGCAACTGTCGCCGGACGCATCGTCGTGAGCGCCATGTTGCTTGCGCTCGCAACCACCTGGGAAACCGCGGCTGCGGCAACGGTCGTCGTCATGCCGAACCCGGCAGCGCTGCGCGGCGATGGCGATGCAGCACACGTGCTGGCGCGCCTCGAAGCCGTGGCAGGGACGAAGCTGACGCTGGCCGGCACCACGCGCACCGGGGCGTGGAGGCTCGACACCGGCGATGCGGATGCCGTCGCCGCAGCGAACCGGCTCCGCGCCGACCGCAGCGTGCTGTGGGCACAGGTGCCGCGTGAGGCGAACCCGTCGCTCGAGCCCAGGCCCAAGGCCGCGGTGCGCGACGGCACGAAGCTTCATGGTGCGCCTCGAGGACGACGCGGCCGCGGACTGGCCCGCGCTCACCGCCCGGTTTCACGCAGGCACTCGGCGTGGCCATCGCCGTCGATCGGCAGATCGCGAACGTCTGGGTGCTGCGACTCGCCGCGCCGCAAACGCCGGAGCGCCTGATCGGCGCTCGCTGCGCAGCTACAGCAGGATCCCGCCGTGCAGTACGCCGACCCGGTGCTGCGCCGCTTTGCGCAGTCGCAAAGCCCGGCACCGGACGACCCCTTGTTCGGGGAGCAATGGAACCTCACCGACGCGGTGGCCGGCATCGATCTCGCCGGCGCGTGGACGCTGCAGAAGGCCGCTGCGCCGATCACCGTCGCCGTGGTCGACACGGGCGTGCTGCCGCATCCGGACCTCGACGGCAAGGTGCTCCCGGGCTTCGACTTCATCAGCGATGCCGCGGCGGCGCGCGACGGCACAGGCCGCGATTCCGATCCGCGCGACGAAGGCGACTGGATCAACGCCGGCGAGTGCGGTGGTTATCCGGCCGAGGCGAGCACGTGGCACGGAACATTCGTCGCGGGGCTCATCGCCGCAACCGCGAACAACGGCATCGGCATCGCCGGCATCAACGCGAATGCGCGCATCCTTCCGGTGCGTGCGCTCGGCCATTGCGGTGGTACCGACGAGGACATCTTCGAAGCGATGCTGTGGGCTGCCGGTGCGCCGATCGCCGGCGTGCCGCCCAATCCCAATCCCGCGAAGGTGATCAACCTCAGCCTCGGCGGCTACGGCGCGTGCGCGCAGAGCATCCAGGAAGCCGTCGACGATGCGATGGCGCATGGCGCGATCGTCGTCGCGGCGGCAGGCAATGACGCGGACGACGTCTCCGCGTTCGCGCCTGCGAACTGCGGCGGCGTGATCACCGTCGGTGCGCACAACCGCGCCGGCGAGCGGACGTTCTACTCCAACTTCGGCCGCCGCATCGACATCTCGGCACCGGCGGGCGATGGCGGCGCGACCGATTCGATCGTCTCACTCTCGAACGACAGCGCGACCACGCCCGGCAATGCCTCGTATGGTCACGGCATCGGGACAAGCTTCTCCGCACCCCTGGTCACCGGGACGGTGTCGCTGATGCTCCAGCGCAATCCGATGCTCACCTCGGGGCAGGTGCTGTCGGTGCTGCAGGGCACGGCGCGTGCATTCTCCGGCAGCAGCCCGTGCCGGCTCGGCAACCTGTGCGGGATCGGCATGCTCGATGCAGGACTCGCGCTCGCGAGCACGATGCCCGGCGCCGATGCGGCACCGGAAGGCACGGTGGCGGTCGTCGAGTATTACAACGCGGCGCTCGATCATTACTTCCTGAGCGCGGATCCCGCGGAGATTGCTGCCGTCGATGGCAACAACGCGTTCCAGCGTACGGGCTACGTGTTCTACGCGTATGCCGACACTTCGCACGCGCCGGCTGGCGCCATGGCGGTATGCCGCTTCTACGCCCCGGCGTCGCAGCTCATCGATGCGCACTTCTACACTGCGGATCCCGCGGAGTGCGAGTTCGTGCGGCAGCGGTGGGCGGGTATCTGGAATCTGGAAACGCGCGCGGCGTTCTATGTGCAGGTTCCCGACCCCGCTGGCCATTGCCCTGCCGATACGCTGCCCGTGTACCGCTTCTTCAACGGCCGGCGCGACGCGAACCACCGCTACTCGATGGACCTCTCGGTGCGCCGCGCGATGATCAATCGGGCATGGGTACCGGACGGGCCGGGAAGCAACGGCGCTGCATTCTGCTCACCGATCTGACGCGCAATTGGGCGGCGCTCGGCGCGGTGCATTGACGGCGCAAGCCGCGACGACGGTGCCCGCGCCGACTAGGCGCCCGTGATGTCGTCAGGCGGCCTGCGCCTGCTGTCGACGACGATCACCGAGCCTTCGCTCGCGAGCACGGCCCATTCCTTGAGCAGCGCGACCCCGAGCGCGAGCAGCACCGGCCCGAGGAACACGCCGATGAAGCCGAATGCCACCACGCCGCCCAGCACCCCGAGCAGCACGAGCACGAACGGCAGGTTGCTGCCGCGACTGATGATCAGCGGCTTCAGCACGTTGTCGATGGTGGATACGACGAGTGCGCCCCACAGCATGATGAAGATGCCCCAGCCGACGCTGCCCTTGTAGATGAGCCACAGTCCGGCCGGGATCCACACGAGTGGCGGCCCCACCGGAACCGGCGACAGGAAGAAGGTCACGAGTCCGAGCAGCGGCGCCGCGCCGATGCCTGCTATCCACAAGCCGATCGCCATCAGCACGCCCTGCGCGACCGCGGTGCCGAGAATGCCGTAGACCACGCCGCGCATGGTTGCGCCGGCGAGGTCCAGCAAGCGCGCGCCACGGCGCGGTGCAAGTCGCGCCAGCACGGCGCGCAGTCGCAGCACGGCGGCGTCGCCATCGCGGAAGAAGAAGAACGCGATGAGAATGGACAACGTGAGTTGCAGCAGTCCCTGGGCGATGCTTGCACCGCCCGCCAGCAGCCACGCCTTGGCCGGGATCGACGAGGCGCTTCAACTCCTCGGTGAACTGCGCGGTGTCGTGCGCGAAGCCGGACCAGTACGCCGCAGCACGCTCGCCGATGAATGGCAGCCCGGCGACCCACGCCGGCGGATCAGGTGGTCCCTGCTCGATGAACTCGCGTGTGAACTCGGCCATGCGCACGGAGTTGTCCGCGAGCGTGATGCCGACGATCAGGAACGGCGCGACGAACACTGCCGCGATGAGCAGCGACATCAGGCCCGCGGCCCAGTTGTCGCGCCCCACGAGCAGCGCGCGCAACTGCAGGTAAACGGGCCACGTGGTCACGCAAAGCACCACCGCCCACAGCAACCGCCGTGAGGAAGGGCGCAGGACGAGGAAGCAGCCACCGATGAGCACGGCGAGCAGCAGCAGCGTCAGCGTCTGGTCGATGCGAGACGCCGGGCGCTCGTCGGCGGGTGTTGCCATGAACCAGTCTACCATCGCGGCGACCGTCGAGCCGTGCCGGCCGTGTCCGGTTCCGTCCTACAGCCGGCTTCCGTACCCACGCACAGACAGCGCGCGCGCACCCTGCCACAGTGCCCTCATCCGATCCGCGGAGACAGGCGCCATGGACGAGTCGTGGGAACGGGAGATCAACGGCGACCGCGCCCAGCTTCCAGGAATTCCTGGCCGCCGGGATCGCAGAACGCGAGCGGCTCGTCGATCGCTACATCGCGGAGCGCGGGCTCTCCCGCGATGACGTGGATCGGGATTCGCTGCAAAGCTTCCTGGAGAACATGGGCAGCGGACTCGTCACCGATGCAGCGACTGCAGAACGCATGCTCGACGCGTTGCTCCGGGTGCGTGCCGATCGCTTTCTGCGCGTGCCGAAGCGAGCGTGACATGGCCACCCTATTCGAGCTCGCCCGTCATCCGCTGGCTGCCCTTGCCGCAAGCCGGCGCCACGCACCGATCGACGCATCGCCGAACGAAGAACTCCACTTCGATCCCTATGAACGCCAGCGCGCGCAGCGTCTTGCGCAACTCGAGGCCGCGGGCAAGTGCCTGGCACGCCCCGGCAAGCACGGCAATCTTCGATACTGGCCCTCGGAGCGCGGCTCGCGGGTGCTGCTCGAGCACCGCCGCCGGCAGCGACCGCCGCGCCAAGCGGCAGACTCCTGAAACAGCCGCGCGCGCTTTGAACGGGGCCCAGCGCAGCCGGGTCCAACGTCGGTCAGCAGCGAGCGGGACACCGACACGGGGCAAAGCAGGGGTCAAGCCGCGGGTGGCCGCTGCGCGCCTGCGGTAATCTCATGGACGATGACTCAGTAGACGGAACCGCCGCCGAGAGTGCGCGCTTCCGCGAAATAGGGCCAACGTGCGTGTTCGCTGCGCGCAGCGATCCACGCTTCAGTTATTGCCTCTACGTCCCACCCGTGCAGGCGCGCTCGCGCACGGCACTGGATCTCGTCGTCGCAGTCCACGGCAGCGCGCGCTTCTTCACGCACTACCGCGACGCGTTCGCAGCGTTCTGCCGATGGAACGACTGCATCGTGCTATGCCCGCTTTTCCCGGCGGGCGTCAAGGGCGATCGCAATCCGCATGGCTACAAGTACCTGCGCGAAGGAGAGATTCGCTACGACGCCGTGCTGCTGTCGATCGTCGACGAGGTGCGGGAGCACTATCACCTCGCCGAGGAATCCTTCGCCCTCTTCGGCTATTCCGGTGGTGCCCATTTCGCGCATCGCTTCTTCATGCTGCATGCGCGGAGACTATGGGCGCTGTCGATCGGCGCGCCGGGCGGTGTGACATTGCTGGATCCGGCGCACGATTGGTGGGTCGGCACACGCAACTTCGGGGACCTCTTCGGCGCCGACCCGGACATCATCGCGATGCGGCGCGTGCCCGTCCAGATGATCGTCGGCAGCGCCGACCTCGAGACGTGGGAGATCACGCAAAGCGAAGGCGACCCGTACTGGATGGAAGGCGCGAACGATGCGGGGCGCACACGGCTCGATCGTCTCCAGCGCCTGCGGCAGTCATACGAGCGAGCCGGGATTGCAGTGCGGTTCGACGTGCTGCCGAACGTGGCTCACGACGCGCTCCGTTGCATACCGGCGGCCGAGGAGTTCCTGGCTCACGTGCTCGCACACAGGCGGCAGGGATGAACGGGTGCTCGACCCCCTACGGGATCGAGCACATCCAGGATAACGCGGGAAGATGCGGTGCCGCTGATACGCACCCTCAGCGGAACGCCGAAGCGCGCGTCCCCGCTGAAGTTTCACTTGCCGGTTCCGCGTCCAGTCAGCTGCATCGCCTGGGTCCCGGCTGTCGTCACCACGCTGAGCGTCGCGGCACGGCTTCCCGATGCCGTCGGCGCGAAGACGTGCTGGATCGTGCACGACTGACCGGGTGCGAGCGTCATGCCAGCCACGCACGTCCCGCTGCGCAGGAAGTCGCCAGGATTGGCACCGCCGGCGCCGATCGACGTGAGGCCGAAGCTCGCACTGCCGCCGTTCTTAAGCGTGACGGAGCGCGCGGAGCTCTTCTTGCCCACCCTCACGCTGCCGAAGTCGACCGCCGTTGCGCTCAGCGCCGGCGACGCCGTTGCTACCGAGGTCGATGCGGCCGATTGCGTAAGGATGAACGTCGCACCGCCGATCGCCAGGTTGGCCGTGCGCATCGCACCGGTGTTTGCACCAACCGTGTACGTCACCGTTGCTGCGCCCGTACCGCTCAGCGCTGAGGACACGCCAAGCCACGTCGCGCTGCTGCTGGTGCTCCACGTGCAGCCGGCACCGGTGCCGAGCGAGATCGTTCCGGTACCACCGCCCGAAGCGACCATTGCACTCGCCGGCGAGAGCGTGTACGTGCAGCCATTGGCTTGCGTCACCGTGAGTGATTGTCCCCCCACGGTAATCGTTCCGGAGCGCGCTGGCCCGGTGTTCGCGGCGACCGAGAAGTTGAGCGCGCCGGCGCCGGTAGTCGCGGAACTGGAGAGGACCGAGACCCACGATGCATTCGCTACGGTATTCCACGCGCAACCCGCCGCGGCGCTGACCGACACGGAGGTGGTCGACGCGCCCGCGGCGACGCTCACGCTGGCGGGCGACAAGCCGAACGAGCAGCTTCCGGCGCTCGCGCGGAAGTTCGCCACCGCGTAGGCGTTGTCGTTCAGCACGCGCGCGTTGTTGGATACCGACGTCGAGCCGAGTGGACTTGCCGGGCTGCCGTAGGTGAGATTGGGGTTCGAGAAATATGCGATCCGCGTGCAGCTCGTGCCGGCAGCCGCACAAGCATCGTTGTAGGCCATCACGGTCCGCCAGTGACCCGCCGGATTCACAAGGCCGTGACCGTACGCATAAGGCGACGTGCCAGGATCGACGTAGGGATCGTGCAACGCGCCGAAATTGTGGGCGAGCTCGTGCGCAAAGCTGAGGTTGCCGGTCGCGCAGCCACGGTTCACTACGCTGAAGGCATAGCTGGCCTTCGGTCCGACCCATGCTAGGCCGCAGTACTGGCCGTTCTCGACGAACAGGCTGACGAGGTCGGCGCCATAGGCCTCACGCGCCGCGTCGACATCGTTCATGTAGCCGTCGCCCACGCTCGTGAGACGGTTGAGGTCGGTGTAGAAGTCGCCGCTCTCGCTGTAGTTGGTCTGTCCGTAATGGACGAGGCGCAAGCGCGTGCTGATTCCGCTGTTGGCGTATGCCAGATTCGCCGAGTCGATCGCCTGCTGGATCTGCGTGCCGATCGACGCGCCGGCAGCGGCCGCGGTCTGGTTGGAGTACACGACGAGCACGTCGATCGTGCCTGCGCTGTCAGCGGCCGCTGTGGCGGTCGTCGTGCTCGATGTGGTGGTCGACGTGGAGGACGTGGCTGACGTCGATCCCGAGTTGCTGCCGCCACGCGTACGCGCCTTCTCCTGTGGCGTTACGAGCGGCCTTGCCGACAGCGGCGGCTGATGCCCGACTTCGGCACCTGGCGGATGATCGGGCGGGAACTGGCCCTGATTCACTTCGCGCAGCTGGTGGCTGCCATCGGCGGCCGTCTGGATCTGGTACGCAGTGGTCGTGCGCGCGGCCGCATCAACGACGGTGATGGAGCCGGCGATGCGGCCGTTGGCGACGGTGAGCAGCGCATGGCTGCCCACCTGCCCGCGTACGGTCCCTTTCCACGTGTAGTTGCCGGGTGCCCTTTCTTCCACTTCCTGGAGGTCGAGCGTCACGAGCCGGCCGTCGAAAAGCTGCACGACGACAGCGTTCGCCATCGTCGAGGAATGCGGATCCAGATATTCGAAGTTGACGCCGACATCCTTTTGGCGCGAGACCCATCGTTCCTGCACGCGCGCCTTGGGCGTCGCACGCATCTCGGCGGAGGGGACACTGAGCAGCATCGCGGGGCCGCCGGCCGCGAAGGACGGCACACCCACGCCGAGCGTGCACGTCAGGGCGATGACGCCGAGCAGTGGGCGCAGCAGATCGAACGCAGGGGGGCGCCGTACGTGTTTCTGCGGGTGGGAAGGGAAGGACGTGCTCCGTGCTTTCATGCCTGTGCTCCCGTGTGGTCGGGAGCGCGAGCAACGGAGCAGGACGACGGAAACGCAGGCGACGCGTCCCCGATGCATCCGAGGCCACGACCGCTCTTGTTCTGCAGGCCGCGTGGCGGTCTGCTGTTCACATCCGGCGATCCCGCTGTCGTAGGGCCCGCAGACCCCTTAGACCGGTGACTTTGCGTCCCCAGCTTTCGCTGGGTTTGCCTTTATCAAATGTGTTGCTATGACATCAGCATGGTGTCAGCGCGCGACGGGGAACGTCAAGTCCGCGGCGACCGAAACGGGCGATCCGCGGCTCGTGTTGCGGCCGGGATACACGGACGTCGTTGGCTACAAAAGCATGAAACCCGGGGCGTCATGCGAGCGGCGACGTCCCCTGCTCTCCTAGCTCACATCTGCAGCGGAGATCGCTGGTCAGCATCCAGAAACGGCAAGGGCGGCCGAAGCCGCCCCTGTTGCGTACAGACCCCGGATTACCGGGATGTCCCGCGGCGACGTGCCGCAGCGAGTCCAAGCAGACCGGCGCCGATCAGGAGGGCAGTGGCCAGCCTCGGGCACCGGGATGTCCGGGCGCGGGACGCGTGCGTTGGAGAAGTAAGCGTCGAGAGAGTGCGATGTTCCGATGTCGCTGTTGCCGGGCGGATTGGTCACCTTGATATCGATGGCTCCGGCGCCGTTGTTCGGGACGGCTGGCAGCAACACGTTCTGGAAGAGGTAGAACACATCGCTGTTGCCGCCGTTCCACTGCAGGACGAAGTCGATGAGGACCGGCAGGTTAGGTGCCGTCGCGCCATTCGTATCCGCCCAACTCAGCGTCCACGCCTGGGTGGTGTTGAGCCCCGAACCCGAATTCGCGCCCGTGGTCAGGGTGTAGGCGATGTTGTCCACGGTCACGGCGTTGTTCCCGCCACCGATGTCGTCCTTAACGCCGTTGACGAAGTCATCCCAACGTAGGTTATTCACGTACGTCAGATTATTCGCGATGTTCGAGCTGCCTGTATCGACGATGCCGTCCGAACAGTCGACGGGACTGTAGTTGGTAATGCCGATCGTGAACGTCACGTCGGCGAGCGCCAGACCGTCGGTTTGTATGGGCGCGGGGGCGACGCAGTATCCCGGTGCGGCGGACGCGACGCTTGCGAATACCGTAGCGGCACCAGCGAAGGCCGCGACTGCCAAAGCCTTCTTCGAAAAGTCGATCATTTTTCTCAATCCCTCGGAGTCCGTGACTAGCGCAACCTGACTTATTGCAAGTTTCAGGCCGAAGAGAAAAATTTACACTGTCGCAGCAACTTAGCCGCCGTGCGGCGAATCAGGCCGGGGCTCGGTGTACAATGTTTTCGACAGCGCCGCGCGGGATGCCTCAAGGCGAGCGCTGGTGCCGCGGGGGGGAGCCCGAAATTCCGCGCCGCAACGGCACGGGTACGCGGGTGGTCCGCGCGACGTTCTGACCCATGCGTCGCCGTGCGAAGCGGTTCGCGCGGGCCGTGATCGATGGCGGAGAGATAGGGATTCGAACCCTAGATACGCGTAAACGTATACCTGATTTCGAGTCAGGCGCCTTCGACCACTCGGCCATCTCTCCGGAGCCCGAAATTATACCCGGCTGGCGCCCCCGGCACGGCGCAGGCCGCTCGTCTGCCCGCCGGATGCTCCTACAGCGGCTTCCTGCTTTGCCTTACGCGCCCAATCGCGGGTTGCGGCTATAACACGTCCTCGGGAATTCTTACCGGGGCCATTTCTTGATCCGCATTCGCACGCTGCTCATCGCCGTTGTCGCCGCCGCCCTCACCGGCTGCGCCACGCTGCCGCCGGGCTCCGACGCGCCACGCCCGCACAGCGTCGCGCTCGCCAATCCGCAGGAAACCTCGCTCGGTCAGGCATTCGCCGACCGCCTGCGGCAAAACGCCGGCCTGTCGGGATTCCGCCTCCTGCCCGCGGGAACGGACGGGTTCATCCTGCGCGCCGAGATGGCTGCTTCGCGCGCAGCGCACGCTGGACGTTCAGTACTTCATCTTCCATAGCGACACCACCGGCAAGCTGCTGCAGGACGAGCTTCTCAAGGCGGCCGATCGGGGCGTGCGCGCTGCGCGTGCTGATCGACGACCTGAACCTCATGGGGCAAGGACGCCAAGCTCACCACGATCGCGGCCCATCCCAATGTCGAGATGCGCATCTTCAATCCCACGCTCTACCGCGGCGGACTCCCGCCGATCCGCGCGACGGAGTTCGCGCTGAACTGGAACCGCCTGACCTACCGGATGCACAACAAGCTGTTCCTCGTCGACAACACGATCGGCATTGCCGGTGGGCGCAACGTCGGCGACGAGTATTTCTCGCTCAGCAAGGACTTCGAGTTCGGCGACTTCGACGTGTTCGTGGTGGGCCCGGCCGTGCGGCGGCTTTCGACGAGCTTCGATACGTACTGGAACAGCGCGCTTGCCATACCGGTCAGCGTACTCGCCGCCAGGCCGAGCGCCGAAGATCTCGAGGCCTACCGCAAGGACCTCGGCGAGCATCGCGAAAAGATGTCCGGCGAGGAATACATGCGCTCCGTCGCTGCGGGCAATCCGCTGGGCGGGATCGTGTCCGGGAAGGATCCGCTCATCTGGGCCGGCTCCGAGGTGCTCTACGACAGCCCGCAGAAGGAGAAGGTGGAGAACGGGGAGGTCGACGGCCGGCTCCTGCGCGAGCGACTCCTCGACGCCATCCGCAACACGAAGACGAGAGCTCCTGATCGTCACGCCCTATCTCGTGCCGAGCGAAGCGCAGATGCAGCTGCTGCGCGAACTGCGTGCGCGCAACGTGCGCATCCGCATCCTGACCAACTCGCTCGAGTCCACCGACGTTCCCGCAGTGCACGCCGGCTATCGCAAGTACCGCGTGCCGCTGCTGCAGATGGGCGTGGAGCTCTACGAGGTGAGGACCGCAGCTCGGCAAGCCGACCGTGTCGCGCCGCGGCGCGCCGCTCAAGGGCGACGAGTCGGACGCCTTCGCGCTGCATGCGAAGGTCTTCACGTTCGATCGCAGCCGCGCATTCATCGGCTCGGCGAACTTCGACAACCGCTCGTTCCGTCTCAACACGGAAGTCGGATTGATCATCGAGAGTCCGGCGATCGCGCAGCAGGTCGCGAGCCGCTTCGAAGCCATCGTGCAGCCGGCGAACAGCTATCAGGTGCTTCTGCGCAAGCGGCACCGACGGCTCGCCGACGTCTGATATGGCACACCGAGGAGGACGGCGACAAGGTCGACTACACCTCCGAGCCGGGCGCGTCGTTGCTGCGCGATCTCGGCGTGGACATCCTGTCGCTGCTGCCGATCGAGAGCCAGTTGTAGCGCTTGCCCGCGCAAGCGCGCGCGGCAACGCCCAAAAAAAGACAGGGCAACGCGCCCTGTCCTTTCGTGCCGCGACGACCGGCCTACTTCTGTTTCGAATCCTTGGCCGCATCGGGACCCGTCGCCGGCGCGGACGCGCCGCCGGGCTTCGCGGGCGCCTTGGCATCGGCCGACTGACCTGTCGCGCCTCCCGCAGGCGTATTGCCTTGCGCGGTCATGACGGGCGCGCCTGTCGATCGCGATCGGCGTCGGATGCACGGTGATGCCCTTCGCCTTCTGCTCCGCGATGTAGCGGGCTACCACGCGATCCTCGGCCTTGGCGAGCTGCGCCTTCGCGAGCTCGGCCGCGGCGGCATCCTTGGCCTTCTTCTCCTCGGCGGCAGCCTTGGCCTTCTCGTCCATCGGCGGGGGCGGCGGCAGCTTGGCTACCGCCACACCGAACGTCGCCACGACCAATCCGGCCGTCAGCAGTGCCTTCCATGTCGTCGTCGTCATCGTGATTCCTCGTGGATCATGCGGCGTGAGGGCGGACCGGCGCAGCGGTGGCAACGTCCAGGCCACGTGCAGCCTTGTCTTCCATCACTTCCTGGTACCAGTATTCGTGGTGCTCGCGCGCCCAGCTCTCGTCGACGTAGCCATACCGCATGGCCTCGTACGCGCCGCGCATGCCGATCGTGCCGAGATAGATGTGCGCGCTGGCGAGCGTGACGCCGACCATCCCGGCGATCATGTGCACCACGTTCGCGATCTGCATCGTCTGGCGCGTCTGGTTGAAGTTCGGGAAGTCGAGGATCAGTCCAGTCACGACCAGCGTCAGTCCGGCAGCGACCACCATCAGCCAGAACAGCGCCTTCTGCCCGGCGTTGGCCTTGCCCGAAGGAACGTGCGCCTTGCCCGACCGGTCGAGCATGCCGCCGAAGCGCTTGATCCAGACCCAGTCGTACGCCCGCGGCAGGTTCTCGCGCAGGAACACGATGATCATGATGGGCAACGCCATCGCGAAGACCGGCCCGGTGAAGTTGTGCAGGTTCTTCGAGAGGATCGCGAGCCACGAGAACAGCGTGTAGCCGATCAGCGGCAGCAGCACGGCCTTGCCGAACGTGATCAACAGGCCGGTGAGCCCGAGGATCACGAACGTGATCGCGACGGTCCAGTGCACGGTGCGCTCGGCCGCGGTGTATCGCCGGATGAGATGTCCGGTCGCGCGTTCGTGCGTGACGATGGGGCCGCGCCACGTGTAGAACACCACGATGCCGAGCAGCGCGAGCGCGAAGATGAAACCCCCCGTCGTCGAGATCGGGACCCGCGCGGCGCGCCACGTCTGACCTTCGGGCTGGATCAGCACGTTGGTCTCGCGACCGGGAATGCTCGTGTACTGCGGGAGTCCTGAGCGGACTTCCTTCCAGACCGGCGCGTTGTTGTAAGGCTGCACCACCTGGCGCTGCTGCTGCGCCGCTGCGAAATCGCCTTCCTTCTGGTTGACGGCCGGCGACTGCGCCGCGGCGAGTCCCGCGAAGCAAACCGCGGCCGCGGCGATCGCCGCCGCTCGAACGATCGAGATGCTGGGCATGCTTCCTCCGGGACCGGTCAGCTGGTCCGCTTGTATTCGTTCTGGTATTGGTTCCGGGTGCGAATGGCGTCGTCCCACTGCTTTTGATCGCCATTGAACGGCGCACCCTGGTACGGCGGCGTGTCCGGCTTGCCCTGATAGCGGCCCTGCTTGTATTGCACGACCTGCGGACGCTCGCCGCAGCCGCTCAGCGCGAACGCGGCGGCCGCCATCAGCAGTGCCCCGGCAATGCTGGTCTTGATCATGATTTGGCGCCTCCGGCGGGAGCCTGCGGCGGCTGCACGCCGGGCTGGCCACCCTGCGTGTCGGGCCTGCCGTACGCGGTGGCCCACCCCCACACCTCGGCGGCCTTGCCACGCGTCATCACGCGCTGGCGATAGATGTCCGCGACGACGTCGCCATCGCCGCCCAGCAGCGCCTTGGTCGAGCACATCTCGGCGCACACCGGCAGCTTGCCCTCCGCAAGACGGTTGCGGCCGTACTTCTGGTACTCGGCCTCCGAGCCGTCCGCCTCGGGGCCGCCGGCGCAGAACGTGCACTTGTCCATCTTGCCGCGCACGCCGAACGCGCCGGCCTGCGGGAACTGCGGCGCGCCGAAGGGGCAGGCGTAGAAGCAGTACCCGCAGCCGATGCACAGGTCCTTGTCGTGCAGCACCACGCCATCGTCGCTCTTGTAGAAGCAGTCGACCGGGCAGACCGCCATGCACGGCGCATCGGAGCAGTGCATGCACGCCACCGAGATCGAACGCTCGCCGGGCACGCCGTCGTTGATCGTCACGACGCGCCGGCGGTTCACGCCCCACGGAATGTCGTGCTCCTGCTTGCATGCGGTGACGCAGCCGTTGCATTCGATGCAACGCTCGGCATCGCACAGAAACTTCATTCGGGCCATCGTTCCTTCTCCTCGGGCTTTCGCGTGTGGCGGCGCGTTATGCGGTCATCTTGGCGACCTGGCAGAGCGTCGTCTTCGTTTCCTGCATCATGGTGACGGAGTCGTAGCCGTACGTCGTCGCCGTGTTGACGGCCTCGCCGCGCACGACGGGGTGGGCGCCCTCGGGGTAGTACTCGAGCATGTCCTTGCCCATCCACCAGCCAGCGAAATGGAACGGGATGAACGTCGTTCCCGGGCCCACGCGATCGGTCACGAGCGCCTTGACCTTGATCTGTGCGCCGGTCGGCGTCTTCACCCACACGTACTCGCCGTCGCGCACGCCGCGGTCGTTGGCATCCTTCGGACTGATCTCGACGAAGTTCTCCTGCTGCAGCTCGGCGAGCCACGGATTGGAGCGCGTCTCGTCGCCGCCGCCCTCGTACTCGACGAGGCGTCCGCTGGTGAGGATCAGCGGAAAGTCCTTGGAGATGTCCTTGTTCTTCTCCTGCACCGTCTTGTACAGCGTCGGCAGGCGCCAGAAGGCCTTCTTGTCGTCGTGCGTCGGATACTTCTCGACGAGGTCCGGGCGCGGCGAGTAGATCGGCTCGCGATGCTGCGGAATGCCGTCGGGGAAGTTCCACACGACGGCGCGCGCCTTCGCGTTGCCCCAGGGATGCGCGCCATGCTTCATCGTGACGCGCTGGATGCCGCCCGAAAGGTCGGTCTTCCAGTTCTTGCCTTCCGCCGCCTTCTTCTCCTCTTCCGTCAGCTCCTCCCACCAGCCCAGCTTCTTCATGAGCACGTGGTCGAACTCCGGGTAGCCGGTGGTGATCTCGCAATCCTTCGGAAACGAGCCGTCCTCGGCGAGCAGGTTGACGCCGTCGCGCTCCACGCCGAAGTTGGCGCGGAAGCAGCCGCCGCCCTCCATCATCGAGCGCGATTCCATGTACAGGTTCGGCGAGCCGGGATGCTTGATCTCCGGCGTGCCGTAGCACGGCCACGGCAGTCCGAAGTAATCGCCGTCGCACGGACCGCCCTTCGCGCGGAGCGTCTTCACGTCGAAGGTGTTCATGTTCTTCATGTGCAGCTTGAGGCGCTCCGGCGATTGACCCGTGTAGCCGATGGTCCAGCTGCCCTTGTTGACCTCGCGCAGGATCGACTCCGGTTCCGGCTCTTCCCACTTCGCGTCACCATCCGGCTTCACCATCTTGTAGTTCTTCACGAACTCGGGACCGAAGCCGAACTTCTTCGCGAAGGCATACATGATCGCGTGGTCGGTCTGGGACTCGAACAGCGGCGTGATGACGCGTTCGCGCCACTGCAGCGAGCGGTTGGAGGCCGTCACCGATCCCGAGGTCTCGAGCTGCGTAGCCGCGGGCAGCAGGTAGACCCCGTCCTTGCGCACCATTGCGGCCATCGCGGCCGTGGCGGAGGGATACGGGTCGACCACCACGATGAGGTCGAGCTTCTTCATCGCCTCGACCATTTCCTTGCCGCGCGTCTGGCTGTTCGGCGCATGGCCCCAGTAGACGATCGCGCGCAGGTTCGAATCCTGGTCGATCAGCTCGTTCTTCTCGAGCACGCCGTCGATCCAGCGCGACACCGTCATGCCGGGCTTTTCCATCATGCCCGGCGCGAACTGCTTGGCGATCCAGTCGTAAGGCACGCCCCACACCGCGGCCCAGTGCTTCCAGGAGCCCGCAGCGAGACCGTAGTAGCCCGGCAGTGAATCGGGATTGGGGCCGATGTCCGTGGCGCCCTGCACGTTGTCGTGGCCGCGGAAGATGTTCGCGCCACCGCCGGCGACACCGATGTTGCCGAGGGCGAGCTGCACGATGCACGACGCACGCACCATCGCATTGCCGATCGTGTGCTGGGTCTGGCCCATGCACCACACGAGCGTCGACGGCCGGTTCTTGGCCATCATCTCGGCGACCTTGTACATCTGGGCTTCGGGCACGCCGCAGACGTTCTGGACGTTCTCGGGCGTCCACTTCGCCATGACGTCCTCGCGCACCTTGTCCATGCCGTAGACGCGGTCGTGGATGTACTGCTTGTCCTCCCAGCCGTTCTTGAAGATGTGGTACAGGAGGCCGAACAGGAACGCGACGTCGGTGCCGGAGCGGATGCGCACGTACTCGTCGGCTTTCGCCGCGGTGCGCGTGAACCGCGGATCGACCACGATCATCTTGGCGCCGTTCTCCTTCGCGTGCAGCATGTGCAGCATCGACACCGGGTGCGCCTCGGCCGCATTCGAGCCGATGTACAACGCACACTTGCTGTTGCCCATGTCGTTGTACGAATTGGTCATCGCGCCGTAGCCCCACGTGTTCGCGACGCCCGCGACCGTGGTGGAGTGGCAGATGCGCGCCTGGTGGTCGCAGTTGTTCGTGCCGAAGTACGACACGAACTTGCGCATGAGATAGCTTTGCTCGTTGCTGTGCTTCGAGCTGCCGACCCAGAACACGGAGTCGGGGCCCGCTTCCTTGCGCAGGGCAAGAAGCTTGTCGCCGACCTCGTTGATCGCCTGATCCCAGCTGATCTTCTGGTACTTGCCGTTGACGAGCTTCATCGGCGTCTTGAGCCGGAACTCGCCGTGGCCGTGCTCGCGGATCGACGCGCCTTTGGCGCAATGCGCGCCCAGGTTGAGCGGCGAATCGAACACCGGCTCCTGCCGTACCCACACGCCGTTCTCGACGACGGCGTCGATGGCGCAGCCGACCGAGCAGTGCGTGCACACGGTACGGTGCACCTCGCGCTTCACGGCCTCGCCTTCCTTCGCCGCCTCGGCCTTGCCGATCGCGCCGTACGGAAGCTGGCTCGCGAACGCCCCGGCCCCTGCAACGAGGCCCGAGCGCTTCAGAAACGTCCGCCGATCCATCGTCGAGAGCTTCGCTCCCGCGAGGCGGCGAAGACGCGGACCGGCTGCCGCGATGCCTTCGCTTTTTTTGGTCAGCAGCATGATCCTTCCTCCTCCTAGAGTTTTGCGGTGCGGTAGTACTGACGCACGTGTTCGGTTTCGCGGTATCCGGATGCATCCGGCGCGTTCTGCGCAGCGGCGGGAATGACCGCGGCAACCGCGGGGACCGCAGCCACCGCGGCCGCGGCAGCGCCGGCGCCGCCAGCGGAAAGCGAGAACAGGAACCGGCGCCGCTTGAGGTCGGCGGTGGCGGAAGAGGATGCGGAGACAGGCGTGCCGGGGCCCGGCTTAGCCGTGGGCTTGCTCATACGACCTCCGAAGTGACCGCGTGACGTAATAATCAGGATTCCATGGCGAACGAGTCACGTTCGAGCGCCACGTAAGATTCCGTGAATTCTGCTACTCGCCGGTAATAGTTGGCAACAGAATTCACGGTTATTGCATTGCAGCATCGCTCGATCCATGGCGCAATGTGTCGCTCGAAGAACATCCTCTGTTCGGCGAGCGACGCCGGGGACCGGTCGTCGTGGCCGGCGACCAGAAGACGCATCGTCTCGAACAGCGCGGCGGCGTGATCCTCGACCATCACCACGCCCGGTTTGCGCCCGAGACCAAGGGTCGCAAGCGTCGCGCGCACCTCGACGAGCGGCTTGTCCATCATGAAGCCGGTGAGCCAGTGCGACGCGTGCAGGTTCACTTCACTGTGTCCCACGCCGATGAAGAGATCCACGTATTCCTGCGCGGCGGCTTCCGGATCCATCACGCTGCTCGCCGCGCGCAAGGCATCCCAGCGTTCCGCCAGGCGGGCCGCGCTGCTGTCGAGGGACTCCACGAGGGTCGGCATGCCCATGGCGGAGGCATGGGCGATGGCGTCGAGCAGCGCGGCATCCGGGCCGGCGGCGTAGAGCCGGCCGAGGAGCGCGTAGAGATCGGCGCGCGCCTGGTCTTCCGGCACGAGCGGATGCGCCAGCGCGACCGCAGCCGCCGTCTCAGACATGGCGCACGTCCACGCTCTTCTCGGACTTGATGAGGTCGACGACGCGACAGTCCGCGCACATTTTCAGCCGCTCCAGCGCCCCCGGCTCGGCGAACATCGAGTGGCCGGCGAGCTTCGCGAGCATGTTGCCGATGAGCTTCTCGGTGCCGAGCGGCTTGTTGCAGCGGATGCAATGGAAGATCGCCGCTTCGTTGACGACGCGCGGCGCCTTCGCCTCGGGCTGCAGGTTGAGCCGCGGAACCAGCGCAATGGCCGCTTCGGGGCACGTCACCGCACACAGCCCGCACTGGACGCACTTGCTCTCGATGAAGCGCAGCTGCGGCGTTTCCTGGTGATCGAGCAGCGCGCCTTCGGGGCAGCTTCCGACACACGCGAGGCACATCGTGCACGCGTCGCGATTCACCGTGATCGTGCCGAACGGCGCGCGGGCCGGCAGGCCGATGATCGCCTGGGGCGTCGGCGCATGGCGCGCGAGATGCTCGACGGCGAACGCGGTGCTCGCACGCTTGTCGGTGGTGAGCGCGAACACTGCGGGAGCGCGCACCGCGAGTGCGGGCCGCCACGCCCACAACGCCGCGTCCAGCGCGCGCGCATCCTGTGCATCGAACACCCTGAAGTGCTCGCCCTGGTAGCCGAGCGCCTGGGCGATGGTATCGGCCACGCGCATCTCGCGCTCGAGGGCCTCGCGATACTCGGGGGCGACGTCGCCGGTGAGCAGCACCGCGACCTGGCTCGCGCCGTACGCGAGCGCGGCGAGCCATGCGTCGATGCCGAGCGAAGCGACGTGATGCACTTCGAACGGGATGAATCGCGCCGGGAGACCGCGGTGACGGCGCGCCTGCGTGGCGAGCGCGGCGCGCCCGGCCTCCGCATGCACGAGCACGCACGCATCCTGTCCGCCGGCCGTGGCGTACGTCGCGAGCAGCGTCCTGATGCGCTTGCCGGTGTCCGCGAGGGTCGGAAAAGCATAGGTCATCGCGCCGGACGGACACACCGTCGCGCACGCGCCGCAACCCATGCACAGATGCGGCTCCACGCGGACGTGATCGCCGTCCGGGCTGATCGCCTCGGTCGAGCAGACGTCGATGCACTGGCGGCAGCCGAGCTTCTGCGAGCGGCTGTGCGCGCAGATGGAGCTGCGATAGGCGAAATACCTGGGCTTCTCGAATTCGCCGACCATGCGCGGCAAGACCGGCCACCGCCTGCGCCTGGGCGATCGCATCCGTTCCAGGGGCGAAATAACCCTGCGGCGGCTGGTGCATTCGCAGCTGCGGCACGCGCTGCAGGTCGAGGACGATATCGAAGCGATCGGAACGCGCGACGTCGGAGCGGCTGAAGTCGATCGCGTGCACCGCGCCGCACGCCGCCACGCAGGCGCGGTGGGACTTGCAGCGCTCGAGATCGATCTGGTAGCTGAAGTCGATCGCGTCTTCCGGGCACGCCCGGATGCAGGCATTGCAGCGCGTGCAGAGATCGAGGTCGATCGGATTGTCCTGGCGCCACTCGACGTCGAACGCCCCGAGCCATCCCGAGACGCGCGTGAGCGCTCCGGAGAACACGGGGAACGCGCGCTCCGCGGGCAACTCCGCGCCCGTCGCGCGCCCGGTGACGAGCACCGTGACGCCGAGCTGCGGCTGCAGCACGCCGGCCCAGTGCAGGGCTGCATCGGCGGGCCCGACGATCAGCAGCTGGCCCTGCGAGTGATAGGACACCGCCGGCACCGGCTCGGGCTCGGGCAACGCAGCCATCGCGAGCAGCGCCGCGATCTTCGGGGTCGCGGCTCGTGCCTCCGCAGACCAGCCGCCGGTTTCACGGATGTTGACGAAACGTATCGCTTGAGTGCGCCCCGTCTCCTCGGCGACGTCGCCGAGCAGTCGCGCTTCCTGCGTGCACGCCACGATGGCGTCACCCGTCACGCGTTCGCCGTACTGCGCGAGCTGGCGCTGGCACATCGACGTGGCAATGGGGGGCGGCGCATCGAGGCCCAGCGCGCGAGCGAGCTCGTCGGGCGCGAGGGGCATCGTGCCGTTGCACGAGCAGAGGTGGAGGTTCTTGCCGGCGAGGTCGGTCATCGTTCCATTTCACGCACCACCGGCGCGGGTGCGGGCGCCGGGAGCTCGGGGTGTTCGTCGTTGCCATCGGACGGAGTGCACGCTGCGGGATCGCAGGTGCCTGCCGGATGCTTCCGCCGCCGCAGTGGCGTCTTCTGCTTCCGGGGCGTCCGACGGCGCGGGCTCGTCAGGCGGCACGTCCTCGACGTGACCCTGCGCGTTCACGCGGGTCCGTGGCGGATTGAGGGTGAAGCGCGCGTGCACGAGCTGCTCGATGAGCTCGGGCTCGAGCGGACTCGGGATGGAGTAGTCGTCGATGTACACGTCGAGACCGTCCATCACGTTGAAGCGCGGATCGGCGAAGAGCTTCTTCAACGCCTGCTGCTTGATCGACTCCGCCACCTTCGGCTGCAGGAACGCGGTGAAGTCGGACTCGAACGTGAGCGTCTCGACCGGTGGCAACTGCGGGCTGGCGGCCGGTGCCGCTTCAGGTGCCAGCACGTCGGTGGCCAGGGCTGCATCCCCAGCACGGGCTTCCGACGCCCGGTGCGGCGGCCGGTGCCGGCACCGGCGTGTCTGCGCCGCGGCGGCCTCGAGCTTGCGCGCCGACCAACGCCGCAACGAAAAGCGTGCGTCGACCTTCGGGTCCCTGGCGTCCATTACGACTGCCGCGGCGCGTTGCCGGACGACTCCGGCATCGGGGTGTCGGCGAGCGGATCGCGCCGGCGCACCTTGCGCCGCGGCTCGGGCTTGTAGTGTTCCTTGACGAACGGCTCCATCCACTCGCGCACCGCGGCGGGCAGCGGCACCGAGTCGACCTGCTCGCCGCCGTCGAGCATGCGCGCCGCCTGGTTGTAGCTCACCGTGACGACGTGCGGAGCGGCCAGCGGACCGCCGGGCAGCACGGCTTCCGGCTCGCACATCCGCCACATGACGAAGACCCGCGGGTCGGGTGTGGATATGTTGAGGAAATAGCCTTCGGCTTCCGTCGGATGCAGTTCCAGCTCGAATCCGTCGAAACGCCAGCGATCGCCGGGGGCATCGTCGGAGAGGCGCACGATGCGGCGCGCTGCCATCTGGCGCCGGTTCCACCGCAAACGGCTCCCAGCGCTCGGAAACCCAACGATTGTTCAGCAACGTGCGTTGCATGATCACCGACACTGAAAACCGCACTGGTTCCATGGTCTCGTTCGCGGAAATCAGCAAAAAAATGCGGGAATTCGCACGGCGCGCGGATGATACACCCGATCCATGACGAATGTCCCCCTCTGCTAGAATGATTGCCTCCCGAACATTGCGCGATCCGACCTTATTCCCGGCATGAGCGACACCGTCATTCCATTGCGCGATCTCCGGTTGCGTCCGGATGCGCTGGGGGCCGCCATGCGCGATGCGGAAGGCGACAAGGGCCTTCCGCTCGACACGCGCGGTCGTGCGCTGCACGACCTCCGCATCTCCGTCACGGACCGCTGCAATTTCCGCTGCGTGTACTGCATGCCGAAGGACGTCTTCGGGCGCGACTATCCGTTCCTGCCGCACTCGGCGCTGCTGACGTTCGAGGAGATCACGCGCCTCGCGCGGCTCTTCGTCGGCCAGGGCGTGCGCAAGATCCGCCTCACCGGAGGCGAGCCGCTGCTGCGCAAGAACGTGGAGCGTCTGGTGGAGATGCTCGCGCGTCTCGGCGATCTCGATCTGACGCTCACCACCAACGGTGCGCTGCTCGCACGCAAGGCGGCGAGCCTGCGCGACGCGGGCCTGAAGCGCGTGACCGTCAGCCTCGATTCACTCGACGATGCCGTGTTCCGCCGGATGAACGACGTCGATTTCCCGGTGGCACGCGTGCTCGAAGGCATCGACGCCGCGGGCTGCGGCGGGCCTCGCGCCGGTCAAGATCAACATGGTCGTCAAGCGCGGCGACAACGTCGGCGAGCATCGTGCCGCTCGCCCGCCACTTCAGGGCATCCGGGCACATCGTGCGCTTCATCGAATACATGGACGTCGGCGCCACCAATGGCTGGCGGATGGACGATGTCGTGCCGGCCGCCGAGGTGGTGCGCCTCATCGATGCAGAGTTGCCGCTGGAGCCGGTCGACCCGAACTACACGGGCGAAGTGGCCGAACGCTGGCGCTATCGCGACGGCAGCGGCGAGATCGGCGTGATCGCCTCCGTCACGCAGGCGTTCTGCCGCGACTGCACGCGCGCACGGCTGTCGACCGACGGCAAGCTCTACACCTGCCTCTTCGCCGACCAGGGATACGACCTGCGCACGCTGCTGCGCGAGGGCCGCAGCGATGACGAGGTTGCGCGCGCCATCGGCGGCATCTGGCGCCAGCGCGCCGATCGCTATTCGGAGATCCGCACGGCCAACACGGCGCGCGCCGCAGCGCGCGTCGAGATGAGCTACATCGGCGGCTGACGCGCAATGCGATGAACGCGCCGCACGACCCCTACCGTCCCGTCCTGACGACCGCGGCGCGACCCGCGACCTACCCCGTCGCGGCCATCGACGAGACGGGAGCCGTCCGCGAGACGTCGATCGCGGGCGAGCACCCGCTGACGCTGTACGTCGACCGGCAGGAGATCGTCACGCTGATGACCCTGGGCGCAGCGCCCGAGGCGCTCGCGATCGGCTACCTGCGCAACCAGCGCCTGCTGAAGAGCGTCGACGAGGTGGTCGCGGTGCAGGTGGACTGGGAGGTCAATGCGGTGGCCGTGACCACGCGGCATGGCCTTCCCGATCTCGCGTCGCGGCTGCAGAAGCGCACCCAGACGACCGGCTGCGGCCAGGGCACGGTCTTCGGCGACCTGATGGAAGAGATCGACTCCATCGACCTTCCGCGCGATGCGGTGCTCACGCGCTCGACGCTGTATGCACTGCTGGACCGCGTGCGCCTGCACGAGACCATCTACAAGCAGGCGGGTGCGGTCCACGGCTGCGCGCTTGCGACCAATGCGAACGGCACGTCCGAGATCCTGATGTTCGTGGAGGACGTGGGACGCCACAACGCCGTGGACGCCATCGCCGGGCAGATGTGGCTCGATCGCATCGAGGGTGGCGACAAGGTCTTCTACACCACCGGGCGGCTCACGTCCGAGATGGTGATCAAGGCCGCACAGATGGGCATTCCGTTCCTCGTCTCCCGCTCCGGTCTCACGCAGATGGGGCACGAGATCGCGGAGCGCGTCGGGCTCACGATGATCGGCCGCGCCACCAATCGCCACTACCTGCTGTTCACCGGCGCGGCGCGCTTCCGCGCCGAGTAGCCCGGACCCCGCCCGCCCGATGAGCGACGCGCCGGTTGCGCACGAGCCGCGGCACGAGGCCCGCGGGCGCTGCATGTGTGGTCGCGTGCGCTTCGTCGCCACGCTGCCGTCGCGCTTCTGCTGCCATTGCCATTGCGAGAGCTGCCGGCGCTCGCACAGCGCCGGGTTCGTCACGTGGGTCGGGTTCCCGTCCGCGCAGGTGATCGTCACTTCGGGCGGTGAAGACCACGTGGCGTACGAGTCGTCGCCGGGCACGCGGCGCACCTTCTGCAGGATCTGCGGCAGCAAGCTCTTCTTCCAGTCGACACGCAGCGAGCGATGGGCGAACGAGACGCACATCGCGCTGGCGGCATTCGAGGATCCGATCGATCGCGCCCCGTCGGGTCATGCCTTCTTCGAGGAGCACGTCCCCTGGATCCCTTGGCCGGAGCCCGCTCATGACTGACGTCACGGGGCTCGTGCTGGCGGGCGGCCAGGGCCGGCGCATGGGCGGAGTCGACAAGGGGCTCGTGCTGCTGCAGGGCCGGCCGATGGTCGCGCACGTGCTCGAACGGCTGCGCCCCCAGGTCGACGAGCTGCTCGTCAATGCGAACCAGAATCGCGACCGCTACGCCGCGCTGGGTTGTGCCGTGGTCGCGGACGTCGTGCCCGGATTCGCCGGGCCGCTCGCCGGCTTGCACGCGGGACTCGCGGCCGCGCACGGGACGCTGCTCGTCACCGCCCCGTGCGATTCGCCGTTCCTGCCCGCCGATCTCGTGGCGCGGCTGCGTGCGGCGCGGGAGGCGCACGATGCGGACGTCGCGGTCGCGCGCACGTTCGACCAGCCCCATCCCGTGTTCTCGCTGGTGCATCGACGCGTGCTGCCGCATCTCGCCGCCTTCCTCGAATCCGGGGGGCGCAAGATCGATGCGTGGTATGCGACCCTCGCGGTCGTCGAAGTGCCGTTCGACGACGTGGCGGAGGCGTTTCGCAACATCAACACCCGTACCGAGCTGCAGCAGGCCGACACCCCCGCCGCGGCCGACCCGGCGCCCTGAACGACGAAGGCTTCCCCACAGACCATGACCGCCAAGAGCTTGCGCGACGCTTCCTGCGCCGACGATTACGATCCGAACTCGATGCCGGTGGACAAGGCACGTGCACTGATCCGCGATTTCCTCGAGCCGATACGCGGCCACGAGCGCGTGCATGTGCGCGAGGCACTGTCGCGTGTGCTCGCCGAGGACGTGATCTCGCCGATCGCGGTTCCGGGCCATGACAACTCGGCGATGGACGGCTACGCGCTGCGCTTCGCCGACATCGCGGCCGAGGGGGACACCACGTTGCGCCGCGTCGGCGAGTCGTTCGCAGGCAAGCCCGCGACGGCACGCGTGGGCCCGGGGGAATGCGTGCGCATCTTCACCGGGGCGGTGATGCCCGAAGGTGCCGACACCGTGGTGATGCAGGAGCGCACGCAGGAGCAGGACGGACGCGTGACGATCGAACGCGGCGCAGTCGGCAAGGCCGGTCAGAATCGCCGCTTTGCCGGCGAGGACCTCAAGGCCGGCCAGGTCGTTTTCCATGCCGGGCAGCGCGTGCGTCCCGCGGAGCTCGGCATGATGGCATCGCTCGGTGTCGGCGAGGTCACCGTGCACCGCCGGCTGCGCGTCGCGTTCTTCTCGACCGGCGACGAGCTCAAGTCGATCGGCACGCCGCTGGCCGCGGGCGACGTTTACGACAGCAACCGCTACACCCTGCACGGCATGCTCGCACGCCTCGATTGCGAGATGCTCGACATGGGGGTGGTGCCGGACGTTCCGGCCGCGCTCGAAGAAGCCTTCGCGACGGCGGCGGCGACAGCCGACGTGGTGATCACGTCCGGTGGCGTGTCGGTCGGCGAGGCCGACTTCGTGAAGCAGCTCCTCGACAAGCTGGGCGAGGTCGTGTTCTGGAAGATCGCGATGAAGCCCGGGCGGCCACTCGCCTACGGCCGGCTCGGCACCGCGCATTTCTTCGGGCTGCCCGGCAATCCCGTGTCCGTGATGGTGACGTTCTACCAGTTCGTGCGCGACGCGCTGCGCGTGCTGCAAGGCGAGCGCGACGTGACGCCGCTGCCGATGTTCAAGGTCCCGCTGTCGGCGCCGATCCGCAAGGCGCCCGGCCGCACGGAGTTCCAGCGCGGCATCCTGACGATGGAGGGAGGCGCATGGAGCGTCCGCACCACCGGCGACCAGGGCTCGGGAATCCTGTCGTCGATGTCGCGGGCCAATTGCTTCATCGTGCTGCCGCCCGACTGCGGGAACGTCGATGTCGGCCATGCCGTCGACGTGCAGCTCCTCGAAGGCCTGATCTGACCGGGGTCACCGGCCGCGCGGCCGGAGCGTTGCCGCACGAACGCCGGGGCCCGGGACCGGCTAGAGCTGCGCGCCGAGGAGGGAGGCCGTGTGCTCCAGCAGCTTTTCCCGGAGCGGACGATCGAGCCACGCCTCGTAGGTGATGCGTCGTGCGTGGGCGAGGTCCTGCGCGAAAACCGCCACCTGCTGCTCCGCGAACGCGCTGGTCGAACACGTTGAGGTTCGCCTCGTCGTTGAGACGGAACGACCGGTTGTCGAAGTTGGTCGAGCCGACCGACACCAGCAGTGAATCGACCACCATCACCTTGCAGTGGAACATGGTCGGCTGGTACTCGTAGATCTCTGCCCCGGCCTGGAGCAGGTCGCCCCACCGGGCGCGCGAGGCCTTGCGCACCACCTCCGTGTCGATGTCCTCCCCGGGCGTGATGATCTGCACCTTGACGCCTCTGCGCAACGCCGCCACGAGCGCCTTGGTCGTCAGTTCGTCGGGCACGAAATACGAGCTCGACAGGTGGATGGTCCGATCGGCCGCGGTGATGGCCAGCAGGTACATGAGGTGCATGCTTTCGCTGCCGCCGGAGGGCGAGCTCTCGAACATCTGTGCTGCGCCCTCGCCCACCGGCGTGAGCGGCGGGAAATAGTCGATGCCGTGGATGACCCGGCCCGTGGCCTTGGTCCAGTTGTCCATGAACACGGCCTGCATCTGCGCCACGACGGGACCTTCGGCACGCACGTGGGTGTCGCGCCAGTGCTCCGGATCCTGCGCGTGCCCGGTCCATTTGTCGGCGATGCCGACGCCGCCCGTGAACCCGATGCGGCCGTCCACCACGAGCACCTTGCGGTGCGTGCGGTTGTTGAGGCGGCCGAGGTTGTACCAGCGCGGCTCGTGATAGCGATGCACCTCGACGCCGCTCTTCTCCAGGGTCTCCAGCAGCGCCGGGTCCATCTTCGCGCTGCCGACCCAGTCGAGCAGGACGTGCACCTTGACGCCGGCGCGCGCACGCTCGGCGAGCGCGTCGGCGAACGTGCGCCCGATGTCGCCCGACCAGTAGATGTACGTCTCGAACGTGATGGTGCGCCGCGCGCCACGGATCGCCTCCAGCATCGACGGGAAGATCGCATCGCCGTTCAGCAGGACCGTCAGGCGATTGCCGTCCTGGATCGGGCGGGCCGAGGAGGACGCCCATCGCGCGGCGAAACTGCGGGTCGCCGGAGCCGTAGAGTCGGGGCACGTCCTCCTCGATCTTCTTCTCGCCCGGCAGGAAGTTCATCACCACCAGCGTTGCGGCGACGGTGGCGAAGACGCTGGCGAGCACGACGGCCCACGTCGGCCACCGCCGGGTGCGCACCCTCGCCCACCAGCTCCGCCGTGCCGTTGCCGACGCCTTGCTGCGGGCTGCCATCACGCGAGAACGCGGAACGCGCGGCGACGCACTGCGTCCAAGCGTGCGCAGGGTCGGCCCCGGTGACATACGCGGGGGCGTCGTCGAACCGTGGAACCGAGGCATTGACTGTCATTGGCAAAGCGTTCTCCGTCAGGGTTGCCCGCAAGGACGGGCCGGGGCGTCGCGCCTCCTGCTTCGCGCCCAAGCCGCGGGCCCGGCGTACGCCGCGCGGAGGCGCCACCGCGAGCGTATATAATACCATGCCGCGATCCGGCAGCGACGCGTTCGTGCGCATCGCGACATGAACAAGGTACAGCGATAGGTCATCCATGGCCGGGACGATCCGCATCGGCATCTCGGGCTGGCGCTACGAGCCCTGGCGCGGCGTGTTCTATCCGCGCGGGCTGCAGCAGCGACGCGAGCTCGAGTACGCGTCGCGCGCGCTGTCGTCGATCGAGATCAACGGATCGTTCTACTCGCTGCAGCGCCCGGAGGGCTACGCTGCCTGGTACGCGGATACGCCCGCGGATTTCGTGTTCGCCGTGAAGGGCAGCCGCTACATCACCCACATGCTGAAGCTGCGCGGCATCGAGCGTGCGCTGCCGAACTTCTTCGCTTCCGGGATCTTCAACCTGCGCGAGAAGCTCGGCCCGTTCCTGTGGCAGTTCCCGCCGAACTTCGCGTTCGACGAGGAGCGGTTCGAGACCTTCCTGTCGAGCCTGCCCCGCGACACCCAGGAGGCCCTCGCCATTGCCCGCCGCCGTGACGAGCGCATGAAGGGGCGATGCAGGCTGGCGATCGATGCGGTGCGCCCGCTGCGCCACGCCGTCGAGATCCGGCACGCGAGCTTCGTCGATCCGCGCTTCGTCGCGCTGCTGCGCCGGCACAACGTCGCGCTCGTCGTCGCCGACACTGCGGGCAAGTGGCCGAACCGCGAGGACATCACCGCGGACTTCATGTATCTCCGCCTGCACGGCGAGAAGGAGCTCTACAGCAGCGGATACACCGAGGACGCGCTCGACCGATGGGCCGAACGCATCCGGGCGTGGACCTCGGGCGGAGAGCCGCCGGACGCGCGTCGCATCGCATCCGAGCCGCCGCCACGGCGGCGCACCCGCGATGTCTATTGCTACTTCGACAACGATGCCAAGGTGCACGCGCCGTTCGATGCACGACGTCTCATGCAGAAGCTCGGCCTGCCCGTGAGCGCCGAGCCGGCGCTGCCGCCATCGATGATGGTGGCGTGACCCACGACTCGCCGGGCACGCGGTCCCCGCGAGCCGACGGCGCGCGCGCGCGACCGATGGCGGGAGTGCCCCGCCATCGTGCACTGCCGTCTCAGAACCGGAAGTTCAGGCCCGCGCTCAAGAGATCGACGTCCTGGGTGCCGGCGCCGCGGAAGTCGAACCGGTAGCGATCCCAGTCGATGCGGAGCTCCGTGTTGCGCGAGAACGCATAGGTAGCGCCGACCCCGTAGCTCAAGCCCCAGCCCGAGTCGTTGCCCGCTTCGTACTCCGGCGCCGACGAGCTGGTGCGTGTCCAGCCGTACGCCGTGCCGACCTTGCCGTTGATGCCCAGGCGATCGCCCCAGACCGGAATCCCTAGCACGAGGCTGAGGTTGCCGGCCTGCGCGCGGGTGCGGCCGCCCGCGATGTCGGCGCGCCCGAGGTTCACGTAACCGAGCTCCAGCCCGAGTGCGTTGTAAAGCTTGCCGCCCGCGAAGATCTTGAACGCCGTGTCCTTGCGATCGCAACCGAAGCCCGACACGCAGCCGACGTCGTAGTCGCTCTGGCCGACGCTCGCGCCGATGTAATTCCAGAAGTTCGCCTGATAGGGCATGCGCCATTCGTCGCTGACGCGCGAGGTGGTCGGGGCGCCGGTGGTCTGGGCGAGCGCGGGAAGCGCGCACAGCGCCGAGATGGCGGCGACGACGGGAAGAAGTGCTGGTTTACGCATGACTCTGGTTCCTGACGAGAAGTGAAGAAAGCCCCAGCTGCGCGACGAGCGCATCAGCGAGAGGTCCTTACCACTGACAGTCGTCGGAGTCGAAAAGTGCGGTGCAGCACGCCCATTGCGCGCACATTCCGCGCGCGCGCCGAAGCGCGCACCCGGGGCTCGCGCCGAATGCGCAAAATTTGCGCGTTGTGGCGCCCTCCTCGGTTCGTCGCCGGTGGTCCAGTCGTCGGGATCCTAGATCGCGTTGCTGTCGCGCGCTTGGTCCCGCGTGCGTCTGTCGGTCGTAATCGAGGCTCTCTGGTGACGTAAACGAACCACCGCCGCCGGCGGCGTACCATCGTTCGACAGGCTGAGGCGTCCCGAGATTCCGGACGCGAGACGTGCGAAGATCAGCGGCGCGCGGCGCCGAGCACGCCGGGCACTTCGCGGATCAGGCCGAGTGCGTGCTGCAGGAGATCGAGGCTCTTCACCTCGACCGTGAATGCCATGCGCGACTCCATGTTGCGCGTCAGCGTATTCGCGGCCGTCACGTTGATGCGCTCGCGCGACAGGACCTCGGTGATGTCGCGCAGCAGGCCCTGGCGATCGCTCGCCTCGATGACGACGTCGACCGGGAACACCTCGTCGCGCGCCGCACCCCAGTCGGCGGCGATCAGCCGTTCCGGCTCGCGGGCGCGAAGACGCGCCACGTTCGTGCAGCCCTGGCGATGGATCGTCACGCCCTTGCCGCGCGTGACGAAGCCCACGATCCCATCGGGGGGCGCGGGTTTGCAGCAGCGCGCGAGGCCGGTCATGAGCCGATCGACACCGACGACGAGGATTCCGCTGCCGGAACCCGTGGCCTTGCTTTCGCGCATGCGTGAGCGCGGACGCTTCGGGCGCGCGGCGCGGCGGACGCCGGTGCGAGCACCGCGCGGATCGCCAGTTGCAGCTGCCGTGAGTTGATCTCCTCGCGACCCACCGCCGCGAACAGCTCTTCGGCGCGCGCAAAGCCCGCCTGCGCCGCGACCGCGTCGAGATTGAGCGCCGTCGCCCCCGCGCGCTGCAGCTCGCGCTCCACCGCGCTGCGGCCGTGCGCGAGAGTCTCTTCGTGCTGCTGTGCCTTGAACCACTGCCGCACCTTGGCGCGTGCGCGATTGCTCTGCACGTACCCGAGCTCCGGATTCAGCCAGTCGCGCGACGGACCGCCCTGCTTCACGGTGACGACCTCGACCTGCTGGCCGTTGCGCAGTTGCGTGTTCAGCGGAACCATCGCGCCGTTGACGCGGGCGCCCCGGCAGCGATGGCCGAGGTTGGTGTGCACCGCATACGCGAAGTCGACGGGGGTGGCACCGCGCGGCAGGTCGATCACACGGCCTTGCGGGGTGAGCACGTAGATCGTGTCGATGAAGAGGCTGCTCTTGAAGGCGGTCAGCCACTCGGACGCATCCGCGACCGAGTCCTTCCAGTCGAGCACCTGCCGCAGCCACGCGATGCGGTCCTCGAAGCCCGGATCGCGGCGTGCGGCGCGATGGCCGCCCTCCTTGTACCGCCAGTGCGCCGCGACGCCGTACTCCGAATGCTGGTGCATGTCGAAGGTGCGGATCTGCACTTCCAGCGGCTTGCCCTCGGGACCCATCACCGCGGTGTGCAGCGACCGGTAGTCGTTGGGCTTGGGCTTCGCGATGTAGTCGTCGAACTCGCCCGGCAGCGGCGTCCAGAGGTTGTGCACGATCCCGAGGGCGGCGTAGCAATCCTTGACGTCGGGCACGAGGATGCGCACCGCGCGGATGTCGTACACCGCGTCGATGCCGGTCTGCTTGCGGCGCATCTTGTTCCAGATGCTGTAGATGTGCTTCGGCCGGCCGGTGACCTCCGCCTCGAGGCCTGCGGCCTGGAGCTCGCGCGCGAGCACGCCGATGACGTCCTGGATGTAGCGCTGCCGGTCGAGTCGGCGCTCGTCGAGTTGCCGGGCGATGGACTTGTACGCCTCGGGCTCGAGCGCGCGCAGCGAGAGGTCCTCGAGCTCCCACTTGAGCTGCCAGATGCCAAGACGGTTCGCGAGCGGCGCGAAGAGCTCCAGCACTTCGCGCGCCGCAGCGCGGTGCGCGGGCTCGTCCGCGGCGCTCGACAGAAAACGCAATGCCTGCGTGCGCTCGGCGAGCTTGATCAGCACGACGCGGATGTCCTCGACCATCGCGAGGAGCATCTTGCGCAAGCGTTCCGCCTGCGCCGCGCGCTCGGCGCTGCTGCCGCGCGTCGGGCAGTGCGCGGATCTCGTCCATGCGCGCAACGCCGCCGACCAGGGCCGCGACCTCCGCACCGAAGCGGGTGGCGAGATCTTCCGCGTCGTAGCCCGGCGTGTACGGCAATCCGACGAGCAGCGCCGCGCACACGCTCGCACTGTCGAGCTTCAGCCCCGCGAGGATGGTGGCGGCGCCGATCGCCCGGTCGATGAGAGCTTCGCCGTCGCGTGTCGCCCGGTCCGTGCACTGCGCGGTGGCGTGCTGCAGCGCCGCGTCGATGGAGCGCACTTCATCGGGCGTGTACGTGGCGCGCAGCGAGTCGAGCCACGCGGCGATGGCATCCGGCGCGGCGTGCTCGGGACGTGCGTGAAGGACGGCAACCATGCGTGGAGGACTGCGCAAGGCGGGCGCCTGCGCGTGCATCGCGCAAACGCCGGCAGCGCCTGCGTCGGATTATACGACCCGGGCTGCGGGTCGCAGGTGCGGGTCAGGCCGCAGCGGCCGCCACGGCGTCGGCAAGAGCGCGCGCGTGGCGCTCCGCCAGCGCGGCTTCGCGCGCCTCGACCATGACGCGCAACACCGGCTCGGTGCCCGACGGACGCAGGAGCACGCGCCCCGATTCGCCCAGCGCTGCCACGGTGTCGGCCTGCGCGGCGCGGATCGCCTCGTTGCCGTTCCAGTCGTAGCCGCGGGGCACGCGCACGTTGATGAGACGCTGCGGGAAGAGCGGCACGTCCTTGGTCGCATCCGCCAGCATGCAATCCTGCTCCACGAGCGCGCGCAGCACCGCGAGCGCCGCGATGATGCCGTCGCCGGTCGTGTGCTTGTCGAGGCACAGCAGGTGGCCCGAATTCTCGCCGCCCAGTTGCCAGCGGCGTGTCTTCAGACGTTCCAGCACGTAGCGGTCGCCGACGGCGGCGCGCTCGAGCGGGATGCCGTGGCGCGCGAGGGCCTGCTCGAGACCGAGGTTGGTCATGAGCGTGCCGACCACACCGCCATGGAACACGCCGCGGCGGCGATAGTCCATCGCGACGATGTAGAGCAGCTCGTCGCCGTCGTATACCCGCCCGGCGGCGTCGACCATGACGACCCGGTCGCCATCGCCATCGAGGGCGATGCCGAGGTCCGCCTTGTGCTCCGCGACCGCCTTGACGAGATGCGCCGGATGCGTCGCGCCCACGCCGTCGTTGATGTTGATGCCGTTGGGGTCCGCGCCCACCGCGATGACGTCCGCGCCAAGCTCGTGGAACACCGGCGGCGCCACGTGGTAGGCGGCGCCGTGGGCGCAGTCGACGACGATGCGCCAGCCCTTGAGGTCGAGCTCGCTCGGGAACGTGCTCTTGCAGAACTCGATGTAGCGGCCCGGCGCATCGCCGACACGACGCGCCTTGCCGAGCTCGGCGGACCGCACGCACGTGAGCGGCTCGTTCATGCTCTGCTCGATCGCGTGCTCCATCAGGTCGGGAAGCTTCGCGCCGGCGCCGGAAAAGAACTTGATGCCGTTGTCGTCGTACGGATTGTGCGACGCGCTGATCACGACGCCGGCGGCGAGGCGCAGCGCACGCGTCAGGTAAGCCACCGCGGGCGTGGGCAACGGCCCGGAGAGATACACGTCGACGCCCGCCGCGGACAGTCCGGCCTCGAGCGCGGCTTCGAGCAGGTAGCCGGAGATGCGCGTGTCCTTGCCGATGAGCACTGCCGGGCGATCACCCGAGCTGCTGTCGGAGGCCGCGAGCACGCGCCCCGCCGCCCAGCCGAGCTTGAGCACGAGCTCGGGCGTGATCGGCGATTCGCCGACCCGTCCGCGGATGCCATCGGTGCCGAAGTATTGTCGTTTCATCAGGATCGATCGCGGTAACGCGCACAGCGCGAAGGTTTGCAAGGATGCCACGCTCGGGCGGCGGACGGCATGCCGCGTGTCGTGGCAACGGTGCCGGCCGGCACATTGTCCCGCTTTCCGCGCCGGCGTGCATCGGCGGCCCGCCGCGGCACGACATCGCTCTCGTGAGCGACGCTCGCCCGTGAATGACTCAGGGCGCCTGCTCGATCGCGCTCCAGACCTTGAGCGCGTCCACGGTCTCGCGCACGTCGTGCACACGCAGGAAGCGGGCGCCGCGCGCGACCGCGGCAAGACCGGCGGCGAGACTGGCCGCCAGCCGCTGGTCCACGGTTCGGCCGGTGATCTCGCCGAGGGAAGACTTGCGCGACACGCCGACGAGGACGGGGTAGCCCGTCGCGACCAGCACCGGCAGCGCACGCAGCAGCGACAGGTTGTGCTGCAGCCGCTTGCCGAAGCCGTAGCCGGGGTCGAGCACGATGCGCTCGCGCGCGATGCCGGCCACGACGCACGCCTCGGCGCGGGCCACCAGGAAATCGCGCACCTCCGCGACGACGTCGCCATATGCCGGCGCAAGCTGCATCGACTGCGGCTCGCCCTGCATGTGCATGAGGCAGATGCCGGCATCGCTCCCCGCGACGGCGTCGAGGGCGCCGGGCGTCCCCAGCGCATTGACGTCGTTGATCATCGCAGCGCCGGCGGCAATCGCGGCGCGCATGACCTCCGGCTTGCGGGTGTCCACCGACACCGCGACGTTCTTGCTCGCGAGCGCCTCCACGAGCGGGATCACGCGCGCGAGCTCGTCGTCCACGGCGACCGGCGACGCGCCGGGCCGGGTCGACTCGCCGCCGATGTCGATGATGTCGGCGCCGTCGTGCAGCATCTGCTGCGCATGCGCGAGGGCGCGGGGCAGGTTGAAGTAGCGACCGCCGTCGGAGAACGAGTTCGGCGTGACGTTGATGATGCCCATCACGTGCGGGCGCGACAGCTCGAAGGAAAACCGGCCGCAGCGGAGCAGCGGCGCGACGGGTGTTGCAGAATCAGGCATCGGGAGCGGAAGTTGAAGTGAACGGGGCGTGCTTTGCGCACGCCCCGGATGGTTGCTCCGGAAACCCGGTCAGGCGGGGTTCGCGGACGGCGCGGCGTCGGGACCCGCGCCGGGGCCGATCGTGTTCGGGCCGGCCGGAGAGGTGGTGGGCTTCGGCGGCCGCGGCGGCTTGCCGGCCATGATGTCGGCAATCTGGTCGGCGTCGATGGTCTCGTATTCGAGCAGCGCCCTCGCCATCGCCTCGACCTTGTCGCGGTTGTCCTCGATCAGCTTGCGCGCGACCGCGTACTGCGTGTCGATGATCTTGCGGATCTCGCTGTCCACCTTGCGCATCGTCTCTTCCGACATGTTCACGGTGCGCGTGATCGAGCGGCCGAGGAACACCTCGCCCTCGTTCTCGCCGTAGACCATCGGGCCGAGCACGTCCGACATGCCGTAGCGCGTGACCATGTTGCGGGCGATCTCCGTCGCGCGCTCGAAGTCGTTCGAGGCGCCCGTGGTCATCTGGTTCATGAAGATCTCTTCGGAGATGCGGCCGCCGAAGAGCACCGCGATCAGGTTCAGCATGTGGTTGCGATCCATGCTGAAGCGATCCGCTTCCGGGAGCTGCATCGTGACGCCGAGCGCGCGGCCCCGCGGAATGATCGTGACCTTGTGCACGGGATCGGTCTTGGGCAGCATGCGCGCGACCAGCGCATGGCCCGACTCGTGGTACGCCGTGTTGCGGCGCTCCTCCTCGGGCATGACGATGGACCGGCGCTCCGCGCCCATGATGATCTTGTCCTTCGCCATCTCGAAGTCGTCCATGTCCACCAGGCGCTTGCTGCGGCGCGCGGCGAAGAGCGCGGCTTCGTTCACGAGGTTGGCGAGATCGGCGCCCGAGAAGCCGGGCGTGCCGCGCGCGATGATGTCGGCCTTCACGTCGGAGGCCATCGGCACCTTGCGCATGTGCACGAGCAGGATCTGCTCGCGGCCGCGGATGTCGGGCAGCGGCACGACCACCTGCCGGTCGAAGCGGCCCGGGCGCATCAGCGCGGGATCGAGCACGTCGGGACGGTTGGTGGCGGCGATGACGATCACGCCGGCATTGCCTTCGAACCCGTCCATCTCGACGAGCAGCTGGTTGAGCGTCTGCTCGCGCTCGTCGTTGCCGCCGCCGAGGCCCGCGCCGCGCTGGCGGCCGACCGCGTCGATTTCGTCGATGAACACGATGCACGGGGCATTCTTCTTCGCCTGCTCGAACATGTCGCGCACGCGCGCCGCGCCGACGCCGACGAACATCTCGACGAAGTCCGAGCCGGAGATCGAGAAGAACGGGACCTTGGCCTCGCCCGCGATGGCCTTCGCGAGCAGCGTCTTGCCGGTGCCCGGCGAGCCCACCATCAGCACGCCGCGCGGGATGCGCCCGCCGAGCTTCTGGAACTTGGACGGATCGCGCAGGAACTCGACCAGCTCCGAGACTTCCTCCTTCGCTTCATCGCAGCCGGCGACGTCGGCGAAGGTGACCGTGTTGTTGGCCTCGTCCAGCATGCGCGCCTTGCTCTTGCCGAAGCTGAACGCGCCGCCGCGTCCGCCGCCCTGCATCTGGCGCATGAAGAAGATCCACACGCCGATGAGCAGCAGCATCGGGAACCACGAGATGAAGATCTGCGCGAGGAACGATTGCTCCTCCTCGGGCTTCGCCTCGACGCGCACGCCGTACTTCACGAGATCGCCCACCATCCAGATGTCGCCGGGGGTGTAGGTGACGTAGCGCTTCTTGTCGGTGGAGACCCACTTGATGGAGCGGCCCTCGACCGTCGCGGATTCGACCGTGCCGGCCTTCGCCTTGTCCATGAATTCGGAGTACGGCACGGCGTCCTTGGTCGCCTGGCGCGAGTCGAACTGCTTGACGACCGTGAGCACGACCAGCCCGATCACGAGCCAGATGCCGATGTTCTTGAGGAGATTGTTCAAACGTTGCTCCTTGCGGCAAATCAGCGGTTGCCGCGCACCGTCGGATTGCATGCCCGGAAGTCGGGCGAACAGGGAATTCTAGCCCTTCACCTGGGCTTGGGCCAGTTGAACGGCCATTCTCGACGACATGTCGCCTGCATGTCGCCTGTGGACGACAGCGGCGAAAATGTCATGCGGCGCTGAAGCCCTTCCCCACGAGGTAGAGCTCGGAACTGCGGTCCCGGGACGACTTGGGCTTTCCGTGCATACGTTTTGTCGAAATATTCCTGCATCTGCGCGCTGGAACTCGGTAAACCCTGCACCCTGGAATGCTTTGACGACCAAAGCGCCTCCGGGTTGCAGCCATCTGGCGGCGAATTCCAGTGCGAGCTCACCCAGATGCACCGACCGCGCCTGGTCGGCGCTCGCGATACCCGACAAGTTGGGGGCCATGTCGGACACTACAAGGTCGACCCTGCGACCGTGGAGCGCACGCTCCAGCGCAGCGAGCGTTTCGGGTTCGCGAAAGTCGCCCTGGATGAACGTCACCCCCCGCACCGGATCCATCGGGAGCAGATCGAGCGCCACGATCACGCCGGACGGGCCCACGCGCTCGCGCAGGACTTGCGACCAGCTGCCGGGGGCCGCGCCGAGGTCGACCACCGTCATGCCCGGTCGAAGCAATTCGTCGCGTTCGGCGAGCTCCCGCAGCTTGAACGCTGCACGGGAACGATAGCCGAGGCGCTTCGCCTCCTGCACCCAGTGGTCGTTGACGTGCTCCTGCATCCACGCCTTGTTGAAGCGATGCTTGCGGGTTGCCTTCAGGGTCATGTCTGCACTCGAAGCGCCGTCGCACGTGTCGGGATCATCGTACACGGCTCGCGCAAGGCTCCCGCGGCGTGCTCGGCCACGGCAGCGGTTAGACTGCACGGATGCTGACCCTCGACCCCGCGCAACGTCGCGCGCTGCGCGCCAAGGCGCATCACCTTCATCCCGTCGTCGCGATCGGGACGCACGGCCTCACGCCCGCCGTACTGCACGAGATCGACGTGAACCTCCTCGCCCACGAGCTCATCAAGCTGCGTGTGTTCAGCGACGAACGCGCCGAGCGCGAGACGCTGCTCGAGCGGATCTGCAACGAGCTCGACGCCGCGCCGGTGCAGCACGTCGGCAAGGTGCTCGTGATCTACCGGCCGGTCCCGGAAGAGGAGGCCGAGGAGCGTCCGGCCCCACGGCCTCGTGCACCGCGGAGTCCGGCGGGAACGAAGGCGGCGCGACGCCGCGCTCCGGGAGCTTCGCCGCCCGACCGCGGTGCCAGCGCTCCGGCCGCGTCCCGCCGCGCACCGCGCGGGTCGGGCGAAGCACGGCGCGGCCTCGAAGGCGACCTGCGCCGGCGCGGCGCGGCACGCAACGTTCCCGCCGCCACGACCGCGCGCGCAAGGGCACGGCCGTCGGGAAGCGCCCTGCAGGCGTGGCGAGCAAGGGCGCGCCCAAGCCGGCGGCTGCAGCGAAGCGTCCGGCGGCTGTGGCGCGCAAGGGCACGTTCAAGCCCGCTTCCGCAGCCAAGGGGACCAGTGCCGTGCGGCCGCCCGCCGCCGGCCGCGCTCGCCGCCGGCGCGGCTGACGCCGCGAACGTGCAGGATTCCAGCGCGGCGGCGATGCCCGCGCAGCCCCCGTCGAGCGGTTCACCCCCGCCCGACGCGCGACTGCCGATCGACCGCACGGCGGCGTTCACGATGCTCGCGCTTTGCCTCTGCTGGGGTCTGCAGCAGGTGGCGATCAAGGTCGCCGCCCCATCCATTCCGCTGTTGCTGCAGGCCACGCTGCGCTCGCTGATCGCGGCCCTCCTGGTGCTCGCGTGGGCCGCATCGCGCCGCCTGCCATTGCGCGTGCGCGACGGCACGCTGCTGCCGGGCATTCTCGCCGGTGCCGCCTTCGCGGGCGAGTTCGCGCTGATCTATGCGGGGCTCGCGCACACCACCGCGGCCCGCATGATCGTGTTCCTCTACACCGCGCCCTGCCTGACTGCGCTCGGTCTCGCATGGTTCGTCGGCGGCGAAGGGCTCCGCGCGATGCAATGGGCCGGCGTTGCGCTGGCGTTTGCCGGCATCGCCGCCGCGTTCGGCGAAGGCGCGGCGAGCGCCTCGGGAACGCTGCTCGGTGACGCCATGGGCTTCGGCGCGGCGATGCTGTGGGCTGCCACCACCGTGCTCATCCGCGGCACCGCCCTCGCGCGCACCAGCGCGACGAAGGTGCTGCTCTACCAGCTCCTCGTGTCTGCGCCGCTGCTCTGGGCGGCTTCGGCGTTGCTGCACGAGGGACCGGTGCGGGCGTGGCCGCCGATCGCCATCGCGAGCATCGCGTTCCAGGCCGTCGTGGTCGCGTTCGCGAGCTACCTCGCATGGTTCTGGCTGCTCACGCGCTACCTCGCGAGCCGCCTCGCGGTGTTCTCGTTCATGACGCCGCTCTTCGGCGTGCTGTTCGGCGTGGGATTGCTGGGAGAGCCGCTGTCCCCCGGATTCGGCCTCGCGGTGGCGCTCGTTGCGAGCGGCATCGCGCTGGTGAACGTGCAACGCAGCGTGGTGCGGGGCTAGACGTAGCGCACGCTCAGGATCTCGTACTCGCGCACTCCGCCTGGTGCCTGCACCTCGGCGGTGTCCCCTTCCGTGCGGCCGATGAGCGCGCGAGCAATCGGGGAGCTCACCGAGATCTTGCCGTCCTTGATCTCGGCCTCGTCGTCGCCGACGATCTGGTACGTCACGTGATCGCCGGTATCGCTGTCCTCGAGCTCCACGGTCGCGCCGAACACGACGCGGCCGTCCGGATCGATTTCCGCGGGGTTGATCACCTGCGCGTTCGCGAGCTTCGCCTCCACCTCCGAGATGCGGCCCTCGATGAAGCCCTGGCGCTCCTTGGCGGCATCGTAGTCCGCGTTCTCGGACAGGTCGCCGTGGGAGCGCGCCTCGGCGAGCGCCTGAATCACCGCCGGGCGATCGACGGTCTTCAGTCGATGCAACTCCTGCTTGAGGCGCTCGGCGCCGGTCACGGTCATCGGAATCTTCATGGTGGCTCTTCGCAAATGAAATGACCGGGGCGGCGGGTGCCGGCCCGGCCTGATCGTTGAAAACGTCAGTCCTGCGTCAATCTCAGTGAAGCCGGCGGTGCAGCGCCTGCATCGAGTACGGCACGAGCTCGCGCATGCCGGACAAGCCGAGCGCCGCCGCGCGCGCACCGGCCAGGGTCGTGTACGTCGGGATCTGGTCGGTGAGGGCCTCGCGGCGGATCACGTAGCTGTCCCGGATCGCCGAGCGCTTCTCCTCGACGGTGTTGATGACGAGCGCGATCTCGTCGTTCTTCATCATGTCCACGATATGCGGCCGCCCTTCGTCCACCTTGTTCACCGGCGTGACCGGCACGCCCGCCTCGTGCAGCGCCGCCGCCGTCCCGCGCGTCGCGACGATCGTGAAACCGAGGTCGACGAGGATCCGCGCGAGCTCGATCACGCGCGGCTTGTCCGCAGTTCTTGAGACTGATGAACACCTTCCCCTTCTCCGGCAACTGCACGCCGGCCGCGAGCTGCGACTTGAAAAACGCCTCCGCGAAGGACTCGCCGACCCCCATCACCTCGCCGGTCGACTTCATCTCCGGCCCGAGGATCGTGTCGACGCCGGGGAACTTGATGAACGGGAAGACCGCCTCCTTGACGGAGAAGTACGGCGGCACGATCTCCCCCTGGACGCCCTGCTCCGCGAGCGACCGGCCGACCATGCAGCGCGCCGCGATCTTCGCGAGCGGCCGTCCGGTCGCCTTCGACACGTAAGGGACCGTGCGCGAGGCGCGCGGGTTCACCTCGAGCACGTAGACCGTGCCGTCCTGGATCGCGAACTGCACGTTCATGAGGCCGCAGACCTCGAGCGCGCGCGCCATCGCCACGGTCTGGCGACGCAGCTCGTCCTGCACCTCGGCCGACAGCGAGTACGGCGGAAGCGAGCACGCGGAATCGCCGGAATGCACGCCCGCCTGCTCGATGTGCTCCATGATGCCGCCGATCACGACCTCGGTGCCGTCGCGATAGCGCGTCGACGTCGACCTCGATGGCGTCGTTGAGGAAGCGATCGAGGAGCACCGGCGAATCGTTCGACACCTTGACCGCCTCGCGCATGTAGCGCTCGAGGTCGCGCGGCTCGTGCACGATCTCCATCGCGCGCCCGCCGAGCACGTACGACGGCCGCACCACCAGCGGATAGCCGATCTCGTCCGCTGCGGTCATCGCCTCGGCATCGGTGCGCGCGGTGCGGTTCGGCGGCTGCTTGAGGTTCAGCCGGTGCAGCATCTGCTGGAAGCGCTCGCGGTCCTCCGCCATGTCGATCATGTCCGGCGACGTGCCGATGATCGGCACGCCGTTCTTCTCGAGATCGCGCGCGAGCTTGAGCGGCGTCTGGCCGCCGTACTGCACGATCACGCCGTACGGCTTCTCGAGATGCACGATCTCCAGCACGTCCTCGAGCGTGAGCGGCTCGAAATACAGGCGATCCGACGTGTCGTAGTCGGTCGAGACCGTCTCCGGATTGCAGTTGACCATGATGGTCTCGAACCCGTCCTCGCGCAGCGCCATCGCGGCGTGCACGCAGCAGTAGTCGAATTCGATGCCCTGGCCGATGCGGTTCGGTCCGCCGCCCAGCACGATGACCTTGCGCCGGTCCGTCGGCGCGGCTTCGCACTCCTCCTCGTAGGTGGAGTACATGTACGCCGTATGCGTCGCGAACTCCGCCGCGCACGTGTCCACGCGCTTGTACACGGGACGGATCCCGAGCGCGTGGCGGCGCCCGCGCAGCTCGCTCTCGGTGACCTTGAGGAGCGTGGCGAGGCGGCGGTCGGAGAAGCCCATGCGCTTCAGCCGGCGCAGCTCGTCCACCGTGACGCTGTCCAGCGTGCGCGTCTCGAGCACGAGCTCGACGTCGACGATCTCCTTGATCTGCGCGAGAAACCACGGATCGATCTTGGTGTACTGGTGCACCTCCTCGAGCGTCATGCCGATGCCGAACGCGTCGGCGACGTACCACAGGCGCTCGGCGCGCGGATAGGCGAGCTCGTCGGCGACCTTGTCGTACTCGGCAGTCTTCAGGTTGAAGCCGTCGACGCCGACCTCGAGGCCGCGCAGCGCCTTCTGCAGCGACTCCTGGAACGTGCGCCCGATGGCCATGACCTCGCCCACGGACTTCATCTGCGTCGTCAGGCGATCGTCGGCCTGCTTGAATTTCTCGAACGCGAAGCGCGGAACCTTGGTGACGACGTAGTCGATCGTGGGCTCGAACGACGCCGGCGTGGCGCCGCCGGTGATGTCGTTGCGGAGCTCGTCGAGGGTGTAGCCCACCGCGAGCTTGGCGGCGACCTTGGCGATCGGGAAGCCCGTCGCCTTGGACGCGAGCGCCGACGAGCGCGACACCCGCGGATTCATCTCGATCACGATCATGCGCCCGTCCTTCGGATCGATCGCGAACTGCACGTTCGAGCCGCCGGTATCGACGCCGATCTCGCGCAGCACCGCGATCGATGCGTCGCGCATGATCTGGTACTCCTTGTCGGTGAGCGTCTGCGCGGGCGCGACGGTGATGCTGTCGCCCGTGTGCACGCCCATCGGATCGAGGTTCTCGATCGAGCACACGATGATGCAGTTGTCCTTGCGGTCGCGCACCACCTCCATCTCGAACTCCTTCCAGCCGAGGAGCGACTCCTCGATCAGGAGCTCGCGCGTCGGGCGAGAGGTCGAGGCCGCGCTTGCACATCTCGACGAACTCGTCCTTGTTGTACGCGATGCCGCCGCCCGGTGCCGCCCAGCGTGAACGACGGCCGGATGCACCGCCGGGAAGCCGATCGTCGCCTGCACCTCCAGCGCCTGCTCGAGGTTGTGGGCGATGCCCGAGCGTGCGGAGCCCAGGCCGATGCGCGTCATCGCGGCCTTGAACTTCTCGCGGTCCTCGGCCTTGTCGATCGCCTTCTTCGATGCCCCGATGAGCTCGACGTCGAACTTCGTCAGCACCCCTTCCCGCGCGAGGTCGAGCGCGCAGTTGAGCGCGGTCTGCCCGCCCATGGTCGGCAGCAGCGCGTCGGGGCGCTCGCGCTCGATGATCCGCGCCACCATCGGCCACGTGATCGGCTCGATGTAGGTGACGTCAGCCATCTCCGGATCCGTCATGATCGTCGCCGGATTCGAGTTGACCAGGATGACGCGATAGCCCTCCTCGCGCAGCGCCTTGCAGGCCTGCACCCCGGAATAGTCGAACTCGCACGCCTGGCCGATGATGATCGGCCCGGCGCCGATGATGAGGATCGATTGGATGTCGGTGCGTTTGGGCATCAGGAGTCAGCGGTCGTCGATCGGCATGCGCAATGGGCACGGTCGTGCAGCATCTCGCGAGAGTGGGGGTGGGTGTTCGCCGCGCTGGGCATCTCGTTTCGCGCTACTTGAAATTGCGTTCCCAGACCCGCGCCACGAACGGCTGGCGCTCGGCGAGGGCGAGCGCGCCCGCGACACGCGGACAGTGCTCGTCGATCCACGCGCGGCCGGGCCGCCACCGGGACAGCATCGCCGCGTACACGTCGAGGCGCCGACATCTCGTGACCGACGAGGTAAGGCGCCGGCGCGAGCGAGCGCTCCATGACGCTCCAGTAGTGCTGCAGCCGCTCGCGTGCGCCCTGCTTCAGCATTTCCTGCGCCGCGTCGTCCGTGACCCAGCGCTCCGGAAAGTCGCCGACGCTGATCGCCGGATAGAGATTGCCCGCGATGAACGCGATCCAGCGCAGCGCCTTCATCCGCGCGGGGTCGCCCGCGTGCGGGAGCATGCGCGCCGCCGGATGGGCTTCCGCGAGGGCGAGGATGATCGCCGCACTCTCCGACATCACGGTGCCGTCGGGCAGGCGCAGCGTCGGCACCTGCACGAGCGGATTGATCGCGGCGAGCGCGTCGACGGCCGGTCCGGGCTGCCACGGCTCGACCTCGTGGAACGTGTACGGCACGCCGGCCCATTCGAGCAGCGCCTCGACCACGGCAGAGCCGCAGCCCTTGCATCCGTAGAGATCGATCACGATCCGCTCGCGCCGTAGAGCGTGCCCGGCCGCTCGAGCATGCGCACGAAGCGGTCGAAGAGATGGCACACGTCGTGCGGTCCGGGGCTCGCCTCGGGGTGGCCCTGGAAGCAGAACGCCGGCTTCTCGGTGTGCGCGAGGCCCTGCAGCGTGCCGTCGAACAGCGAGACGTGGGTGACGCGAACGTTCGCCGGGAGCGTCGCCGGATCGACCGCGAAGCCGTGGTTCTGGCTCGTGATCAGCACGTGCCCCGTGTCGCGGTCGAGCACGGGATGATTGGCGCCGTGATGCCCGAACTTCATCTTCACCGTGCGCGCGCCCGCGGCAAGGCCGAGCAGCTGGTGCCCGAGGCAGATGCCGAAGGTCGGCACGCCACGGTCGATGAATTCGCGGATCGCGTCGATCGCGTACTCGCACGGCTCCGGATCGCCGGGGCCGTTCGAGAAGAAGACGCCGTCGGGCGCGAGCGCCAGCGACGGTTGCAGCGGTCGTGCGCGCCGGCACCACCGTGATGCGGCAGCCGCGGTCGGCGAGGTGGCGCAGGATGTTGTGCTTGATGCCGTAGTCGTACGCGACGACATGGAAGCGTGTGTTGTCGCGGTGCTGGTGCCCGATGCCGAGCGCCCACGTGCTCTCGTTCCAGCCGTACGGGCTCGTGCAGGACACGGTCTTGGCGAGATCGAGCCCCGCCATCGACGGCGTGGCCTGTGCGCGGGCCACCGCGGCCGTCACGTCGTCCGCGCCGAGCTCGGCCGCCGCAAGGATGCAGCCGTTCTGCGCACCGCCCTCGCGGAGGATGCGGGTCAGCCGTCGCGTGTCGATGTCGGCGATGCCCACGACCCGATTGCTCTCGAGGTACGCACCGAGCGTGCCCGCCGCGCGCCAGTTCGAGCACAACCGCGGCAGGTCGCGGATGACGAGTCCGGCGACGTACGGCAAGGTTCGCTTCCGCATCCTCGGGATTCACGCCCACGTTGCCGATGTGCGGATACGTGAGCGTGACGATCTGGCCGGCGTACGACGGATCGGTGAGGATCTCCTGGTAGCCGGTCATCGCGGTGTTGAACACCACTTCGCCGACGGTCGATCCGAGCGCGCCGATCGACCGGCCGTGGAACACCGTCCCATCGGCCAGAGCCAGCACCGCCGGCGTGACTGGCGGAAAAAGCACGCCCGGCGCGGTACGCGAGTCGGGGGCGATGGTTTCGGACATGGTCGGACCTGCGGGTTGCCGTGCGGGGCTGGGCGGGGAGCCCGGACGTGCGAAGCGGGAACGCCCCCGGTGGAGGACCGTTCCCGCTTCGAGGTCACCAATTGTACCGGAAACCGGCCCGGGCGGCGAGGCCCTGCCGGTCAGTACGCCGCGGAAAAGCCCCCGTCGACGTAGAGGACGTGGCCGGTCACATAGCTCGCTGCGTCGGATGCGAGGAACACCGCCGCGCCGGCGATCTCGGACACCTTGCCCCATCGTCCGGCCGGCGTGCGCTGCCGCACCCACGCATCGAACGCAGGATCGTCCGCTCAGGCCCGCATTCATGGCCGTCGCGAAGAATCCGGGTGCGATGCCGTTGACGCGGATCCCGCGCGGAGCGAGCTCCACGGCAAGCGCGCGCGTCAGCATCCGCAACGCTCCCTTGCTCGTCGCATACGGGACGATGCCCGGGCGTCCGAGATCGCTCGCGAGCGAGCAGATGTTGATGATGACGCCGCGGCCGCGCTGCTGCATGCCGGGCAGCGCGGCGCGGCAGAGCAGGAACGGGCCGTCGAGGTTCGTCGACAGCAGCGTGCGCCAGTCGGCCTCCGACACGGCATCGAACGGCTGCCGCCGGTTGATGCCGGCATTGTTGACCAGGATGTCGAGGGGGCCGAGATCGCGCTCGATTCGGGCCACGGCAGCGCGCACCGCATCGCCATCGGCCACGTCGAAGGCCGCTGCATGGGCCTCGACACCCGAGGCGCGCAATCGCGCCGCGGCGCCGTCGGCGCGCGCCGCATCGCGTCCGTTGACGACGACGCGGGCACCGGCGCCCGCGAGGCCTTCCGCGATCGCCCAGCCGAGCCCGGCCGTGGAACCGGTGACGAGGGCGAGGCGTCCGCCGAGGTCGAACGGCCCGCTTGCCCATGCTCAGCGCAAGCCCAGCACGTCCTGCATGTCGGCGAGTCCCGCCTGGCCGGATGCGCGACGCGCACCCACGAATCGCGCGGCGCGCAGGGCGCCCGCGGCAAAGTTCTGGCGCGACGTCGCCCGATGCGAGAGCTCGACGCGCTCGCCGGTTCCGGCGAACACGACCGTGTGCTCCCCCACCACGTCGCCGCCGCGCAGGACGGCAAAGCCGATGCTCCCGTGCGCCCGCTCTCCCGTGTGGCCGTGGCGCGCGTAGACCGCACAGTCCTCGAGCGGACGCGCGAGCCCGCGCGCCGCAGCCTCGCCGAGCTGCAACGCGGTGCCCGATGGCGCATCGACCTTGTGGCGATGGTGCATCTCGACGATCTCGATGTCGTACTCGGCGCCGAGCGCGCGCGCCGCATCGGTCACGAGCTTCTGCAGCACGTTCACGCCGACGCTCATGTTGGGGGCGAAGACCACGGGAATCGTGGCTGCCGCCGCGGCGATGCGCTCGCGCTGGCCCGCGTCGAATCCGGTCGTGCCGATGACAGCGCCCACGCGATGACGCACGCAGGCATCGAGATGGCGCAGCGTGCCGTCGGGTCGAGTGAAGTCGATCAGCACGTCCGCGTTGCGCAGCGCCGCGTCGACGTCATCGGTGACGAGCACACCGCTGTCCTGCCCGATGCGCTCGCCGGCGTCGCGACCGAGGGCGGGCGCGCCCGCCACATCCAGCGCGGCGGCAAGCGTGAGATCGTCCGCCGCAAGCGTTGCCGCGACGAGCGCCTGGCCCATGCGGCCCGACGCGCCGGCGATGGCGAGGGCGAGTGGCATCAGTGGTTGAAGATGCCGCGCAGCCAGCGCGTGAATCCGGACTCCCCGTCAGGCTCCGGCTTCAGCGATTTTTCGGCAGCGGTGCGATTGAGCTCGGCGGCCGAGGTCGGCAGCTCGTCGCCCTCCCAGCGCGCGAGCTTGTCCTCGTCGAAGAAGACCGCGAAGTTGCGGTGCTCGCGTATGACGCCCTGCCGCTTGAACTCGTACACGTAGTCCCAGCGGTTGTCGCGGAACACGCTCGTCACCAGCGGCGTACCGAGGATGGCGCGCACCTGCGGCTTGGTCTGTCCCTGCTTGAGCTTGTCGACCTGGTCCTGGGTGATGTAGTTGCCCTGGTTCACGTCGAGCTTGTAGACGCCGAGCGAGCGGAAACTCGGCACGTAACTGCTCGTCGAAGAGCAGCCGGCCCGTGAGCATCGCGAGTGAGAGGACCAGTGGCCCTGCGAACGATCTGAAGCGAGGAATGGGGAAGCGCACGTGCCTGTGAATCCGCGGGGCAAACGACTATTATAGCCGGGCGCTCATTCCCGACCTGCGCTCCCCTGCCGGGCGCGCCTCGTGCGCGCACTCATCATCGACGCGAGGCTCCATGACCTCCCCCAAAGACCTCAAGGAAGCCGGCCTCAAGGCGACCGCGCCACGGCTGAAGATCATCAATCTCTTCGAGACGTCGCGGGTGCGCCACCTTTCCGCCGAGGACGTGTACAAGCAGCTGCTCTCCGAGGGGCTCGATATCGGGCTCGCCACCGTGTACCGCGTGCTGACGCAGTTCGAGCAGGCGGGGCTTCTCGCGCGGCATCACTTCGAGTCGGGCAAGGCCGTGTTCGAGCTGAACGAAGGCCATCACCACGACCATCTCGTCTGCATGCACTGCGGCCGCGTGGAGGAGTTCTACGACCCGGAGATCGAGAAGCGGCAGATCCGGATCGCGCACGATCGCGGCTTCGAGATCAAGGAGCACGCGCTCTATCTCTACGCGGAGTGCGTCAAGCCGCGTTGTCCGCACCGCCGCAACGGCGGCAGCAACTGATGCGCGGCTGGCGCGTCTAGGCGCCGTCGCTGGACGGCGGGACCGCAGGCTCCCCCGTCCCGGCCTCGGCCCGGTTGAAATCGCGCAGCCGGAAGCCGAGGAGCCACAGCGCCGCGAAGTAGATCACTCCTGCACCGACGCAAACGAGACCCAGCCGCGTCACGCGCGCCCAGAGCGACGCGTGCAGCCACCACGTCGCCGGTCCCGCAGTCCACAGCAGCAGCAGCGCGAGCACGCCGAGCGCAACGACGAGGCGCGCCATGAAGCCGAGCCATCCCGCCTGTGGCCGGTACGCACCGGTGCGGCGCAGGAATACGAACAGCAGCAGCGCGTTGAGGCACGCGCCGATCGACGTGGCGAGCGTCAGGCCCGCGTGGCCCAGCGGCACCATGAGCAGCAGCCCGAAGCCGAGTCCCACGAGCACCGTCACGAAGGCGATCTTCACCGGCGTCCTGATGTTCTGGCGCGCATAGAAGCCGGGAGCGAGGATCTTGACCAGGATGAGGCCGAGGAGCCCCACGCTGTAGCCGAGGAGTGCCGCGCGCGTCTGCAGCACGTCCTCGATGCCGAACCGGCCGTACTGGTACAGCGTCGTGATGATCGGTATCGCGAGGAGCCACAGCGCGACCGCGGCCGGCAGCGCAAGCAGGAAGGCAAGCCGCAAGCCCCAGTCGAGCAGGCTCGAATACTGCGTCGCGTCGGCATCGGCGTGGTGCCGCGACAGCGACGGCAGCAGCACCGTGCCGAGCGCGACACCCAGCATCGCGCTCGGAAACTCCATCAGCCGGTCCGCATACGTGATCCACGAGATGCGACCGTCGCCCAGCGAGGCTGCCAGCTGCGTGTTGACGAGGATCGTGATCTGGCCGGCCGAGACGCCGACGACCGCCGGCGCCATCGCGCGCAGCACGCGCCGCACGCCGGGATCGCGCCAGTCGAACCGCGGCCGCGGCAGCATGTGCAGCCGCATGAGCGGCCGGATCTGCACCGCGAGCTGCGCCACGCCGCCGATGACCACGCCCCATGCGAGCGCCTTCACCGGGGGATCGAAATACGGCGCGAGGAACACGGCCGCGCCGATGATCGCGAGGTTGAGGAGCACGGGCGTGAGCGCCGGGATGGCGAAGCGCCGGTAGACGTTGAGCACGCCTCCGGCCAGCGAGACCAGCGACACGAAGAAGATGTACGGGAACACGATGCGGATGAGCGTCGCCGTGAGCTCAACCTTGCCGGGCGTGCGCGCGAATCCGGACGCCAGTGCATAGACGAGCCATGGAGCCGCGAGCACCCCCAGCGCGGTGACGACCAGCAGCACGAGCGCGAGGAGCGTGCCGACGCGGCTCACGAGATCGCGCGTCTCCTCCTCGCCACGCTGGCGGCGGTATTCGGCGAAGATCGGCACGAAGGCCTGCGCGAACGCGCCTTCGGCGAACATGCGACGAAGGATGTTGGGCAGGCGGAATGCCGCCTCGAAGGCATCCATCTGCGCGCCGGCGCCGAATACGACCGCCTTGAGACTCTCCCGCGCAAGTCCGGTGATCCGCGACAGCAGCGTCATGCCGCTGACGGTCGTGACCGCACGCAGCAGGTTCATGCCGCGATCATCGGCTCGGGCCGCCGGCGGGCAATGCGATCGGGATGCGCGCGATCCGGCGCAAGCGTGGGACCGAAGGGCGCGCACGCTGGCGCGCCGCTGGGCAGGTTGGGCATGGGGGGCGGAGTGCTGGCGCGAGGGCTCCGGCGCGCTTGCGCCGCGCCTTGCGCGAGGGTTCTTAAGCTGCTATTATGCTTGGTCTTTTTCGGCACCTCCAGAGCAGGGACTCCTTTTCATGGCCAACTCAGCCCAAGCCCGCAAGCGCGCCCGCCAGGCAGTCGTCACGCGCGAGCGCAATGCGAGCCTCAAGTCGTCGCTGCGCACCGCGATCAAGAAGGTGCGCAAGGCGATCGCCACAGGCGACAAGACCGCCGCGACGGCCCAGCTGCGCGAATCGCAGGCGGTGATCGATCGCATCGCGGACAAGAAGATCGTGCACAAGAACCTCGCGTCGCGCACGAAGTCGCGCCTCTCGCAGGCCATTCGCGCGCTGCCGTAACGCCAGCTTCATTGCTTCAGGAAAGGCGCCTCCGGGCGCCTTTTTTGTGCCCGCGGCTGCCGCGCCGGGGCAGCCGCCCGTCACACGGGCTCGCGCGGCTCGCGGCCCGACGTCACCCCAGGCGGCACGAGAGACTGCGGATCGACGATCGCAGTGGTTGTCTCCGTGATCAGGAGCTCGTTGTCGCGCGCGAAGTTGAGCAGGAACTGGTGCAGGCGCGGCTCCTTGTCGTGCAACTCCCCGCGCACGATGAGAGCGCGTACGCCGCGAATGATCACCGGCAGCACGAGCCGCGAATACGTGAGGCGCTCGTTGAGCTTGAATGCCGCCGTGAGTCCCGCCAGGCGCTCCGCCCAGTCGCTCGGACGAAACGTGCGCCCCGATCTGGTGATGCCCCACAGGACGGTGTCGGCGGTGCACGGCATGGTGGAGTGCGGATTTCGGCGCAAAGCACCAGAAAAGGGAAGGTGCCGGGCGGGCGATTGTAGCCGTCAACCCCGTCCGGGGGTGGCGCGCGGGTCGAGATGCCCGACAGCACAAGGACTTGCGCGGGCCGCGGGGGAACGCCTGGACAGCACGGGTCGTCGTCGGCATCCGGCACATCCCTTGCTGGAATTCACGCGCCGCATTCGACTGCGGCTCGCCCAATGCTCGAAAACGACAACGATACGATCGAGCGCCTCTGGACCGGTCATCTGCGCAATCCGGGGGCGGCACTCGAGGAAGCCACGGCGCTGCTCGCGCGCGCCGATCTCGCGCCGCGCGATCGCGCCTGGGTGCAGCTCACGCTCGCGTACCACCAGCTGTTCAGCACAGGACGCCCTGCCGACGCGCGCACGCATCTCTCGCCGGCGCTCGAGGCATTGCGCACCGCCGGCGACCGCCGCGGCGAGATACTGGCGCTGGCGGGGTTCGCGCGCCTCCTCATCATCCAGCAGCAGCCGCTCGCCGCGCGCGACCAGCTGCTCGCGCTCTATGCCGACGCGGCGGAGCACCTGCCGCCGCGGGACCGCTTCTGGGTGATCAACGCCCTCGGCGCCGCGTATTTCTTCAGCGACCGCATCGACGAAGCGATCCGTTACCTGCACGAGGCGCTCGAGACCCTGCGCTCGATCGAGCATTCGCCGCAACTGCCGATCGTCATGTCCAACCTCGCGGCCGCGCTCGTCACCGTCGCCGACTATTCACCGGCGCGCGAGCTCGCGCAGGATGCGCTCGGCCTCCTGCCCCACTATCACAACCCGCAGCTGCTGCTCTTCGTCCGATCGAATCTCGCCGAAGCGCTGCTCGGCAGCGGCGACCCCGCCGCCGCGCGCGCGGTAGTCGACGAGCTCCTGCCAGCCATCGAGGCTCCGGAGCTCGTGGCGACGCAGAATCATTTCTGCGCCATCGCCGCGGAGGTGTACGCCGAACAGGGCGAGATGGAGCACGCCCGACGGGCCGTGGCGCGGGCGGTCGAGATCCATCGATTGCATCCCGGCGGCTACAACGAAGTGCACGCGCGCTGGGCCGAGGCTGCAGTCGCGAACGGCGACGATGACGACGATGCCGCGCTCGAGGCGTTCGAGCGCGCGCTGGAAGTCGCGCGGCGCCTGAAGCATCTGCCGACGCTGTGCAAGGCGTCGGAGCGTGCGGCCGCGCGGGCGGCGCGCCTGCAGCGCTTCGCGGACGCCTACCGCTTCCAGCTGCTCGCCACGGACGCGCAGGCCACCCGGCTCACGAGTCGCGCCAGCGTGAAGTACTACATGCTCAAGGTGCAGCACGACCTGCAGCACGCCCGGGCGGCGCGCGATCGCGCCGAGCGCCAGCGGCAGGAGAGCGAGGCCATCAATCGGCAGCTCGAGCACCTCAACGACCAGCTCAACGAGCGCATGCGCGAGGTGCAGGAGCTCCAGTCGCGACTCGCTTCGGAGGCCGTGCGCGACCCGCTGACCGATCTCTACAACCGTCGCTACCTCGACATGATGCTTCCCGGCCTGCTCGCGGCAGCCACGCGCCGCGAAGCCCCGATGGCCGTTGCGCTGGTCGACCTCGACCACTTCAAGCGCATCAACGACCAGCATGGCCATCCCGTCGGCGACCTCGTGCTCGCCGCGATCGGCCGCATGCTCGGCGATTCGTTGCGGCCGAGCGACCTCAGCTGCCGCTACGGCGGCGAGGAATTCTGCATCGTGCTTCCCGACACCGATCCGGCCGGTGCGAAGCGCGCGCTCGACACTCTGGCGGCGAAGCTGCGCGAGCTCGCCATCGACTGCGGCGAGGCGCGCCTCGATGGCTTCACGTTCTCGGCCGGAATCGCCGTGTTCCCGCGCGACGGGCGGACGTTCCGCGACCTCGTGAGCGCTGCGGACCGCGCGCTCTACGCCGCCAAGAACAGCGGACGCAACCGCATCTTCATCGCTGCCACGGCCGAGCGGCTCTCGGCGTAGCGGCGACCGGTACGACGACGGCCATCAGGCCGCTGCGGGCAGCGCGCTCGCCGAACTGCCGGTGAGCAGCAGCGCGAGAAGGTCGCGCACGGGCCGTATGTCGCGGCCGAAAGGCAGCGCAGCGGCGCCGCGGAAGAACAGTCCCTTGGCCACGTCGCCGCGCATCGCGGCCGCGAGCTGCATGTCGATGCAGAACTGGCCGATGCGGGCGATGCCATCGCGCAGTCCGCACGACAGCAGGCAATCGAACTTGAGCGTGCAGCGCGGCTTGACATGCGCGACGGCCTGCATGCGCGGCAGATGGCGCAGGTACGTCTCCAGCCAGGGCGTGCGCACGGCGCGCGCCGGCAGGCCGGCGACGCTCATGAACTCGACGATGTCCTCCGGACGCGCTCCGGCGAGCACCTCCTTGAAGCGGATGTCGGCGTCGCCTTCGTGCGTCACGGCGAACGCCGTGCCCACCTGCACGGCCGCAGCGCCGAGCCCGATCAGCTCGACGACACGCTCGTGGCTGTTGATGCCGCCGGCGGGAATGAGCGGGATGGCATCGGACGCAATGCCTTCGGCCGCGAAGAACGCATGCACCTCGGGAAGCACGCGCTCGAAATCGAAGCGGGGATCGTCGAGATCCTCGACCTTGGCAGCGCCGAGGTGCCCGCCGGCATGGCGCGGATGCTCGATGACGATGGCGTCGGGCAGGCGGCCCTTGCGCCGCCACTTGCGGATCAGCAGCGCGACGCCGCGCGCGTCGGAAAGGATCGGAATCAGCGCGACCTCCGGCCATGAGGCCGTGAGCTCGGGCAGGTCGAGCGGCAGGCCGGCACCCATCACGATGGCGTCGGCACCGCTCGCGCACGCCTGGCGCACGAGGTCCGCGTACTGCGACACCGCACGCATCACATTGACCGCAACGAGACCGCGTCCGCGCGCCAGGGCCTTCGCGCCGCGGATCTCGCGGTCGAGCGCGATCAGGTTGGCGCGCTCGATCGTCGCGCGATCACGCCGCCATTCCGGCGTGAGGAGGTCGGGATGGTGACGGCGGAGATCGATGCTCGCGATCGTTCCCACGCCATTGTTCGCGGCCACCGTGCCCGCGAGCCGGTGCGCGGAGATGCCCACGCCCATGCCGCCCTGGACGATGGGCAGCAGTGCGCGGCCGCGCAGACGCAGTGGCGGCAATCGCCGTGCGACCGCGACAGCCGGAAACACGTGGCACACGCAGAAGGCGGCTGCGCAGGGGGAAGGGAAGTCATGGCGCGAATGGTGCGACAGCCTACGCGCCCCGTGCCGGGCAGCCTTGATGAGGGTCAATGGGCTCGCCGAACGCATGCTAATATGTTGATTCGATGCGAGTTGGCAAGCGGCCTTACGCCTTGGCCCGGCACGCCCAGCTCCGCCATGACCTCCGTACCGCCCAGACACTTCCTGCAGTTCAGGGATTTCTCGCTCGAGGAATTCGAGCACCTGGTCGCGCGGACCCGCTGGATCAAGGACCGCTTCAAGCGCTACGAGATCTACCAGCCACTGCGCGACCGCACGCTCGCGATGGTGTTCGAGAAGGCGTCGACGCGCACGCGCGTGTCGTTCGAGGCCGGCATGAACCAGCTCGGCGGCATAGCGATCAATCTCAATCGCCACGATACGCAGCTGTCGCGCGGCGAGCCCATCGAGGACGTCGCCCGCGTCGTCTCGCGGATGGTGGACGTGATCATGATCCGCACGTTCGAGCAGTCGATCATCGAGCGCTTCGCGACGCATTCGCGCGTGCCGGTGATCAACGGCCTCACCAACGAATACCATCCTTGCCAGATCCTGGCCGACATCTACACCTACATCGAGCACCGCGGCTCGATTCGCGGGCGCACCGTCGCATGGATCGGCGATTCCAACAATGTCTGCAACACCTGGCTGCAGGCAGCCACGGTCTTCGGCTTCAATCTCCATGTGTCCACGCCGCCGGGCTATGAGGTCGAGCCGGAACGTGCGGGCATCTACGACGACAACAACTACGAGTCGTTCCCCGATCCGATGGATGCCTGCCGGGGCGCCGATCTCGTCACCACCGACGTCTGGACGAGCATGGGTTTCGAGGCCGAGAACGAGGCGCGCAAGCGTGACTTCGAGCACTGGCGCGTCGACGCGGAGATGATGCGCGAGGCGAAGCCCGATGCACTGTTCATGCACTGCCTGCCCGCCCACCGCGGCGAGGAAGTCGATGCCGACGTGATCGACGGGCCGCAAAGCGTCGTGTGGGACGAGGCGGAAAACAGGCTGCACGCGCAGAAGGCGTTGCTCGAATATCTCGTCTGCGGCCGCGTGGTCGAGACGTGACGCCTGCGGTGTCGCGCCCGGCGCGTGCAGCATCGTCCCATTCAACGTCGCTCGCGACTCACACCGTGCCGCGGCACGTGCATTCGTCACTCGATCGAGCCGTGCGCTCGACCCCCGCATGGAGCCTCTGATGCCGAAGCATTCCTCACGCCGCCGCACCCTGCTGCTGGTCCTGCCCGCACTCGTCTGCGCGTACGCGCTGCCCCTGCAGGCGCAGACCTGGCCCGACAAGCCGATTCATCTCATCGTTGCCGCGGGCCCCGGCAGCTCGCTCGATACGCTCGCCCGATTGATCGGCGACCGTCTCAAGGATCGCCTTGGGCAACCGGTCATCGTCGAGAACAAGCCCGCGGCCGGCGGCACCGTCGCGACGGGCGAGGTCGCCAGGTCGGCACCCGACGGCTACACGATGCTGCTCGGCTTCCCCGGCCCGCTGGCGTTCGGCCCGTTGCTGCAGAAGCTGCCGTACGACGTCGAGAAGGATCTCGCCCCGATCATCATCACGTCGAACCAGCCGAGCGTGCTCGCGGTGAACGCACAGCTGCCGGTGAAAACGTTCCCGGAGCTCGTCGCGTATGCGAAGGCCAACCCCGGCAAGCTCAACTACGCCTCCGTCGGCAACGGCAGCTCGTCACATCTCACCATGGAGCTCCTGAAGAGCGTGGCGGGCTTCGACGCCGTGCACGTGCCGTTCAACGGTTCACCGCCGGCAGTGACCTCGACGGTCCAGGGCGAGACCCAGATGGTGTTCGCGGTGATGCAGCCGCTGCAGCCGCAGATCCAGGCGGGCAAGCTTCGCGCGATCGCCGTGACGACGGCGAAGCGCTTTCCGCTCTTCCCGGACATTCCGGCGATCGCCGAAACCTATCCGGGGTTCGAGTCGAACGCCTGGAACGGCATCATGGTTGCCGCGGCCACGCCGAAGCCGATCGTCGCGCGCCTCAATGCCGAGATCAACGCGGTGATGAAGCAGCCGGACGTCGTGCAGAAGCTCAATGCACAAGGCTTCGACCTCGTCGGCGGCACGCCGGAGGACTTCGGACGCCTCATCCAGGGCGAAGTCGCGCGCTGGACGCCGGTCATCCGCAAGGTCGGTCTCAAGGTCGACTGACTGCCTTCGATCGGCGCATCGGCGCTCATGCCGATGCGCCGACGCCGCGAACCTGGCAGGACCGGCCGACGCGGTCGGTCCCCTTGCAGGCGACCGCTACGGCTTCGGATCTTCGCCGCCGCTCGTGAGCCTCGGCAGCGGCGATCCCTCGGCCGGCTTGAGCAGCCCCGTCTTCACGTAGGTCATGAGCTTTTCCCGCGTGTCGACGATGTCGAGATTGCGCATCGTGAGCTGGCCGATGCGGTCCTGCGGCGTGAAGAACGCCTCGCCCTTCTCCATCGTCAGCCGCTCGGGCTTGTACGTCAGGTTGGGGCTCGTGGTGTCCAGCAGCGAGTAATCGTTGCCGCGGCGAAGCTCCAGCGTGACCTCGCCCGTGATGGCGCTGGCCACCCAGCGTTGGGCCGTCTCGCGCAGCATCATCGCCTGCGGATCGAACCAGCGGCCCTGGTAGAGGAGACGGCCGAGGCGCCGGCCGTTGTCGCGGTACTGCTCGATCGTGTCCTCGTTGTGGATGCCCGTGACGAGACGCTCGTAGGCGATGAACAGCAGCGCCATGCCGGGCGCCTCGTAGATCCCGCGGCTCTTGGCCTCGATGATGCGATTCTCGATCTGGTCGCTCATGCCGAGGCCGTGCCGGCCGCCGATCGCGTTGGCCTCCGTCATCAGCGCGACCTCGTCGGCGAACGTGTTCCCGTTGAGCGCGACGGGACGTCCCTCGTCGAAGCGCACCGAGACGGTCTCCGGCTTCACCGCGACGTCCTCGCGCCAGTGCGCCACACCCATGATCGGCTCCACGATGCGCAGGCCCTTGTTCAGGAACTCGAGGTCCTTCGCCTCGTGCGTCGCACCGAGGATGTTGGAATCGGTCGAATAGGCCTTCTCGGCGCTCATGCGGTAGCCGAAGCCCGCGCGCTCGAGGTACTCCGACATCTCCTTGCGGCCGCCGAGCTCGTCGATGAACTGCTGGTCGAGCCAGGGCTTGTAGATGCGCAGGCTGGGATTGGCGAGCAACCCGTAGCGGTAGAAGCGCTCGATGTCGTTGCCCTTGAAGGTGCTGCCGTCGCCCCAGATGTGCACGTCGTCCTCGCGCATCGCGGTGACGAGCATCGTGCCCGTGACCGCGCGGCCGAGCGGCGTCGTGTTGAAGTAGGTGACTCCTGCGGTCGAGATGTGGAACGCCCCCGCCTGCAGCGCGGCGATGCCTTCGGCCACCAGCGCGGCGCGGCAGTCGATGAGCCGCGCCTTCTCGGCGCCGTACTGCAGCGCGCGGCGCGGGATCTCGTCGTAATCGGGCTCGTCGGGCTGCCCGAGATTGGCCGTGTACGCGAACGGGATCGCGCCCTTCTCGCGCATCCAGTGCAGGGCTGCGCTGGTGTCGAGGCCGCCGGAAAATGCGATGCCGACCTTCTGGCCGACGGGAACACCCTGCAGGATGTGGCTCATGGAGTCGAGGGGATAGGCGCGGTGCGCGTCGAACCTTCGATTCTATCCGAGCCCGACGCCCCGGTTGCTTCGCCCATGCCGGCGGGTCGCCAATCCGCGGCGAATGTCGCGTCAACTCGCCGTATGACTCGGGCGTCGGCGGCGCCGCCGCACTGCGTGCCGTCGCGACGACGCGACGCCATTCGTCAACGCCTGCCGTCTGCAGCGCTCGCGTCGCAAACGGCAGGCCGTTGCGACATCCTAGCGCGAGGACCTCCGCCCGCCGGAGGACTTGCGCGTTGCGCGCTTGCCCGCGCCGCTCTTGCGCGCGCTGGTCTTGCGGCTGGACGACTTGCGGGCGCTGCTCTTGCCAGCGCCGGTCTTGCGGCTCGTGGACTTGCGAGCGCTGCTCTTGCGGCCGACGATGTGCGGGCGCTGGTCTTGCGGGCACCGGTCTTCCGCTCGAAGATTTCCGGGCCGCGGTCTTGCGCGCGCCGCTCTTGCGAGCGGTGCTCTTCCGGCTCGACGACTTGCGGGCCGTGCTCTTCCGCGCCGGTGACTTGCGAGCAGTGCTCTTGCGCGCGGTGCTGCTTTTCTTCGCCGCGCCTTTCGTGCCCCGGAGCAGACTTCCCGCCGGATTTCTTCGCCGCGCTCTTCCGGCTTGCTCCGCCTTTGCGGCCGCCCTTCTCATGCGGGCCCTTGTCGGCCTTCCGGCCGCGACCGGAGCCGCTCTTCTTGCCGCCACCGGAGATCTTGTTCACCGTCGCCCACGCGCGGCTCTCCGCCTCTTTCTTGGGGACGCCACGCTTTTCGTAGCCTTCCTCGATATGCTCGGCTTGGCGATCCTGCTTGGCCGTGTACTTCGACTTGTCACCACGTGGCATAGGGCCTCCTCGGACGAGAACACGCGAACGAGAATCGCGAAGCAAGACTCGTTCCGTGCTCTGCTGCGCGCGAGGGAGCAACGCCGTCGCAGCGCAGCGAGCGAAGAGCGAACGCGAATGCGTCTTGCGTCCGCGCCATTTCGTTGACTTGCCGGGAAAAAATTACATCTATGATCGGGGATCGCAGTCCTCGCTACCCGCTGGTATCCGGGAAGCGTTGCGCGCCGCGGCGCACGCGTGATACGTTCTTTCGATTTCACTGGGAGCACAACATGCCATCCTTCGACATCGTCTCGGAAGTGAACCAGGTCGAGGTCCGCAACGCCCTCGACCAGGCGAACAAGGAGCTGTCGACGCGATTCGACTTCAAGGGCTCGGACGCGCGCGTCGAACAGACGGAGAAGACGCTCACCCTCTTCGCCGACGACGAGTTCAAGCTGTCGCAGGTGACCGACATCCTGACCGGCAAGCTCGCCAAGCGCGGCGTCGACGTCCGATCGCTCAAGTACGGCGACGTCGAGAAGGTCTCCGGCAACAAGGTGAAGCAGGTCGTCACCGTTCGCGTCGGCGTCGAGCAGGAGCTCGCGAAGAAGATCGTGAAGCTCGTGAAGGACAGCAAGCTCAAGGTGCAGGCGTCGCATCCAGGGCGACGCGGTGCGCGTGTCCGGCGCGAAGCGCGACGAGCTGCAGAACGCGATCGCGCTGGTGAAGAAATCGATCACCGACTTCCCGCTGCAGTTCAGCAACTTCCGCGACTGACCGTGCGCCTGCTGCCGGTTCGCGCCGCCTTCGGGAGCGTCGTGCTGCGGCGCTTCCGCGCCGACCGACGCCGAGCGCGTCGCGGACGCTGTGTGGCGACCCGCGCGGTCGCGCAGATGACGGCGCTCGATCCCGCAGCCGTACACGGCAGCCATGGCCGCGGAGTGGATCGCGACGCACGACAGACGGCGCGATCGGCAGCGCCTACGCGATCCTGCGTCGCGCCAGGACGACATCCTGATCGGCGCGATCGGCTTGCGCCCGACGCGACCGCGGCCGACGTGGTCGGCTACTGGATCGGCCGACCGTACTGGGGCCGCGGTTACGCGACCGACGGCGCTCGCGACGGCTGCGCTCGCACTCGCGTTCACCTCGCCTCGAGCGTCGACGCTCGTGCAGGCCGACGCACCTCGCGCGCAACCCGGCCTCCGGCCGCGTGCTGCAGAAGTGCGGGCATGCGCGAGCTGCGCCGCGAGATGCGCCCGCCACCGCGGCGGCGCACGAGCCGGAACTCGTTCGTCGCGCGTGAAGCGTGGCACCCGCGATCGAGCGCGGCGAGTAACGTCCGGCGGCGCGCCTGAGTCTCCCATCGCCGGGTCCGGACCGAGCGTAGAGGCGAGCGCCTCTCACGCGAGGTCGGCGACGAGCGCGATGCGCGTCTCCGGCGGCACCGCGGCGACCTGCGCGCGTGTAGTCCGGATGGTCGACGCCGATCGCGAGTCGCGACGCCGTATTTCAGCGCAGCGCACCATCTCGGGCGTGAGCTCGAAGCGCACGAAATGCACCGAGGAGGTCTTCTGCTCGTTCTCGCGCTCGAGGTCCTCGTCGGCGATCGCGTAGACGCGCGGGCAGCCTTCGACCTGGACCCACACGCGGTCCTCGATCCCCTTCAGCTTCTGCAGCGCCACCTTGCGCTCGTCCACGTCCTCGTACTCGATCAGCATCGTGGCCTTGAAGTTGGAGCCGTCGGGCACGAGCGGATTGTAGGCGTCGAGCTCTTCCTGGATGCCCTCCTCCTCGAAAATCTTCTCGACGCGCAGCATCTCCTGGACCTGGTAGCGGATGGTGAGCTCGTCCTCGAACAGCAGCGTGACGTGCTCGCCGAGATGCACGGTGCGCGGCTTCTTGTGCTCGAGCACGTGGGCGCGGAACTCCTTGCGCGCCTTGGCGTAAGCCTCCAGCGTCATGAGGCTCTCGCGGGTGATCGCGTGGCATGGCGTCTCCGGCTCGAGAGCGTGCGCGCCCGCCCAGATGCGGCGCGGTCGCGCATCAGTCCAGGCCGTAGGCGATGCGCAGCAGCGTCAGCGGGTGCTCCTTGCGCTCGTGGCGAGGCGCGCCGGACAGGTCGATGCCGTGCTGGATGCGGCGCCCGGCGATCGGACAGTCCGAGCTCACGAAATCCGGCTCGCCCTCGGCCATGCGCTTGAACACCGGACGGCCGATCTTCATCGAATTGTCGAAGAACTCCGCCTTGATGCCCCAGGTGCCGTCGTGGCCGGCACAGCGCTCGACGGTATTCACCGTGGTGTCCGGAATCCACTCGAGCACCTCGCGCGTCTTCTGGCCCGTGTTCTGCACCCGCGAGTGGCAGGGGATGTGATAGCTCACCTTGCCGAGCGGACGCTTGAAGTCCTTCCGCAGCAGGCCGTCCTTGTCGCGCAGCACGAAGTACTCGAACGGATCGAACATCGCGTCCGCGACGGCCTGCACGTCCTCGTCGTCGGGAAACAGGAGCGGCAGCTCCTGCTTGTACATCAGCGTGCACGAGGGCACCGCCGTCAGGATCGCGTAGCCGTCGCGCGCGAGCGTCGCCAGCTGCGGAATGTTGATGTCCTTCAGCCGCTCGACCGTCTCGAGGTCGCCGAGCTCGAGCTTCGGCATGCCGCAGCAGGCCTCCTTCTCGAGCAACCGGTACGGCACCTCGTTGTGCACGAGCAGCCGCACCAGGTCATGGCCGATGCCCGGCTCGTTGTAGTTGACGTAGCACGTCGCGAAGATCGCCACCTTGCCCGGCGTGCGCTCGCCGTTGCGCAGGGGCCAGGCCAGCGAGCGCTCCGTGGTGTCGCGGAAATGGGCGCTGTCGTAGGCAGGCAGGCGCGCCTGCGAGGCGACCCCCAGCACCTTCTCCATCGCCTTGCGGGCCGCGGGGTTCGCGTTGACGGCATTGACCATCTGCACGACGACCGGAATGGAGGCGAGCCGGCCCATGCGGTCGGTGCTCGTCAGCATGCGATCGCGAAAGCGCGCGCCCTCGTCGCGGAACTTCTTCGCCTTGCCCCGCAGCATGAGGTGCGGAAAGTCGACGTTCCACGGGTGCGGCGGAACGTACGGGCACTTGGTCATGTAGCAGAGGTCGCACAGGTAGCACTGGTCGACGACCTTCCAGTAATCCTGCTTCGCGACGCCTTCCACCTCCATCGTCGGACTTGTCGTCGACGAGGTCGAAGAGCGTCGGAAACGCATTGCAGAGACTCACGCAGCGCCGGCAGCCGTGGCAGATGTCGAAGACGCGCTGCATCTCCGCGTACACGGGCTCGTCGGCCGTGTAATCGGGGTGGCGCCAGTCGATGGGGTGGCGCGTCGGGGCGTCGAGGCTACCTTCGCGTACGGTCATGATGGGTGCGATCCGGGGAGCGCGCGCGGCGCGGGAGTGCTGCGGGTGCCGGCCTGCGCGCTGCCGGCGGCGCGCCGGGCAGCCGGCACGCACGTGCCGCCTGCCACGACGCGACGGGTACGTCAGTCGGCCAGCGCGTCGAGGGCCTTCTGGAAGCGGTTCGCGTGCGAGCGCTCCGCCTTGGCGAGGGTCTCGAACCAGTCGGCGATCTCGTCGAAGCCTTCGCCGCGGGCGGCCTTCGCCATGCCCGGGTACATGTCGGTGTACTCGTGCGTCTCGCCGGCAACGGCGGCCTTCAGGTTGTCGCGGCTCGAGCCGATCGGCAGGTCCGTGGCGGGGTCGCCGACCTGCGCGAGGTAGTCGAGGTGACCGTGGGCGTGGCCGGTCTCGCCTTCCGCGGTCGAGCGGAACAGCGCGGCGACGTCGTTCTGGCCTTCGACGTCGGCCTTGCTTGCGAAATAGAGATAGCGGCGGTTGGCCTGCGATTCGCCGGCGAACGCGGCCTTCAGGTTGTCGTGGGTCTTGGTGCCTTTGAGAGTTGCCATTGGTGCCTCCTGTTGCGTTGGTGGCGCCGGCCGATCCGCGGCGCCCGAAAACGTCGGCCTCACGCGATGCACTCTACGCGCGACGGCAGCCGTGCGTCCAATCGATTGCGCCGATCCAATCGATAGGCTCAGCCAATCGGCGACCGGGTCGCGTGCGCGTCAGTCGATGCGCTCGTACGCGGGCAGCGTGAGGAACTCGATGAAGCTGTCGTCGTTCACCAGCGTCGCGCCCACTCCGAGATGGATGCGGTTCTTGCACCCTCTAGCATGGACCTTTCTCCGGCCGATCTCCAGCATGCGGTAGGAAATGTCCATGCCAATGACCCGCGCCTCGGGATTCTGCCGACAGAATCTCCATCCCCACCTCGGAAGTACCGGTTCCCGGCGTCCAAAATGATTCCACGACTCGGAGACCGGATGATTCGGGCGGCCAGTGCCCTCCGCCAGGAGACATCCCTCCGCAGGGAGAGACTGCTGTTCTGACAGTCGTAAGAGAGGGCGATGTCCTCGAACATCCGTCTGATGAATGCGGGTTTATCCATCAGGCGCCGGTGTTCTCCAGTGGCGTGTCGGTCGGAGCAGCTCGTGCCCATCAGCTTGTACGCCGCAACGGGAATTAGGAATGGGCATGGTCCCGTATTTGGGTCGGTGGGGAGTACCTGTACCCGGGTCACCGCCCAGTACCCCAGACGCGAAGAATACGGTCAAAGTGCATTTTCATGCTACACTTACCAGATTTACTCTCATTGCGGCAAGAACAAGGGAGATCCCTGAGGTGAAAAGGTTGGGGTGCATCGACCCCAGCCGTATCAGGCGGAGGGGGAGATGGTGAAGGAACTCGATCCGGAAGAGCTGAAGGGGTTTGACGGGAAAGACGGGAAGCCTGCCTACGTCGCCCACCAGGGAAAGGTCTACGACATCACCCAGAGCAAGCTCTGGAAGAACGGCCGGCACATGAATCGCCACAATGCAGGCGGCGACCTCACGGCGGACATCCAGGCGGCCCCCCATTCTCCCGACGTGTTGAAGCGCTACCCCGAGGTCGGGCACCCTCGGAGAAAAGGCGCCCGAAAGACAGCTGCCGCCGGCGCTTGAAAAGATCCTCACCCGCGTGCCGATGCTCCGGAGACATCCGCACCCGATGACCGTTCACTTCCCGATTGTCTTCACCTTCGCGGTGCCCGCCTTCTGCCTGCTCTACCTGATCACGGGGGTGAAGTCCTTCGAGGTCACGGCCTTTCACAGCCTGGGGGCCGCGATCGTGTTCACCCCGATCACCATGGCGACCGGGTTTTACACATGGTGGCTCAACTACCTCTCCAAATGGATCAGGCCGGTGATCATCAAACAGACATTCTCCTTCATCCTCTTTCCCCTGGAGATCGCGCTCTTTGTCTGGCGATTCCAGAGACCCGACATCCTCGGACCTCTCCCGCCCGCCGGCGTGCTCTACTTTCTGCTCGTGGTTCTCCTCTTCGCGCTTACAACCGTCATCGGGTGGTACGGCGCCAAGCTGACGTTCCCGACGGAGTGAAGTAAACGAAAAAAGGGCATTCGTTATACGTTATTCGTCGAGACACAAGGATCATCCCGCGTACGGGTAACGACAAGCTAAACCATTCACGAATAACAAAAAACGAGTGACCAGCTTCAGCTCGAAGCCAGGCCCTACTCCTTCCCATGTTTCTTCCCTGCCCGACTGGTGATCCTCAGGGTATTCCCGATCACGGCCATGCTGCTCGCGAACATGGCCGTGACCGCAAGGATCGGATTCAGGGCGCCGGCGACGGCAAGCGGGATCCCGAGGAGGTTGTACGAAAAGGAGAGAAACAGGTTTTCCCGGACGACGCGTGTCGAGAAGCTTGAGAGCCTCAGCCCTTCCAGCACCTTTCGCAGGTCGGGGGAGAGAATGGTCATGTCGCTTGCCTGGCGGAGGATGCCGCTCTTCCTTCCAAAGGCGACGGAGACATCCGCCTGGGCCATAGCCGCGGCATCGTTGATCCCATCGCCGACCATGCCCACCTTTTTCCCGTGGCCTTGAAGCGGCCGGACGATCTCCCGCTTTACTCCCGGGAGGGCGTGCCCCACATGGTGGTCGACCCCAAGGGCTTCGCCACTCGCAGCAGTCGTCTGGGCGGAGTCTCCGGAGACGAGCCAGACCTCCATCCCCTCTTCCTGCAGGCTGGCAACCGTCTCTCCCGCCTCCTCCCTGAGCACATCGCCAAGGGCAAGAAGGGCGCGCACCTTGCCACCCCAACCGGTAAAGACCACCGTCAGACCCTCGGCCTCCAAACCTGCCGCCTCCCCGTCCAGAGACCGAGGGAGGCCAACGCCTCCCTTCCGCATCCATTCCCGGTTCCCGACGACCACCTCCAGCGCCGCGGAAGTCCGCCTTCACCCCGAGCCCTTCGGAGTGGACGAATCCGGAGCCCCTCTCCATCGGGAGATCCCGTTTCCGTGCGCTCTGGAGGATCTCCCGGGCGATAAAGTGGTCCGAGTGCGACTCCACGGATGCGGTCCGAAGCAGCAACTCTTCCGCGGTCTCGCCCTTCTCCCGGGGACGATTCTGCCGGAGGCTGAATTGCCCTTCCGTAACGGTGCCTGTCTTGTCCAGGATCACGACATCCAGTCCCCGCATCCGTTCGGCCGCGTCCGGACGCCCGATCAGGATCCCGCGCACGCGTGCGGCACCAAGGGTGGCCACCCTGGCGAGGGGTGTGGCGATCCCCAGTGCACACGGGCAGGTGATCACCAGCACGGTCGTCGCCCGGAGAAGGGCCTCGCTCCAGGTCTTGCCTGGAATGAAGCAGGACCAGAACCGTCACCGCGGAAAGCGTCAGCACGGCCGGCACGGCCACTCTCGTGATGCGATCGGCGAGGCACTTCGACCGGGCTCTTTGTGGAAAGGGATTCCTCGATGAGCGTGACCACCCGCTTGAGGGTGCTCTCTTCCCCGCCGGAGAGCAGCCCTCAGTCGCACGGATCGACCCAGGATCACGCCCCCTGCAGCGATCACGTCTCCTTCAACCCGCGCAACGGGCCGGTTTTCCCCGGTGAGAAAGGATTCATCCACGGTGGTCCTGCCCGGAGGAGACGCCCGTCCACAGAGCACCGTCTCACCTCGTGCGGACCTCGAAGATCTCCCCCGGACGGACAGCCTCGGGCGTGACCCATCTCTCCTTCCCACGCGCGATCAGCCTGACCTTCTGCCGGGCGAGGTGATAAAGCTCGTCGATCCCCCGGGTCGCCCGTTCCCGGCGCATGCATCTCGATCCATCTCCCGAGAAGGACGACCGTGATCAGCATCGCCGCCGTGTCGAAATAGAGGTGCAGACTGCCTTCGGCCATGCGGACGAGGCTGTAAAGGTAAGCGGAGAGTGCTCCTACGGATATCAGGGTGTCCATCGAGCCAACGCCGTGTCCGGATACCCGCGAAGGCCCGACGGAGGATCGGAAACCCACCGTAAAACAGACACTGCGCCGGAGAGGATCCCTAAAGGGTATGAGAGGAGGGCCGTGGCGGTTTCGCCGAGATCTCGAAAAAAGCCGGCGTAGAGGGACAATGAGATCGCCATGATGTTCATGGTCAGGAAGGCGGATATGCCGAGCCGCAGCAGCAATCGCCTCTTCTCCGGTTCCGATCCGGAGCGATCCTCGAGCAGCGGAAGGACGGTAACCGAGACGTCCGACTTCGTCCATGGCCTCCTGCAGGCTCGTCCGGTGGGGCAGGTATCGGATGCGCACGAGGTCGCTGAGGAAGAAGACCTCCACGTCGACCATGCCTTGTTTCCTCTGCAGAACCTCCCGGACCAGAAAACCGCATGCCGTACACCACATCCCGTCCACCCTGAAGCAGGACTCCTGGACGAGGTTGTCAGGCACATTCGGAGGGTGAGAGTCCTCTGTCTCCCCTCTTCCGTCAACCCCCTGGATCACGCCGGCCGCCAGGGCATTCCGATAGAGATCGGTCTTTCGAAAGTCAGCCGGATGGGTCCCCGGGGTTTCGCAGAGGATCCGATAGACATACAGGCACCCCTTGCAGCAGAAGGACTTCGTCCTTCCACAA
>CAVTHT010000020.1:0-81488 GCA_963734575.1 uncultured beta proteobacterium | reverse complement strand
CTGGTCCGAAGCACCCACCGTGAAACAGTGGGCGGGCCCAGCGAAGACAGCGATTATACGCAGCCTTTGGCCCAAAGATCAAGCCCGCAGGCTCAATCCTGCCAGCGCCGCGTCTGGAACCGCCAGGCGGCGAAATGATCGGTCACGGTAAGCGAGAAGTGGGTCAGGCGACCGACATCGGAACTTGGCTTGGCGCCGGTCAGGCGCGGCGATTTGCCACCGGGAATCCTGTCGGCATTGGCGGCGCCCGGCTTGCGTCAGCCGGCGGCGTGCGCAATCGCCGGCACACACCCACCCGGCCCTTGCCGGGCGTCCGGCGCGCTGGGCGAGTCAATACGGTTGCCTGGGCGTGATCACCTTGCCGACGCGTCCGGGGTGAATTCAATCGACCATAGCCCGATCCCGAGGTCCCGCGTCTCGTTGGGCACCTTCGCGCGCTCGGGCGACAATTGCAGATAGCCGTCGATCACGAGCGTGCGCTCCGCGCCCGCCACGTCGAATGGCAACGCAATATCCGTTGGCGTCGCGCCAAGGGTGAACGTCTTGGCCTCGGGTCCAATGCGCATCACCAGGGTTCGCCCGACATTCGAGGTCACCGCATGCCCTCGCAGCGTGACGCGAACGCGCCCGATGACCTCGGGGGGCAACGGAATGGAGATACGCGGTCCGGACGACCAAGCGCCCCAAGATTCCGCACGATGCAATCCCGACGCCTTCCCGGATTCTTGTGCACGCGAAAAGCGAAGCTTGAGCGGCGTCCATGCCATTCGCGACGCATCGACGGTGTCCTGCCCACCGGCACCATCGGACTCGACAACGCCGACCACCCAATCATCGAACTCTGCCTTCGGAGCGATGGGCAAGCCCGCGATGTACTGCCTGTTGCCGACTACCACCGCGCCTCTAGCGGCGCCGCTTTCGATGTCACGGCCGAGCTCGGCTCGCTTGATGAATCGAGCATTGCGTGGATCGCTGGCACCGATCCGATACAAGCCAACGCTTGAACTTTCCGCTGCAAGAAGAATGGGCACGTGACGTTGAGCTGCCAAGGCGGCACTAACCTTGCCCGCACGGTTCTCCGGTAGCTCTCCCACGGATACCTGCAAATCGCGTATGACCATGCCGCTTGCCAGACTGGTCACCACGTACGCGGCCAATGCAGCGTGGGGAATGGCGTCTCGCCGCCGCCACGACAGCAGTGCGGCCAGAGATCCCAGCGCCCCGAATGCGGCAAATGTCGCCTTCGGAGCGCCCCATCCGAAGAAGAGCTCTGGGGAATCCACGAAGGACCATAGGAACCGCGGTAACACCAAGATGCACGCCATGCACGCCAGTCCCCAAGCAGGGAGGATCCACGCGACGTTCCTTTGGAGGAACTGCCTGGCGGAATGCGAGGCGACAGTTGCCAGGACGAGGAGCGGGATTGCGAAAGTGTAGTAGCGGCCATGAAGGCGGTTGGCGACTTCCGCCGACCCAAGACCGACCACGGACGCCGTGAACAGCGACGTGAGTGCGATCAGGACAACGAGCGACAGCACCGAGACACCGGCCAGCACATGAGCCACGCGCTCGCTCGGATCGCTTGGCAAAGGCGGTCGGCGCAGTAGCGTTCCGACGGCGTAGATCAGCATCGGCGCAAGGAGCGACCCGACCACCACGAGGTGCGCGCCTAAGAGCCGCAGAACGCCGCCGTAGGTGCCCGGTTGAGCCGCCGTTGCAAGCAGTCCCCTCGCGAGACCGCCGTACGTGGCGCCAAAGAACGTGCGTCTTCCGGGGACGTCGGGCAACGCGAGCTGCAGCACGCTCCATGTCACCGCGAATACGGTCACGAGCAGTGCGAGCGTGCGCCAGGCCCGGCGCTTGCCTTCGCGCTCGACCCGGGCGACGAAAAGCACACTGGAGATCGCGAAGGCTAGCGCGACTGCCCAGCCGTGGGGCTTGATGAACGTCTCGGCCGCACATGCGGCACCCGCAATGGCTGCCATCCGCCAGCCACCTGTCGCCAACGCGATCGACAGCGCGATGCAGGCCAGCATGAACATGGCGGCAAACAGCGCGTCCGGCATGAAATAGGCCGTGTAGGTGGAAAGCACGCCGAGGCCATATGCGGCCGCTACTGCGATCCCGCTGCGAACGTCGCGCAGCGCTCGAGCGGCGTACCAGAGCGCCCATAACCCGAGCGCGAGGGCGAGCATGTTCAGCGCGCGCGCGACTGCGTACGGCGCGTGCCCCGTAGCCGCGATACTGTAGACCGCGAAGAACAAGCGGTTCGGAAGATCGCTCGCGTGCGCAGCCAGGACGCCGTCGCTCCACCACCTACCAAGTTTCAGGGTGGCTTGTGCGTACAGGAATTCGTCCGCGAAAACGAGCGGCGGACCAAGCATCGCGTTTCCCAACGCGGCGATGCCCAGCGCGAGGGCGGCGAGCCAAAGCCACGCTGAGCCGCGGACGTTCGAAAGCAAGCGCTTGAGACGATCACGGAGCGTTATGGAACGCCAGGCCACCACCGCAACACCCAACGCAGCCAGCCCGAACAGACACGTAACGGCGAGCTTGGCAGCGCGGTATGTCCGGTGCAACGGACGCACAGACACATCCTTGACGAGCACTGCTGCGTTCGCGCTGTGGAAGACCCGCAGCCAGACACGCGAGGGCGGGCTGCCGGAGCGCAGAACACGGGTCACCACGCTGTTACTGGCCCCGCGAGGGACATCGACGTGGAACTCCTGTTCCATGCTGTCATAGCCATCCCCTGCCAGATCGACGATCAACGGCGACACGTCACCGGGGCCGCGATTGTCAACGGAAAACTGGATGACGTAGTCCACGGCGGGGGCGATCCTCACCTCCCACGACGCCATGCTGTCGACCTGGCCCGGCTGCACGCAGCACGTGAGAAGTGCAGCACTACCGTTCGCCGAGCCGCTTCTGATGACCGGCGAGGGGACGACTTCCGGCGCACCCGCAAACGTCTCCAGCGCCCATCGACTATGCAACCACGCCAGCGCCAGTGTCGCCACAAGGACGGAGAGCAGCCACCCGCGGAGGAAGCGTCGTTCACTAAGCATGGCGGGATTCACGAGTCATTCATGTGCAGCGCGGCGCACAGCGCCATAGCTGCGACGCGGCACCTATCAACTATCTGTCATGCCGGATGTGTGCGCGAGCTCTCGATGGGGCGCGGGAGGATCGAGGACACTCCGATTTTCAGGGCTCCGACGCGGCGGCGACGACCATGACGGTATTGCGAAGCAGTGGATGTTCATCGCCGCATACCGCGATAGCCCGATAGGCGAAACTGGCACCGCCTGCGCGCCAGTTGGAATGGCAGTTGAACCCGTATTGGTCAGTGATCGCGAAGCCGGCGGCTGATACGACCTCACTGACCTCGTCCGGCGTGAATTCCCGGTTATGCCGGTCGAGGCTTCCATAGAACATCTCTGGCCTCCAGAAGATATTCGCACCCTGGAGCAGCGCCATGACATTGGAGATGTTGTTCACATTGGGTGTCGACATGACCAGCGTGGCACCCGGCCGGCACACCCGGCGGATGTCGCGAAGGACATCCACCGCCGGCTTGATGGCGACATGCTCCAACACCTCGGTGAAGAACACGACGTCGAACGACCCGTCGGCGAAGGGCAGAGGGGACCGTTCGAAGTCATGTTCGATGACGCGCAAACGCGCCAGCCACTCCTCGGAGGGATACGCAGCACGGTAGAGAGCGTTCAGATTGAGGCACGTCAGGTCGAAGCCGAGCAAGGACAAACCTACCGACACGTGCCCGGGGGCGCTGCCAATCTCCAGCACGCGCGCCGAGCGATCCAGGCCCATGGCAACCGAGAAATAATGCTCGTACCGCAGTCGCGAGGTGGCGAAGTAATCAGTGAGCGCGGCGGCTCCATAGATACGCGCGACCTCCTCGATGAGCCCGCGAGCGGCCGTCATGTGCTGCGCGTACCTGGGCGGTGTAGTCGTATCCAGCCGAACCGTCGCAAGATTTAGCGCCGCGTCGAGCAGAGCCTTCTCAGCTTCGTCTAGCAAGCTGCGTTCTCCTTGCCGGCATGATTTCTAGGTACACGAGTCGGCCACGAATGCACGGTCGTCGGTCGTCAGTCGGACGAATTGCTTGGCGATGTTGCGCCAGCTGCGCTCCTCGGCAGCTCGAACGGATTGCTCGCGAAGATGGCGGCCGAGCGCCGGGTTCGAGAGTACATTTCCGATGGCGGCTGCAAGCACCGGAGGAGAGTTGTCTTCGGCCAGGTAGGCGATGCCGCTGATGTCCTTGAATATTCGCGCACGCGTTGCGATCACCGGCACCCGTGCCGCCAGAGCCGCGGCGGCCGCAGCGCTCGCGCCCTCGTCGGACGCGCCGTAGGGCAGCACCACGACGTCAGCGGCGCCAAGACGGGATATTGCGATGTCGATCGGAACGAATCCGGTGTCGAGCTCCACCCGGTCTCGCGGACCCAGATCGACGACTCGAGCCATGACCTTCTGAAGGTAATCCGCGGAGTCCGAAGAGGGATAAAGCGCGGTCTGTGCGAGCAGGCGAATATCCGGGAATACTCCAGTCAGTATCTCCAGGGCCTCGATCAGCTCGAGCAACCCCTTGTGGGCACGGAGAAATCCGAAAGTGGCGAGGAGCGGACGCCCACCCGAGCCCGCGACGGGCGCCTCGGTTCGTCCGAGGCCCCGTACGCCTTGCGGCAGCGTCCGAACCCGCCGGATTCCGAGCTGGCGCAGCCGAAGCTGCTCCTCCTGATTGTGGACGAAGATCGTGACCGGCAGGCTCGCCACGCTCGCAAGCACCTCGGAGGCCATGCCCCTCGAGTTGTGAAGCGTGATGCTCGCGGCTACTCCCTCCTCGGTCGCCGAACGAACCAGGTTCAGCAAAGTGGATTCTGCAAAGAAGCCGACGTGATACTGGACGTTGAGATGGGGAATGCGCTTCGCACGCAGCGTTCGAACAATTTTCTCGACATCCACCTGGCTGCGTGCGCGCTGGCCGACGTCGTAGCGCCACGCGCGCACTATCGACGCGTCGACGAGCGCCGAAGGAAGTGGCACGGCATGGTCCTCATGGCCTTCGAGCACGTTCGCAAAGAGCGTCGTCCTTGTTCCGCGTTCCAGCAGAGCTTCGGCAAGATAGGTCGTGTACTCCGCGATGCCGCATCGGATTCCGAGCGTCGAGAGAATCGCAAGGTGTTCCGGCTCGTGGCGAGACTCTGCTGAAAGGGGCGCCACAGCGCGCGCGGCTTCACTCGCTTCTGCAGGCGTCGAACCCGGCGACGCCAACCCCGCCTTGCGCGCCAGCGTGTCACGTATGCGTTCGCCGAGCCGGGGCGATAGAGTTTCCCAGGCAAACTCGGCTTCCACCCACTTGCGATTGGCAGCACCGAGGCGCCGGCGCTCCTCGGCGTCGACCATCAATCGACGAATGTGATCGGGCATCGACCCGGCATCGGACACGATGATTCCTGCAGTAGTGACACCCGCGATGCCGCGCGCTCCGATCACCGTCGCAACGACGGGCAGCCCGGCCGCCATGAAGTCGAACATCTTTATGTTGCTGCCCGAGCCCGCGAACATCGGGTTCAGGGCAACGTCAGCGGCCTGCAGATAGGCGAGTTTCTGCTCTTCGGACAGGATACCGATCAGTCTGACGTTTGCAGGGGCGTGCCGCAGCGCGGGCGCGCCCCCTACTCCGCCGCAGATCACGAACTGCACCTCAGGCAGGTTCGGCGCCAGTTCCCGCGCAATGAACTCTGCGGCCTCCACATTCGGACGGTAGTTGCTACCCAGAAACAACGCGAGATGACCTCCGAGGCCGAGCGTCCCGCGCGCCGCTTCCTTCCGCGACGCGTTCGCCGGCCTGACCGCTTCGATGAACACCCCGTTCGGCACGAAGCAGAGTCGATGACGATCGACAAGGTACGTATCCCGGAAGAACGCGAGATCATCTTCCGAACATCCCACGACCAGGTCAGCCGTTCGCGCCAGAAACGACTCCGCAGACGCGACGCCCTTGGCGATCTCGCGGTTGAAAGGACGTTCGCCGAGAAGCTCGAAACGCAACAGTCCCTCGGCGTTCTGCGCATCGTAGACGATCAGCTGGCGCGAGCTGTCGATTTGCTCCGTGACCAGCGGATAGATCCACGGATGCGAGAACACGACGACGTCCGATCGGGCGACGTGGCTTCGCGCGCTCGACAGGAATTCCTCGGACAAGCGTCCGAGAATCGGAAACGTCGCATCGATGATGGTCGCGTTCTCCGCGAAGCCTCGCCACTTCGCCTCTTCCCGGAAATGGGCCGGCGAGAGCGGGATGTCCGTTTCCGTCAGCGACGCGCTGAGCGCGAGCTTTCGATGCTTTTCGCCCGGCCAGTCGAACGTTCCAAGATACTGCGTGACGAATTGGCGACCTAGCGCGTGGTACAGCCCGAGCAGCCGCACGCGCCCGCCGCCGATGGGCGGCATGATCGGCTGCATGTCCAGGACGCACACGCGGATCGAGCGATCGGAGCCTTCGGCCATCATGCCGTGTGCTCCATACGCATGCCCAGTGCGCGTGCCAGCACGGGCACCACGTTGTCCCACGTGATGGCACGCTCGGCGTCGGCGGCGGCCTCGCCCATGCGCGACGCAAGGCCGCGATTACGGAAAAGCTGGTCGAACGCGGCCGCCAGTGCCTGGGGTGTCGGGTTCGCGACGAACCCAGTGCGTCCGTCGTCGACAATCCTTGCCGGCTCCCCCGAGTCGCTGCAAGTGATCACGGGCTTGCCACTTCGAAACGCTTCCAGCGTCACATACCCGTAGTCCTCGCGCAGCGGCAAGAATGCGACGGCCAAGGCATCCGCATACAGCGCGACGAGCTCGTCGTCGCTGACCCGCCCGACGAGTTCGATGCGTGCGTCTCCACGGGCAAGCGCACGTAGCGCCGCCTCCTCCTCCCCAGCTCCCGCTATTACCAGCCGAACCGGCGACTCCACGAGCCGCATTGCGTCGATGGCCATATCCACGCGTTTCCAGCGATGCAGGCGGCCGGGGATCAGGATGTAGTCGCCGCAGCTTCCGGGACGAAAACCGGTTGAAGCCCAAGGGCGGATGCAGAACGGTCGCCTCGATCCCATTGCCATCGCCCAGCCGGTTCGCGACCTCGTGACCGATCGTGAAGACGTGCCGGGTCCTGGGTGGCGAGAGAGCGATCGTGTCGAGGCGATGAATGAGCGCGCGCTGTTGTCTCGCCGGGGCGCTCCCTTTGAAGGCGCTCTCGAACATGTCATAGAAGACCCGCATGGTGTGCACGAGATAGCACACGTGATTCGGGTGCCGGACGAGGTAGGTCGGTGCCTTGGTCGAGATCACGGCATCGAATGCGGACACATCGGCGTCGTAGCACCGGAGGTACGTTTCCTCGATGGCGGCGAACGTCGATTCGTCGCCCGTGATGGTTACAAGCTCCGCGTTCACTCCGCGCGCGCGGAACGCTGCGTGCAGCCCATCGTAGAAGCGCTCCGCTCCACCGATTGTGCCATCGCGGTTGTGCAGCGCGAGGATTGCAAGCTTCATGGCTATCGGACGGCGTGGCGCGCTGACAACGAATCCGGGCCGCTCTGCTCGAGGCCGCGCTGCAGCCTCACGGAGTTGCCTTGAACGCGATCAGGCAGTAGTCCTGGGGTCCGTAGAACGCCTCCATCACGCGCTGAAGGACGGCGGGGGAATCGTCCGCCACCACCGGCGGGTGGGGGACGGGGTGCAGTCCCCGCGTCTCGACACGCGCAAAGCCGCGGGCTTGTGCAAGGAAACTCATCGCCTCCGCCGGCAATGGCCGCACGTGGCTTGGATCGTAGTAGAACGTGCATGCACCGACGAAAACATTCGCGGGGTTCGGAGTCTCGAAGATGACGACGCCGCCGGGCCGCAGTACGCGCAACGCCTCGTCGAGAAGCCTGACGATGTCCTTGAAGGGCACATGCTCAATGACGTGTATGGCGGTGATCGCTCCGACGGACATCGACTCCAGGGCGCGCAGATGCTCGACGGCCTCTGCCTGGGCGACATCGAGCCCCCGCTCGCGACAGTAATCGATCATGACGCGATTGCCATCGACCCCGCGCGCCACGAGGTTCGCGTCCCGCAGGCACTCGAGCCACTCGCCCCGACCGCAACCGAGATCGACCACAGGCGCGTCGGACGTCCCCGCCCCAGATTCCTGCACGATCGGGACGTAGATCTCTACGCGACTCCGGATGTCCGCTCGGGACCCCCGGAAGCGATCCTCGAACGCAACATAAAGCTCATCGAGCAAGTGGTCGTCCTCGGCGATCAGCGCCCGCTCCTGTGCGTCATCGGTGCCCCCACGCGCCTGCGCCGCGTCGATGAGACCGCGAAGGCGCCGCTGCTGATCGAGCACCATCCTTCGGGAATCGGCCACCTGGTCTCGCAGCGTCCCCACCGCGTCCTCGAGCGCGCCTCCGAGCCGCGCGTTCGTGGCTTCGAGCAATCTGGCGAGCTGCTGATGGTCCACTCTGGCCTGCACGGACGCTTCAATGGCGTTCAATCGGCCCTCCATCTCGGACCGAGGGACCGTGGTACGTTCCAGCATGTCCGTGCGGTCAATGGTGACCGTGAGGTCGTCGCGAAGCGGTACGACCTGCGTCGCAATTTCAGTCGTGACGGCAAGGTCGCGGCGAAGACCTTCCACCCGCCTCGTGATATCAGTATCGCGATCCGCGGCTTCGCGTTCCACGGAGGCGATCTGCGCTGCTGCCGCGCGGGCCCGATCCGCAGCGCGCTCCTCCATGAGTTGAAGGTTGCGCTCGATCTCTCCCACCACGCCGTTGATCTCACGTTTCAACGCAAGACGCTCGTGGAACAGAACCGCCTCAAGGCGCTCGTGGTTGCGCACGACGTCGGGCAGACGCACGAGGTACTGCACGATGCCGATGAGCCGGCCGGCCACCGGAACGCGACGAGCCGACCGCATGAAGAACGGAGCCGACAATCCGCTGATCGGTACACCGACCGCTCGGCCTTCAGCCGAGAACCGCATCCGACCGAGGATCTCGATCTTCGATAGTGTTCCGGTACGCAACTTCTCGAGGAATGCCCCATATCCCGGTGCATCCGGCTCGCGCTGAAGAATGCCGCGATAGGCATTGGCGACGAAGTCCTCGTCGTGAAATCGCAGGAATTCTTCCAGCGCATAGGCACGCTTGGGCTCGATGATCTCGCCGGACGGATGAAGCCGCGTCAGAACGAGCCTATGCGGAGACGCCGTGGCTTCACTGGCGTTTGCCAGGAGCGCCGGACCCGGGCTCGCCTCCTGGACGGTTATCGTCGCACCGGACGTGCCCTTGCGGCGCGCGACCTCGTCGCGGATGCGCTGCATCATCAGTTCGAGGTCGAAATCCGGGGAAGGCACGTCGCTCATGTGCGTCTTCTGGGTCGCCGGTCGCAGTGGCAGTACGCCCTTCTGCGATCAGCCTTGGCGCAGCGTCGGCTGTTCCGCCGATTGCACGGGTTCCGGTCGTCGGGACTCGCCATCCCCGGGGCGCGCATCCGGGTGCCAGCGGGCCGCGACATCGAGCACGCAAACTCCCGTGGTCAGCGGTCCGTCGCCCGGAACCACCTGGAACACCAGAGCGCGGTCCCACCAATCGAAATTCGCGTCGATGTGAGAGCGGCCGGTATGCAGTGCCATCGTAATGCTGTAGCTGCCCACGCCCAGGTCCAACGATGCGAACGAGAACTCGACCGCCAGCCGTTCGCCGGGACGGACATCGGTTCTCCCGGACCCCAGGTAATACGTGTTGGTACCGAATACATCATTGCCAAGTCGATCGCGCACGACGACGCCGGCGGTCAGCTCGGCCACGGGTACGTGCGCGGTGATTAGCGTGCGCACGACCGCGGATGCGCGGCTGCGCACGGACCGCACTGCCTCGCCGTCCACGAGCAGCTCGACCTCGTCGATCGACACCTCCGCCGTACCTGATCGCGTTGCCGCACGTCCCGAACCCGCGTCGCTCTCGCGGATCTCGTATCTATCCTGCTGCGCCGCGATCATGGCGTTGTAGTAGTCGAGAACCGCCTCCGGCGGACCGTCGCGCAATACGCAGCCATGGTCCAGGAGGATGGCACGACTGCAAAGTGTCTTCACGGTACCCGCACTGTGCGACACGAACAGCAGCGTCGTCCCCTGATCGCGAAATCTGCGGATGCGGTCGAAGCTCTTGTGCTGGAAGTAGGCATCACCCACGGAGAGCGCCTCATCGACGATGAGGATGTCAGGCCTCGCAGCCGTCACGACGCTGAACGCGAGGCGCACCTGCATGCCACTCGAGTAGGTGCGCACCGGCTGGTCGAGGTAATCGCCGATTTCCGCGAACGCCACGACATCGTCGATGAGATCCGGAATGCGCTCGGGCGGGGTTCCTGCGATATGGGCGGCCATGACGCAGTTCTGCCGACCGGTGAAATCGGGATGGAAGCCGATCCCGAGCTCCAGCAGCGCTGCGACGCGACCGCTCGTTTCGAACGTGCCGGCAGTCGGCCGAACCGTGCGGCTGAGAAGCTTCAGCAATGTGCTCTTGCCCGCGCCGTTGGCGCCGACGATGCCGACCGCCTCGCCGGGCTCGATGTCGAAGGTCACGTCGCGCAGCACCCACGCGAGGTCGTGGTGCACGCCCAACCCGCCCCACTCCGCGAGCCGCCCCCACCGGTGGCGGTAGCGCTTGTACGCCTTTCCGAGTTTGCGCGCGCGGATGTGGCCCATCAAAGCTCGTCCACGATCTCGCCGCTCAGCTTACGAAACATCACCCATCCGAGGACGGCGAACAGGACAGCGATCGCCAGCGGATAAAGCAACGGGGTTGGCGATGGCACGCGCCCATCGAGGACCACGGTCTGGGCGAACTGCATGATGGGTGTCAGCGGATTCCAGGCGATGGCGTTGGCAAGCGTGCGCGGCAACGCCTCGGCCGGATACACGATCGGGGTCAGCCAGAACCAGAATTGAAGGACGAGCGTTACGGCCTGCGCCACGTCGCGATAGAACACGTTGATGCAGCCGAGCAACGTGCCGAGCCCGCCAGCGAACACCACCACGAGGACGACGACCGGCACGAGAGCGAGCATGGAGCTGCCAGGGAACATGCCCGCGACCAGCAGGAAGACGATGAACACGCCGGCGAGCACCGCGAAGTTGAGCAGCGCGGACAACGCCGCGATGAGCGCGAGACCGAGCTTGGGAACGCTGACCTTCTTCAGCAGCGCGGCATTCTGGACGAACATCCCTACCCCCCGACCCAGCAGGTCGCTGAAGAGTTGCCAGAGGATCATTCCGGTGCAGAGGTGAAGCCCATACGCAAATCGCGACGCGTGTCCGGGGATGGTGGGCCGCATGATCTCGGCGAAGACCAGGGTATAGATCGCGATCATGGCGACCGGCTGCGCCAGAGCCCACACGAAGCCGAGGTTCGTGCCTAGATACCGCGAAACGAAGTCGCGCCTGACGCTCGCGAGGATGAACCCGCGAAAATCCCAGCACTCCCGCAACATTCCGGTGCGGTACAGCGGCAGTGGTTGCTCGCCCGTATTGACTTCAGCCATCGTTCACGCGGTGCTCATGCTCGCTCGCGCGAGCTCAGGGAGCGGCGGATCGGTCCACCCGCCGCATGTCCGCATCCACCATGCCCGTGATGAGCTCCTCCAGCGACGTGTGCGCGCTCCATCCCAGGCGCTCGCGTGCTTTCGCCGGATTGCCGCGCAGCATGTCGACCTCTGCGGGCCGGAAGAAGGCGGGATCGACGACGACATGATCCTCGTAGCTCAACCCGACGTGCGCGAATGCGATGCGACACATGTCGCGGACGGTCGTGGTCGCCCCCGTCGCAACGACGTAGTCATCAGGTGTGGCTTGCTGCAGCATCAGCCACATGGCCTCGACGTAGTCGCCGGCGAAGCCCCAGTCACGCTTTGCATCGAGATTGCCGAGGCGCAGCTCGCGCGCGAGGCCATGCTTGATGCGGGCGACGCCGTCCGTGACCTTGCGCGTGACGAACTCCAGTCCGCGCAGCGGCGATTCGTGATTGAACAGGATGCCGCTCGACGCGTGGAGTCCGAAGCTTTCCCGGTAGTTCACCGTGGACCAATGGGCGAAGAGCTTCGCCACGCCGTACGGGCTGCGCGGATGGAACGGCGTCGTCTCGTCCTGCGCGTCGGTGCGCACGAGTCCGAACATCTCGCTGGTCGAGGCCTGGTAGAAGCGGATGCGCGGATCGTGGATGCGAATCGCTTCCAGCACGTTCAGCGCGCCGATCCCGGTCACGTTGGCCGTCAGCAGCGGCTGCCTCCACGACGTCGCGACGAAGCTCTGCGCGCCGAGGTTGTACACCTCCCGGGCACCACTTGCCTCCAGCGCGCGCAGGATCGACGTGAGATCGATGAGATCCCCGTCGACGAGGTTCACGTCGCGCAGGATCCCCAGCTCCGAGAGGCGCCAGAGCGTGTCCGAGCTGCGGCGCGCCAGCATCCCGAACACGCGATAACCCTTGCCGAGCAGCAGCCGCGCCAGATACGCGCCGTCCTGACCCGTGATGCCGGTGATGAGTGCCGCGTCAGCCATTCTCGAGCTCGTCTTCCCAGTAGTGCAGCATTGCGCGCAGCGAATTCGTCGATCGGCGTGATAGCGCTCCAGCCCGTCTCTGCCCGGACTTTCGAGGGATCGCCGGCGACGCGGCGTTGCTCCGAGCGACGCAGCCGCGACGGGTCCTGCCGGATCGCGATCTCCACGCCACTCAATTTCGCGAGCCGCTCGAGAATGTCGCGGACGGAAGTCTCGCGTCCCGAGCACAGGTTGTAGCGCTCGCCCGCGCGGCCCGCGCGCAGCAGGGCGAAGTAGCCGCGCACAACATCGCCGACGTCGGTGAAGTCCCGCGTCACATCGATGTCCCCGACCTCCACCACTGCAGCCCGCCGACCGAGCTTCACTTCGGCGATCTGGCGCGCGAAATCGGACACGACGAAACGATCGCTCTGTCCGGCTCCAATGTGGTTGAAGGGTCGTGCAATCACGATGTGCATGCCTTCGGTAATGGCCCACTGCTGGCACAGCGCCTCGGCCGCGAGCTTGCTGACCGCGTAGGGGTTGCGCGGTACCGGCACGCGCACCTCGCTGGTCGGCAACTCGGACTCGGGGACGTTCCCATAGACGTCGCCGGTGCTCGCGAACACCACGCGCCCCGTGAACCCGGAGAGCCGCAGTGCCTGCAACAGGTGCAGCGTTCCGAACACGTTGACCCTGAGCGTCTGCTCCGGGTCGCGGAACGATTCGGGAACGAAACTCTGCGCCGCGAGATGGATCACCGTGTCCGGCGCGGCGGCGTCGACGAGGGCCCTGGCAGCCGCGGCATCGCCGAGGTCGATGTCCGGCGGCACCTCCGCGACCGTCCAGCCCGCGAGATCCGGGTCGGAACCGACGAGCCGTGCGAGCGCCGTGCCGACGAAGCCGTGCCTCCCCGTCACCAGCAACCGCATTGCTCTCCCCGGCAACCGTGGCCCTCTGGCCACATTGCGTCATTCCTGCGTCCCGCGATTATACCGGCGCGACGAGCAGTGCTCGCGTCACGCCCTCACTGCAGCGCCTGCCTGATAGGCAAGCATGGTTGCCCGCGCGCATCGCTCCCAGGTGAACGTGCTCGCACGCGCTGTCCCCCGCGCCGCGAACACTGCACGCTGCGCGGAATCCTCCAGCAGCGACTGCAGTGCCGACGCCGTTGCCTGAGGGTCATCGGGATCGATGATGATGCCCGCATCGCCCACCACTTCAGGCAACGCGGAGCGGCCCGAGACGAGCACCGGCACGCCGGAGGCCATCGCCTCGAGCGGCGGCAGGCCGAATCCCTCGTAGAGCGACGGGTACACGAACGCTGCGGCGCCGGCATAGAGCAGCGGCAGATCGTCCGGCGGCGTGTAGCCGAGGAAGCGGACGCCCCCGCGCCGATGGAGTGCCTGCAGGTCGCGTTCCAGCGCCCCCGCTTTCCAGCCCGGTGCCCCCGCGATCACCAGCGGGAATCTGCGCTGCAACGACGCCGGCAGCAGCGCGTAGGCAGCGAGGACGTGGTGGACGTTCTTGCGTGGCTCGAGCGTGCCGACGCTCAGTACGTACTCTCCGTGCGCGAGGGCGTGAGCACGCAGGATCGCCCCCGTGTCCGCGGCATCGCGCGGATGGAATCGCGCCGAGACGCCGAGGTGCGCCACGTGAACGCGTTCGGGCGCGACATGAAACTCCGCGGTCACCTCCTGTGCCACGAATGCGGAGTCGACCAGGATAGCGCTTGCGCGCTCGACGGCCCGCCGCACGCCGCGTTCCAGCCAGCGCACACGATCGGCCGGGGTGCGTGTCGGGATGTCGCAGCCATGAGAGGTCGTGCACGGTGACCACCACCGGCACGTCGTAGCACAACGGCACGTAGTTGGGCTCGTGATAGAGCGCGATACGGTTGCGGCGCAAGCCGGCGCGGAATGCCATCCGCAGCTGCGCGTCACGCAACGGGCGCTTGAAGGGCACCCATTCGCGGACCCATGCCTTCAGCCCTGGGCCGACCGCGCTTCGCTCGACGGACACCGGTGCGACCGGTGGTTCGTGGCGCCAGGCGTCACCATGGAACGAGTGTATGTCCACGCCGGCGGCCGCGAGCGCAGCACCCAGCTCCACGACGTACGTCCCGATGCCGGTGAGCGGCGCGCGCACCGGAGTCGCGTTGAGGGCGATGTGTAGCGCCAAGGCATGGATCCAGGTGAGCGCGCGATCGTATCACCCGCTGCCAGCGCCCCTAGGCACGCACCCTGCCCCGCGGCGCAGGAAATGGGCGCGCACCCCGTACAATGGTCCGCTGCCCGAGGGTCCGCGTGTGTCGACGCCGGCGGGCCGATGGTCGACGCAGGCGTCCGGAACGATCGATGAAAGTCGCAGTGGTGCACGACTGGCTGGAGACGTGGCGCGGCGGGGAGTCCGTCCTGGCGGAAATCCTGCAGATCTATCCCGATGCGGCGTTGTTCTCCCTCGTGGATCACCTCGGCGGCGCGGACCGCGCCCGTCTGCGCGGCCGCCACGCGCAAACGTCGTTCATCCAGCACCTTCCATGGTCGCGCTCGCGCTTCCGGATGTACCTGCCGCTTTTCCCGCGTGCGATCGAGTCGCTCGACCTGTCAGACTACGACGTGATCCTCTCCAGCTCGCATGCATTCGCGAAAGGCGTGCGCGTGCGTCCGGGACAGATGCACGTGTGCTACTGCTACACGCCGATCCGCTACGCGTGGGACCTGCAGGAGCAGTACCTTGCACAGGCCGGTCTTGCGCAAGGGCTGCGCGGCGTCGCCGCCCGTACGCTCCTGCGGCGGCTGCGACGATGGGATCGGCGTGCCAGCGACCGGGTGACGCATTTCGTGGCCATCTCGCGCTACATCGCAGCCCGGATCCGCGCGGCCTACGGACGCGATTCCACGGTGATCTACCCGCCAGTCACGATTGCGCCGGCGCCGGCGGCACCGCAATCCGGGGGAGATTACGTCACGGTATCGGCGCTCGTGCCGTACAAGCGCGTGGATCTGCTCATCGAGGCATTCCGCAGCCTGCCCGACCGGAGGCTCGTGATCATCGGCGACGGCCCCGACCGAAGGCGCCTGCAGCGCACGGCCGGATCCAACGTGAACTTCGCCGGCCGCGTGAGCGACGCCGAACGCGACCGGCACGTTGCGCACGCGCGGGCGTTCGTGTTTGCGGCAGAGGAGGATTTCGGCATCGGCCCGCTCGAAGCACAAGGGTTGGGCGTGCCGGTGATCGCTTTCTCAGCGGGCGCATCCGCGGAGACGATCCGCGACCTCGGCCACGAGGAGCCGACCGGCGTGCTCTTCCCAGTGCAATCGGCCGCGGCGATGGTTGAAGCCATCCGCAGCTTCGAGGCAAACGCGCACCGCATCGATCCGCGCCATTGTCGCGCGAACGCCGCGCGTTTTTCCCCCGAACGCTTCCGGCTCGAGTTGCAGAACTTCGTCAGCGAACGGTGGCGCGTATTCCAGGCGGCCGCGTCGTGACCATGCGTCGATCCTGTGCACGCGAAGGCAATCGATGGTGCGTCGCGTCCTGAAGCCGCATGCGCCGGTGTTCGACGCGATCCTGCGCGCCAGCGATCCCGTGCTCGCGCTCGCCGTCGGCTTTATCGCGTATCTCGCCTATCTCAAGGAGCTGCCGGTTCCCGAGCACTACGTGCTGTTCCTGGTCATCGGAGCTGTCGCGATCGTCGCCGTGTTTCCCCTGTTCCGGCTGTATGAACCGCAGCGGGGCGCGAGCGTGGTCGAGGAAATGCGGCAGCTTCTGCTCGCCTGGTCCGCGATCGCCGCCATCGCTGCGGTCGCCGTGTTCTTCACCAAGTCGGGCAACGCGTTCTCGCGCGTCTGGGTCGCATCGTGGCTTATCGGCAGCTTCGTCGCCGCCGGGGCAATGCGCGTCGCGTTGCGCATCGCCCTGCGCGTGCTGCGGCGCAAGGGCTACAACCTGCGCCATGTCGCAATCGTCGGCGCCGGACCTCTCGGCCGCCGCATCGCCGCCCGGTTGCGCGCGGCGACGTGGTCCGGTCTCAACGTCGTCGGCTTCTATGACGACGATCCGGCCAAGATCGGCACCCGGATCGGCGGCATTCCGGTGCTCGGCCCCACCGACCAGCTGATCGTGGACCTGAGCCGGACCGGGGTGGACCAGGTGTGGATCGCGCTGCCCCTGCGCGCCGAACAGCGGATCGCGGAGCTCACCACCGCACTGCGCGATTCACCCGCCGAGCTCCGGTTCGTCCCCGACATCTACGGGTTCCATCTGCTGAATCACTCGTTCATGGAAGTCGCCGGGCTCCCGGTGATCTCGCTGACCGAGACGCCGATGACCGGCCTCAATGTTCTGGTGAAACGCGTGGAGGACCTGCTGCTCGGCGCGATCGCACTGTTCATCGCCGCACCGGCGCTCGCAGTCATCGCCCTGTCGGTGCGATTGTCGTCGCCCGGACCGGTGCTCTATCGGCAGGAGCGCATCACCTGGAACGGCGCCCGGTTCAGCATCCTCAAGTTCCGCACCATGCCGGTGGGCGCGGAGGCGGATGGGCCGCTGTGGTCGAGCGAAGGACCGGGCCGCGCGACGCGCGTGGGAGCGTTCCTGCGCCGCTTCAGCCTCGACGAGCTGCCACAGCTCCTCAACGTGCTACGGGGCGACATGTCGCTCGTCGGGCCGCGCCCGGAACGGCCCGAGTTCGTCGCCCGTTTCCGCAAGGAGATTCCGGGCTACATGCAGAAGCACCTGGTCAAGGCCGGCATCACGGGATGGGCGCAGGTCAACGACCTGCGCGGGGACAGCGACATCGCCGCGCGGCTACAATACGACCTCTACTACATCGACCACTGGTCGGTGTGGTTCGACCTGCGCATCCTTTCCCTCACCCTGTGGCACATCCTGAAGAGCCGCCACGCCCGCTAGACGTGCCTGCTGCACGCGATGCACCGTCGCGTGAATGCCTCGTCCCCGATGCGCGCATCCTCCGGCGCACTGCTGCAGTGCTGGCCGCCTCAGTGTTGGTATGCATCCTCGGCTACCTGGTCGCAGCCGTTCCCGCGAGCTGGTTCCCGTCGGCCCAGCGCATCGCGTGGTCCCCTGCCGACATGGCGGTCACGCGCGGGCACGGTGTCGTGCGCAACGACGAGCTCGTCGCGACGCCGACGGATCCTTCCGGAGCGATCGTCGTGTCGCTCCAGACGCAATTCCGCTCCACCGAGTATCCGGTCGTCGCGTGGACGGTGCTCGACGTTCCCGACACGGCGCAGGTGCGGCTGCTCTGGCGCACGGATTACGCGCCGCAGAAGCTCAATGCAGCGCCCATCGCCGTCACGTCGGGACGCACGCTGCCGCTCGCGGTCAACGAGAACTCCGCGTGGCTCGGCAACGTGCTGGGCGTCGCGCTCGCAATCCAGGGCGCGCCGCCGCAGGGCGTGCGCATCCGTGGCGTCGTCGCCTCGCCGATGGGCGCGGGCGAGATCGTGCGCGAGCGCCTGCGCGAGTGGCTGACGTTCGAGCGCTGGACCGGGACATCCATCAACACGATCGCCGGTGGCGCCGACCTGCAGGACCTTCCGCTGCCCGCGTTGCTGTTCATCGCGGTGGTCGTCGGCGTCGGCGCCTGGTTCGCGATCAGCATCCGGCGTACGGGCGCCGCGGCGTTGCCGCTCGTCGCTGCAATCGCCTTCATGATCGCCTGGTCCGTTTCGGATGCGCGCTGGACCTGGAACCTGTTGCGCCAGGTGCGCGCGACGTACGCACAATATGGCGGCAAGGACGCGCAGGCGCGGCACCTCGCGGCCGAAGACGGCCCGCTGTATGCGTTCATCGAGCACGTGCGCGCCAAGCTGCCCGAGACGCCGGTGCGCGTGTTCGTGGCCGCGGAGGCGCACTACTTTCGCGGGCGCGCCGCATATCACCTGTACCCCAACAACGTCTATTTCGAACCGTACGCCAACACGCTGCCGGCACCGGCGCAGATGCGGCCGGGCGATTACTTCGTGATCTACCAGCGCCGCGGCATCCAGTTCGATCCCAAGGAAGGCCGTCTGCGCTGGGACGGCAACGAGCCGGTGCGCGCCGAAGTGCTCCTCGTCGAGCCCGGCGCGGCATTGTTCAGGCTGCTTTGACATGGACGCACTGCGCATTGCGGCAAGCGTGCTGGTCCCCTGGCTGTTCGGCAGTCTGCTCCTCGCCGTGTTGCCGCGTGCGCGACCGGCGGATGCGCCGGGAGAAGCCGCATGGACGCTCGGCGCCGGGTATCTGCTCGGCGCATTCGTCCTGACCTTGTGGATGCGTGCGCTCTCGCTGACGGGCATGCGCCTCCATGCCGCCATCGGTCGCATTGCCACTGCTCGTGCTGGTCGTCGTGCTCGGGGCGATGGCGTGGCGCGCCGCGGCGCGTCCGTCGCTGGCCGTGCTGCGCGCGCGGTGTCGACACGCGTTGGTACCCGAGTTCGCCGATGCGTTCGCGCGCGCACTCTGGTGGACCATGATCGGCTGGATGGCGTTGCGCTTCATCCTGCTCGCGATCGAGGTGTGGCTGCAGCCGCTCTACCCGTGGGACGCATGGATCCAGTGGGCGACCAAGGCGCGCGTCTGGTACGAGCTCGGACGCGTGGTTCCGTTTGGGCCCGCCAGCCAATGGTTCGCGGTGCCCGGCAGCGTCTACTTCGACGCATCGCCGTACTATCCGCCGACGGTACCCCTGCTGCAGGTGTGGACCTGCCTCATGCTGGGCCGATGGGACGACGCGCTCATGAACTGGCCGTGGTGGCAGACGCTGCTGGCACTCGTGCTCGCGACCTACGGCGGCCTGCGCTTCATGGGCGCGGGCAGGCTCACAGCGCTCGCCGGTGCATTTCTGGTCACCACGCTTCCGCTGCTCGACACTCATGTCGCGCTTGCCGGTTACGCCGATCTCGCGATGGCCGCCTTCTACACCGTGGCGGCGCTCGCGATGCTGCGCTGGGCGCAATCGCGCAGTCGCGTCGACGCGTGCATCGCAATCGTGCTTCGCGGTCGCGTGCACGCAGGTGAAGAATCCCGGGTTGCCCTGGGCGCTCACGCTGGTGCCCGCGCTGGTGATGACGCTGCTGCCGCGCAACGGCCTTCGTGCGGCGGTCTGGCTCCTCGGCGGCGCGCTGCTCATGGTCGCGGTGCTCGCGCAGACCCACCCGGTGATCCTGCATTACCGCCTGCACCTCGACTTCGATCCCGAGTGGGCGGCACTCGGACAGAGCTACTTCCTGCTCGGCAACTGGCACCTCCTCTGGTATGGCGTGATCGCCGCGGCGCTGCTCGCCCGGCGTGAGCTTCTCGTCGCGCCGCTCGCCTCGCTCACGGTGACAGTCGCCGCCGGACTGCTGTTCCTGTTCATTGTGTTCGGGTTCACCAATGCGCGCATGTGGGTGGCGGACCAGACGTCGATCAACCGGGCAACCCTGCACGTCGCGCCGCTGATGATCGTGTTCGGGATCCTCGCCTTCCAGGCCTTCGCCCGCCGGTGGGCACGCCGGCCGCTGCCTGCCGGCACCGCGGTGACAACGGGTATCGAAAGCACCGGCCCGGAGCCGAATGCTCGCGCTTCCTGACGTCACGCTCTGCTGCGTCGACACGATCAACCATGCGCTGGCGCTGCGTGCGCTGGAGCGGTCGCGGTCCGGCATTGCCTTCGGTCGGAGCGTGCTGTTCACTCGCGCGTTACCGTCGGACATCGCGGTTCCCGACGGCATCGAGATCGTGGACATCGCCGCCGTCGCGCACGCGCGACGAGTACTCGTGGTTCGTGCTGAAGTCGCTCGCCCCGCACATCCGGACGAGTCATGCGCTGCTCGTGCAGTGGGACGGCTTCGTGGTCAATCCCGGCGCCTGGGACCCCGCTTTTCTCGATTGCGACTATCTCGGGGCGAAGTGGTTCTGGCACACCGATGGCATGCGCGTGGGCAACGGCGGCTTCTCGCTGCGCTCGCGACGCCTGCTCGACGCGCTGCAGGATCCGCGGATCGTGCTCGTGGAAGCGGAGGACGTCACGATCGGGCGCGCATTCCGACCGCTCCTCGAGCAGGAATACGGCATCCGCTTCGGATCGGAAGAACTCGCCGACCGCTTCGCCTTCGAAGCCGCCTATCCCATCGGCGCGCCGTTCGGCTTCCACGGGCTGTTCAACTTCTGCCGCACGGTGCCGCCGGCAGAGATCGCAGCCATGGCTTCCGGATTCTCGGACGCTATCGCCCGCTCGCCGCAATTGCTGCAACTGCTGCGCAACTGCGCCGCGATGGGCCAATGGGGCGCCGTGCGCGCGATCGCCCGACGCATGCTCGACGCCGACACGGCGATGCAGGAGGCGCGTACATGGCTCGCGCGCGCCGAGGCGAGCATCGCGCAGCCTGCCGCCGTCGGGCGCAACGATCCGTGCCCGTGCGGCAGCGGCCGCAAGTACAAGCAGTGCCACGGCGCGCTCGCCTCGACGGGCGCCCAGGGCACGGCGACGACCTCGGCGAGCGCGCCGAGCGTCGAGGCGCAGCTGCAGACCGCGCTCGCCGCGCATCAGCGTGGTGACATCGCGACGGCCGAGGCGGGTTATCGCGACACGCTCGCGCGCGAGCCCGCAAACGCAACCGCCATGCACTACCTCGGGGTCGCTCTGTTCCAGAAACGCCGCCTGGACGAAGCGCTGCCCCTGCTTTCGCGTGCGGCGGAAGCCGTGCCGCAGGAGCCCGAATTCCACAACAACCTGGGCCTGGCGCTGGCAGCCGCCGATCGCAACGACGACGCGATCGCCGCGTATCGGCGCGCGCTTGCCCTGAAGCCCGAACATGCGATCGCGTGGAACAATCTCGGTCTCGCGCTCACGGCGCAGAACCGACTGCCTGAAGCGATCGCGGCGTACCGCGAAAGCATCGCCCGCCTGCCGCAGTTCGGCGAGGCGCACTGGAATCTCGCGCTCGCCCTTCTCGCGCACGGCGAGTACGACGAGGGCTGGCGCGAATACGAGTGGCGCCTCACGCTGGCGCAATTGGGAAAGGCCGCCTCGCAGCGCAGCGGCCCGCGGTGGGATGGCACCATCGGGCCGGGCACGACGCTGCTCGTCCATGCGGAGCAGGGACTCGGCGACGCGATCCAGTTCGCACGCTTTGCGCAGCCGCTGGCAGCCGCAGGCATGCGGATCGTGCTCGAAGCCCCGCCGCTTCTCGTGGCGTTGCTCGCCACCGTTCCGGGCGTCGCGGAAGTGCGCGCGTCCGGTGCAGCGTTACCGCCGTACGATGCGCACATCCCGATGCTCTCGCTCGCAGGCACCCTTGCCATCGATGGCGACAGCATCCCGGACGAAACACCGTATCTCGCTGCCGCACCGGAGCGTCGCGCCAGTGCACGCGGCGCGCTCGCGGCGCTCGCCGCGACACGCCGGATCGGCGTGTGCTGGGCAGGCTCTTCCGGCCATGCAAATGACGCTCGACGCTCCTTGCCCTTTGCGACGCTGGCGCCGCTCCTCGTGCCGGACGGTGCGACCGCGTGGGTCTCGCTGCAGCATGGTCGCGAGATGGGCGCGCCGCTCGTCGAGCTCGATGCACGCAACTCCATGGATGGCGTCGCGGCGCTGATCGCGGAGCTCGACCTTGTCATCACCGTCGACACCAGCATCGCTCATCTCGCCGGAGCGCTGGGCCGGCCGACATGGCTGCTGTTGCCGTTCGCGCCCGATTGGCGCTGGCAGCTCGATCGCAGCGACAGCCCCTGGTATCCCACGATGCGCCTCTTCCGGCAGCCGCGCATCGGCGACTGGAACGCGGTGATCCGCGCCGTCGCCGACGCCTTGCGCGACCCTGCCACCGACGTCTTCCTGACCATGGCGCGCGATGCGGCCTCGCGTGACGCTGCCCTCGCGGATGCGCGCCGCGCACTGCAGCGCGGCGACGCCGCAGCGGCGGAAGCGCTGTGCCGCCGCGCGCTCGACCGCAACGAGCGCGATGCCACGGCATGGAGCCTGCTCGGCACGGCCCTTCGCCATCGCGACGTGGCGGCTGCAGAAAACGCGTTGCGTCGCGCCCTCGCGCTGGACACGGGCAGCATGGATGCGCGCTTTCATCTCGCGAACCTGCTGCGCACGTCGGAGCGCCCTCGGGAGGCCATCGCCCAATACCGGACGATCCTGGCGAGCGCGCCGCCGCATCCGAGCGTCCTCAACAACCTTGGCCTCGCGCTCGTTGCGGACGGCGAGCTTCGCGACGCCGAGCGCGCCTTCGGCCAGGTCCTCGCGTTCGACCCGGACCACGCGCAGGCGCTGGTCAACATCGTTCACCTGCTGTGTCGCGAGCGGCGGCACGCGGAGGCGCTGCAGCATGGCGCCCGTTACCTCCGTCGTCACGGCGACGCGCCGCCCGAGTTCTGGATCGACCTGGGCATCTGCCATCACGCGGCGCTCGAATACGACGCCGCGATCGAGTGCTTCGAGCGCGCGCTCGCCCGTGAACCGGGCGACGCCGTCGCGCTCGTCAATCTCGCCCAGGTGCTGATCGATGTGGCGCGCTACGCCGAGGCTGCGGATGCGCTCCGACGCGTGCACACGACTTCGCCACACGATCTGCAGGCCGCGGCATTGCTCGCGTACTGCCAGCAGCACCTCTGCGACTGGGCGGGTCTCGACGACCTGCATGCACTGCTCGCGAACGAGGCCGCCACGAACGGTCGCGGCGACGTAAGCCCGTTCGTCGCGCTTTCGATGCCGCTCGCGCCCCGCGCGGCTGCAACGGCTTGCGCAACAGTGGGCCGCCCGGATTCCGACGGCATCGCTCGCTGCTCCCGCGATCATCGAGGAGCGCGGGACGCGGCTGCGCGTGGGCTACCTCTCCTCCGATTTCCGCGTGCACGCGCTGGCGTTCCTCGCGACCGAGGTTTGGGAGCGTCACGACAGGACGCGCGTCGCCACGTTCGGCTATGCGATCGGGCCACCGGATGCGTCACCGTTGCGCCGGCGTATCCGCGCTGCCTTCGAAACATTTCGCGACCTCCACGACGTGCCAGCGTTGGCGGCGGCGCAGCGCATCCGCCGACGACCGTCTCGATGTGCTCATCGACCTCAACGGATACACGACACACGCCCGCACCGAGATCGTGGCCGCGCGGCCTGCGCCCGTGCAGGTCCAGTGGCTGGGCTACCTCGGCACGATGGGAGCCCCGTGGATGAATCACGTCATCACGGACCGCTACGTCAGCCCACCGGAAATGCAGCCGTACTTCGACGAGCGGTTCCTGTACCTGCCGGACTGCTACTGTCCCAGCGACACGCGGCGCACCGCGGCAGCGTCACCAGGACGCGCGGCGTGCGGCCTGCCGGAAGACGCCGTGGTGCTGTGCTGCTTCAACGCTTCCTACAAGCTGCTCCCGGCGGTCTTTGCAACGTGGATGCGTGTGCTGTCGGCGTCACCCGCGAGCGTGCTGTGGCTCGCGCATCCGGGCGATCCTGCGCGCGCCAACCTCGAGCGCTCCGCTGCCGCGCACGGCATCGATCCGGCACGCCTCGTGTTCGCGCCGCGCGCGCCGATCGACGTGCATCTCGCACGCCACGCGCACGCTGATCTTTTCCTCGACACGCATCCCTACAATGCCGGCACCGCCGCGAACGATGCGCTGTTCATGGGTGTTCCCGTCCTGACGTGCTCGGGAGCCACCATGGCGAGCCGCGTCGCCGGCAGCCAGCTCCATGCCATCGGGCTGCCCTCGCTCGTGACGGATAGCCTCGCGGAATACGAAGCGCGGGCGCTCGAGCTTGCGGGCGATCGGCAGGCGTTGCGCGACCTGCGGGAGACGCTCGCAGGCAATCGCGCGCGATATCCGCTCTTCGATATGGCGCGTTTCGTGTGCGGCTGGAAGACGCGTTGATGGGTGTCGCGCGGTAGCGGCACGATGTCAGGCTGAAGCCTGACCTACAAGCGGCGGGGACGATGCGCGATGTCAGGCTGAAGCCTGACCCACAAGCGCCGGGACGATGCGCGATGTCAGGCTGAAGCCTGACCTACAAGCGCCGGGCACGATGCGCGATGTCAGGCTGAAGCCTGACCTACAGGTATTGGGCACGATGCGCGATGTCAGGCTGAAGCCTGACCTACAAGCGCCGGGACGATGCGCGACGTCAGGCTGAAGCCTCGACCTCACGCCGGGCACCATGCGCGATTTCAGGCTGAAGCCTGACCTACAAGCACTGGGCCGAGCGCGATGTCAGGCTGAAGCCTGACCTAAAAGCGCCAGCGGCTTTGCGAGCGCCTTGCTGGGCGCGACCCGGCGGATTGTCCTCGAGGATGTCCCACAGCACGGGCAGCGCATCGCTGCGGCCGAAGAGCTTCGGGTGCGCGTCGCGGATGCGGCGCGAGAGACTGTCGCGCCACGCGCGCTCGCGGGCGATTCGCGCCGCGATGCCGATGTAGTCCTCGCGATTCCCGGCAATGAGCTCGTCGACGCCCAGCATCCGCAGCATGGCGGCGCTCTGCCTTCCACGCATGTAAGCGCCGGGCATCGTCACCACCGGCAGACCGCACGCGAGCGCATCGAGGGTCGTGTTGCCTCCCGACCAATGCAGCGTGTCGAGCATGGCATCGCATACGAGGTTCACGCGCATGAAATCGACATGCGGCAACGACGGAAGCACCCGGGTCCGTTCCCGCACATTGACGCCCGTGCCGCGAACACGCGCTCGAGGCGTCGCATGAACTGGTCCGTCACGGCGGGATGGCGGCCCGAGAACAGGATCAGAAGCGCGCCGGGAATCGCGTGCAGGATGTCCGCGAACAGCGCGTCGTTGTCCGGGTGGATCTTGAACAGCGACTGCGGGCACAGCAGCAGCGTCGCCTCGGCGGGCAGGTTGAGCGCCGCGCGCGAGGCATCGGCCGGCACCTCCGGCCGTGCGTAGCTCGTTCCGATGCCGGGCAGGAGGCGCAGCTGCTCGGTGTACTGCGCCTGCGCGTCGGGCGGCTCCATGGCCGCGCAGCTGATGAACTCGTCGATGGTTGCATGCCCCGTGGTCACGGGATGACCCCACGCGGAGATCTGGCGCGGCGCGAGGCGCATCGCTGCCAGCGCATACGACGTCACGTCCATCCCGAGCTCGGGGTACACGAGCACGTCGAGCGCGTCGTCGCGGATCGCCGGCGCCACGATCGACGGCCGCGCGTCGTTGCCGCCGAACTCGCGGAACACCTCGGCGCGCGCGCGGATGGACTCCGCCACTTCGTCCATGCCCGGCCACAGGTGATACACGAACACTTCGAAGCGCTCACGCGGCAGCTCCGTGATCCAGCTGCGAAAGTAACGACCGACCGTACCGACGTGCAGGAACGCCGACGCGAATCCGATGCGTGTCCGCCCGGCCCGGCGGGGCCGCGCAATCGGCCGGCGCCATGCGGCGTCGCTGCGGTCGATGGCGCGCGCCATGATGCCTGCGTAACGCGCCTGCAGCGCACGATCGTCGCGGCCCTGGTAGGCGAGAAAGAAGTTCGTCCACCGCAGGCCGTCCTGCACCTGGCCGGGCGTCAATCCCTGCACTGCGCCGTCGATCGCCGATTCCAGTGCCGCGAGCCCGGCGGTGAAGCGCTCGCGCGCGGCATCGACGCTTGCTGCATCCGGATGGATCATCGGCAGCGCAAGATGCGTGGCGAACAGCGCGCGCAGCTCGCGCCGGTCCAGTGCGTACGACCGCGCGTAGGCCTCGCGCGCCTTGTCGAGGTCGCCGCGATCGCCGAGCACCCAGCCCAGGTTGAAGAACTCGCCCGCGCTTTCGCCGGGGGCGAGCTGGATCGCGCGCCAGTAGAGCTGCGCCGATTCATCGAGGAAGCCGCGCTCGCGCGTGAGTCCGGCCAGCAGCACGAGGAGCGGCCGGAACGGCTGCTCGCGCGCCGCGGGATTGGCCAGCGCAGTCCGGAGCACCACCTCCGCACGCTCGACCTCACCCATGTCGCGCAGCGCCTTCGCGAGATTCGCGACGGCAAGCCAGTAATCCGGCTTGATGGCAACCGCCTGCTCGAAGGCGCGGCGCGCGTCCTGCAGTCGCGCGAGTCGTCGCCATGCGTTGCCGAGGTTGTTCCAGGCACGCGCGTGCTTCGGGTCGAGCTGCACCGTGCGCTCGAAGTGGCGTGCTGCAGCCGCCGCGTCACCGCGCTCTCCCTCCAGGATGCCGAGGTAGAACCAACCCTGCACGAACGCCGGATCGAGCTCGGTGCTGCGCTGCACGCTGGCCAACGCTGCCCCCGCATCGCCGGTCGCTTCCAGGAGCTCCGCATGCAGGTAGTGCGCAAGCGCGTTCGCGGGATCCTGTCCTACCGCCGCACGTGCGTGCGGAAGACCGCGCGCCGGGGCGCCCTCGCGCTGGGCACAGGCCGCGATCAAAAGATGGGCCTGAGCGGCCTCGCTCGCCGGCAGCGCCCGCTTCAGGAGCTGCTCGGCAGCGCGCCGTGCGGCCGCCGTGTCGCCGCGCGCGAGTTGCTGGCGCGCGCGCTGCAGGGCACTCGTCTCGCTCACGACGGCATGGGGAAAGGTGCGGCCGACGCCGCGCTTCCGATCGCGGCGAGGTACGCCGCCTCGAGGTTGCGCGTGTGCTGGACCATGTCGGTGAGTGGCGAATCGGCGAGGCGCTCGCGGATCGACGCGCGCACGCCGTCCATGAACGCGCGATCGGTGGCAAGACGCACCGCGAGATCCACGTACTCGCGTCCGCTCGTGGCGATGGTCTCGGCCACACCGAGATTCATCAGGATGCTGTAGGACGTGCGCTCGCCGTGCCTGCGGCCGCATAGCGTGACCACCGGCACGCCCATGTCCAGGGCCTCCAGCGTGCCGTTGACACCGCCGAACGGCATCGGGTCGAGCACGAGGTCGATCACGTGATACCGCGCCTGGTTCTCGTGCTCGTCGTGGCCCTGCGGGATCAGGACGAGTCGTTCCTCCCCGATGCCCGCGCTCGCGGCAAGGCGCACGAACGACGGGTGCAGCTTCATGTCGTTGGGCGAGATGGCGAGGCGCGCCCGCGGCACCCGCTGCAACACTTCGCTCCACAGGCGCAGGCACCGGCGCGACAGCTTCATCGGCGTCACGAACGCGCCGAGCACGACCGCATCGCCGGCAATGCCGAGCCGCTCACGGGTGTAAGGATGCGTCGCCGCCGGCGCGATGTGGCGGTAGGGGTACACGCAGCCCGCCATCGGCAGCAGTCGCTCGATGGTGTGCTCCTGGTTCTCGGGAACGTCCGCGTACTCGTCGGTGAGCTTGAAATCGATCGCGGAAAGACCCACCGTTCCGGCGCTCGCCACGTGCGTGATCTGCACGCGCGCGGGCTTCTGCGCGAGGATCCCGGGTCGGCGCGCCGCGCGTGTGGGTCGAAAGATCGACCAGAACATCGAGGCCGTCCGCCGCGATGCGCTGCGCCGCCTGCCGGTCGGAGAGGTCCGCAAGCGGCACGAACGCGTCGGCGATGCTGCGAAACCGCGCGGTCCACTCGTCGTCCTCGCGCGACATCGAATAGAAGAACAGCTGGAGGCGGCTGCGATCGTGGTGCTGCAGGGCCGACCACATCATCTTTCCCATCACGTGGTTGCGCAGGTCCGCGGACAGGTAGCCGACGCGCAGCCTCCCGGGAGCGCGCGGCTGCGCGTGGCTGCGCGCCGCGCCGTACACGATCTGCGCAGTCGCATCATAGGTCCTGGCGAAGCGATGGATGATCTCCTGCTCGATGTCGAAAAAGAGCAGCAGGTAGAGCAGCTCCTCCAGGCATTGCACGAGCTCCTCCGGCGTATGCCCGGAGAACTGCTCGTTGCGCAGGCCGTCGAGGTAATGCTCGAGACGCGTGAAGTCGGCGAAGTGCTGGCACACCTCGAGCGCCTGCACGGCAAGCGGCAACGCGTCCGGGCAATGCGTCTCGAATTCGCGGAAGTTCGCACGCCACGCATCGAGCTTGCCCGCTGCAAACAGGACTTCGCCGAGGTTCTTGTACGCTGCCGCGTGCTTCGGATCCTGGCGGAGCACCTGCCGGTAGGCGGCCGTGGCGGCGCCCGCATTGGCCTGTTCCTGGAAGAGCACGCCGAGATTGAAGTCCGCCGCCACGAGATCAGGCTTGAACGCGAGCGCGCGCTGGTAGGCGCGGGCCGCATCCGGTAGCAGTCGCTGCATCTGCAAGCGCGACGCCATGGTTGTAATGGGTCTCGCCGTCGGTGACATCGAGATGCAGGGCGTACGCGAAGGCCTCGGCAGCCGTCTTGCCGTCGTGCTGCGCAAGAAGCGCGAGACCCAGCCCACGCCAGAGCGGCAGGAACCCGGGTGCCATCGCCAGGTGCTCCTGTGCGAGCGCCACGGCGGCGTCGGCCAGCCCGAGCGCGGTGGCCACGCGAACTGCGGCCACGCGCGCGTCGATGAATCGTGGCGCCGCGGCGAGCGCGTCGCGCAGATCGCGCAACGCGCCTTCTGCATCGCCCGTTTCTTCCCGCAGCGAGCCGCGCAAATACAGCGTCTGGGCGTGCGCCGGTTGCAGCTCGAGCACCCGCGTGTACGCGTCGAGCGCGGCGGCCCTCTGCCCTTCACGATGCAGCGTCACCGCATCGTTGAACATGGCCGTCATGGCTGCCGGCTCCGGCGGGATGGCCACGTCGCGGTGAAGGGCGCGAGCCGCGAGTTCGCGTTCCAGTGCGCCCGTCGAGGGGATCGTCGCGTCGACGAGCGGCACCGACAGGGTTGGCGCCTGATTGTGCAGGGCCAGCAAGGAACGGGCAGGACGCGCCGCCATGACCGGCCCCGTCGCCGCGATCATCCCGACGGCGTCGACCAGCACGTCGCCATCGAGCAACGCGATCTGCCGTGGATCTGCGGCCGCGATGCCGTCGGGCAGGACGACCGGGCGCACTGCATCGGGCCAGGCAGCCTCGTCGAATCGTGCGGCTCCATCCCCGGCCGGCTGCACGAGCGCCGTGATCTCGCATCGACCTTCGTTCGCGCGGGCGAAGCGCGCCATCCATCCGTCCGGTGCCGCCAGAGCATCGTCGCCGCGTACGAGGACCAGCACGCGCAGCCGCTCGCCACGCGTGCGCGCGGGCCATACGAGCGGCACGGAGGGACCAAAGATCTCCGCGCACAGCGCCGCATAGCGATCCGCGAGCGCCTGGGCACGTTCGTGGCCCATGCGCCACGCCGCCAGTCCGATGCGGCGGACGGCATCGTGCTCCGCGGCACCATAGGGGCGTCCCACGGCGGTGTCGAGCAGTCGCTGCTGCACGGACGCTGCAGCGCCCGTGGCTGCGAGGTGCTCGGCGACCAGTGCGACCAGCAAGGCCGGCAACTGCGCGACCAGGTCCACCCGCTCCAGAACCGCCGCAACAGGCGCGATCGCCTGCGCGCGCGCGGCGTCGTGGCTCAAACGGTCGAGGCTCGCAGCAAGCGGTCCCGCGAGCGACGGCATGCGCAACAGCGCGTAGTCGCTGGTGAGCGCGCTCGCGATGTCCGCGCCCAGGGCTTCGGCACCTGCGGCATCGAGCGCGGGATCGAGCGCGAGCCCTGCGATGGCGGAAATGAGCAGCGCGGGGGCGAGCCCGGGGAAACGCGCGAGCGCGTCGGCGGCCGCGGCGTGCGCCTCGTCGAACCGACCTATCGCGAGATTGCCCTCCGCGTACGCGATATGCGCCGCGAGGTCGCCCGGTGCGGCACGCCGCGCCTCGCGCCACTCCGCCAGGGCTTCATGCAGCTTGCCCATCTGCCACAGCACCTCCCCGAGATGCTGGTGCGCTTCGTGACCGGCAGGAAACAGCCGCACCGCACGTCGATAGCAGAGCATCGCATCGACCGGCCGCTGCTCGCTTTGATGCGCTCGACCGCGACCGAGCCAGTCAACGTAGGTCGCTGGCGTCATGACCACAGCCGCGTCCGCACCGCAGTGCGGACCGGATGCGGCGTCAGCATGCGCAGCACCCGCCACATCCGGGATGCACGCAGCCATTGCAGCCAGCGCGCGAGGGCCGGAGCGCGCGCGCCCGGCGCGTTTGCCGGCCGGACGGGCGTCTCTGCGACGGTCGGCGGAATGGGCGGATACCAGAGCCGGTAGCCGAGCGCATCGCGCAGGCGGGCACGATCGAGCCCGGGAACCACGGCGCGCTCGCGCGTCGGCGACAGCGTGCGCTCGTACACCGATGCCGTGCGTTCGGCCATCTCCTGCAATGTCGTGGTTCGGATGCGTGCGGCGCCGGCCGCCACGCGCATCAGCTCGGGCCGTGCGTCCGGAGCGAGACGCGCGAGCGCCGCATCGAGCATGCGCACTTCGCTGCGCCACTCCTCGTCGGTCCAGACCCACCCGCCGCCGTGCTCGCGCACGCGCTCCGCGAGCGCGCCGATCGGCGGAACGAGCACCGCGCGGGCGCACGCCCACGCTTCCGACAGCGTGAAGCTGAACGTTTCGGGTCCGGCCGACGGGAACATCACGAGCTGCACGCGGTAATGCGCGAAGAGGTCCGGCAGGTCGCGCGTACGGTAGCGGCCATGCACGGTGAACACCGCGTCGTCGCTCTGCCACGGACCATGCTCGCGATCCATGTAGCCGATCAGCACGAAGCGCACGCGGTCACCGCGTTGCCGCGCGAGCGACACGAGCCGCTCCAGCCGGCGCGCTCCCTTGTCGGGGCCGATCGCGCCCACGACGGCGATGGTCGGCACGTCGTCGGCGGGGAGCAACACGGCCGTGCGGGCGGCGGAACCGGGATGCTTCGTTCCCGCATCGGCGTCGCCGGTCGGCCCGTGCGGGATGTGATCGACCCCCGGCATGTTGAAATAACGGCCGAGTTGCTGGCGCGGCGAACCGCGACGGCGAGATCACGAATGCAGCGCGCTCGATCAGGCGCCCATGCCGGCGCCGCCATGCTTCGATGTCGATCCCATGGAACGCATGCTGGTCCGCAAGACAGCTCGCGCAGCGGGCCGGATCGGTCTCCGCTCCGCAATACATGCCGTCGGCGGCGAGAAGCGTGATCGTCGGGCACGCGAGATAGCTGTCGTGCACGGTATAGCCGTAGGGCACGGGCAACCCCTCGAGGCCGCGCAACAGTCCTTCGTGCGAGCCCGAGACGTTGTGCAGATGTACGACGTCGACCGCGAACGTGCCGCACAGTGCGTGCAGCAGCGTCGCCCACGATTCGGCGGGATCGTGCCTGAAGTCGAACGTGCGGATGGCGCCGTCCTCCGCATGCTCCTCCATGAGCCAGTGCTCTGCGACGGCGATCAGCAGGTAATGACGGAAACGGCCGCGCAACGAGCGCATCAGCGCCCGGGCATGATGCTCGGTGCCGCCGGCATGGCCGTGAATGACGTGCAGCACGCCGGGGGACGCGTGGCGCGACGCCCGCTCGAGCGCGAGCGCCGCCTCGCGGATGGGCCGCAGCGGATCGCTCGCGATGTAGTCGCGCACCATCGCGTCGTAGTGCGGATGGCGTTGCAGCAGGATCGCGAGATTGCGCCGCGCGAGCTCGGCCTTCTGGCTCGAGAAGGACCGTGCGCCGAGATGCAGCACGAACGCGTCGTCGCACAGCACGTTGCGGTAGCCGACCGCGAATCCGCGCAGGCAGAAATCGTTCTCCTCGCCGTAGCCCAGGCCGAACACCGGGTCGAACACGCCGATGGCATCGATGAGCGTGCGCCGCACGTACATGCAGAAGCCCACCCCGGTGGGAAGGTCGGGATACGTGGGCACGGCGGCGCGCGCGAGCGCGGCGCGGGTGGGCTCGGGGTCGGCGCCTTCCGGCCATTCGTTGTCGACGCAGAACTCCGGGAACGAGCAGATCTCCGCGTTGTTCGAAAACGGCGTGATCGTCCCGAACGACGGGTTCGTTGCCGCGCAGCGCCGCAACGCGTCGAGCCACCCGGCGGTCACCAGCGTGTCCGAATTGAGGAGCACGACATCGTTGCGGGACAGCGACATGCCACGGTTGGCCGTGCCCGTAAAGCCGAGGTTCACCTCGTTGCGCAGGAGCAGCACGTTGGGCAGCCGGCGCGCCGCGAGCTCGGCGAAAACGGTGGTGATCGCCGGATCCGGCGACGCGTCGTCGATCAGCACGAGCCGGTAGTCCGTGCCGGAGTGCTCCAGCACGCTGGCGACGCAGCGGACGACATCCCGCGGCGCGTTGTACACAGGAATCACCACGTCGACCGGCGCGGTGCCGTGGCGGGCAGCGCCCGCGAGCCCCGGTGGCGTCCGCGGCATCGGTGCGTCGTCGCTCATGAACGCGAAATGTGGCGATGCCACCAGGTTCGCGCACGCACCCACGGCAGGCATACCCACCAGCGCAGCGATTCCCGGTAGTCGATGAGACGCTCCTGCGCGGCGAGCGCCGCCTCGAGACGCGCATTCTCCGCTTGCGCCTCGGCCACCCGTCGATCGAGCGCCGCAGTGTTGTCCGAGCCCGCCTGCCCCACCACGCTCATCGCTTCGGCCTCGCCCGGCGCGCGAGTTGCATCGCTCGCCCGTGCAGGCATCGCTCCGCCCGCGCGAAGCGCAGCCCGCTCGGCGTCGTGCCGGGCGATGGCGGCATCGCGCTCCGCGATGAGCTTCTGCAGCTGCTCGACGTGCGCATCCCGGTTCACCAGCGCGGCATCGCGCTCCTCGATCAGCCGCTCGCGAAACGCCACGAGGCCCTCGAGGTGGGTTACGTGGGCGGCGCGCTGCGCGAGCGCATCGTCGCGTTCGCGCAGCAGCGCATCGAGTCGCAGCACCTCCGCCTGCGCGGCCTCGGCCCGCTGCAGCTCCGACTGCTGCGCGTCCTCGAACAGCGACACATGAGGTCCGGCAACTTCGGGCGCGGCGCTCTCCTTTGTCGCCGCCACGATGTAGTAGAGGCCATCCACGCTGGTGCGCGGGCTGACCGTGCGCCCTTCCCCCACCCACGCCTCGGCCTCGCCTTCCGCAGCCTCGCTGAAGATCGCCGACGCGACGACCGGCATCTGGTGATACCAGTGGCGCGACGGGAACGCGGCGTCGAGCAGCGCCGACAGCTCGGCACGATAGAGCTCGTGCAGGTGGAAGGGATTGCGATGGTTGCGCAGGTCGCTGTAGCGGTACTTGTTGGGGGACGATACGAGCAGCACTCCGCCGGGCGCGAGCACGCGCGCGAACTCCGCAAGCATGCGCGGCTGGTCTTCGGCGGGAAGATGCTCGATCGTCTCGAACGACACGACGAGGTCCACCGACGCGTCGGCAACGCGGCAAGGCGGTGACGGATGCGACCTCGAACGCCAGATTGGCGCGGGTGGCATATTCCTCGCGCGCGTGACGGACCGCCTCGTCGCTGATGTCGACGCCGATGACGTGCCGAGCTACGCCAGCCAGCAGAGCGCTGCCATAACCCTCGCCGCATGCAGCGTCGAGCACCCGCCGGCCGCGCGCGAAGCGCAAGGCGAACGCATAGCGGTGGCCATGCTCGTAGGCGATCGCGCCGGGCGCACCCGGAATGAATCGCTCACCGGTGAAGACGAGTTCGGCAGGCATGAATGGTTCGGGCGGCGACATGCGCGTCGACGCTGCGCAGCCGCGGGGAGGAACCGGTGATTTTACCCGAATGGCCCTGCACCGCGGCCCGGGAAGCCTCAGGGCGAGGACCGCGCCGCGGCGGCCGGCTCCCGGTCGACCGCATCCGTGAGCCAGTGGTGGCGCAGCCGCACCATGCCGAGCTCGCGCGTCTCGCCAGTGACGACGAGTTCCCGCTCCACGTTGTCGAACAGCCGGACGCCTTCGGGATCCAGCGCGTGCGTACGCACGAAATACTTGCCGGGCAGCAATGCCAGTGCCGGCAGATGAAGCGCGTAGGCGAACCGGTGCGCATCGATACGCTGGAGGCGCGCACCGTCCATGTCGCTCGCGACGCCATAGACCGGCGTGCCGTCCGCCCGCACCACGCCGATCAGCACGACCGGCTGCCGGCCATCGGGCGAATACACCTCCCCGGCGATGCGCAGTTCCCCGCCCTGCTCGACGCGGTCGCCGGGCTCGAGATCGGCCCGCTGGATGGCGTACACGCCGGCGGCAGCCGCGGCCTGCCGCGGGATCGGCTGGCGCGCACCGGCGCTCTTCTCCTCGTGGAACGCCAGATAGGCCTGCGTCACTTCCGGGGCGAGGCCGTAGCGCTCCACGCGCCCGTCCTTAAGCCACAGCGCATGACGGCACAGCTTCTGGACGTGGTACATGCTGTGCGAGCACAGCAGCAGCGTGCCGCCGTCGGCGAGGTACGCCTCCATCCACGCAATGCATTTCTTCTGGAACGACTCGTCGCCGACGGCGAGCACCTCGTCGGTGATCAGTATGTCGGGCCGCAGCGCCGTCGCCACCGCGAATCCGAGCCGCACGACCATCCCGGACGAGTAGTGCTTGATGGGATCGTTGATGTGCTCGCCGATGTCCGCAAAGGCGATGATCTCCTCGCGCTTCGCGTCAAGCTCCGCGGGATCCAGGCCGAGCAGCGCCGCCGCGAGGTCGATGTTGGCGAGTCCGCTGTATTCGGGATGGAAGCCGGATCCGAGCTCGAGCAACGCACCGACACGTCCGCGAACGTCGACGGAGCCACGCGTAGGCGGGATGACGCCGGCGATGATCTTCAGCAGCGTCGACTTGCCGGCGCCGTTCTCGCCGATGACGCCGAGCGATTCCCCGCGATGCATGCGCAGGCTGACATCGGTCAGGGCGTGAAAAACGTGGGCCGCGCTGTGTCCGCGCAGGAGATCCCACACCAGGCGCACGCGCCCACCACGCGATTCGATCTTCGCGTAATCCTTCGCCACGCCGGAGAGCTCGAGCAGCGGCGTCAAATGAAGTCCTCGAAGTGCGGCGACAGGCGCCGGAAGACCCAGCGCCCGATCATCAGCATGGCAGCCGCTCCGAAGAGTGCCGCGAGGTCCGACCAGTGGAGCGCGAGACTGCCGTCGAGCAACGCTGCGCGCAGGCGATCGACCACCCAGCCGAACGGATTGAGCGCAACCCACGGCCGCAGGCTCTCGGGAACGAGCGTCAATGGATAGAGGATCGGCGTGAGATACATCAGGATCATCAGCACCGGCATCAGCACGTGCTCGACATCGCGGATGAAGACCTGGATGGAAGAGAGAGCCAGTGCCAGGCCGATCGTCGCCATGGCCACGACCAGCCATATGGGAACGGCGAGCAGGAAGCCCTGGAAGCGCACCGGCTCGCCGAATGCGGCGAGCACCAGCATCACGGTCACGTAGCCCGCGAAATGCAACGTCATGGTCGCGGCGACCGAGGCGTACACGACGAGCTCGTGCGGGAACGCGACCTTCCGGATCAGCCCCGCGTAACTCGCGAGGCCCACCGTCGCGCGCTGCAGTCCCTCCTGTGCGGCGAGCCATGGCCACAACGCGACGGCGACGAACAGCAGGAAACTCTGGTCGCCGAATCCGCGCGTGCGGAAGACCTGCGTGAAGACGAAGTGGTAGACGCCGAGCAGCGCAAGGGGATGCAGCAGCGCCCACGCAAGCCCGGTTGCGCTGCCGAGATAGCGCGTCGTGAGCTCCCGGCGGAAGAAGTTGACGAACAGCGCCACGTTGCGGCGACCTGCGGCCGGCGCGGCCGCGCGCAGCGGCGACGCGGGCACATCCATTTCGTACTGCGCAGGCTCAGCCATGCGGGTCCGCTGCGCGATGCGTGCGCGTGACGCCGGAGCCGGTGCTGCCCTGCGTGGAGGCTCGCCCTCTGCCGGGCAGCACGTCGCTCATTTCGCGGGTGGTACCGGCCGCGGGCGGTTGACGAGGCGATCGATCTCCGTCTGGTTCGCCTTGGTCGTAGGATCGTTGCGCAGTTCCGACAGTCGCGCATCGCGAACGTCGGTGACGTACTTCGCGCGCATCTCGGCGAGAAGGCCGGGCAGAGCTTCGTCGAAGGTGAGCTGCCGCGCGGCGCGACGATCGTCGAGCCGGATGATGTGATATCCGTCGAGCGAATGCACCGGCTCGCTGATCGCGCCTTGCTTCGGCAGCGCGAACGCCGCCTTGAGGATCGCGGCATTGCCCTGGGTGCGCTCGACGAAGCCCAGCTTGCCGCCGTCGGTCTTCGATGCGGCGTCATCCGACAGCTCGGCGGCGAGCTGCGCGAAGTCGGCGCCCGCATCGAGCCGGGCCTTCGCTTCCTCGGCAGCCTTGCGTGCGGGTTCGTCGCCGCGACGCTCGGTCGAGAAGAGGATGTGCGAAATGGACACCTGCTCCGGGCGCGCGAAGCGCTTGGGCTCGACGACGTAGAGCTCGCGCGCCCGTACCGTCATCTGCTCGGACTTCGCGTCGAACGCCGCGCCCGCATCGTGCTCGATCCGCTGCAGGTACAGCTGGGCGAGCACGCCGTCCTCCGTCGGAGCAGCTTTTGCCGCGTCGCCGGTGGGTTCGAGCTTCAGCGCGCGGGCCTGCGCGGCCAGGGTCTTGCGCATCAGCAGGCCGTCGAGGAGCGTTGCGACGCGCCGGGGGCTCGTCGCAAAGTCGTAGCGCAATTCCGCCGGCAGATGGGCGATCTCGGCCTCGTAGTCGGCCAGCGTCAGCTTCGCGAAACGATTTTCCGCGAGCACGACGGTGGCAGGGTCCGCGGCGGTGTCCGCCGCGCGGCCGACAACGGCCGTGCAAGCGAAGGTTGCGAACAGGAGGAGAGCGGCGAGTAGGGGAAGGCGCTTCTTCATGACCATCTTGGGTAGCACGCTATTGTATCGGTTCAAAAAAAAGAGGCCTCGACGCGCGAGGCCTCCCTTGATGCAGTGGTACTGGCTTACGGGATCTGCACGCTCGTGCGAATGTCGCAGGATGCGCCCGGGCACGTCGCCGCGCCTTGGTACTCGTTCTTGATGTTCAGGTAGTACACCGTGTTCGGCTGCAGCGCTGGCCTGCGCGTCGAATTCGTGCCACCGATCTGGAAGTAGATCGAGCCGCCTTGCCCGAGGCGCGTTCCGGAGAGCGCGTTCGGCCCGGAAAGGTCGCACGGCGTCGTCGAGAGCGCAAACGTGCGCGCCACCGGGCCGCTGCCGTATTCCGAGAAGCTGATCGAGCCGGAGCCGGTCGTGGCGCTGCCCGTCTTGAAGGTGGCGACGACGATCGTGTCGTTGCCGAACGAGCCCCAGGCCTGGGTGCTCTGGTCGCCAGACAGCGTGCCTGGAACGGCCTTCAGGGGCAGGGTGACTGTGCTGAGCGGTGCGCACGAGATGCCGCCACCGGTGTTGCCGCCGCCGCCGCCGGTCGCCGGCGTCACGGTGACCGCAACGTTGATCGTCGTGCCCTGCACGCCGCCGTTGGACGGCGTCGCGCTGAACGTGGTGCTCCCGGTCACATTGCCGGGATGCTGGTACGTCGAAGTTGCGCCGTTCGCCTGGGGCGTCAGCGCGACGGCTCCGGTCTTCCAAACCCACGTGGTCGCGGCCTGCCCGGCGCAGGAAGCCACGAGATTAGGCATTGCGCCGCCACCCGTGGGCAGCGTCACGGACGAAGGGCTTACCGTACAGTTGCTCGGCGCGCCCTGGGGCGGCGGCGCGCCGTTGGGCGTGCACGCGAAGACGTTGTTGGTGATCTGCCACGAGCTGCACGTCGACAGATCGACGGTCGTTTGCGTCTGCGCCGCGACGGGGGTGCTGGCGATGAGCAGGCTCGTGCCGGCCGCCGCAGCAAGCGCGGCGAGCAAGGGGGTGGGGGTTCGCATCGGGTCTCCTAAAGGGCATGGGTCCGGAGGGGGGTGGACTTGCATGCCGGTGCAATTACTGCGCCAAATATTCCGCTGGCATAAGACTGTCCTTGTGACAGAGCGTGCCGGCGCCATTCTCCCTCATAAAAGACGCGCTTCGCAAGCACAAATGCGGCTTTTATGACGCGGGGCACGCGCGTGTCGCGTACACGTCACGGTCGGCTGCCGTGCAAGGCGCGCGAGGACGTCACGGCGCGGCCACGCCGAGCGCCGCGGACGCGCACCACGCGGCGTCGCTGGCAGGCGCGCAGTGCCGCGATGCGTCACGTTGCGCCGCGGTTGGTGCCGCCGCGCGTGCTCCGGCACCTGCCGTACTGCAGGCTCGCCGCTTCGCTACGCCGCGCTCCGGAACGCGTACGGTGAAGGGCCAAAAAAAGCGGGACGCCGAAGCGTCCCGCTCTTGTGCTGCTCGCGCTGATTACTGAATCAGGCGCGTCGTCTTGTGGACGAAGTTGCCGCCGTAGTTCGACAGGACGCTCGTCCCGCCAACCGTCAGCGTGCCGTTGGCAAACGACTGCACCGCGAAACCGATGACCGGCAGACCGAAGTACGTCACCGAACCTGCGGGCGTAACCGGCCCGTTGATGTCGGAGATCGTCGTCGCTCCAGCAGGCGCCGGCAGCAGGTGGGACGCACCTTGCGAACCCGGGAAGAAGCCCAGGCGCATCCAGCCATTCGCGAAGCTCGTCGGCACGTTCGCCACGTTCGCGGACCCCAGCACGTTCGAGTTGTTGAACGTGATGACGTTCGCTTCCCAGCAGATGCGGTTCACCGATCCCGGCGGGGACGGGGAGAAGCCACCCGCACGGCGGAACTCCTCGCGGTCGAACAGATCGAGCGACACGTCGTCGCAGGAACCGACCGTCTGGTTGAAGTTGCGCTGGAACAGACGCGGGGCGTTGCCGGTACCGACGTTCACGTAGTGACGCTTCGTCGGCATCGTCACGACCCAGTCCGTGCCGCTGCGGGTCGATGCATCCAGCACGAACTCGTTCATCACGTTGTCGTGCATCAGCACCGCGCTGACGGCGTCGGCCGGGTTCGGGCTGGCGATCCAGTCCGTCTGGACGATGGCACCGTTCACGCCGAACACCGTGGAGAGCGGATCCGCGTCGATCAGTTGCGGACGGACGTCGCCGGCGTTGCGGTACAGGTACGTTCCCGGCGGGACGAAGTTGTCGAGGGCGACGGCATCTTCCGTGTAGTCGGTACCCGACGCCACGTTGATGAGCGTCATGCCGCCGAACAGGCCGCCAACCACGCCGACCACGTCGGCGCCAGCTTGCGCGTCGCTGACGGAAGCGCAGCCCGGGGGCACGCCGTTGACGTGCGTGACCTGGTCATGCGTCGTGCTGCTGTCCGCAATCCAGCCCATCTCGATGATTTCGACATAGCCTTCGCGGGTGCGATCGAGCGAGCCGCCACCGGCGTCGTCGTTCGGAGCACCGCCGCCGCTGTACGCATAGTTCACGAAGTCCTGGCCACCGGCCGGGAGCTGGGGCAGCGTGCAGGACTTGTCGTTCGTCGCGACCTTGGCGCCGCCGCTCGACGAGGGCAGGATCGCCGCGGTCCAGACGTCGTACGCCGACAGGAACAAGTTAAAGTCGAGAACTTCTCGGCTGTTCTTGCCTTCCAGGAAGCGGACCTTGACGGCCTTGGCCGAGGAGGTCGAGTTGACGACCGACAGCAGGGACGCATACGCGTTGCCGCCGGTATCGTTGCGCGTCGTGTAGTACGGATAGAGCAGAACCTGGCCGAGACCGTCAGGATTGACGTTCACCGCTTCCGCGGCACCCGTCGCTCCCAGCGCGCTCACACCTGCCAGCGCGGCGTACAGCGACTTCTTTTTGAACGTGTTCATGGTTTTTGATGACTCCTCTGTTTCGAGATTTAAAGTGATCACTTTAAAATCAACAACCCGCGAATACTAGTACAGCTGACCGCAATCTACAAACGGTACCTCGCGTTTGATCCTACCTCCTGTATCGTTTTTGCAACTGCGGGGGCCTAGCGATAAACGTACCACGCGGCCCCATCTTCGATAATCCAGCTTTCCGTGACCGGAGTCTGAATTCCCTTCATTTGTTTGGTATCGAACGTGATCAGCATCGACACCGTGCAAACCTCGGTTTCGCAGGACACCTTCTCAGCCTTCGCCGCCCGCCACATCCCCGGCTTGGTCTTGGCTTTGTAGAGATCGAGCGACGTCGTGGTCTTCGATCCCGGGCTGAGGAAGGTGTAGGCGGTTCCCAGGTCTCCCTTGATCAGGGCCTCCCAGCGCGCTTCGGCGCGGGCGGCCACGATCTTCTGCTTGTCCTCGGCCGATGCGTTCTTGTCGATGCCTGCGGGCGTGCTGGCGCACCCCGCAAGCGCCAGGACCGCGAATGCCAGCGGCAAACCGATTGCTTCCCGCAGACGCCCCATCGCGATCCCTGAAAACCTTCTGCCCTGCCCCGGGCGTTCGTGTGAACCGGACCGGATTTCCGTTGCGTCGCGCGTGGCGCCCAACAACGCTTTTCTGGCCCGCCGGACACGAATGCCCAGTGATTTAAGCGTATAGAAACGACCCTGCATCGTCAATTGCCCCTTCTGCCGAAAAGCCTGTCTTCCCGGGCTGTTGCGCTCCTGCCACATGGGTTGCGTCGCCATTTGACGACGCTTCATCGCATTCCCGTCGTTTCCTGCGCGTTTTTGGCAGGGAACACGTCGTTCAGCCGTTCCATGCGTCTGCGCAGGTCATCGATGACGTTTCTCATGTCGACCTCGGTTTCCATCACCCGCGGGGTGACGAAGAGAACCAGCTCGGTGCGATTGTCATTGACCGTCTGGTTGCCGAAGAGCCCGCCCAGGATGGGGATGCGCGACAGCACGGGCAGCCCCTTGTTGTCCTGGCCCTTGGTGTCGCGGATGAGCCCGCCCATGACCATCGTCTGCCCGGACTGCACGTTGAGCATGGTCTGCACCGACCGCGTGTTGACCGGCGGCGCGACCCCGGAGGTCGCATCGAAGTTGGCCGGCGGGTTGCTCACCTCCGCCGACATGTCGAGCGTCACGAGGCCGCCCGCATTGATGTGCGGCGTCACGGAGACGAGCACGCCGGTGTCGATGTACTGCGCCGTCGTCGTCACCGCGTTCGACGTGCCGCTCACGATCGTCTGCTGGTTGATCGGCAGGCGGTCGCCGACCTTGATCGTCGCCTTCTGGTTGTCGAGCGCGGCGACGTGCGGGTTCGCAACCACGCGACCGTGCCCCGAAGCCTCGAATGCCGTCACCGCCGCCTGCACGCCACCCGGGAACATGCCCGAGAGCAGATAGCTGAAGCCCGGCACCTTGGGCCCGATGCCAACGCCCGAAGTGGCGTCGCCCGAACCCGCAAAGACGTTGCCCGGATTGGTGCCCGCGCTGAACAGCCCGCCCGCCTGGTTGCTGCCGTTGCGGAAGAACCATTCCACCCCGAGCGAGAACTGCTCGGTCAGCACGACCTCGGCGATGGTCACGTCGATCATGACCTGCCGCGACGGCACGTCGAGCTTCTTCAACGCGGCCTCGATGATGGCGAATTCCGCCTGCGTCGCGACGATGAGGATGGTGTTGTTGTCCTTGTCGGCGACGACCTGGAGGTTGCGCACCACGCCGTCCGCCGCCCCGATGACGCCGCCGCGTGCCAGCAGCGCGGCCGCCGTCTGCGCCGCCGTCTGGGACGCCGTCTGGGCCGGGGGTGCCGTCGCCTGCGGCGTGTTCGGCTGCACGAGCGGCTGCGCCTGGAACGGCGGTGGCGAGACGATCTGGCCGGCCGGCGTGCCCGGTGCAACCGTCGGCTGCGACGGGGCGGCTGCCGCGGACGCGCGGCCCGTGAATGCCTGCTGCAGCAGCGGTGCGATCTTCTCGGCGCGCTGGTTCTGCAGGTTGTAGACGAAGAAGCGCTGGCCGCCGCCCTCGCCGCCCTGGTCGAGACGGGTGATCCACTTCTTCGCCTCCTCGAGATAGGCGGGCTGCGGCGTGATCACCAGGAGTGCGTTCATGCGCTCGATCGGCACGATGCGCAGGATGCCGGCGAGCGGACTGGTCTGCGGGTTGCCGAGGATCTTCTCGACCTCCTGCACGACCGTCTTCACGTCCGCGCTCTGCAGGACGAAGATGCCCGCGGACATCCCGGCCATCCAGTCCACGTCGAACATGTCGAGCGCATCGAGCAGATGCTTCAGCTCGCGCTCGGTGCCCGAGAGAATCAGCAGGTTGCGCACGTCGTCCGCACGCACGGCCGCCGCATCGCGGGCGAACGGCTCGAGCAGGCGGATGGCTTCGCGCGCACCGATGTACTTGAGCGGCACCACCTGCACCGAGTAGCCGGGGGGCAGCGCACGCTGGGTATTTCCGAGCTGCGGCGTGAGATTGCCGCGGACGGCCTGGGCCTGCGGCACGATCTTGTACATGCCGTCCTCGCGCACCATCGTCGCGCCATTCATGCGCAGCAGCGTCTCGAGCGTCGCCGGCAGCGATTCGCGCGGAATGCCGCCGGACGTGCGGATCGTGATCTGCCCGCCGACGCTCGGATCGATCGTGTAGCTCTCGTTCAGGATGTCGCCGAGGATGTTGCGCACCACTTCGCGGAGGTCGGCGCCTTCGAAGTTGAGGACGACGCCGCTGCCGGCGGGGGCAGGCTTGACGGGCGCCGGCGGCACGGTGCCGCCGGGCTGCTGGCCTTTCACGACCACCCCGCTTCCCTTGTAGATCTTCGCCTTCTCGGCGTCCTTGGCCGCGGCTTCCGCGGGGGCCTCGACGATCTGGAGCGTGGTGGTCGTCCGCGGCGGGACCGTACGGGTGCGGGGACCGGTCTCCGTGGTCGTGGCGCATGCCGAAAGCACCAGCACGATCAACCACAGGAGCGCGTGGCGCCCGAACAAACTCATCGACTTCGACATTGATTTCCTCTCTGGCCGGACCGCGTGGCGGCACCGGCGCCAGTGCGATCACCGGCCAGGGTTGGGGACCGCGCGCTGCTGGTAGCTGCGGAATACGTCGGCCCAAGTGCCGGCAGGTTGCGCCGAGGCAGCGGAGGCCCGTTCGGCGGCACGTTCGGCGTTGATTTGTGCCGCGCGGTTCGCGGCATCCGGGCGGGCGGGCATGCCCGGCGCCCGCGGCGTTCCATCCGGCGTCTCCGGCACGCCCGGCTGTCCCCCCTGGCCGGCCGCGGCGGCTGCCGCCGCCCGCGCGGCGCGGCGGCGCTCGAGCAGTGACTGCCCCGCGTTCTGCACCGGTGCGGCCGCGGTGCCCGGTGGCGTCGCGCCGGGCACGGCAGCGACCTGCGGCACGCCGGCCGGGGCCATTCCGGGCGTGGGCTTCGGGTTCGGCACGACCTTCAGCACGAGCTCCTCCGTTTCGTCGCCCATGGTGAGCTTCACGCGGTCGGGCCTCACTTCGGCAACCACCATGCCGTTCAGGGTGTCTCCCTGGTTCACCCGCCGGAACTTGCCGCCGTTCACCTCCCGCAGGAAGGCGGTGCTCTTGCCTTCCACCACCGTCGTGCCCGTCAGGGCGAACTGCCCGCGGGGCATCTGTGGCTTGGGCGCTTCCTGCGCTGGCGTAGGTGCCGGCCGGCGCGTCGGATTGAACAGCGTCCGGTTGACGGTCTCGCTCCGGCTGTCGGTGCCCCCAGGAATGCTGTACTCGGGCAGAAGCGAAGGCGCCACGGGTTTGGCGCCGTTCGCGGCGACCGCTGCGGGCGCCTGGACCGCAGCGTCGCCCAGCCGTATCTCCACGCCGAGCACCACGAGCAGCGCGCCGAGCGGCAGCGCCCACCAGGCGAGCTCCCGCAGCCGCGGAGAAAGGTCGTTCAAGGTCATTTCATCCTCGCGAAGCACTGCCCGGCTGCGCAGGCGCGGCGGGGGCCGGGGCGCCGCGTGGCGCGCCGCCACCGGGCTTTTCGGCGTCCCCAAGGGAGAAAGCGGCTACGTCCAGCTGGACGTTGACTTCCGGCTCCTGCCCGGGCTGCGGCCGAAAGCCGCGGAACGCGTTGATCGGACGCAGGGTGAGATTCTCGACCAGCATGTAGGGCTGCTGGGTCTCCAGGGCATACAGGATTTTCTGCAGATTGCCTGTCGTCGCGAAGAACTGGATGTTGACCCCGATCTGGCGGAAGTGGCCCTCCTCCTTCGGCGGCTGGTTCTGGCTGGTGGTGATGCGTCCGCCATTGCCTTCCACGGCCGCGCGCACGGCCTCCTGCAACTCCGCGCCCGCAAGATTCGGGGCCGTGTTCTTGAGCAGGAAGCGCCGCGTGTCGCGTTCCCGCACGCCTTCGAGCGCGCGCCGGAATTCCGGTGCCTGTGCCGCGACGCGGTGATACCGGCCGAGCCGATCCGTGAAGCCCGCGATCGCCTCGTCGTAATGGCGGTGCAACAGCAGCACGGGAATGACGACGACGGCGAGTACGAGCAACACGGCAACGACGAGCAGGGCCAACGCCAGGGCACGCTGCTGGGGCGCGGGCAACCGGGCGATCGCGGCGTTCAATTCGTGGCTCCGGGCGTGGTGCCGTCAGGCGCCAGCGGGCCGAAGGTTGGCCGGGCGGGTGGGGCAGGCGCAGGCATGGGCTGGGCTTGGGCTTGGGAACGCGGCGGCGGTGTCGATTGCGTGCCACCTGCAGGCGTCGATGCCACCGCGGGCGGAACCGGTCGCGATGCGGTGCGCGGAGCGGAAGCCGTCGCCGCCGGAGTCGTCGAGCCGGCCGCAGGCGTCGAGGTCGATGGCGCGGGCACGGGGGCCGTCGCCGTCGCCGGTGCACTGGGCGCTGCCGCGTTCGCGGAGGTGGTGCCCGCCGGTGCCGGTGCGGTTGCCGGGGCCGTCACCGCGGGCGTGGCAGGCTGGCTCGGCGAAGACGCAGGTCGCGCAGCGTTGCCCGGTGGAACGCTGGGATCCGGCGTGTTCGCCGCGAGGCCAATGGGCACGGGGGCCGGCATCGGCAGGGGCTTCAACTGGGCGCCGAGGTCGAAGATCTCGCCCGGGCCCGGCTGGATCTTCGTCGTCGGCGAACGTGGCGCGGCCTGCTCGAAAAGCTGTGAATCCTCGAGCAGCGACACGAGGCGTCCCGCGTTGGCGCTTTCGCCACGCAAGAGGATCTCGCGGCGCGGGTCCTTGCCTCGCGGCGGCGATTTGAGCTCGAGCTGCGTCAGCCACGTATCGTCGGGGAGCAGGCGGGTGACGTCATCGAGCAGCTGCACGGTGCTCGGGTATGCATACTTGCGGCCCAGCACGAAGTTGTAATCGTCGACGGACTGCTCGAGCTGCTGGCGCAGGGCGTCGGCCGCCGCGGCCTGCACGCGCGCCTGCTCGGTCTGGTGCAGCAGCGCAATGGCGAGCTCGCGTTTCTGCAGGAGCGGAACCGCGATCGCAGCGCCGGCCAGAGTGACCGCGAGTGCCACCGGCACCCACAGCTGCCAGCGCCGCCAGGCGGGCTCGCGGCGATCGATCTCGGGCAGCAGGTTGAGGCGCGCTGCCGCGCCCGCCGTGCCCGCATGCGGCAGCGCGGGCACGATCGCCACGACTTCCGCGCCCCACGCGCCTGCCTGGCGCCGCAGCTGGTCGACGAGCGCACGCAAGGCGGCGACGAGCTCGACGCGAATCTCGCTGCGCGACGCGTCACGCCCGACGATCGCCGCGTCGTAGTAGAGCTCGTCGGACTTGAATGGCGTGTGCCGGTCGAGGTCGTAGCCCAGCACCTGGTCGAGATTGGGCTCGACCGTTGCCGGATAGGTGAGCTGCTTGCGCAACACCTGCTGCGCGCGTGAGGGCGATCACCACGCGCGGAATGCCCCCCCGCGCGACCTTGCGCACCACCGAATCGATCGCCGTGCGGCCCGCCTGCGCCGTCGCATTCGCGTCGCCCTGGAGGGGAATGCGCGCCGCTTCGCGATACTCCGGCGCCCCCTGCCTCTCGGCCCCGAGCTGCCACAGCACGGCGACGTCGCCGTGAAACACGAGCACGGGATGCAGGCGCCGCCGCTGCAGCGCATGACGCACGCGGGCAGGCACGAGACCGCGTAGCTCGCCGATCCACCAGCGCCAGAAGTCCGTGAGTCCGAGCCGCTGCGCGGAGTCGCGCATGCCATGACGAAGATTAGCGGTCAGCGGTTCCATTGGCTGTCGTTGACGGGGCCTCCGGGGCCGCCGCGGTTTGCAGCAGGAAGGGCGTTCCCTCCTGCCAGAGAAGTGCTATCAGTCCCCGCCGCGGATCACTCGACGGGGTGACCACCGCGTCGCGCACGAAGGTTACACCATCGGGTAGCACCGCCTCGGCATGAATCCGCCAGCGCGGCAGCGCCCCGCTCGCAAACGACTGCGCGGGCGGAAACGGCGGCACGGGCAGGTTCGCGGCCAGCGCATCCTGCCGCTGCGCGAGGAAGGTGTCGACCATCTCGGGCGTCGCGTTGGGAAGCGCGAGGAGCACGTCGCGCGACGCCGTGGCGGGATTGATGCCAGGCTGGCGCGAATACACCGTCAGGCTGCCGGCGATGCGCTCGAAAACCGCCGGGGTCATTCCCAGCACGAGGCGCAGTTCGCCGACCGATTCGAACGGTCCATTCGTGGGCCGGTACTTCCGGCCCGCCGCGCGGTACTCGGGCTCCTCGGCGCCGTTGGGGCGCCGCAGGTCGTCGGGATCGCGCCAATCCAGCATCGCATCCACGACGGCTGCTGCCTCGTCGGGAGCGAGGCCGCCCACGTTTTGCAGCAGTCCCGTGAGCAGCGGTGGTGAAGCCGCATTCATGTCTATTCTAGCAGACTCGTCCACGGCATTCGCCGTGACGAGCGCGTCAGCGTCGCGCCACTGACGGATCCGGCCATCGGGCAGCCAGACGTCGGGGCCGTTGCGCGGGCGCTGCAGCTCGAACGACATCCGCTCGACCGCACCATCGGCGATGGCGCGCGCCTGCGCGCCCGATATCGCGTTGCGTGCCGCGAGCGCTTCGCTGCGCATGCTGTAGGCAAAGCTGCCCGCGATGACGGTAAGCAGGATCGTCGCCCACAGCGCGAGCACGAGCGCGATCCCGCGCTGCTGCCGCGGCAGCACTGCCGGTGCAGCGCGCCGAGTCGCGGCCCTGCCGCCACGCCGGCCGATCATCGCCGCGCCTCCTTCATACGCCGGCGCAGCGATGCCGCGAAGCGTCCCACGACCGGCAAGTCGCCTCCGGCCCGCGGCGGGGCCCGGCCACGAGGCTCGGCCATGCGGGACCCTTGGCGGGACGCACGTCGATGCGGATCAGGATGGGCAGGCGCTGCGCGTCGTCCCAGCGGTCCCGCCAGGTCGGCGTATCGGTGTCGGCGGCATCGGGATCGCGCCCGAAATACTGGAACCGGAGATCGGCGATGTGATCGGCCAGCACCGTGCGATCGGCGTCGACGAATTCGGGAACCTGGACGATGTCCGGATCCGGGCGCATGCGCTCGAGCACGAGCTGCCCGTTGTCGCCGTTCTGCACGAGCGCCAGCCGGAAGAACTGCGTGCCGCCATCGACCACGCGCTCGGGGAGCGGAGCGACGTAGCGCAGCTCGGTCGCGGTGCCGGCGAAGAGCAGCGGAAACTCGACCGCTTTCAGCATCCGTCTCGGCAGCGCCGCCGTGATCTGGTTGCGCAGGAACTGCTGGGTGAGGCGCATCTCCGCGACCTGCGCGACCTTGCCTTCACCGCCTTCCCAGCTGCGCCCGGCGAGACGGAGCGACCCGAACAGCACGCCGGCGATCAGGCCGAGCAGCGTCAGCGCGACGAGGAGCTCGACCAGCGTGAACCCGCGCGCGACGCGGCCGGGCGACACCGCCGAAGCGCGCGTCATTGCAGCAGCTCCCGTGCGCCGATGCGGATCGTCGAGAGCTCGAGCTTGCGCTCTCCGCCGCCGGGCGAGGGGAACGTCACGTCCGTCACGATGCGGAACATCCGGACCGGCAGGACCGCGGAGATCCGGTCCAGTTCGGGGTTGATGCCGGGGACCTCGTAGGGCGTGATGTCGACCGTCCATTGGAGACGGCCGTCGTCGGCGGAGCCGTGTTGCGTGCCTTCGCGCAGTGTTCCGGCGGCCGCCTCGTCGAGCACGCTTTGCGCGACGAGCGTTGCGCGGCTGTATTCCTCGGCGGCGCTGGCGTTGCCGAGCGCGCCGGAGAACAGCCGGAAGAGCGCCGTCGCGACGAGCGAGAGCACGACGAACGCGACGAGCACCTCGAGCAGCGAGAAGCCGGCTGCACGGTGGCGCGCTGCGCGTCGCGTCACGTCCTCATTCCGCGATTGCCACACGGCCCGTCAGCCAGTCGATGTCGATGTCGAACTTGCGCTCGCCCGCGGCCAGCGTGACGCGCCCACCGGTGGACCCGCCATCGGGAAAGAAGCGCACGGACCCCGCCGCCTCGGAGACGAGATCGCTTTGTGCCGTGTAGAGCTTGAGCTCGATGTCGTGCGGCAGCACGTGCGTGCGCGGATCGCGATCGACGCGGAACGTGCGCTCGGCGAGGTCGAGCGTGAGCACGGTCTCGCGGCGGTTCGCCACCGCTTCGCTGCGCGCAAGGCGCAGCCCGGCGGCAACTTCACGCGCGGCGCTCTTGAGCCGGGTGGTCGACACGCCGCCCCCCAACACCGGGAGCGTCAACGCCGCCACGATTCCCATGATCATCAGCACGATGAGGAGCTCGAGCAGCGAGAGACCCGCTTGCCGCGCGCCATCGGCCGCAACCAACCGGCGGTTCATCGCGCGACCTCCGCCGCGGAGTGCGGCACGAGGGATTCCACCGGTGCGCGCTCCTCGCACCAGCGCACCCATGCCTGCCGCAACGCCGCGTGCAGATCCCGGGCGAACGCGTCGGCGTCGCACAACGGCGAGCGCGCCAGCTCGCCGCGAAGCGTGCCGCGCGTGGCCGCCAGTGCAGGCACGTCTGCGGCAAGGTCGCGGGCGATGCGGACGCAGGCGGCCGGATCCGCGGCGATCCATTCCGGATGTCCGGCGGCGGTGAGGAGTGCAGCCCCCTGCCGGGCGATCATGGTTTCGCCGGCGAGGGTGATCACGGGAATGCCCATCCACAGCGCGTCGCAGGTGGTCGCGCCGCCGTTGTACGGAAACGTGTCCAGCGCGATGTCGATCGCGGCGTACTCGGCCAGCATCTCCGCATGCGCGCTCGGGCCGCGGAACACGATGCGCCCGGCGTCGATTCCGCCGGCCGCGAACGAGGCGAGCATGCGCTCGCGCACCGGCGCCACGTCGCAGGCGTCGTTCTTCAGCACGAGCACGGAGCCTGGCACCGCAGCCAGGACGCGCGACCACAGCGCGATCACTTCCGGGAGCATCTTGTCGGCCCGGCCGAAACAGCCGAACGTGATCCGGCCGGTGCGCTGCGCGGGCAGCGGAGCCTCGACCGGCGCGAACGGCGGCGGCGCGTAACAGAGGCGCGCATGCGGCAGGTACACGAGGTGCTCGGTGAAGCGCTGTGCGCCGCGCGACACGAGATCGGGCGGCGTGCTCACCGGATCGGTGACGAGCGCATCCATCGTCGCGATGGCGGTCGTGTCGAAATAGTCGAGCCACGTCACCTGCACCGGCGCGGGCCGGCGTGCGAAGAGCTGCAGGCGGTTGCCGGGCGCATGGCCCGCGAGATCGACCAGCACGTCGATCCCGTCGGCAACGATGCGTTGCGCGGCAGCGGCATCGTCGAGCTCCGCGATGCTGCGCCATTGCACGGGCGCCTGCTGGAGCTCGGCCGTCACCCAGTCGCGCGCCGTGCCGGCGTGATAGAGGTACAGGTCCGTCATCGCTGCGAGGGGCCGCACCACGGTGCGCAGGAAGTGGCCGACGATGTCCGCAGTGAATTTGGGCGAAACCAGTCCCACCTTGAGGCGGCGCTGCGGGTCGGGCGCGTTGGCGAAGCGCGGCGCGTCCGGATAATGCGGCCGGGCGTGACGCCGCGCCCATTCGCAGTGCAGCTCGAAGAGCTCGTCCGCCGCAACGGCCGGATTGGTGTGCAGGCCGACCAGGAGCTGGCTGAAGAGCGTCGCCCCGATCTGCGGTGACGCAACGGCCTGACGGTATGCCTGCGCAGATTCGACGGGTTGCCCCAGCAGCTTGTGGATGTTGCCGAGCGAGATGGCTGCGGACGCGTGGGCCGCGTCGCGTGCGAGGGCGTTCTCGAACGCGGATCGCGCTTCCGCGAAGGCGTAGTCCAGGGTGTACGCCATGCCGAGGTTGTACCAGCCGTCGGCATCGAGCTCGCGCACCGCCTGCGCCTGTCTCAGGTAGTGCACCGCGCCCGCCGCGTTGGCGCATTGCAGCGCAAGCACGCCCATGCGATAGAGCGCCTCGGGATCGCGCGGCCGTTGCGTCAGCACGAGCTTGTAGCACTGCTCGGCGGCGGCGAATGCGCGTCGCCGCTGATTGGCGAGCCCCGCGGCCAGGAGCTGGTCGCGCAGGCGCGGATCGGAGGCCGTCATGCGTTCAGCGCCACGAAGGAATCGGCCGGCTGCGGCACGGACGCGCCGCACCCCGCCGCACACGCGTCACTGCGCGCTCGTGATGTCCTTGTTGACGCCGTCGCCGCCTTCCTTGCCGTCCGCACCGAGGGAGACGATCTCGTAGGGGGCCGAGGCGCCGGGAGAGACGTACTTGTATTCGTTGCCCCAGGGGTCCTTCGGCACGGTCGCCTTCTTCCAGTACGGACCGTTCCAGTTGGACACGCCCGCCGGCGCCTGCACGAGGGCCTGCAGGCCTTCCTGCGAGGCGGGGTAGCGGCCGACCTCGAGCTTGTAGAGATCCAGCGCCTGGGCGATCTGGCCGATCTCGATGCGTGCGGCGTCGGCCTTGGCCTTCTCGCCCTTGCCGATGAAGTTGCCGCCGACGATGCCCATGATGATGCCGATCAGCGTCAGCACGACCAGGATCTCGATCAGCGTCATCCCGCGCTGGAGGAACGCGCGCGCGGCGGCGCCACGAAGGCGCATGGAGCTCGAATGCATGGCAAATTCCTTTGCTCTTGATGAAGCGCGCACGGGCGCTCCTTGTGGGCGGTTGCCGGACTTTAGACTGCGTTCATTGCACAAGTTCGCTCATGCCCATCACGCCGAGCAGGATCGAGAACACGATGCCCCCGATCATCACCGCCAGGCTGAGGATCAGCACGGGCTCGAGGACCGCGAGGAACCGCTTGATCGAGACCTGGACCTCGCGGTCGTACACCTCGGCGACGCGCGTCAGCATCTCCTCGAGACGGCCCGATTCCTCGCCGACGAGGATCATCTGCGTGGCGAGCCGCGGGTAGAGGCCGGTCTCCGCGAGCGGCCGGCCGAAGCCCTTGCCCTCGCGCAATCGCGCGGTGACGCCGTCGAGCGCACCGGCAAGGACCATGTTGCCGAGCGTTTCCTTGACGATGCCGAGGCCCGCGAGCAGCGTGACGCCGTTTGCGAGCAGCGTCGCCAGCGTGCGCGCGAACCGCGCCACCTCGACCTTGACGACGAGATCGCCGACGAGCGGCAGGCGCAGGATGCGCGCATCCCAGCGCCGGCGCACCGCCGGGCGGCGCAGGTGCCGGCGCATCACGAGCGCGAACAGCACGATCCCCGCGAGCAATGCCCACCACCAGTCGCGCAGGAAGCGCCCTACCACCACCACGATCTGCGTGGCGAGCGGCAGCGCCTTGCCCGCCTGCGCGAACGTCTGCTCGAACTGCGGCACGACCCACACGAGGAGCACCATCACGGAGGAGACCGCGACGAGCATCAGGATCGTCGGATAGATCAGCGCGGCCGTCACGCTTTCGCGCAGCTCCTTGTTGCGCTCCATGGTGTCGGCGAGACGCGTGAGCACCACGCCGAGCGCACCACCGGCCTCCCCCGCGCGCACGATGTTGACGTAGAACCGCGAGAAGATGTCGCGGTGCCCATCGAGCGCCTGCGACAGCGACTTGCCGCCGCGCACATCGTCGCGGATCCCCTGCAGGAGCGATCCGACCGCGGGCGACTGCGCGAGCTGGATCAGGACCTCGAGCGCGCGATCGAGCGGCAATCCCGCCTTGAGCAGCGTCGCGAGCTCGCGCGTGAAATTGCCGAGCTGGTCGCGCGTGACCGTCTTCGAGACCCAGAACCGCCGCCGCGCACGCGCCGGACCCACGCTCGCGGACGCCACCATGCGTGCCGCGGAGGCGGGGCCGACCTGCATCGGCAGCATGCCCTGGTCGCGCAGGCGCTCGACGATCTCGCCTTCGCTCGTCGCCTCGAGCTCGCCCATCGCGACGTCGCCCGCCGCGTCCACGGCCTTGTAACGGTAAAGAGGCATCGTCCCTGCGTCCGGAGATCAGGACTCGCGCGTCACGCGCAGCACTTCCTCGAACGTGGTCACGCCGTGCACCGCCTTGCGCAGGCCGTCGTCGTACATCGTGCGCATGCCGCCGCGGATGGCCTCGTTGCGCAGGTCCGTCGAGGTCGCATGCTTCATGACGAGGCTGCGCAGCGGATCGGTCATGGGCAGCATCTCGAGAATGCTGATCCGTCCGCTGTAGCCGGTATGCGCGCACTGCGGACATCCCTTCGCGCGATACAGCGTGATGGGACCGGGCGGCGCGACCCGATGCAGGTCGAACTGCTCGACGAGCTCCGGCAGCGCCGTGTAGGACTCCTTGCAATGGGTGCACAGCGTGCGCACGAGCCGCTGCGCGAGGATGCCGATGACCGTGGAGGTGAGCAGATAATCCTCGACGCCCATGTCGAGCAGGCGGTTGACCGTCGATGCCGCGTCGTTGGTGTGCACCGTCGACAGCACGAGGTGGCCGGTCAGCGCCGACTGCACCGCGATCTGCGCCGTCTCGAGGTCGCGGATCTCGCCGATCATGATCACGTCGGGGTCCTGCCGCACGATCGAGCGCAGCGCGTTGGCGAACGTGAGCTCGATCTGCGGCTTCACCTGGATCTGGTTGATGCCCGGCATCTGGTACTCGACCGGATCCTCGACGGTGAGGATCTTGACGTCCGGCTGGTTCAGCCGCTCGAGCGCGGTGTAGAGCGTGGTGGTCTTGCCGGAACCCGTCGGTCCCGTCACGAGCAGGATGCCGTGCGGCTCCATGAGCACGTCCAGGAATGCCTTGAGGGTGTCGTCCTCGAAGCCGAGACGTTTGAAGTCGAGGCCACGCCGCCCTTGTCCAGGATCCGCATGACGACGGATTCGCCGTGCATCGTCGGCACGGTGGACACGCGCAGATCGATCTCCTTGCCCTGCACGCGCAGGCGAATGCGCCCGTCCTGCGGCAGGCGGCGCTCGGCGATGTCCAGGTTCGCCATGATCTTGATCCGCGAGATCACCGCGGCGGAAAAGCGGCGCGGCGGCGATTCCACCTCGTGCAGCACGCCGTCGATGCGGTAGCGCACCACGAGCCGGTTCTCGAACGGCTCGATGTGGATGTCCGACGCGCGCATGTCCAGGGCATTGGTGATGATGAGCGACACGAGGCGGATGACCGGTGCCTCGGAAGCGAGATCCTTGAGCTGCTGGACGTCGGCGTCGAAGGCAAGGTCGTCCACGCGCTGCTCGACGTCGCCGACGATCTGGCCGAGCGCCGATTTGCCCGCGCCGTAGAGGCGCTCGAGTGCCGCATCGAGCTCCGTCGGAATCGCCACGAGCGGACGGATCTCGCGACCGGTGACCATGCGGAACGCGCTGATCGTGTAGTCGTCCGTGGGATCCGCCATGGCGAGCGCGAGCTCGCGCTCGTCCTCGCGCACCGGCAGCGCCCGCGCCTCGCGGAGGAATCGGGCGGAGACGCGCTCCTCGAGGATGGGGAATTCCGGATATCCCGACGGTTCCACCAGCGGGAATCCAAGCTGGATCGCAAGCGCTTCCGCGACGTCGCGCTGCGCGCACAGGCCGAGCGTTACCAGCAGGCTGCCCAGCTTCTCGTTGCTTTCCTGTTGCAGGCGCAGCGCGCGATCGAGTCCTGCCGGATCGAGCTTCCCGCGCTCGACCAGCAACTCGCCAAGACGTTTGTGCAGCGGCGCGTTCACGTTTCGGGACGTTGGCGAGCCAACGCAGATTGCCTAAAAATTGATCGGTCGATCATAGCATGCGCGATGGCTAAAGGCAGCCACATGGCCGCGAAAATCAAGACGTTGCACGCGTTTTCGGACGCAGCTTGTCGCCGCGTCACGACGCGAGCGGGACGGTGTGTCGCCGAGGCACGACGCCGTGCGCACGCGTGTCGTACGGCGGCAAAGCCGGCGGACACCGTGCAGCGCCAGGACAGTCAGCGATCCCGTCTCACGATGCGCGAAACGCGTGCTCCGCACAACGCAGCGTCTCGGCGATGTCCTCGGGCGTATGCGCCGCGGACACGAAGCCCGCCTCGAACGCCGATGGCGCGAGATACACGCCCCGCGCGAGCATCGCGTGGAAGAAGCGGTTGAAGCGTGCCTTGTCGGTGGCCATCACGGCGTCGTAGGTCGCAGGCACGCGGTCCGCGAAATAGATGCCGAACATGCCGCCGATGGCCTGCGCACTGAACGGCACGCCCGCCCCCCGCGCGACTTCGGTGAGGCCGTCCATGAGCGCCAGCGTATGCACGGACAGGCGCTCGTAGAACCCGGGCGCTGCGATCGCGCGCAGCGTCGCGAGCCCTGCAGCGACGGCGACCGGGTTGCCCGACAGCGTTCCCGCCTGATACACGGGGCCGAGCGGTGCGATCTGCTCCATGACCAGGCGCCGGCCACCGAACGCGCCAACGGGCATGCCGCCGCCGATCACCTTGCCGAGCGTCGTCAGATCCGGCGTGATGCCATAAAGGCCCTGCGCGCCCTGCGGGTGCACGCGGAACCCGGTCATCACCTCGTCGAAGATCAGGAGCGCGCCAAAGCGGTCGCACACGTCGCGCAGCCCCTGCAGGAAACCCGGAGCCGGCGCGATGAGATTCATGTTGCCGACGACCGGCTCGACGATGATGCACGCGATGTCCCCGGGCTGGGCCCGGAAGGCCGCCTCGACCGCGCCGAGGTCGTTGTACGGCAGCACGATCGTCTCGTTGGCGATCGCCGGCGGGACGCCTGCCGACGATGGCTGGCCGAACGTGAGCGCGCCCGAGCCCGCCTTCACGAGCAGGCTGTCGCCGTGGCCGTGATAGCAGCCTTCGAACTTGACGATCTTGCTGCGGCCGGTGAAGCCGCGCGCGAGCCGCAGTGCGGACATCGTGGCCTCCGTGCCGGAGGAAACGAGCCGCACCATGTCCATCGACGGGACGCGCGCGCACAGCAGTTCCGCGAGCTCGATCTCGAGCTCCGTCGGTGCGCCGAAGGAAAGACCGTGCGCGGCGGTTTCCTGCACCGCGCGCACGACGTCGCGATGCGCGTGGCCGAGGATGGCCGGTCCCCACGAGCCGACGTAATCGATGTAGCGCGCGCCATCGGCATCCCAGAGGTACGCGCCCTGGCCGCGCACGAAGAAGCGCGGCGTCCCGCCCACGGAACGGAAGGCGCGCACGGGCGAGTTCACGCCGGCGGGGATGGTGCGCTGCGCGCGCAGGAACAGCTCTTCGTTGCGGCTCATGGTCGGTCCCGCTGTTGGGCTGAACACCGCCGCGACGGCTCGCGCCGCGGCCTCGATCGCGCGCTCGTCACCGGCGGCGAACACTGCCGAGATGATCGCGACGGCCGCAGCGCCCGCATCACGCAGCTGCGCGGCATTGCTCGCGTCGATGCCGCCGATGGCCACCACCGGAACGCCCAGCGTGCACGCATCGCGGAGGAGCGCGATGTCCGCCCGGCGCGCGCCGGGCTTGACCGTCGACGCGAAGAAGCTGCCGAGCGCGATGTAGTCGGCACCGTCGTTCACCGCGCCACGGGCACGCGCGAGAATCGTTGTAACAGGACACGCCGATCGATTGCGTCGGGCCCCACGATCGCGCGTGCTGCGTCGAGCGCGCCGTCCTCCTCGCCGAGATGCACGCCGTCCGCGCCGACGGCAGCGGCGAGTGCGGCATCGTCGTTCACGATCAGGAGCGCATCGGACGCGGCGAGCGCATGCGCCAGCGCGCGTGCCTGCTCGAGGCGCAATGCGGCGTCGGCGCTCTTGTTGCGGTATTGCACGAGCCGGGCGCCACCGCGCACGGCCGCTTCGACCGCGCGCACCAGGCGATCGGTGTCGCTCCAGTCCGGCGTGACGGCGTACAGCCCCGCGACGCGGGCGCGCCGTGCCGCGGCCCGTGAGCGCTCAGTGGCTGCTGCGAGCATCGGAGCTGCGCACCACCTCGTCGGTCTCGCCGGGCGCTTCGGCGCCTTCGCGTGCCCAGAAGAGCCGATCCGGCAGGAACTGGCCCATGCCGGGCCGGTAGGCTTTCTTGAGCGTATGCCACGTGTAGTCCTGCGCCTCCCGCACCGCCTCGGGCACGTCGAGGCCGTTCGCCAGCATCGCGGCGATGGCCGACGCGAGCGTGCAACCCGAGCCGTGGAAGCTCCCGGGCAGCCGCGGCCAGGTGTCGGTGCGCACGATGCCACCACGGCCATACAGCGTGTTGACGACGTCGCGGCGTGGTCTCGTGCGTGCCGGTGATGAGCACGAACTCCGCGCCCATGCCCGAGCAGGCGCTCCGCGCACACGGCGAGCGTGGCGTCGTCATCGTCCTCGACCTCGGCGAGGCGGCGCGCCTCGAGGCTGTTCGGCGTCAGCACGGTGGTCTGCGGCAGCAGCAACTCGCGCAGCGCGTGGGTCATCTCGTCGTTGGCGAGCTCGTCGCCGCGTCCGGACGCAAGCACGGGATCGAGGATCAGCGGCACGTCCGGATAGTCGGACAGCACTTCGGCGATCGCCGCGATGTTCTCGACGCTGCCGAGGACGCCGATCTTGAAGGCATCGACCGGCATGTCTTCGAGGAGGCACCGCGCCTGGTCGGCCACCCATTCCGAATCGAGCGCCTGCACGGCTTCGACGCCGGCGGTGTCCTGCACCGTGAACGCCGTCAGCACGGACAGCGGATGGCAGCCCATGCTGGACAGCGTGAGGATGTCGGCCTGCAGCCCGGCGCCGCCCGACGGATCGGACGCCGCGAAGGTGAGGACGATGGGCGGAAAATCCGGATCGGAGTCGCGCATGGGGGACATCGGGGCGTGCGGCGCCGCGGTGCGGCGATGCACGGGAGGGGCTTGATAGAATTGGATTTTACTCCAACGCCGTTTGCCTCGATGAAAAAATACATGTGCCTGATCTGCGGCTGGATCTACGACGAGGCGCTTGGCGCTCCCGAGGAGGGCATCGCCCCGGGCACGCGGTGGGAAGACGTGCCGCCCAACTGGACCTGCCCCGAGTGCGGCGCGCGCAAGGAAGACTTCGAGATGGTCGAGTTCTGACCGGGAGACCACGCATGCGCATCCTGCACACCATGCTGCGCGTCGGCGACCTCGAGCGCGCGACACGCTTCTACACCGAGGTCATGGGCATGCGCCTCCTGCGCACGACCGACCGTCCCGAGCAGAAGTACACCCTCGCCTTCGTCGGCTACGACGACGAAACGCGCGGCGCCGTGCTGGAGCTCACGTACAACTACGGCGTCGATCGTTACGACGTCGGCAGCGGCTTCGGCCACATCGCGGTGGAAGTCGCCGACGCCGCCGCGACGTGTGACGCGGTGCGCGCGAAAGGCGGCACCGTCACGCGCGAAGCGGGACCCGTGAAGGGTGGCAGCACCGTGATCGCGTTCGTGCAGGACCCCGACGGGTACAAGATCGAGCTGATCGAGCGCGGTCACTGAACCGGCGCGGGAGTCGCACGCGTTTCAGGCCGCGCGCGTCGCGATCGTTGCCGCGTAGATCTCCAGGAGCAACGCCTCCCAGTCGCGCGCGAATGCCGCCGTATCGAAGAGCGGCAGGCGATGGCGCTGCGACACGAGGTGATCGCGATACGTCGCGAGCACCGCCGGGTCGCGCACGAGCGCGAGCAGCCGGTCGCGATATTCCGCCGGCGAGCCCGTGATGAGTTGCGGCAGCTCGACCGCGCGCATGATGCTCGCGCCCACTCGCCCCACGAATGTCGCGCCGCGGCAGGTGAGCATCGGCACGCCCACCCAGAGCGCGTCGCACGCGGTCGTGTGCTGCCCGACCGGCAGGGTGTCGAGCGTGAGATCCGCGCACGCGACCCGCGCCATGTGCGCCGCCTGAGGCAGCGCCGGTGCGAACACGATCCGCTGCGGATCGACGTTGCAGCGCTCCGCCTCCCGGCGCAGGTTGCGGCGTTCCACATCGCCGGGCGCGAGCAGCCACAGCACCGTCGACGGAGCCGCGGCGAGCGCTTCCATCCAGATCGTGAAGAACGCCCGCGTGATCTTGTACGGCTGGTTGAAGCATGCGAGCACCAGCGCATCGTCGCGCAACCCGTGCGCGGCACGCGCGTCGACGACCGGCACGGCGCGCTTCGAATCGTTGACGAAGTAGCACCGCGGCATGCGCCACACGCGCTCGTGAAAGAACGCCTCCTCGCCAGGCGGGATCACTTCGGCGTCGGCGATGATGCCGTCGATCGCTTCGTAGCCCATCGTGCCGGGAAAGCTCATGTAATGCACCTGCACCGGTGCCGGCCGCTCGGCGAGGATGGCGAGCCGCGAGCCGCGAGTCAGCCCCTTGCGGTCGACGAGGACGTCGATGCCGTCCTCGCGGATCATGCGTGCGACCGCGACGTCCGCGACGTCGTTCACGTCGTGCCAGACGTCGAACGCGCCGCGAATGCGCGCGCGCAGCCCGCTGCCGTCGTCCTTGCCGTAACTGTAGGCGACGATCTCGAACCGCTCGCGGTCGTGTGCCTCGAAGAGACCCGCCATGAGCCGCCCGGTAGGGTGCTCGCGAAAGTCGCTCGACACGTAGCCGACGCGCAGGCGCGCGGCGCGGGCATGCACGGCGGGTGCCGGAGCGACGGGCGGCAGCACCGCGCGCGCCCAGCGGCGTGCGTTGGCAAGCTGTTGCGCCGGTGTCGTGGGCAGCGCAAGGGCGATGAACGGCGGCAGCCGCGGGTCGGCTGCGGGATCGTCGATGCCGGCGACGAGGCGCTGCTCGAGCACGTCGAGGCCGTCCCAGGCGCAGCATTGCTGGCGGATGTTGACGAGGTTGGCGAGCGCGGGCGTGCAGGTTCGGCGCGGCAGCCACGGCCCTCTCGAACGCAGCTATCGCGCCTTCGTCGTCGCCCAGCGTGCGCCGCGCCATGCCGAGGTTGTCCCAGACCTCGCCCGCCGTCGCGCCGAGGGCAACGGCACGCTCCAGATGGGTCCGCGCGTCGGCCGGCCGGTTCGCGTCGAGACAGGCCGCCGCGAGCGAAAGCCGCAGGCCCGCATCGTCGGGGGCCAGTGCAACGGCCTCCTCGAGCACGCGGCACGCCGCCGTCGGCCGACCCGTCGACTTGAGCAGGATGCCCTGCTGGTGCATCAGACCCGCGTGGCGCGGATAGCGCGCGAGGCCATCACGGCTCAACCGATCGGCCGCGACGTAGTCATGCACGCGCCACGCAAGCCGTGCGGCGTTCTCCCAGGCCGCTGCGCTCGAATGCCGTGCGGTCATGGCCGTCGCGGCGGCCTCGCGCGCCGCCGCCATCCGTTCCTGCTGCTCGAGCGTGAGCGCGAGCTGCAGCCATGCCGTGCCGAGCTCGGGATTGCGGCGGGCGACCGCCGTGAAGCGCTGCTCCGCGGCGGCGAAGTCTCCCGCGGCATGCGCCATCGCGCCCTGCTCGAGCATGGCCGCGGCGTGCATCGGTGTATCGGCGAGCGCCTCTTCGAGGTGCGCGCGGGCCTCGGTTTCGCGACCCGCTGCACGCTCGACGCGGGCCAGTGCCGCCAGCACGTCGGCGGCAGGCAGGCGCATGGTCCTCGCGGCCTCGACCGCGGTCTGGAGATGCACACGCGCCTGATCGAGCGCACCGTGCCGGATCTCGCTTTCCGCGATGCGCAACAGCGCGCCGGGATGATCGGGCACTGCGGCGAGGATGCTGCGGTAGAGGGCCATCGCCTCGCGCTCGCGTCCGGCGGCTTCGTGCGCGAACGCCTCCTGGAACGCCGCGGCGAGCGGAACGACGGCCACGGCGCTCAGCCCTCGAGGAGGGCGCGGATGTCGTGCGTGAACACGTCCGGCCCCTGTCCGTAGCTCACGTACAGGCGCAGGCGCCCCTGCGGATCGAAGATGAACGTGCCCGCGGAATGGTCCACCGTGTAGTTGCCGGGCGATGCGCCTTCGTGCTTCTGCACGAGGATCTTGAACTCGCGCGTCACGCGCGCGGTGGCCTCGGCATCACCGCGCAGGCCGAGGAACGACGGGTCGAAGGCCGGGACGTATTGCGCGAGGAGCTCGGGGGTGTCGCGCTCCGGATCGACCGTCACGAACAGCACCTGCACCCGCTGCGCGTCGGCGCCGAGACGCTTCATCGCCTCGGCGAGCTCCGCGAGCGTGGTGGGGCACACGTCGGGACAATGCGTGTAGCCGAAGAAGAGCACGACCGCCTTGCCGCGAAAGTCCGCAAGGGCGCGCGGCGCGCCATGCTGATCGGTGAGCGCGAAGTCACGCCCGAACGACGTACCGGTGACGTCGGAGGCCATGAACTTCGGGCTGCGCTCGCAGCCCGCGAGCGCAGCGGCGAGCAGGAGGCAGGCCAGCGCGGCGAGGGCGCGCCGGAGATGGCGCGTGTTCAAAGCGGCCGCACCCGGCGGCGCCGCAGACGGCAGCGACAGCGGCGATCGGGTGACGCGATCGACGCTGCAGGCGTCATCGCCAGTAGTGATCGACGAGCAGCGCCGAGAACAGCGCAGCGAGGTAGGCGATCGAGAACTTGAACGTCGACGCGCGCCAGCGCATCGCTGTAGTGCCGGTAGAGCCCGACCGCGCGGTTCAGGAACATCCCGCCGAGAACGAGCGCACCGGCGAGGTAGAGCACGCCGCTCATGCCGATCGCGAACGGCAGCAGCGTCACGGCAACGAGGATGAACGTGTAGAGGACGATCATCAGCCGCGTGTAATGCGAGCCGTGCGTGACGGGCAGCATCGGCAGGCCGGCGCGCGCGTAGTCGTTGGCGCGATAGAGCGCAAGCGACCAGAAGTGCGGCGGAGTCCACGCGAAGATGATCAGGAACAGGAGCAGCGCCTCGGGCGTCACGCTGCCGGTGACCGCGGCCCAGCCCAGCACCGGCGGCATCGCGCCGGACGCGCCGCCGATCACGATGTTCTGCGGCGTGGCCGGCTTCAGCAGCACCGTGTACACGATCGCGTAACCGACGAAGGTGGCGAGCGTGAGCCACATCGTGAGCGGGTTCACGAACTGATAGAGGACGAGGAGGCCCAGGCCGCCGACGATGCCGGCGAAGATCAGGGTCTCGAGCGAGCTCAATTCGCCGCGCGGCAGCGGCCGTGCGCGCGTGCGTTGCATCACGGCGTCGATCTTCTGCTCCACCAGGCAATTGACGGCCGCCGCGGCGCCGGCGACCAGGGCGATGCCGATCGTCGCGAAAAGCACCGCGCCGGGGGGCGGCAGCCCGGGAACCGCGAGGAACATGCCGATGATCGCGGTGAAGACGATCAGCGAGACGACGCGCGGCTTGGTGAGCGCGAAGAACTGGCGCAGGCGGTCGTCGCGAAGGCTTAAGGTCGTCATGGCGCGGATCTCCGGGTGCGCGGGGCGCCGCGGAGCACGTCCGGCAGGCACGAAACCGTGAATTTTAGCATTCGACGCTTCCTATCCGATGGACGACGCCCGCAGCAGCTTCGTGAGGTCCTTGGCGAGGCCGCGAACGTCGGGCTCCTGCGGATACTGCAGCACGAGGTTGCCATGCGGATCGACGAGGTAGATCGCACCCGCCGCGGCCGGAAACGCGGCGAGCTTCGCCGGATCGACGCGTGCGACGACCAGCCCGGGGTGCTCCCGCAGCACTTCCGGGGAGGGCGTGGCAGCGTCCGTGATCAGCCAGGCCCGCACGACACGATCCTGCTCGCGCCCCTGGATCGTGCGCGCCTGCCGCGTGGCGTAGAGCGCGCGCCCGCACGCCGCGTCGCATGCGCCGGGCGATGCCATGACCAGCACCCACTTGCCTTGGAGCGCGGAAAGCCGGAAAGGTGTCCCGTTGAGCCGCTCGCCCTCGATTTCGGGAGCGGGCGCGACCGTGAGCAGCCTGCCGTAGTTGGTCTGGGCGGCCTGCGGAAACCAGAAGTAGATGACCGTCGACGCGACGATCGGGGCGAGCGCCACCAGGGTGATGAGCAGCAGGGTGCGGCGCCCGCCCGTGCCGCGTGCAGGCGTGACCGGCTCAACCATCGCTGTCCTCCCGTGCGGCCGGTCCTCGGCGCCAGGGCCAGTGCGCGACGCTCCAGAAAACCAGTGCGAGCGCTGCGAAGGCATACCACTGGACCATGTAGATGCGGTGCGTGTCGATGCCGAAGTCGGGTTCGGACCGGGTGCGCACCAGCCCGTCCGGTGCGCCAGGGGCCGCGATTTCGTCGACGACGATGGGCAGCAGCTGCACGCCCCACGCGCTCTCGAGCCGGCGCAGGTCGAGGTTCTGCCACACGATGCCGCGTGGGACACCCGCGCCGAGCTCGAGGTAGCCCTTCGGCGGCAGCTCGATGCGCCCGTGCACCCGCCGTGTTCCCTGGGGCACCGGCACGTCGGGCACGTCCGCACGCGTGCGGCCCTGCGCGACCCAGCCGCGATCGACGATCACGATGCGACCATCGGCAAGGCGCAACGGCACGAGCACCTCGTACCCGACCTGGCCGGCCTGCACGCGGTTGTCCAGCAGGATGCGTCGCGCGGCGTCGAATTCACCTTCGAGCTCCACCGACCGGTAACGCAGCGCCGCCCAGTCGACCGTGCCGCGTGGCAGCTCGTCACTGCGCAGCGGCGGCGCCGCCACGGCGGCATCGTGCTGCGCGCGCAGTGCCTGCTTGGCCGCCATGCGCGAGCGCTGCCAGTTGCCCGCCGAAACGCACAGCGCCACGACGAGCACGGTGGCGATCGTGGGTGCGTACCGGCGAAACGAAGCATTGGCCATGGGCGCGTGAAGTCGGGACTGCCGGAGTGGCGTGACGGCGCGGCGCATCGCCGTGGCGTGCGCATGCGCGCCGGCGGAGACGTGCAGCGCGTCGTGCAGGCAACGCTGCGCGGCAGTCGTGCTCAATGGCAGGACATTCGGCGTAGCATGGCGTATCGCCGCAGCGCATCGCGCGCAGCCGCATCATCCCCGCCGTCCGTGAAGATCATCGTCATCCTCGTCCTGCTTGCCATCATCGTCAGCCTCTTCTCGGCGCTGGTGTTCCTCTATCGCGACAAGGGCTCCGGCACGCGCATCGTCAAGGCGCTCGCGCTGCGCGTGGCGCTTTCCGTCGGCCTGTTCGCGTTCCTGATGCTGTCCTACCGCCTCGGCTGGATCGGATCCACCGGGCTGCGATAGATTCCGGCGCGCCCTGCCGCGCTGCGCCGGCGCAAAGCAAAAGCCGCACGGGCGCGCCGTGCGGCTTGCGTGCAGGCTCGACCTCAGCCGGTGGCCGTCAGAGCCAGTACACCAGGATGAACAGCAGCAGCCACACCACGTCCACGAAGTGCCAGTACCACGCCGCGGCCTCGAAACCGAAGTGGTGCTCCGAATCGAAGTGCCCGCGCATCGCACGTCCGAGCATGACCGACAGCATGATCGCGCCGATCGTCACGTGGAAGCCGTGGAAGCCCGTCAGCATGTAGAACGTCGAGCCGTACACGCCGGTGGAGAGCCGCAGACCCATCTCGGTCCAGGCGTGGTGGTACTCGTAGGCCTGGAAGCCGAGGAACGTGAAGCCCAGCGCGATCGTGATGAAGAGCCACAGCTTGAGCGCGCCGCGATGGCCGGACTTGAGCGCGTGGTGGGCGATGGTGAGGGTCACGCCGGACGTGAGCAGGATCAGCGTGTTCAGCGCCGGAATGCCCCACGCCTCCATCGGCGTGAACTCCTGGCGGATGTACGGGCCGACGCTCGGCCAGCCGGCCACGAAGTTGGGCCACACGAACTGGTTCGACATGAGGCTGCCGAGGTCCGGCACCGACAGCACGCGGATGTAGAACAGCGCGCCGAAGAACGCGCCGAAGAACATCACCTCCGAGAAGATGAACCAGCTCATGCTCCAGCGGAAGGAGGTGTCCACCTTCTTGTTGTAGAGGTGGTGCTCCGACTCGCCGATCACCGTGCCGAACCAGCCGAACATCATGAACACCAGCACGGCGAGACCTGCGAGCAGCAGCCAGGGCCCGACGGCGAGGTGATTCATCCAGAACGCCGCCCCGAGGGCCATCAGCAGCAGCGCGAACGAGCCGGTGATCGGCCAGTGCGACGGCTGCGGAACGAAGTAATAGGGCTTGGCGCCCGTCTGTGCTGCGCTCATCGACGACTCCTCGTATTGCCGCTCAAATCCGGGCGCAAGGCCCGATCCTCAATTCACCGGGCGGCTCAGCCGCCCTTGCCCGTCTCGACTTCGAAGAACGTGTACGAGAGCGTGATCGTCCCGATGTCATCCGGCAGCTTGGGATCGAGCACGAACACCACCGGCATCTGCCGGCGCTCGCCAGGCTCGAGCACCTGCCGGGTGAAGCAGAAGCAGTCGAGCTTGTGGAAATACTGTGCGGCCTGCTGCGGCCCGTAGCTCGGGATCGCCTGGCCCGTCACCCGGCGGTCGGTCGTGTTGACGATCTCGTACATCACCTGCGTCACCTCGCCCGGATGCACCGGGCGGAGCGTCTCGATGGGCCGGAAGGTCCACGGCAGCTTGCGCACGTTGGCGTCGAACTCGACGCGCACGGTGCGCCCGTAATCGACCTGGGTGTTGCGCACCTCGTCGGCGCGATCGATGTCGCGCAGCCCCGTGACCTGGCAGATCTTCTCGTAGAACGGCACGAGCGCGAAGCCGAAGCCGAACATGGCGAGCACGATCACGCCGAGCTTCAGCAGCAGGCTGCGGTTGTCGGCGCGCTGGACGGCATTCATCGGCGGCTGCGCAGGTTGTAGCCGATCGCCACGACCAGGAACACCACGATGGCGATGCCCAGCACGGTGAGGCCGCCGGTATCCGTGCCGAGCAGGCGCGCGGCGAACACGCCAAAGAAGAAGACGACCGCGACCGACACGAACACCAGCGCCGTGCGGATGTTCTGCCGCTTGCGGTCCTCCGGCAGGTTGGCCATGGTGCGCAAGCTCGCCCGCGACGCCGTCACTTGACCTCGGGCGGCGTCTCGAAGGTGTGGTACGGCGCCGGCGAGGGCACTGTCCACTCGAGCGTATGCGCGCCGTCCCAGGGCTTGGCCGGGGCCTTCTCGCCATCACCGCGGATGCACTTCAGCACCGCGTACAGGAACACCAGCTGCGACAGGCCGAAGCCGAACGCGCCGATGCTCTCGATCATGTTCCAGTTCGCGAACTGCTGGGCGTAGTCGGGGATCCGCCGCGGCATGCCGGCAAGGCCCACGAAGTGCATCGGGAAGAAGGTGACGTTGAAGCTGACGAAGGACAGCCAGAAGTGCCACTGGCCGAGCTTCTCGTTGTACATCGTGCCGGTCCACTTGGGAATCCAGAAGTACACGCCGCTGAAGAAGGCGAACAGGCTGCCGGCGACCATCACGTAGTGGAAGTGCGCGACGACGTAGTAGGTGTCCTGGAGGTGGATGTCCACGGGCATGATCGCCAGCACGAGGCCGGTGAAGCCGCCGAGCGTGAACAGGAAGAGGAACCCGAGGGCGAACAGGAACGGCGTCTCGAACGAGATCGAGCCCTTCCACATCGTGGCCACCCAGTTGAACACCTTCACGCCGGTGGGGACTGCGATCAGCATGGTCGCGTACATGTAGAACAGCAGGCCGGCGGTGGGCAGGCCGGTGGTGAACATGTGATGCGCCCAGACGATGAACGACAGGATCGCGATCGCCGCGACGGCGTACACCATCGACGCGTAGCCGAAGAGGGGCTTGCGCGAGAACACCGGGATGACTTGGGAAATGATCCCGAACGCCGGCAGGATCAGGATGTAGACCTCGGGGTGCCCGAAGAACCAGAACACGTGCTGGAAGAGGACCGGATCGCCGCCGCCCGCCGCGTTGAAGAAGCTGGTGCCGAAGTGGCGGTCGGTCAGGAGCATGGTCACCGAGCCCGCGAGCACCGGCATCACCGCGATCAGGAGGTACGCCGTGATGAGCCACGTCCAGCAGAACAGCGGCATCTTCATCAGCGTCATGCCGGGGGCGCGCAGGTTCAGGATCGTCGTGATGATGTTGATCGAGCCCATGATCGACGACGCACCCATGATGTGCACCGCGAAGATCGTGAGGTCCATGCCCATGCCCTGCTGCACCGACAGCGGCGGATACATCGTCCAGCCGGAGCCCGGCGCGCCGCCCGGCATGAAGAACGTGAGGACCAGCAGGATCGCCGCCGGCGGGAGCAGCCAGAAGCTCCAGTTGTTCATGCGCGCGAACGCCATGTCGGGCGCGCCGATCATGAGCGGGATCATCCAGTTCGCGAAGCCCACCGCGGCCGGCATGATCGCGCCGAAGATCATGATGAGGCCGTGCATCGTGGTGAGGGAGTTGAAGAACTCCGGTTCGACGATCTGCAGCCCGGGCTGGAAGAGCTCGGCGCGGATCGTGAGCGCCATCACGCCGCCCACCAGGAACATGATGAACGAGAACCACAGGTACAGCGTGCCGATGTCCTTGTGGTTGGTGGTCGTGATCCACCGCATGATGCCGGTCGGATGATGCGCGTGCTCGTGCCCGAGGTCGTGGCCGGCGGCGTGGTCGTGGGGGATGCTGCTCATCGGAATCTCCTGGCGTGCGGCGTATGCGTGGTTGCGGAACCGGCGGTCAACCGCGTCCGGCCTTGACGTCCTTGGGCTGCACGGGCTCGCCCTTGTTGCCCCAGCTCGTGCGCGTGTAGTCGATGACCGCGGCGATGTCCGTGTCGGACAGGGCCTTCCACGGCGGCATGGCCGTGCCCGGCTTGCCGTTCAGCACGATGTGGATCTGGTCCGCCGGGGCGCCGTTGACGATCTTCGATCCGGCCAGCGCCGGGAAGGCACCCGGAACGCCCTGCCCCGTCGCCTGGTGGCAGGCGGCGCAATTGGCCGCATAGATCTTCTCGCCGCGCGTCGCAAGCTCCTTGGGGTCCCACGCCTTGGTGGGATCTTCAGCGGCCGCGGCCCCCTTCTGCTTCTGCTCGGCGACCCAGGTCTTGTAGTCCTCGGGCGACTTCACCTCGACGACGATCGGCATGAACCCATGCTCCTTGCCGCAGAGTTCCGCGCACTGGCCGCGGTAGGTGCCGACCTTCTCCGCCTTGAACCACGTGTCGCGCACCACGCCCGGGATGGCATCCTGCTTCACGCCGAACGCGGGAATCCACCACGAGTGGATGACGTCGTTCGCGGTGAGGAGCAGGCGCACCTTGGCGTTCACCGGCACGACCATGGGACTGTCCACCTCGAGCAGGTAGTTCGCGCCCTTCGGCTCGCGGTTCTCGCGCTGCGCGAGCGGCGTGGCGAGGTTCGAGTAGAACCCGAAGCCGTCGTGCACGTAGTCGTAGTTCCACTTCCACTGGTAGCCGGTCACCTTGATCGTCAGGTCGGGCGACGAGGTGTCCTTCATGGCAAGGATGGTCTTCGTCGCCGGCCAGGCCATGAACAGCAGGATCAGGAACGGGATGACCGTCCACACGACCTCGACGAGCGTGTTCTCGTGGAAGTGCGCGGCCTCGTGACCGACCGAGCGCCGATGCTTGAACAGCGCGTAGAACATCACGCCGAAGACGCCGATGAAGATGGCGACGCAGATCCACATGATGTAGTTGTGGAGCGCGTACATCTCGCGCGCGATCGGCGTGACCGGGTCCTGCAGGTTGTACGGGCTCGACGTCACCGGCAGCGCGGCGGGCGCGAGCCGGGAGGGCGCGTCGGGCGCCGGCGCGGGCGTCTGCGCCATCGCCATGAGGGGCAAGGCGAGCACCAGGGCGGTCACCGCAGTCATTGCCAGGCGCTGCAGCGCGCTGCACCGCTCACCGATCCGCATCACGCAACTCTTCAGTGCATCCAACGTCGTTCCCCAGTAGGCCAAGTCAAACCTAGTGCGCGCACAGCAGGCGCCGCAACTCCCGTGCAACCCGCTCGCGCTCTTCGCGTGGCAGCGCATCGCCGAACATCACCGGCTCCCCGGCGAAGCGCAGCTCGATGCACGGTCGCCGTCCCCAGGCGCTCCCTCGTTCCGTGAGCTCGACCCGCACCCAGTGCCGGTTGAACTCGCGCTTCTCGAAGCAACCTCGCCCGGCCGCGCTCCACGACCACGCGGTCCGCAACGACCGTGAGACGCTCCCAGTCCTCCGCATGCCGCTCGACGTACCAGAACGCCGCCGCCAGCGCACATGCCTCGAGGAGCGAGTACGGCAGCACCGGCCACGCACCCAGCACGACTGCCGTCAGCCCCGTCGCCCAGCGAGAAACCCGCGAGGATACCGAAAAATAGCCATCTCTGGCGCGCGGGTATGGAATTAAATCGGCGCGCAACAACGCAGAACTCGAGCTGGACCGGCAACGGGGGAAGTGCGTTCGGCATTCATCGCACCCGGTCAGCGCAACGCGACGCGCTTGCGGCGGCTGCGCGGCAGGCGACCTCCATCGCTGCGTGCACGCCTGCCCCCGAGTCCGTCGAAGCCGAAAAATGTTAGCACGGATGCCAGCATCGAGACACGGTTCCTCGTCGCGGAACGCATCACGCGCCACGCACGACAACACATGCGCGGGCATCGAACGCCGGTTCCCGCTCGCCGTATCCGAAGCGCGCGAGCGGCGGCCCGAGCGCAGCCGCGATGCTGGCGACGGTTGCCTCGGAATGCGACATCGTGGGATCGACGCCGTTCGCAACCCAGCCCGCAAGCACGAGGCCGCGGGCGCGCAGCGCGACCGCCGTGAGGAGCGCATGATTGATGCAACCGAGCCGCACGCCCACCACCATCAGCACGGGCAAGCGCAACCGCCACGGGATGTCGAGCATGTCCGTCCCGCCGCCGAGCGGCACGAGCGCGCCCCCGGCGCCTTCGACGACCACCACGTCGCTCACCGCGGCGAGGTCCTCGTAGCACTGTGCGATCCGCTCGAGGCGGATGACGACGCCGGCCTCTGCCGCGGCGACGTGCGGGGCGATGGGCGGCGCGAAGGCATAGGGATTGATCGTTGCTACGGGTGCCCGGACGTTGCCGGCCTGCATCAGCGCACGCACGTCCTCGGCGACGCCCCTCGTGGCATCGAGCCCGGCCGCAACGGGCTTCATGCCGACCGCCCGCAAGCCCTGCGCAGCGAGGCTGCGCAGGAGCGCGCACGCGACGAACGTCTTGCCGACGCCGGTATCGGTGCCGGTCACGAAGATGCCGCGGCTCACGGACGGTTGCGCTGCACGCGCACGATCGGATGCCCTTCCGGGGTGTGCGTGGGCTCCGCCTTCCACGCGTGGCCGTAGACGACCTCGAACGTCACCGGGATGCGGCCGTCCACGCGCATGCGCTCCAGCGCGGCGACCGCGCGCGACCAGCGCTTGCGGCCGTAGAGCCCGCGGCGGCGCGCGATCGTCGCGTTGGTGGCCCCGAGCGACTTGAGGTCGCGCATGATCGCTAGCGGCTCGGTGTAGGTGAGTGTGATGCGCTCCATGTGCATCACCGGGTCGGCGAAGCCCGCGTGCACGAGCATGTCGCCGACGTCGTGCATGTCGGCGAAGCGGCTGACATGAGGCGTCGAGTCCGCGTCGCGGAAGGCGAAGCGCAGCTCCTGCAGCGTGTCGGGTCCCAGGGTGGTGAACATCGCGAGGCCTCCGACACGCAGCACCCGGCGGAACTCGGCGAGCGCCTGCGGCATGTCGTTGACCCACTGCAACGCGAGGTTGCTCCACAGGAGATCGAACTGCGCGGCGCGGAACGGCAGTGCGGCCATGTCGGCCGCCACGAACGCCGCCGGCGTCGGCGCCGGAGCGCCATGCCGGCGCAATGCGGCCCAGCAGCGACGCGCGCGCAGGATGCCGTGCACGCGCGGCCGCGAGCATCGGCAGGGCGATGTCGAGCGCGACCCGACGCGCGGCGGGATAGCGGGCAGCAAGATCGTCCAGCGCCTCGCCGGTGCCGCAGCCCGCGTCGAGGATCGCCGCAGGTTCGAGCCTGACCACGTCGAGGCGTTCGGCCATGCGGCGGCCGACCTCGCGCTGCAGCACCGCGGCCTCGTCGTACGTGCCCGCGGCACGCGCGAACGCGCGGCGCACCGCCCGCGGATCGAGTCCGTCGGGCGCCTGTTGCGGCGGCTCAGCCATCGAGGAATCCTGTCACCGCCTGCACGAACGCGTCCGGATGCGAAAGGAACGGCACATGCCCGGCGCCGGGCAGGACGACCAGGTCCGCGTGCGGCATGCCCGCTGCGAGCGCGCGCGCCGCCGCAACCGGTGCCAGCATGTCGCGATCGCCAGCGAGCACCAGTGACCGTTGCCGGATCCGCTGCACATCGCCACGGAGGTCGGTGGTGCGCAGGATCTCGAGACCTTGCTCCAGCGCTGCAGGCCGCGGCTCGCCGCGTGCGAAGAGCGTCTGGCGCATCCCGGCGAGCGTGGCGCGACCGTGGTCGGTGCCCTGCAGCTGCAGCGACAGGAACCGCTGCAGCGTCAGCCGGTACGACACGCGCAGCTCGTCCCCGAAGCGAAGCAGTGCGTCGTCGTCGATCGCATGGGGCCAGTCCTCCGTGCTGACGAAGCATGGCGTCGCGGCGACGAGCACGAGCGCCAGCACCTGCCCGGGTGCGGCGAGCGCCCACTGCATCGCGACGAGCGCGCCGAGCGACCAGCCGAGGACGGCCAGCTCGCGCTCCGCAGCGAAGTGCGCTGCGAGCCGCGTCACGATCGCGGCCAGCGTCACCGGTCCTGCAGCCGCGCTGTGGCCATGGCCGGGCAGGTCGACGACGTGGACGCGATGGCGGGCCGCGAGCGGCGGCAGCACGGGCATCCACAGGCCGCCATGCATGCCCCACCCGTGCAAGAGCACCAGCGGCGGACCCGCGCCGACGGTCTCGACGTGCAGCTCAGCCGGCATGCGCGACCGGCGAAGCTGCGGTGCGCGCTGGCCGCATGGCCGCGCATTCGTGCAGGGCGCGCACCAGGGCATCGACATCGTCGGACGAATGCGCGGCGGAAAGGCTGATGCGCAGCCGCGAGGTCCCCGCGGGCACCGTTGGCGGACGAATGGCGGGCGCCCAGAGGCCGCGCATCCACAACGCGTCGGCGAGCGCGACGGCTTCGCGGTGATCGCCGACGAGCAGCGGCTGGATCGGCGTGGCCGAGGGCATGAGCGACCACGGCAGGCCGGCGGCGCCCTCTGCCAGGCGCGCAATCAGCGTGGCGAGCCGTGCGCGCTGCTCGTGCGCGTCGCGGATGATCCGCGAGGCTCGCGCCCAGTCCCGCCGCGAGCATCGGCGGCGCGGCGGTCGTGTACACGTAGGGCCGCGCGGTTTGCACGAGGGTGTCGACGATGACCGGATGCGCCGCGACGAATGCCCCGGCGATGCCCGCCGCCTTGCCGAGCGTGCCCATGATCACGAGACGATCGGAGGCGAGGCCGAAATGCGCCGCGCGTGCCGCGACCCTCGCCCAGCACGCCGAAGCCGTGCGCATCGTCCACGACCAGCAGCGCGTCGTGCGCCTCAGCGAGCGCGAGCAGTTCGGGAACGGGCGCGATCGTGCCGTCCATGCTGAACACCGCATCGGTCGCGATCACCTTGCGGCGCGCCGGCGAGCGCGCCATGAGCCCTGCGAGCGCGGCGACGTTCCGGTGCGGATAGCGCACGAAGTCGGCCCGCGACAGCAATGCACCGTCGTTCAGCGACGCATGATTGAGGCGATCGGCGAACACCGCGGCGCCGCGTCCGGCGAGCGCGGTCAGGATGCCGAGGTTCGCGAGATAACCGGCGGAAAACGTGAGTGCGCGCGCATCCGCGCAGGGCGCCACGAAAGCGGCGAGATCCCGCTCGAGCAACGCGTGCGGTGCCATGTGCCCCGCAACGAGATGCGACGCACCCGCCCCCGCGCCCCATGCGTCGAGCGCGCGGTGCATCGCGGCGGCGAGCGCGGGATGACCGGCGAGGCCGAGATAATCGTTGCTCGCGAACGCGACGATGGCGCTGCCGTCGACCACCACGTGAGGGCCCTGCGCCGATTCGAGCGTGCGCCGCTCACGCAGAAGCCGCTGGTCCCGCCGACGATCGAGGCCCGCCCGGAGTTCGGCAATGACGTTGCTCACGGCGTTTCGGCGCAGCGGAATTGCTCGGCGCGGCGGCGGCCGCAGGCTGCGCGGCCGTCTCGCGTCAGGCGCTCGCCGCCTGCGGGATGATTCCCAGACGCGCGAGGAGGTCGCAGTCGGCCTCGGCCTCGGGATTCCCCGTCGTCAGGAGCTTGTCACCGTAGAAGATGGAATTCGCGCCCGCGAGGAAACACAGCGCCTGCACCGCGTCGCCGAGCTCGCGGCGTCCGGCGGACAACCGAACCATGCGCGCCCGGCATCGTGATGCGCGCCACCGCCACGGTCCGCACGAACTCGAGCGGATCGATCGCCGGCGCACCGCCAAGCGCGGCATGGAGCGGCGTGCCCGCGACCTGCACCAGATGGTTGATCGGCACCGACTCCGGATAAGGGTCGAGGTTGGCGAGCTGGGCGATCAGTCCGGCGCGCTGGCGGCGCGACTCCCCCATGCCCACGATGCCTCCGCAGCAGACGTTGATGCCGGCCCCGCGCACGCGGCGCAGCGTATCGAGGCGATCCTCGTACTCGCGGGTGCGCACGATGTCGCCGTAGAACTCGGGGGCGGTATCGAGATTGTGGTTGTAGTAGTCGAGGCCCGCATCGCGCAGCTGCTCGGCCTGGCCCTCGCGCAGCATGCCGAGGGTCGCGCAGGTCTCGAGCCCGAGCGACTTCACCGCGCGCACCATCTCCAGCACGGGTTCGAGATCCCGCTGCTTCGGTCCGCGCCATGCGGCACCCATGCAGAAGCGCGTGGCGCCATTGGCCTGCGCACTCTGCGCCGCGGCGACGACCTGGTCCGTGCCGAGCATCGGCTCGTCGGCGACCTCCGTGTGATGACGCCGCGCCTGCGGGCAGTATCCGCAGTCCTCGGGACAGCCGCCGGTCTTGATCGACAGCAAGGTCGACAGCTGGACGACGTTTGGCGCGTGATGCGCGCGATGCACCTGTTGCGCGCGAAACAGCAGGTCCGAGAACGGCAGGTCGAACAATGCCTCGATGGCCGCAACGGTCCAGGGAGCCCGCGCGGTGCGCCCTCGCGGTTCGAGCAGCGCGACGTCGCCGTCGGACATCGTGCATTCGGGGTATGGCATCAGGCGGCGCTCCGGCATCAACTGTCGTTCAGCGCTCGCGCATGCGACGCTGTCGAATGAGTGGTGTCATGCATCGGATCGAGTGTCGAGGGCCGTTGCGCGCTTTGTCAAATTTCAAAGGCGGCGCATTTGACAGGATTTGACAGCCTGCCGGCATGGAGCACGGTCTCGTGGACCCGCGCGGTCCGCGCGTGCGCACGGGGCACTGCCGCGATCATGCGCCGCGCCCTGCCGCAGGCATGCGCGTTGTGCGCGGCAGCTGCCGGCGATGCGCTCCTCTGCGCAGCATGCAACCGCTCGCTGCCGCGCATTGCCGAATCGTGTCCGCGCTGCGCGCTGCCATCGGCCCACGCGATTCCCTGCGGCGCGTGCCTCGCATCGCCGCCGCCTTTCGTGGCCGCGCGCGCCGCATTCGCGTATGCCTTTCCGGTCGACCGCCTGCTGCAGCGCCTCAAGTATCACGGCGCGCTCGCGCTCGCCGACTGGGCCGCGCAGGCGCTCGCTGCCGCGCTTTTCGAGGGTGGATGGACCGCGCCAGCGGACACCATCGTGATCGCATTGCCGCTCGCTCCCGCACGGCAGCGCGAGCGCGGCTTCAACCAGGCGCACGAGATCGCGCGCCGCGTCGCTGCCGCGCTCGATCTCCGCATGGTCGCTGCACTGAGGCGCGTCAAGGGCGGGCCACCGCAGGCAGCGCTGCCCTGGAAGGGCCGCGCGCGCAACGTGCGTGGCGCTTTCGCCTGCCGGCTCGTGGTCGCAGGACGGCATTGCGTCCTCGTCGACGACATCATGACCACGGGCGCGACCTTGCGTGAAGCAACGCGTACGCTCCTCGACGCGGGCGCGGCGTCGGTCGAGGTGTGGGTCGTCGCGCGCACCCTGCCGCCGGACGAGGCATGATGCGGCGCATGGCCCTCGCCGTCGTCCTCGTCGCGCCCGAGATTCCACCCAACACCGGCAACGTCATCCGGCTGTGCGCCAACACCGGCGCGGCGCTGCATCTCGTCGAGCCGCTCGGCTTCCGGCTCGAGGACCGCGAGCTGCGACGCGCCGGGCTCGACTATCACGAGTACGCAAGCCTCACCGTGCATCGCGACTTCGCGGCATGCCGGCAGGCGCTGGGCGCGCACGGCACCCGAAGGTGGTTCGCGTTCACGACGCGCGGAGCGGGCTCGCTCTACGACGCGCGCTTCGCGGCCGACGACGTTCTGGTCTTCGGCCGCGAGACGGCGGGCCTCGGTGACGAACTGCTGACGCATTTCGCACCGGACGCCCGGCTGCGCATCCCGATGCGCGCGGACGTGCGCAGCCTCAACCTGTCGAACGCCGTTGCCGTTGCGGTGTACGAGGCGTGGCGGCAGTGCGGGCTCAAAGGCGCCCAGCGCTGAGGCCCAACCTCCGGACGTCAGTTCTGCTCGGCGCGCGGCTCGCGCCGGAGCAGCTCTTCCACCGCCACGCGCAGCGGCAGGTCGCCTCGCAGTACACGATCGACCGCGGTGCAGATCGGCATGTCCACGCCGTGATGCTCCGCCAGCGCACGTACCGCGGGCGCCGCGCTCACCCCCTCGGCCACGTGGCCGAGCTCCGCGAGCACGCCCTGCCAGGTCGCGACCTTGCGCAAGTCCCAGCCCCACGCGGCGGTTGCGGGAGAGATCGCCCGTGCACGTCAGCACGAGGTCGCCGAGGCCGGCGAGTCCCATCAGCGTTTCGCGCTGGCCACCCATCGCAATGGACAGCCGGCCGGTCTCGGCCAGTCCGCGCGTGATCAGTGCGGCGCGCGCATTGTGACCGAAGCCGAGCCCATCGCTCGCGCCGGCCGCGATGGCCAGCACGTTCTTGACGGCGCCGCCCACCTCGACGCCGATGATGTCCTCGCTGACATACGCGCGAAGGGTATCGGCGCGAAGGTGGTCGGCGACCGTTGCGGCAAGTCGCGTGTCGGTCGCGGCCACGGCGAGCGCGGTGGGCAACCCCCGCGCGACTTCCTCGGCGAAGCTCGGACCCGAGACGATGCCCACCGGCGTGGCCCAGCACGGCGCCACGACCTGATGCGCCAGCGCGGCACCCGCGGGGAACGCGGTGCTCAGGGGCACGCGCAGGAAACCCTTGGAAAGCCAGACGAGCGGCGCGCGCGGTGCGATGGGCACGAGCTCCCGGACGACGTCCGGCAACGCGGCGACCGGCGTCGCGACGATGAGAAGGGCTGCACCGTGCACGTCGGCGACCGTGCCCGTGACGGACACTGCCGCGGGCAGCGCATGCTCCGGCAGGTAGCGGGCATTGCGCCGCGTCACGGCCATCGCCGCGGCCTGCGCGGGGTCGCGCGCCCACAGCAGCACCTTGCGATCGCCGCGCCGCGCGAGATGAATGGCGAGCGCGGTTCCCCACGCACCGGCACCGAGGATCGCGATCGTGGGAATCACAGGCGGAAGTCCGGCTGCGGGACGTGCCCGGTGCAGGTCGCTGCGCCCGCGCGCGGCTCAGAGGCCGAACACCTGATTCACGCGGATGAACCCCGTCTGGCCATCGCGATGACGGACCTTGACCCAGCCCGGCGCAGCGGTGGCGGTCGCCGACGCTGCCGGCTCGGCAAGCTCCAGCACGACGTTCTGCTCGGCCCGGAACACCACCGGGGCGGCATCGTCCGCCGCCGCACGCACCTCGCCCACGGCCGTGCGCACGACGAGCGCGCGCTTGTCGGTGAGGCCCTTCTTCTCGACCCAGCCGATGGTGCCGGAGGAGTCGCGCACCTTCGTCCACCCTTCGAGCGCGACGATCACCTCGAGAGGCGTGTCGCGGCCGAGGATGAAGAGCGGCTTGGCCTTGCCCGACGGGGCGTCGTAGAGAATCGTGACCGGCTCGCCGGTGCAGCGGTAGTCGGCCGCGGACGCAAAACCAGCGAGCGACAGCGCGATCGCTGCCGCGAGGAACCTGCCCATCCTCAGTTCGGCGCGCCTGTTGCGCCCTGGCCTTGGGCGAGCTGCTGCTGGTACAGCATCTCGAAGTTGATGGGCGCAAGATGCACGGGCGGAAAGCCGGCGCGGCCAACGGCGTCGGCCAGGGTTTCGCGCACGTACGGGAACAGCACCGTCGGGCAGTGGACCGCGAGGATCGGCTGGAGCTGGTCCTGCGGAATGCCCTTGATGGTGAACACGCCGGCCTGGGCCGCTTCCACCAGGAACAGCGTCTTGTCGCCGGCGCGCGCGGTGAGCGTCACCGTCAGCACGCATTCGTAGATGTCCGGCTGGACCTGTTCGCCGCGAGTGCGCAGGCCGACCTCGATCTGCGGCGACTCCTGGGTCATGAACGATCCCGGCGCGCCGGGATTCTCGAGGGACAGGTCCTTGACGTAGATCTTGTCGATCGAGAACTGCACGCCTGCCGGGGCGTCGGCGCTCGCCGGCGCGGGTTGTTGCTCAGCCATGAATGCGCTTTCGGGTAGGTGGGGTAAACGGTCGATTTTACCCCACTCGCCGCTCCCTCCCCGGGTGGCTCTCCGCCGGTGCGGAGAGGCGCAGAACGCCTCAGGTCGCGCCGCCCAGCAGTCCATCCAGACGTCCGGCGCGATCGAGCGCCACGAGATCGTCGTACCCGCCGACGTGAACCTCGCCGATATAGATCTGCGGCACCGTGCGCCGGCCGGTGATCTGCATCATCTTCTGTCGCAGCTGCGGCTCGAGATCGACGCGGATCTTGGTGATCTCCTGCACGCCCTTGGCCTTGAGCAGGCGCTCGGCCTGCACGCAGTAAGGGCACATGCCCGTCGCATACATCGTGATCGGTGGCCTCATTCAGCGTTCCCGTGATCCTTGCATCGGCACGCACGTCGCGCGCCCACCCGGCTCGCCGGCCTCACTTGGCCACGGGAAGGCCGGCCTGGCGCCAGGCCGCGAAGCCGCCACGCAGACCATAGACCTCCTTGAAGCCGAGCTTCCCCAGCGCGCGACTCGCGAGCGCCGTGCGATTGCCGCGCGCGCAGTACGCCACGAGGGGCCGGCCCGTCATCGCCGACAGCTCCCCGGCGCGCGAACCGAGTTGTGACAGCGGGATGTGCACGGCGTTCGGAATGCGGCCGCCCTCGAGCTCGCGCGTCTCCCGCACGTCGAGAAGCACGGGATTGCGATCGTTGATGAGGCGGGTGACCTCGAAGGTGCCGAGCTCCTTGAGGGCGGAGATGCGCCGGTGCACGAGCGGCCACAGGAGCATCGCGCCGGAGGCGACGAAGACGAGGATCAGCATCCAGTTGTTTTGAATGAACGACATCGGCATGGGAGGCAATGCGTGCGCGTGAGGGAACACGCAAAGCTAAAATGATAGCCTAACGATCATCGGCGCTCTCCTCGGTCCCCTCTTCGTGCCGCGCACGACACCCTGCGCGCGCCGGTCCAGTCCATGAATGCTTCGGCTCCTGCTCCGTCCGCGGCGACCCGGTCACGTCCGGCCCCGAGTGCGTCCCGTGGTGCTCGTCATCCTCGATGGCTTCGGCTGTCGCGAGGACGCGCCCGACAACGCGATCGCGCGCGCCCGCATGCCGAACTGGCGCGCGCTTCCTGGAGCGCTATCCGCACACGCGGATCGACGCCTCCGAATTCCACGTCGGCCTGCCGCAGGGCCAGATGGGCAATTCCGAGGTCGGTCACCTCAACATCGGCGCGGGTCGGGTCGTGTACCAGGAGTTCACGCGCGTCGACCACGCGATCGAGACCGGCGAATTCGCGGCCAATCCCGGTGCTGCTCGACGCCATCGCGACGGCCGTGCGCAACGGCAGCACCGTGCACGTCATGGGACTCCTGTCGCCCGGGCGGCGTGCACAGCCACGAGCGGCAGCTGGCCGCGATGGTCGACCTCGCCGGTGCCGGGGGGCGCCGCGGATTCTCGTGCATGCCTTCCTCGACGGCCGCGACACGCCGCCGCGCAGCGCGGCCGCGTCGCTCGAATTCATGAACGCCGTGTGTGCGCGGCAGCGCGACGCGCGCATCGCCGACATCGTGGGCCGCTACTACGCGATGGATCGCGACCAGCGGTGGGAGCGCGTGGAGCGCGCGTACGAGCTCATCGTCGATGGCATGGCGCCGTTCACGGCGACAGGATGCGCACGCTGCGCTTGCCGCGGCCTACGCGCGCGACGAGAGCGACGAGTTCGTGCAACCGACGGCCATCGTGGACGCGTCCGGCCAGGCCGCCCGCATGGCCGACGGCGACGTCGTGATCTGCATGAACTTCCGCGCCGATCGCGCGCGCGAGATCACGCGTGCGCTGACCGATCCGGCGTTTACCGGATTTGCGCGAGCACGCCTTCCGCAACTCGGACGCTACGTCTGCCTCACCGGGTATGGCGACGATTTCGTTCACCTGCCCGTCGCGTTCGGGCCGCAATCCGTGGCCAACGGCTTCGGCGAGTACGTCGCCGGCCTCGGGCTGCGGCAACTGCGCATCGCCGAGACCGAGAAATACGCCCACGTCACGTATTTCTTCAGCGGGGGCGTCGAGACGCCCTACGCAGGCGAGGACCGGGTGCTCGTGCCGTCGCCCAAGGTTGCGACCTACGATCTCAAGCCCGAGATGAGCGCGGTCGAGGTGACCGACCGCCTCGTCGAGGCGATCCGCAGCGGGCGCTACGACGCGATCGTCTGCAATTACGCCAACGGCGACATGGTCGGGCACACCGGCAACCTGGATGCCACCGTGCACGCGGTCGAGACGCTCGACGCGTGCCTCGGCCGCGTGGTCGAGGCTGCCCGCGCCGTGGGTGGCGAGGTGCTCGTCACGGCCGACCATGGCAACGCCGAGAAGATGCACGACAACGGCACGGGGCAGCCGCACACGGCCCACACGCTCTCGCTCGTCCCGTTCGTCTACATCGGCCGCCCTGCGCACGATCGCCAAGGGCGGCGCTTTGCAGGACGTCGCACCGACGCTGCTCGCCATGCTCGGCCTGCCGCAGCCGCCCGAGATGACCGGGCATTCGCTGATCGAGATCAAGGGCTGAGAGCTTCCGCGCAGCCGCGCGGAACTCGGCAGGTCGCCGGACCCACCAAGGAGCACGACGCGTCCCGGGGCCGCATGAGGCGCCGGGCGAAAGGCGGCTGCCGCTCGTCGGCTGGCATGGCAGGGCGCCTCGGCCGGAGCGAGCATGGACAGCACGTCCCTCGAGCCAGTTGCAGCGCCTCCCCGCGACCCGGGCCCGAACGGATGCCGGGCGTATACTTGAAAGTTCGTGCGCGGTCCGCAGGACCGCCCAGCAGGAAGGAGCAGCAGCACATGGTGAACGGCTGGAAGAAGGCAGGACTGATCGGAATGGGGGCCGTGCTCGGGGTCCTGCTGTCCCTCAATTTCTCGGCGGTGGCGCAGCGCGAGCAGAAGCTGCCCATCCCGTACGAGGATCTCCAGCTCCTCGCTGCAGTGTTCGGCAAGATCAAGAGCGACTACGTCGAGCCCGTCTCCGACGAGAAGCTCATCCGTGAAGCCATCAACGGCATGGTCCGCGGCCTCGATCCGCATTCGGACTTCCTCGATGCCGAGGCCTTCAAGGAGCTCCAGGTCTCGACCCAGGGCAAGTTCGGCGGCCTCGGGATCGAGGTGGGCGTCGAGGACGGCATCGTGCGCGTCGTCTCGCCCATCGAGGACACACCCGCCTTCCGCGCCGGCATCAAGACCGGCGACCTCATCGTCAAGATCGACGATGTCGCCACCCGCGGGCTGCCGCTCAACAAGGCGGTCGAGAAGATGCGCGGCAAGCCGGGCACGGCGGTCGTGCTCACGGTCGTGCGCAAGGACGCCGACGCGCCGCTCACGTTCACCCTCGTGCGCGAGGAGATCAACGTCAAGAGCGTGCGCGCGAAGACCCTCGAGCCCGGCTACGGCTACGTGCGCGTGCGCAACTTCCAGGAGCGTACCGGCGAGGACCTCGCCAAGGCGCTGAAGGACATGTTCAAGCAGGGCGAGCTCAAGGGCCTGGTGCTCGACCTGCGCAGCGACCCGGGCGGCCTGCTCAACCAGGCGGTCGCCGTGTCCGCGGCATTCCTGCCGAAGGATGCTCTCGTCGTCTACACCGATGGCCGCACGCCCGATGCCCACATGCGTTTGTCCGCGAGCCGCGAGAACTACACCCGCCGCGGCGAGGACTACCTGCGCGACCTGCCCGCCGCCGTGAAGAAGGTGCCGATGGTGGTGCTGGTGGACGGCGGCACGGCGTCGGCGTCCGAGATCGTCGCCGGCGCGCTGCAGGACCACAAGCGCGCGACGGTGCTCGGCGCACAGACGTTCGGCAAGGGCTCGGTGCAGACCATCCTGCCGCTGTCGAACAGCGCGGGCCTCAAGCTCACGACGGCGCGTTACTTCACGCCCGCCGGCCGGTCGATCCAGGCGAAGGGCATCGAGCCCGACATCTACATCGACGACGGCCGCGACTCGCCCAACCGCATCCGCGAAGCCAACCTCGAGCGGCACCTCGAGATCGGCAAGGGCGAAGTCAAGCTCGGACCGGCGGACACGCGCGCGAAGCCCGACGCGCAGCCGCTCGACGCACCCGCCGACAAGGCCGCGCCCACGCCGGACAAGGACACGCCGAAGGCAACCGACAAGCCCGCGCAGGCGGCTCCGGTGAAGCCGTTCGAGTTCGGCGGCACCGAGGACTTCCAGCTCGCGCAGGCGATGAACCTCCTCAAGGGACAGCCGGTCGTGGCCTCGATCAAGGCGCTGTCGGCCCAGGCGAAGCCGCAGTAGCAGCCCACGCCAGCTCCACGATGAAGGCCGGCGCCGCGCCGGCCTTTTTCGTTGCTGCCCCGG
>CAVTHT010000019.1:0-114814 GCA_963734575.1 uncultured beta proteobacterium | reverse complement strand
GGACGCGACGAACCCCATCGCCGACGCGCCGCCCGAGAACGGCGTGCTGCAAGTTCTTCACCGGACCTGACGACTCGCTGATGGAGCGGCTTCAGCGCGAGTTCCCGGCGGCGCGGTTCGTCAAGGCCTTCAATTCGGTCGGCAACGCCTTCATGGTCGATCCCGACTTCGGCGGCGAGCGACCGACGATGTTCATCTGCGGCAACGACGCGGCGGCGAAGGCGACGGTCGCGCGCATCCTCGACCAGTTCGGCTGGGAGATCGAGGACATGGGCGGGGTCGAGGCGGCGCGGGCGATCGAGCCGCTGTGCATGCTGTGGTGCATCCCCGGGTTCCTGCGCAACCAGCTGGTCCCACGCGTTCAAGCTGCTGCGGTGAGCCGCAGTGCTCGAGTGCGTAGCGAAGGCCCGGCGCTCCGAAGCAAGGAGTAGGGTTCCGGCGAAGATGCGCCTGTTGCCAGTGCAGGAGGGCACATATGGTCAAGCTCGATCCCGTAGTGCTCGACCGCATCCGGCACGACCATCCGGATTTCGATCGCGACAACGTACTGACCGAGGCCATCGCGCGCGACTGCGCGATCGCGTACTTCTGGAATCCATACGTATCCCGGGAAGAGTTCGCGTACAACGGCTGGAGCACGACGCTCTATGCCGGCGTCGATGACGCGACGCGCACGGCGTACGTCGTCTTCCGCGGCACGGACCAGATCCTGGACTGGCTCGTCAACTGCGCGTGCATGCCCCTTTCCCCTGGGCCACCCGCTGGCGCACGGCGGATTCATTGCCGCGTGGATGCTCGCGCGGCGACGCTTCCTGCCGTGGCTGCGCGAGCAGGCGCCGCGCATCGATCGTGTCATCATCGGCGGCCACTCGCTCGGCGGCGCGCTCGCCCTCGCCTGCGCGTACGATCTCCTTTGCGAGGGTGTCAACGTCGAGCGTTGCATCACGGTCGGCGCACCGCGTCTGTACACCGCGTGGTCCGTTGCGAAGGTGGAGAAGGTCCTCGGCAACCGGCTGATCCGCGTGTGCCGGGAACAGGATCTCGTCCCGAAGGTGCCGCCGGCCTTCCTCGGCTTCCGCCATGTCGGCAATCCATGGGTGTATGTCTCCGAGCTCGATGGGCCAGCGCGAGCCCGAGCCATTTCCCGTCGTCGGCCGCTGGCTCGGCAAGGCGTGGTACTACTTCAGCTGGGGCCGCGTGGGCGAGCTGCTCGAGCAATATGGCGTCTCTTCGAACGTGCAGACGCAGCTCACGATCTACCTGCTCTCGCTCCTCGCGGGCGTGGGCGCTGCCGCAGCGCTTCTCGTCCAGCTTTCCATGGCGTCGCTGCTCGGCGGGACGGTCCTGTTCGTCGTGGTGTCGGGCGCGCTCATTGCGTTGCAGGCGCACCGTTCCGGCCACTATGCGGCCACGCGGGCCGCTGCGAGCCTCGTCGAGGAGTGGCAGATCCACCATCTGCGCGAGCTCGCTGCGGGCCGCAAACTGGAGCCCGCCGGCGAAGGCAAGGTCTGGATGGACTTCTCCGTGACGATCCGCGCGAACCACGACGACGCCCACAAGCGGCGGCTCGTCCGCAACTTCCGCCGCTTCTTCGGCGCCGCGACATTCCAGACCGTACTCGGGCAATCGCTCGAGAATGCGATCCGCAACTCGGAGGCGACAGCGGATGGCTCGCACGATGCATGGGATGCCCGCATCCTCGACCAGCATCTCAAGCGCACGTGCATGTCGCTGCTGCTGTACGGCTACTCCTCCGAAGAGATCGATCGCATGCTCGACACCGGAGTCATCATGCGGCCACAACGCTGGAGCCGTTTCTATGCCAGGGCGACCGCGATCACGGCTGCGCAGTCCGCAGCGACCGGTACGAGCACGAGCACGCCGGCGACGACATTGCCCGCAGGCGCGCAGTAGGCATCAAACGGGCAGGAGCGGCGACCGCGGCCGCTCGTGGCGGGGTTCGCCGCCTCAGTCTGCGGTGAGCAATGACACCCCCAGCCGCGCACGGCGCGTGAGCCAGGGGCTGGGGCGGTAGCGCGGGTCGCAGTAGCACTCGTGCATCGCGTTCGAGGATGGCCAGCGTCGTTGCCGGCACCCAGGCATCGCCCATCGGCGAGCGGGACCCTGCGATAGCCGAGCCCGAGCGTGACGGCGCGTTCGATGTCCTGCGGCGTGGCGATGCGCTGCTGCGCGATGTCGCAGGCGATGTTGACGATGTGCGCGACGACGCGCTGCGCCACGAAACCGGCGCTGTCGCGAATCACCGACACCGGCGACCCCGTCGGCAGCCGAACAGCCCGTGCGCCGCCTCGCGCATCGCCGGTGTGGTCGACCGGTGTCGTCATCAGCGTGCGATGCGACGCCAAGTCCGAAGCAGGTGTCGATCGCGACGGTGCGCGATGGCGTCGAGCCTCTCGGCGAGCGCCGCGGTCGTGGCATCCGCTGCCGAGGGGCGCCACGATGCACAGCGCGTCGGCTGCCCGGGCGATCGCCGCTGTCGATGCTCCGCGCCGAGCGTCGCCACCAGTGCACCGAGCGCCGCATGCGCCTGCGCATCTGCACGCGACTATCCACACCGACGCCGGGCGCGCGTCGGGCGCGGGCGGCGGCTGACGGGCTGCATCGCGCCGTCGACGTACGCATAGAAGCCCTGGCCCGTCTTGCGACCGAGCAAGCCCGCCGACCTTGCGCTGCACCAGCAGCGGCGATGGCCGGAAGCGCGGCTCCTCGTAGAACTGGTGATAGATCGATTCCATCACCGGCTGCGAGACGTCGAGTCCGGTGAGATCCATCAGCTCGAACGGCCCCATGCGAAAGCCGGCGCCGTCCTTGAGGATGCGGTCGATCGTCGTCGAACGTGGCGCACGCCCTCGGCAACGATGCGCAGCGCCTCCGTGCCGTAGCCGCGGCCGGCGTGATTGACGATGAATCCCGGCGTATCGGCGGCACGCACCGGCGCATGTCCGACGCGACGTGCCAGCGCGATCAGCGCTTCGCCCACCCACGGCTCGGTGCGCACGCCGTCGATGACCTCCACGATCTTCATGCAGCGGCACCGGGCTGAAGAAGTGGAAGCCGGCGACGCGGCCGGGCTGCCGGCAGGCGGCGCGATCGCGGTGACCGACAGCGACGAGGTGTTGGTGGCGAGCAGGCAATCGCGCCGCTCACGATCGCTTCGAGCGCCTTGAAGAGCTCCTGCTTCGCGGCAGGCTTTCGACGATCGCCTCGATGACCACGATGTCGCAGCGGGCAAGGTCCTTCGAGCGCCGCCACCGGATGCAGACGGCCGCGGCGGCGGCGACCGCTTCCTCGCTGAGCTTGCCCTTGGCGGCAAGGCCGCGCAGCGTGCCCGCGATCCCGTCGTGCGCCTTCGTCGCCGCGTCGGGCACTGCATCGTAGAGCAGCGTGTCGATGCCGGCCTGCGCGGCGATCTGGGCGATGCCGCGCCCCATGAGCCCGGTGCCGACGATTCCGAGCGTGCAGTTTTCCGGCAGCGTCATCACTTCCCCTTGTATTGCGGCTTGCGCTTGTCGAGGAACGCATGCATGCCTTCCTTCTGGTCCTCGGTGTCGAACAGCAGGTGGAAGGCCTTGCGCTCCAGCATGAGCGCCGTGTCGAGCGAAGCGTCCTGTCCCGCGAGAACGACCTCCTTGATCTGCATGACGGCCAGCGGCGGCATCGCCGCAATGGTGCTCGCCATCGCGACCGCGGTGGACTGCACCGCATCGTCGGCCACGACCTCGCTCGCGAGTCCCATGGCGAGCGCCTCGCGTGCGGACACCGGCTTGCCGGTCAGGAGCATCTTCATCGTCTGGAACTTGCCGATGGCGCGGGTGAGGCGCTGGGTGCCGCCCGCACCCGGCATGATGCCGACACGGATCTCCGGCTGGGCGAACGACGCGCTCTCGCCGGCGATGATGATGTCGCAGTGCATTGCAAGCTCACAGCCGCCGCCCCACGCGTAGCCGTTGACGGCCGCGATGATCGGCTTCGAGCACGACGCTATGGCGCGCCAATAGACGTCGGTGCGGCGCAGCAGCAGCTCCATCGGCCGCCGCTCGGCCATGTCGCGAATATCGGCGCCCGCCGCGAAAACCTGGTCGCCACCGGTGAGCACGATGCAGCGGGTGGCGGCATCGACCGACAGCTCGTTGAACACCGTCGCGAGACGCTCGCGCACGGTCATCGACAGCGCGTTGCGCGCCTCGGGCCGGTTGATCGTCACGCGCGCCACGCCGTCGGCGGGGCGGTCGATGGTCACTTCCTCCATTACGGTTCTCCTCGAAGCACAGGGGCGCACGGGCTGCTGCACCGGACGTGACGCAGCGATCGTGGATCGCGGCGGATTGCCGCGATGGCGCGCCCTAAGCACGCGCGTACAGGGCATCCACGGCACGCGTCTGCCAAGCCCGCCATTTTATGCGCAGCGGCGTCGCGCACCGGACGCGGTGTACGATCGCCCCCTCGCGAAGTGCATGCAGGAGTGGGAATGCTGACTGGAGACATGCTGCGGCGGTCGGCGCAGCGCTTTCCGCACAAGACGGCCATCATCCGCGACGACGTCCGGCTGAGCTATGCCGAGCTCGACGCCGCGGCGAACCAGTTCGCACACGCCCTCCTCGGCACCGGCCGCGCGAAGGGCGCGAAGGTCGCAATCGTGTCGCGCAACCTGCCCGAGTACGGCGTCGTGTTCTTCGGCGCGGCGCGGTCGGGTCTCGTCCTCGTCAACATCTCGATCCTGTACGCCCCGGACGAGCTCGAATACGTCCTCAACAAGTCCGACAGCGAGATCCTCGTCTTCGACGCACAGTTCGCGGAGAAGGTGAAGACGGTGGCGCCGCGCTGTCCGAAGATCAGGCACTTCGTATCGATCGGCGCAAGCGATGTTCCGGGAGCCGTGGCGTTCCCGGATTTCCTGCGCGAGCACCCGCGCACCATTCCCGATGTCAGGCTGGACGAGCGCGATCCCTTCTGCATGACCTATACCGGCGGCACGACCGGCCGGCCCAAGGGCGTGCTGTGCAACCACCGCGCCCGCGAAGTCACCGCACATACCGTCGCGTTCGAGGAAGCGCTCGACGAGCGCGACGTCGTGGCGATCGTCACGCCGCTCTTCCACGTGGCCGCGCTCAACATCATGTTCCAGCCGGCGATGCTGGTTGGCGCGACGTGCACCTTCGTCACGCCATGGTCGGCCGAGAAGTTCATGGACACCGTTGCACGCGACAAGGTGACCGCGAACTTCATGGTGCCCACGCAGGCGAACCAGTTGGTGTCGCATCCGCAGTTCGATGCGGCCAGGCTCGCGACCTGGCGCAAGGTGTCGTTCGCTGGCGCGCCGATGCCGGACTGGGTGCAGGTCGAGCTCAAGAAGCGCCTGCCGGACCTGCGCCTCACGCAGATCTACGGTCAGTCCGAGATGGGCGTGCTCACGTCGCTGCGCGACGTGGTACCTCCCGCAGAAGCTGGGCGCCGTCGGACGGCAGGCCTTCAACGTCGACGTCGGCCTCTTCTCCGCAAGCGGCCAGCCGGTCGGCCCCGGCGTGCTCGGCGAGATCGGCAGCCGCGGTGACAATCTCATGATGGAGTATTACAACGAACCCGAGCAGACCGCGGCGTTCTTCAAGCTCGGCAACGGCTGGGGGCTGACGGGCGACATCGGCATCATGGATGCGGACGGCTTCATCACCCTCGTCGATCGCGCCAAGGACATGCTGATCTCCGGCGGCGAGAACGTGTACCCGAAGGAGATCGAGGACGTCATCTACGGCCTCGATGCGGTGTCGGAGTGCGCCGTGTTCGGCGTGCCGGACGACAAGTGGGGCGAGCTGCCAGCCGCGTACATCCTGCTCAAGCCCGACGCGAAAATCACCGAGCAGGACGTGATCACACACTGCACCCGCCATCTCGCCGAGTTCAAGCGTCCGCGGGTGGTGCAGTTCGTCACCGATTTCCCCAAGACGCCGATCGGCAAGATCCAGAAGAACCTGCTCAAGGAACCGTACTGGAAAGACCGGACCAAACAGATATGAGCGCCGCACGGCCGCGACGGGCGAACACGGCCCGCCTTCGGCGGCCGAGCAGCGCCGGCCCTTCGCCCCCTCATCGGCAGGGGGTTGGCGCAGGCCGCGCAGCGACTAGCCTGGGGGAGATTACCCAATGATCACCGACCCGTACGCCGGCTTCACCCGCCTGACACTCAATCGCCACCCGGACGGCATCCTCGAGATCGTCATGGGGGCGCCCGGCAAGCTCTCGACCGCGGATCACGAGATGCACCGCGAGCTCTCCGAGATCTGGCGCGCGGTGGATGCCGATCCCGAGACGCGCGTGGCGATCATCCGCGGCGAGGGCAAGGGCTTCTCCGCGGGCGGCGATCTCGGCCTCGTCGAGGACATGGCGAACCACTTCGACGTGCGTGCCCGCGTGTGGCGCGAGGCGCGCGACCTCGTCTACAACGTCATCAACTGCTCGAAGCCGATCGTCTCGGCGATGCACGGACCCGCCGTTGGTGCGGGTCTCGTCGCCGGTCTCCTCGCCGACATCTCGATCGCGGCGAAGAACGCGCGCATCATCGACGGTCACACGCGGCTGGGCGTCGCCGCCGGCGATCACGCCGCCATCGTATGGCCGTTGCTCTGCGGCATGGCCAAGGCCAAGTACTACCTCATGCTCTGCGATGCCGTGTCGGGCGAGGAAGCGGAGCGCATCGGCCTCGTGTCCCTCACCGTCGACGAGGCGGAGCTCGTGCCCAAGGCGTTCGAGATCGCGCGGCGGCTCGCGAACGGCGCGCAAAGCGCCATCCGCTGGACCAAGTACAGCCTCAACAACTGGCTGCGCATGGCGGGCCCGACGTTCGATACGTCGCTGGCGCTCGAATTCATCGGCTTCAGCGGGCCCGACGTGCGCGAGGGCGTTGCCAGCCTGCGCGAGAAGCGGCCGCCGTCGTTCGATGTCACGGCCGGTCTCTAGTCGGCCGGTGCTACGGAGCGCGCGATGAATCTCGGCATCGAAGGCGAGACCGCGCTGGTGCTGGGCGGCACGCAGGGCCTTGGGCTCTCGTGCGCCGAGGCGCTCGCCGGCGCCGGCGTGCGCGTGCTGGTCAACGGTCGCTCCAGCGCCGGATGGGAAGCGGCGCGCGCACGGGTGCCGGGCGGCGTGTTCATCCAGGGCGATATCGGCAAGATCGTCGATCGCGAGGCAATCTGCAGCGCTGGCGACGCGTATGCACCGGTGTCGATCGTCGTCACCAATGCCGGCGGGCCGCCGACGGGACAGTTCGAGGAGCTGACGTCGCAGCAGTGGCGCGACGCGTTCGAGACCAACGTGCTGGGCGTGCTCGAGATCGTGCGTCACTTCCTGCCCGGCATGAAGGCACGCGGGTTCGGTCGGGTGATCAACATCACCTCCTTCGTCGTGAAGGAGCTGTATCCCAACATGTCTCTCAGCAATTCCATGCGCGTGGGCCTGACCGGGGCGATGGGATCGCTCGCGCGCGAGTGCGCGGTCCACGGCGTGACCGTGAATGGCCTGCTGCCCGGCCTGATGGACACCGGCGCGCTGCAGCGCGTGATCCGCGATCGCGCGCAGCGCAACGCCATCGACGAGGCCACCGTGAAGCGCGAGATGGCCGCAAGCGTGCCGATGCAGCGCCTCGGCACGGCCGCCGACTTCGGCCCGATGTGCGCGTTCCTCGCCTCACGCCTTGCGGGCTACGTGACCGGCCAGAACATCTGCGTCGACGGCGGCCTCACCAGGAACGTCGTATGAAGCATCCGCATTGCCCATGACCATGACCCGTCCCCGGAGGAAACCGATGTTTCGCAAGCCACTGCAATTCGCGCTCGCCGCTGCGTTCTGTTCCGTCTCCTTGCTCGCCACTGCCCAAGGCACCGTGTCCGGTGACGTGGTGAAGATCGGCGTGCTCACCGACATGGGCGGCGCGCTGTCGGATCTTTCCGGCGCAGGCTCGGTGACCGCGGTGCGCATGGCGGTCGAGGACTTCGGCGGCAAGGTGCTCGGCAAGCCGATCGAGGTGGTGCAGGGCGACCACCAGAACAAGCCGGACATCGCGTCGAGCCTCGCGCGCGAATGGATGGACCGCCAGGGCGTGGACATGATCACCGACCTCACGAACTCGGCGGTGGCGCTCGCGGTCGTTTCGCTCGCCAAGGACAAGTCGCGCATCGCCATCGTGAACGGCGCCGGCACCACGCGCGTCACCAACCAGGACTGCACGCCGAACAGCGTGCAATGGGCGTGGGACACCTATGCCATGGCCAACGGCACCGCGAAGGCCATCGTGAAGCAGGGTGGCAACACGTGGTACTTCCTGACGGCCGACTACGCTTTCGGCCACCAGAGCGAGAAGGACGTGAGCGAGGTCGTCGTCGCCTCGGGCGGCAAGGTGCTCGGCAGCGCGCGGCATCCGCTCGGCACCAGCGACTTCAGCAGCTTCATCCTGCAGGCGCAGCAGTCCGGCGCCAAGATCATCGGCCTCGCGAACGGCGGCGCCGATACGATCAACTCGATCAAGGCGGCGCAGGAGTTCGGCGCTCAGCACCAGCGGCAAGCAGAATCTCGCCGGCCTCGCCGTGTTCATCACCGACATCCACAGCCTCGGCCTCAAGGCGGGCCAGGGCCTGATCCTGACTGCGGCGTTCTACTGGGACCGCGACGAGGAGACGCGCAAGTTCGCGCGCCGCTTCTTCGAGCGCATGAAGAAGATGCCCACCGGAATCCAGGCCGCGAACTATTCCTCCACCATGCATTACCTCAAGGCGGTGCAGGCGGCGGGCACCGACGATGCCGCGGCGGTGATGGCGAAGATGAAGTCGACGCCGGTGAACGATTTCTTCGCGAAGAACGGTCAGATCCGCGCGGACGGGCGCATGGTGCACGACATGTATCTCGTGCAGGTCAAGAAGCCCGAAGAGTCGAAGTACCCGTGGGACTACTACAAGGTGCTGGCGACGATCCCGGGAGAGGAAGCGTTCCAGCCGCTGGCGCAGTCGACGTGTCCGCTGGTGAAGAAGGGTTCCTGAGCATCCACGCCATACCAGACTAGTTCCTGCAAACCGTGGCGCGCGCGACGATCGCGCGCGCCGCGTCCTTCGACACGCCACTGCCCAGCGTGCCGAACGTCGAGCCCGCACGGTAAACATCCAGGCGGCTCGCGAAGAATGCGTCGACGACCTCGGCGGATGCGTGGCGCACGAGCTCCACAGCCTTGCAACGCACGCGCCATGGCTTCCGTCATGGTGCGCGCCAGGAATTCATCGGTGCTTGCCGCATCCACGAGTTCCGCGAGCGAGGCCGCGTAGCGATCCAGGCGTGCGTCTGCTCCCTTGACGCTTGCGAGCTCGTCGAAGAACGCTTCGCGCGTGCGCGGATCCTTGAGCATGGCGCGGCGCACATCCATGCACATCATGTTGGCCGTGCCTTCCCACACGCTGTTGAGCGGCGCTTCGCGATAGAGCCGCGCGATGGGGTTCTCCTCGATGAAGCCATTGCCCCCATGACACTGCAGGGCCTCGCATACCACCGCCGGAACCCGGGAACAGTTGAAGTACTTGGCCATCGGCGTGGCGACGCGGGCAAGGTAGCGCTCGTGCTCGTCGTCGTCGAGGTGATCGGTCGCCTTGGCCACACGCAGGGCGAAGAGCGTGGCTGACTCGACCTCGATGGCCATGTCGGCGAGGACATTGGTCATCATGGGCTGGTCGGCGATCGGCACGCCGAAGCCGCTGCGCGACGACGTGTGGTTGAGCGCCAGCGTCAGCGCCTGCCGCATCAAGCCCGCGGACCCGACTGCGAAATCGAGACGGGTGAGGTGCGAGTGCGTCAGGATCTCGCGGATGCCGCGGCCCTCCTCGCCGACGCGGATCGCAAGCGTGCCCGAGTACTCGACCTCGCTGGATGCATTCGAGCGGTTGCCGCACTTGTCCTTGAGGCGCTGCACGAAGAACCGGTTGAACGTGCCGTCCGGAAGCGTTCGCGGCAGGAAGAAGCACGTCACGCCGCCGTTCACCTTGGCCAGCGTGAAAAAGCCATCGGACTGCGGCACGGAGCAGAACCACTTGTGTCCGGTGAGCTCGTACCAGTCGGCACGCGCACCGTGGTAATCGGCAGTTCCCGAGAACACGGCGGTCGTCTGCGTCTGCCGCAAGTCCGAGCCGCCCTGCTTTTCCGTCATCGCATAGCCGATCACGACACTCGGCTTCAGCGCGACTTCACGCCGGCTGAACTCGTACTCGGTGCCGAGCACCTTGTCGGCCCAGATCCGGAGCGAGGGCTCGCTGGCGAAGCCGGCGTACGACGCATACGCCATGCCGGTCGGACAACCGGTGCCCTGCTCCACTTGGTTCCACAGGTACGACAACACCGCGCGGGCGTAATGCGGGTTCGGCAAGCCCCTGCGCCACGCGAGCGAATGCACTTCGTGTCGCCACGCGAGCGCCATGAGCTCGTGCCAGCTCGGATGGAACTCGACCCAGTCGATGCGATTGCCGAAGCGATCGTGCGTCTTGAGCTCGGGCTCGTGCCTGTTGGCTAGACGCGCCAGCTCCTGCACGTGCTCGTCGCCGGCGAGCGCACCGAGCGCGGCGCAGCGATCGGCGGCCCACGGCGCTTCGCGGGCGATCGCTGCCGAGAGGACGGCATCATCGGCAAAGGCGTTGAAGCCGGTCGCCGGGTGCGCCTGGTTGAGCACCGCGTGGGTGCTGAACCGGTCGAGGGTCGATGGCGCGAGAGGTTCCGTAATGGCGTTCATGGTGGCTCCGGTCCGCAGCGCTGCACGCGTTCATTTGGCTCAAAAGCGGCAATATACCGCGGCGACCCCGACGCGATCCGGCCCGGGTTCGCCGCGCGACGTCTGTGACTCGCGTCACACAAGGATGCTCGACGCACCTCCGCGAACGACTTGCCGCGCGTCTCCTGGTTGCGCCGTCATCGCGCTTCTGCATGCGTTGACGTTTGTCACGCCTCCTCGATTCCTCGAATGGCATAAGCAAACATGAATCACCCGCCACTCGACCTTCGAACCAGAGGAAGCCATGACACGCATTGCGGTTGCATTTGCTTTCGCGAGCGCACTGGCAATCGGTAGCGCGCACGCGGCCACCGATCACTCGTCGCTCATCACCGGTCCCTTCAAGACGGGTCCGGATGTCACCCGGCAGTGCCTGCAATGTCACGCCGCGCAGGCGCAGGACTTCATGAAGACGGTGCACTGGACCTGGAGCTCGCGGCAGAAGGTTGCCGGCGGCAGCGCCGAGGTCAAGCTGGGCAAGATCAACGCCGTCAACAATTTCTGCATCGCGCTGCCGTCCAACGAGCCGCGCTGCACGAGCTGCCACGCGGGCTATGGCTGGAAGGATGCGACGTTCGATTTCACGAAGGCGGAGAACGTCGATTGCCTCGTTTGTCACGACACGACCGGCAAGTACAGGAAGTTCCCCACGGGTGCAGGCCATCCCACGTACGAGGCGAAGGAGTTTCCCGCCAAGTCCGGAGTGATGTGGCAGCCACCGGATCTCGAAGCCATCGCCAAACGCGTCGGCCTGCCGTCACGCGACAACTGCGGCGCGTGCCATTTCTTCGGCGGTGGAGGCGACCACGTGAAGCATGGCGACCTCGACAGCTCCATGGGCAAGCCGCCACGCACGGTCGACGTTCACATGGCGGCCGACGGTGCGAACATGAGCTGCACCGGCTGCCATAAGACGAAGAATCACGTCATTCCGGGCAAGGCGCTGGCGGTGTCGATGAGCGATTCGGGCAGCACGCTCGACTGCACCGACTGCCATGCGGGTTCGCCGCACCGCGGCACCAACGCGATCCTGGACAAGCATGCCGCCAAGGTGGCGTGCCAGACATGCCACGTGCCGACGTTTGCGCGCACGCTCCCGACCATGGTGTATTGGGACTGGTCCACTGCAGGGCAGGACAAGAAGGCGCCCGTCGACAAGTACGGACTCAAGACGTACGACAAGCAGAAGGGCGATTTCGTCTGGGCCAAGGACGTGGTGCCGACGTACGCGTGGTTCGACGGCAGCGTCGACCGCGTGCTGATGGGACAGAAGATCGACCCCACCGGGATCGTCCATCTCAACAGTCCCAACGGCAAGCGCGGCGATCCCGACGCGAGGATCACGCCGTTCAAGCTGATGAAGGGCAAGCAGGCCATCGACGCGGGTACGAGCGTGATCGCCGTGCCACACCTCTTCGGCAAGGGCGGGTTCTGGGACGTCTTCGACTGGAACGTCGCCGTGCGCGACGGCATGCAGACGGCAGGGCTGCCCTACACCGGCCCGGTGGGCTGGGTGGAGACGGACATGTACTGGAAGGTGAACCACATGGTCGTGCCGAAAGGCAAGGCGCTCGCGTGCAACGATTGCCACGGCCCCAACGGCCGGCTCGACTGGAAGGGGCTGGGTTACAGCGACAATCCGTTCAAACGCAAGTGACGTCCGATGCGGCGACCGGGCGGGTGGGCCTGCATCCGGCGCTCCCGCCCGCGACGCATCATGGGCGCGCGACGGCCACGCGCCAGTGCGCTACACGTCGCGACAGGTGCCGATACCGAAGGGCAGGTACGCCGGGCACCAGCGAAGAAGCCCGGTGATCAGAGGGAACAGTCCGCCGAGGCCCCAGAACCGCATGTCGCTTTCGCCAGCGAGCGCCCAGGCAACCAGGAGCGCCCCGGCGGCGATGCGCACGCCGCGCTCGAATCCGTCGACGTTGCAGCGCATGGCGCGTACGTGCGCGACGGCAATCCGCGACGCGGACCGCTCGAACCTCACGCGACCGGTTCCGCCTCGCGAGGGGCGGTCGAAGCTTCCGCCCCCGCCGAGAACTGGTCCCACGCCTGCAGGGCTTCGGCGGCGTGCATGAGCGACGGACCGCCACCCATGTACACCGCCATGCCGAGCGCCTCCGCAACTTCCTGGCGGGTGGCGTGCGCCTTGACGAGCGCTTCGACGTGGAAGCCGATGCAGCCGTCGCAGCGTGCCGCAACGCCGAGGGCAAGCGCGATCAGCTCCTTGGTCTTGTGATCGAGCGCGCCGGAGCGCGTGGCGGCATGCGCCATCGCGCTGAATCCCTTGGTGACATCGGGAATGTCCTCGCGCAGCTTGCGCAGCGCACCGCTGATCGAACGCGTCGTAGCGCGAAAGTCCTTGGTCATGGCATAGGTCCTGGAATGGTGATCGCACCGAGCATGCTGGGATCAGCTTGCCCGAAGGCGCGGCACCCGTCTGTGACCGTCGTCACAAGACGACGCCGGGCACACTGCGCGCTCGGCGCCGTGTGCCCGACTTCGGAGAGAGCGACGATCAGCCGCGCGGACCGTACCGCCCACCGCCGCGGTGAGCGAACAGCTGGTCGGCTACCACCTTCTGCTCCGGCGTCAGCGCGCCGTAGAGCCCGTTGAGCGCGTCGCTCATCGCGGTCATGCCGGCGGCCTGCTGCGCCATGGCCTGCGCATGCTGCGCCATGCGCTCGGGCGCCGTCCCGTCGTCGTTCCACATCTGGGCACGCATCGCCTGCCGTTGTTGCGCCTGCTGCTTGAACTGCGTGGCGAAGGCCTGCCACGCGCTTTCCTGGCCGGTGTTGATATTGAGTCGTGCCTTGATGTCGGCCAGTCGCGCGTCGGTGTAGGCAGCGACGTCGCCGCCGGCAGCCGGGCCGCGACCATAGCCATGACCCATGCCGGGCCCCATGCCCATGCCGGGCCCCATGCCCATTCCTGGACCCATGCCGCCATACGGCTGCGCGGAAATTGCGGTCGCCAGCGCCAGAGCGATGCCGGCAGCGATGCCGGTCACGACGGAGGGAATGCGTTTCATGCTGTTCTCCTGTTGGTGGTGAGACGAGGCTGGACCGCCGGCTCCTTGCGGGGAGGATGCGTTGCCAGTGATTACGATTTGAGCACGCGGCTGTAACCGCATCATGTCGCGCAATGGTGCTTTTGGTAGCACAGCATGACGATCCGGCCGACTGACACGTTGCGTTACGTTTTTCCTGCCGCGCGGTGTGGCGCGGGCATCACAATGGCGTCATGGACCCGGTCGATCACATCCTCATCGTCGACGACGACGCCGAGATACGCCGGCTTCTCTGCGACTATCTGACGCGCAACGGTTTGCGCACCAGTGCGGTGGCGGACGGACGCGCGATGTGGCAGGCGCTGTCGGCGGGGCGCGTCGATCTCATCGTCCTCGACCTCATGCTGCCCGGTGACGATGGCCTCACGCTGTGCCGCAACCTCCGCGCCAGGTCCATCGACACGCCCGTCGTCATGCTCACGGCACGGGGCGAGGAGACCGACCGCATCGTGGGCCTCGAGATGGGCGCGGACGATTACCTGGCGAAGCCGTTCAGCGCGCGTGAGCTCCTGGCGCGCATCAAGGTGGTGCTGCGGCGTGCGCGCAGCCTGCCGGCGAACCTGCGCCCGGACACGGCGCGCAACCTCCGCTTCGGACCCTGGGTGCTCGATACGGTCCACCGGCATCTGCTGTCGGCGACCGGCGTGGTCACGCCGCTCTCGGGCGCCGAGTTCCGCCTGCTGCGCGTATTCCTTAGCCATCCCAATCGCGTGCTCAACCGCGATCAGCTCGTCGACCTCACGCAAGGCAAGGAAGCGGATCCGCTCGACCGAAGCATCGACGTGCAGGTCAGCCGGCTGCGCCACCGCCTGCGCGACGACCCGCGAGAGCCGCAGCTCATCAAGACGGTACGAGGGGAAGGCTACGTGCTCGCCGCCGAAGTGACCGCCGAGCAATGAAGCGTTTCCTGCCGCGCTCGCTCTTCGGCCGCCTCATGCTGGTCCTCGCGGGCGGCCTCGTCATCGCCCAGCTCCTGAGCGCCGCGATCAATCTCGCCGAACGCGATTCCGCGCTGCTCCGCGCGAGCGGGATGCAGCCCGCACAACGCATCGCCGACGTCGTGAAGCTGCTCGACTCGCTCGCCCCGGCCGAGCGGGCGCGCATCGTCGCCATATTGCAGGTGCCGCCACTGGTCGTGTCGCTGGATCGCGCGCCGCTGCCTGGCGAGGACGACACCGGCGGCGAACCGCACGCGACGATCTTCGCGGCGGTGCTGCGCGCCTCGCTGGGAGAAGCGCGGCCGATGCGGGTGGTCATCGGGGGCGCGCCACCGTGGTCGGGCCGCGGTCGGATGGTCGGCGCGGGTCCCATGATGAATGGTCCGCCGTCCGGTCCCGGGATGCATCGCGGGCCACCGGCTGGCATGGCGGTGGTGGCCCAGGTCCAGCTGAGCGACGGGACGTGGGCGACGTTCGATACGCGGCTGCCGCAGCAGTCTGCAAGCCTGCCGTGGAAGTTGTTGACGACGCTCGCCGTCCTGCTCGGCGCCGTCTTGCTGCTCTCGTTCGTGGCGGTCCGCTTCGTCACCCGTCCACTGCACGTGCTCGCGTCCGCCGCGGACGAGCTCGGCCGCGACATCCATCGGCCACCGCTGCCCGAAGACGGCCCTGCGGAAGTGAGCCGTGCCGCGCACGCCTTCAACACCATGCAGTCGCGTCTTGCCCGACTGATCGAGGAGCGCACGCGCATCCTCACCGCCATGTCGCACGACCTCAAGACCCCGATCACGCGCATGCGACTGCGCACGGACCTGCTCGATGACGAGGCGCTGCGTGCCAAGTTCGAGAAGGATCTGTTGGAGATGGAGCGCATGGTGACGGAGACACTCGAATTCATGCGCGGGCTGAGCGCCAGCGCTCCGCCCCAGGCCATCGACGTGATGGGGTTGCTCGAGAGCCTGCAGGCCGACTGCGAGGACATGGGCCGCACGGTAACGATCACCGGCACGGTGACGAAGCCGTACGTAGGCGTGCCGCCGCTCCTCAAGCGGTGTCTGGCCAACCTGATCGACAACGCCATCCTGTATGGCGCCCGAGCAGAGTTGACGGTGCAAGAAGAGCCGGAGCTGCTGACGATCCGGGTCCGCGACCATGGCCCCGGCATTCCCGACGCGGATTTGGAAAGGGTTTTCGACCCCTTCGTGCGCCTCGAAGGCTCCCGCAACCGCGACACGGGCGGTACGGGACTCGGCCTCAGCATCGCCCGCAACATCGCGCGGGCGCACGGTGGCGAGGTGCGACTGCGCAATCACGAAAGCGGCGGTCTCGAGGCCATCCTGACGTTGCCGATGGGCGGATCGCGCGCACGCGCCGGTGGCTAGCCAGGGGCACCGTCAGTCCTGAAGGTCGCTTCAGTCGGCCCCGAACGAGAGCCGGCGGCCGCAGCCAGCCCGTGCCCGACCTGCTTGCCCTCGCGTGAACCTTTTGGCAGCATGGCCGGTCCTGCCCTCGTCAGGCCACCGGAGATTCGCCATGGCAGCGCGCTCGCTCGCTTCGCTCACGGTCACGTTCGGACTCGTGTCCATTCCCGTCCGGCTCTACGCCGCCACCCAGGCGAGCGGCTCCATCTCGTTCAACCTTCTGCACAAGGGCTGTGGATCGCGCCTCAAGCAGCAGTACACCTGCGCCAAGGAAGGCGTGATCGTCGAGCGCTCGGAGATGGTCAAGGGCTACGAGTTCGCCAAGGACCAGTACGTGATCTTCACGCCCGAGGAGCTGAAGGCGATGGAGGAAGCGGGCACGCACGCGATCGAGATCGACGAGTTCGTGCCGGCGTCGAGCGTCGATCCCGTCTATTACGACAAGGCGTATTACCTCGGACCCGACGCGCGGGGCGCAAAGCCCTATGCGCTGCTCGCCGAGAGCATGCGCCAGTCCGGACAGACGGCGATCGGCCGCTACGCCGCGCGCGGCAAGCAGTACATCGTGCAATTGCGCGCCGTCGAGGGCGGCATCGTGATGCAGCAGTTGCTGTACGCGCCGGAGGTGCGCCCGATCAGCGAGGTCGAGATCGAGGAGGCGCCGGTGAAGGACGCCGAGCTCAATCTCGCGAAGCAGCTCATCGCACAGATCTCGTCGGACACGTTCGACCCGACCAAGTACAGGGACGACGTGAGGGAGCGCGTCGAGGCCGCGATCCAGCAGAAGGTCGAAGGCCAGGAGATCGCGATCTCGCCGGCCGAGCCGCAGGCCAATGCGCAGGTGATCGACCTCGTCGCCGCCTTGCGTGCGAGCCTCGACAAGACGGCCGCGAAGCGCGGCAAGGCCGCTCCGGCCGCTGCAGCCGCGCCCGAGCCGGCCGCAGCGAAGGCACCGGCGCGCAAGGCCGCGAAGAAGGCCGCGGCGGCACCTGCAGAATCGGCCGCGCCCGCGGAAACGCGCAAGCGCGCCGGCAAGCGCTAGGAGATCGCCCGCTGGATGGCAAAGGTGTGAGCTGGTGAGCGAAGGCTATTCGGTACGCGACGTCACGAAGCTGCTCGGGTTATCGCGTTCGATCGTCAGCGGCTTCATCCATGCGGGCGTCGTCACGCCGTCGCGCGGCCGCCGCGGCGAGTTTCGCTTCAGCTTTCCCGACCTCGTGGTCCTGCGCACGGCGCAGGCGCTGACGGGGGCGAAGCTGCCACCTTCGCGCATCGTGCGCTCGCTGCGGAGCCTTCGCGCGAAGCTGCCGCAATCGGTCCCCCTCACCGGCCTGCGCGTCGAGGCCGTGGGCGGTGCCGTCGTGGTGACCGAAGGCAGCGCCCAGTGGCAGCCGGACGACGGGCAGTACGTGCTGCGCTTCGGCGTCGAGCCCTCCGCCGGCGGCGTCACGTTCTTCGAGCCATCCAAGTCGAAGCCGGTGGACGCGCTCACCGACTGGTTCGAGCGCGCGCTCACGCTCGAAGACGACGACGTGCGCGCGGCCTGCGAGGCCTACCGCAACGCGCTGCGCCACGACGAGCGCCATCTCGAGGCCTACATCAACCTCGGCCTGTGCCTGTACAACAAAGGGGATCTCGACGAGGCCGAGAAGATCTATCGCGCCGGCCTCGAGCGCTGCGGCAATGATGCCGTGCTGCTCTTCAACCTCGCCGTCCTGCTCGAGGATCGCGAGCGCGTCGACGACGCCATGGAGGCGTATCGCAAGGTCGTGACGCATTCGCCCGATTTCGCCGACGCACACTACAACCTCGCATTGCTCTGCCAGAAGCGCGGTCTCGCGCAGGAAGCGCTGCGGCATCTCAAGGCCTACAAGAAGCTCAAGGCCTGACCTCCGCTCGACGGGCTCACGTCCTGAGCCATGCACCTCGGCATCATGGCCGAACCGTCAATCACGGAGGTCGCGATGCCCGAGAACAACACCACCGCCAGCGCGTTCGCGTTCACCGTCGACCTGCGTCGACCGGGCTTCGTCGCCGGCGGGGAGGCCGTCATCGAAGCCCTCGTCCGCCTCCAGGCGCCCGCCAGGCCGGCGGGCACGCAGCCGCGGGAGCCGCTGACCCTTGCCCTCGTGATCGACCGCTCCGGCTCGATGGCCGGCGCGCCGCTGCACGAAGCGAAACAGTGCGCCCGCGGCATCGTGCAAAGCCTCGGACCGCACGATCGCGCGGCGCTCGTCACCTTCGACGACGAGGTCGAGCTCCTGTCACCCGTCGTCGGCACCGGCCAGCGGGCGTCGCTGCTCGCGGCCATCGACGGCATCCAGAGCGGCGGGGCGACCAACCTGCACGGCGGCTGGCTCGAAGGCGCCAGGACGCTCGGCACGAACATGACCAAGGCCGGCGTGCATCGCATGATCCTCCTGTCGGACGGCTGCGCCAACCGTGGCGACACCGATCTCGAAGCGATGTCCATGAGCTGCCGCGACGCCTCCCGCAATGGCATCTCCACCTCGACCTACGGCCTCGGACGCGCCTTCAACGAGGACCTCATGCTGGCCATGTCGCGCGCCGGCCGCGGCAACGCCTACTACGGCCAGACGGCGCAGGATCTCGCCGAGCCGTTCCAGGCGGAATTCGCCCTGCTCACGAGTCTCTGCGCCCGCGGCATGGCGCTCAAGGTCAACGCCCCCGCGGGAGTGCAGGTCCGGCTGCGCAACGACTACGAGCCGGCTGACGGCGAAGGTCATGCGTGGAAGCTGCCCGACCTCGCCTTCGACGCCGAAGCGTGGGCGTATCTCGAGCTCACGGTGCCGGCGGTCCTGCTCGATGACGACAGCGTCAACCTGCCGGTCACGTTCTCGATCAAGGCCGCGGGTGCGGGCAGCACGCCGCTGTTCTTCATGGCCTCCCTGCCGCCGGTGAAGCGCATGAGCGCCCAGGAGCTCGCTGCCCTGCCGGCGCAGGAGCTCATCGAGCGGCGGCGGGACGAGCTCGACGCGGGCGATGCGCTCGACCTCGCCCGCAAGCTGATCGCGGACGGCCAGTGGGATGCCGCGCTGGCAGCCGTCGAGGCCGCGCAGCAGCGCTTCGCCGGGAACCCCTGGTGCGCCGGCATCCTCGAAACCATGCGGCGCATGGTGGCCCGCAGGGACGCCTTCATGAGCAAGGAGGCCGCGTATGCGAGCCGCTCCCTCCGGAACCGCCTTGCGAGCCGCGACGAGATCGCGTTCTCCTTGGACGCCGTGAGCGAGGACAACGTGCCGGCATTCCTGCGCCGCAAGCCCGAGCAGGGCAAGGGCCGTCCCCGCGAGGAGTAGCGCTCAGCCTGTGCGCGACAACCTTCTCGCGCGGCGGAACAGTTGACGGCCGCGACGCCGCGCTGGCAGGCTGCATGCAATGGAGGACACATCATGGATGCGAACTTCACCCACCACGCCCGCACCCACATGCAGCAGCGCGGCATCTCGGCGGCGGCCATCGGCTGGCTGCTGCGCTACGGGACGGAGCAGCACGATCGCCATGGCGGGATCGTGCTGTTCCTCGACAAGGCGGCACGGCGCCGGATCACCCGCGAGCGCCGGGTCGCCCCGGCGGAGCTGGAGCGCATCGACGGGATCTACGTGGTCGTCGCGCACGACGGCTCGGTGGTGACCACCGGGCACCGGCGACGTCGGGTGCGACGGCACTAGTCGATGGATCGCACGGAGCGCTTCTACCTCATCGATCGGCTGCTGCACCAGAAGAAGCTCGTCACCCGCAAGCAGTTCCTCGACGCCCTTGGCGTCTCGCTCGCCACCTTCAAGCGAGATCTCGAGTATTTGCGCGACCGGCTGCACGCCCCGATCGTGTGGAATGCCGACCGGCAGGGCTACGAATTCGGCGCGCCCGACGGCGTCAGTCCCGCGTTCGAGCTGCCCGGGTTTTGGTTCAACCAGTCCGAGATCTACGCGCTCCTCACGATGCAGCAGCTCCTGTCCGACCTCGAACCGGGGCTGCTGGCGGCGCACGTCGCGCCGCTGAAGGCGCGCCTCGCGATGCTGCTCGAGGAGGGCGATGTCGCGGCCGCGGAGGTCGACAAGCGAATTCGCATCGTGCGCCAGTCGGCCCGGCGCGTTTCCCCGGGCGTATTCGAGGTGATCGCCGCCGCGGTGCTGCGGCGCCGCCGCGTGAAGCTCACGTATCACGCGCGCGGCGACGGCAAGACCACCGAGCGCGTGATCTCGCCGCAACGCCTGATGCACTACCGCGACAACTGGTACGTCGATGCCTGGTGCCACTGGCGCGAAGGGCTGCGCAAGTTCTCCGTCGATGCGATGACCGACGTCGAGCTGTTGTCCGACAGGGCCAAGGCCATCGACATGAAGACGCTGGAGCGCGAGCTCGGCAGCGGCTACGGGATATTCTCGGGCGAGCCGACCGATTGGGCGGGCCTGCGCTTCACCCCGGAGCGCGCGCGCTGGGTGGCGCAGGAGGTGTGGCATCCGGCACAGCGCTCGAGGCTCGAACCGGACGGGTGCTACGTGCTGGAGGTCCCCTTCTCCGATCCGCGCGAATTGATGATGGACGTGCTGAAGTACGGCGCGGACGTCGAGGTGCTCGGGCCCGCTGCGTTCCGCAAGCAGGTGCAGGCGGAGATCCGCAGGATGGCGGCGAAAGGCGGAAGCGCTGTGGCTCAGTCTTCAGCCTGACTCGTGAGCTGTCGTGCGCGCAAGGCGTGGTCAGGCTGAAGCCCGACCCACAGGATATCGCCGTTATCCCGACCACACGCAGCCATCATTCGCGGTTCACTCGTGCCGCTTCGCGCAGGCGCGCAGTCAATCCCGAATGCCGCACGGACGGCGCGCTCACCGCCTTGGCGAGCACCTCCCGGCTGGCCCAGTGATCATGTTGCCGACCTCGATGCCAATGGTTGGGCGGCTGCCATTTGCTGCGGCAACGGTCGCCGTGGCTCAGACGCCAAAGTCCTCACCGGCTCGTGCCACAAGTCACCAGCCCTGCCTGCTGACCTTCGGAACCGAATCGAAGTGAGCGTCGCGGCTCAACACCGGCAACCTGTGCTGCAAGGCAAGAGCCGCGATCCACGCGTCGTTGGCCGGAATCGGGGTGCCTTTCTGCCGAAGCGCAACGCGCAACTCGGCGTAGGAGACGGTCGTTTCCTCCGTCACGGACAAGACATCGAAATGTGACAATTCGGACGCCAGCCATTGTTCATACGCAGCGCGGTGCCTCGATCGGGCGATGCCATAGCGAAATTCGCCCAGCACGATCACCGGAATGCACGCGCGCACTTGATGGCGAAGCACTTCGCCGATGGCAGGGTCGCCATCCACAAAAGCCGAGAGTGCATTGGTATCGAGGATCACAACCGATCCTCGGACTCGATGACCTCGAACTCGTCGTCGATCACGGCCTGAATGCGCCCAGTTTCCTTGCGCAGCCGTCGCAGCTTGCCAAATCCGCCCATCCACGGCGGACCAACAACGCGGCCACCTTCAGGAGCGCTGGCAAGCTTCGCCTGTAACGCTTCGGTAACGAATTCCTTCAGAGTCTGCCCGCGTTCAGCAGCGCGTGACTTGGCTGTACGAAACAACGGATCAGGGATCTCGATCGTAGTTTTCATGTCCCATATTACCATATTTACGGGCCAAGAAGCAATTCGCCCATGCTTCCTGCCGCTTCCCCGTTCGCTGTGAGACTACCCATTGCGTCGGAAGAATCCTGACCGCTCGCCGCGATGGCGAGCGGGCCTTAGCCGACGTGCCTGCCAGGCCGGGCGGAAGAACAGCGGCGCGGGAGGCTCGAGCCCAAGATCACGGTTCACCATGCCTGCGCGCGCGGCTTATCGTTCGCGGTCTGCGCGTGCCGCTTCGCGCAAGCGCGCAATCAATCCCGAATGCCGCACCGACGGCGCGCTCACGGCGTTGGCGAGCACCTCCGCGCTCGCCACGAGCACTACCGCGCTGCGCGCGCGCGTCACGGCGGTGTACACGAGCTCGCGCGTCGCGACGCGCGACTCCTGCGCCGGCAACACCAGCGCGACGTCGTCGAACTCGGATCCCTGCGCCTTGTGCACTGTGGTGGCGAACGCCGTCTCATGGTCGGGCAGGCGCACAGGCGCAACGGCACGAAACGACCCGTCGGTCTCGCGGAAATGCACCATCAGATTGCCCGCATCGTCGGGCAGCGTGATGCCGATGTCACCGTTGTAGAGCTTCAGCACGTAGTCGTTGCGCAGGACCATCACGGGACGGCCGTAATACCACGGTGAGCGGGCCGCCGCAGGCCAGCGCTCGTCCAGCGCCTCGCGGCATCGATGCGTCATCGTCTCGTTCAATCCGCGGACGCCGCGGGGTCCTTCACGCTCGGCACACAGGATGCGGAAGCGATCGAACGCGTCGAACACGCGGGTGAGCATCGAGTCGGACGCGGCGTGATCGGCGGAAGAGAGCTCTGCGCCGTCCGCGGCGGCGGAGGCCAAAGCGAGCAGCGCGGCGACGTACGGCCCATAGCCCGCGCGCAGGCGGTCGAGCACCTCCGGCGCGAGCACTGGCCCGCCTTCGTCGAGCCACGTCACGGCGGCGTCCCGCGGCCCGCGCAGATGCGCCAGCAGCGCGTCCGGCTGGCCGCGATTGATCTCGTGGGCCAGTCGCCCGATCCCGGAGTCGGCGGCAAACCGGAAGTTGCGCGTGAACCAGACCACGCTGTCGGTCAGCGGCGTTGCCGCTATCGGTGCAGGCGCGATGATGCGCGCCGCAGGAATGGCGCAAACCCGCGACAGGCTCGCGATAGCCCCATCGCTCAGCGTCGGATCGGCGCAGAGCTCGGAGAACACCGCGCCGGATTCCACCGCGGCGAGCTGATCCTTGTCGCCGAGCAGGATGATCCTCGCGGTGAGCGGCACCGCGTCGAAGAGCTTCGCCGCGAGCGCGAGGTCGAGCATCGAGGCCTCGTCGATGACCAGCACGTCGATCGCGAGCGGATTGCCCGCGTGATGGCGGAAGGCGTTGGATTCCGGCACCACGCCGAGCAGGCGATGAATGGTGAACGACTCTGCCGGCAGCCGCGCCCGCACCGCCTCGGGCAGATGTGCGGCGCGCTGGCGGATGGCGTCCTGCAGGCGCGCGGCCGCCTTGCCCGTGGGCGCAGCAAGCGCGATCCGGCAATCGGCATCGAGCTCGAGCAGGCAGGCAAGCAGGTTGACGACGGTCGTCGTCTTGCCGGTGCCGGGACCGCCACTGATCACCGTGACATCGCTGAACACGGCGAGGGCCGCGGCGAGCTTCTGCCAGTCCGGCGCGTCGCCCGCGGCGGCCGCGTTGCGTGCGAAGAGCCCATCGAGCAGCGCAGCCAGCCGTTGCTCGGCTGCAGGGTCGAGCAAACGTGCTGCGCGGTGCATCAGGCGGTTCGCGATGCGGCGCTCGTAATCGAAATAGCGATGCAGGTACAGCCGGTCCTCGTCGTCGAGCACGAGGGGACATGCGCCCGGAGCGGTTGGCGTGCCGACCACTTTCGATGCCAGCAGCGCGGCGCGTAGCGAGTCGCACTCCGCAGCGATGTCGCGCAGGTTGATGCATGCGTGACCTGCGCCGGTGGCGATGCTGACCGCGAATGCGGCCCTGCGCAGCGCATCGAATCGATCGGGCGATGCACCGAGCCTGCGCGACCAGTTCACGATGTGATCGGCGAAGCCCTGTGCGAGCCAGATCTGCGCGGTGTCGCGCGGTGGGGGTCCGGGAAGATTGGCGCTGGAGTCAGGCTGAAGCCTGGCCCACGGGCCATCCGAGTCAGGCTGAAGCCTGACCCACGCGTCGTCGGTGGCGGAAGTTGCATCGGTCGGCTTGGTCGTCGCCGTCTGCGTTGCATCCGGTTCGCCATCCAGTCCTAGCGGCAGTTGCAACGCGTCGGCCTCGCTCGCGCCGCGCTTGCGCGATCGCCCCGGCGCGCGGCTCACTGGGCTGCCTTCGTGCTGCGCACTCCGGTATTCGCGCTCGGGGCGGCCCTTCGCGCTCATGCAAGCACCTCGTGCGTGAGCGGGAACAGTCGCTCCAGCGCCGCGAGCGTCCTTTCACTCAGCCGGTGGTGATACACGCCGGCGGGCCCGCCGTCGGCCATCTTCCATCCCGGACGCACGCCGCGCACGAAGACGTACAGCACGCCGCCGAAATGCGTCTCGAATTGGTATCCGGCAAGGCGGCGCGCCAGATATCGATGCAGCGCAAGCGAGTACAGCAGGTGCTGCAGGTGATAGCCGTGCTCGAACATCGCCTGCTCGAGTGCGCTCGCCGCGTAATCGGTGCACGCGTAGCCGAGATGGTTCGACTTCCAGTCCAGGATGTAGAAGCGCCCGTCGTGCTGGAACACGAGGTCGATGAAGCCCTTGAGGTAGCCCTCGAGCTGCGGGAACGTGAGGCGCGGCACGCGATAGCCCTGCGCTGCCAGCGTCACGTTGAGCGCATGCGCCGACAGGTGCGGCGACGGCAGGCTGAACTCGAGCTCGGTCAGACGCCGTTGCTTCGGCACGGCTTCGAGGCGGATGCCCTCTGGCATGGGCGTGGCCAGCACGTCGCGCAGCATGTTGTGCATCATCGCCCGGAGCAGAGTTGCATCCGCGCGCTTGCCGCCGAAGGGGGACGTCGCGAGCGCCTCGTCGATCGCGCCGGGCCACGTGGAAGCGTCGCCGAAATCGATGCGCTCGAACGCTGCGTGCAGGCATTCGCCGGCCATCGGCCCGCGCGGGAAAGCGAGGATGTCGTCTTGCGGCAGATCCGAGGGGGGCTGGCCGGCAGCGCGCGACGCGACGCGCAGATCGTGATCGACGGCGGCCGTCTCGCTCGATGCGTCGAAGGAGAGGCCGCTGTAGCTGCTGATCCGCCACGCCGACGGAATGTGCGACGGCGGCTCGAGCGCGCGCAGGGATTCCGCCGGTGAGCGGTCTTCCCGCAGTGCCTCGGGCATCGCGCACGGCAATGACGTCACGCTGAGGTGGCCGGGGCATTGCGCCGCAACGTCCGTCCACGCGCGCATGATCTCCGCCGGCGACGACGACGATTCGCACCACGCTTGCGGCGCCGTGCCGCCGCCGGCCACCAGCCAGTTGAGCGTGCTCCGCGCGCTCTGGGTCACCGATCGGTTCGCGCTGTAGGACCCGGCGACGATGTAGCAGCGGTGACTCGCGCGGGTCAGCGCGACGTACAGCAGGCGCACGTTCTCCGCCATGCTTTCCAGGCGGATCTGGAACTTGACCCACGCCGCATCGGCGCCACGCTGGGCCTCGCCACGGAAATCGACCACCGCGGTCCCGGCGCGATCGTGATACGTGGAGGCGTCGGGCCAGTCATTGTTCGGCGACGGATATCCGTCCCATACGAACGGACAGAAGACGAACGGATATTCGAGACCCTTGGCCTTGTGGATCGTGACGATCTTCACCAGGTACCGGTCGGATTCGAGGCGCAGCTGCGCGACCTCGTCCGCGTGATCGTCGCTGCGATGCTCGTGCAGCCAGCGCAGCAGCGCATCGGGTGCCGGATGCAACTCGGCGGCCTCGTGCAGCCGCTCGCCGATGTGGAGCAGATTGGTCAGCCGGCGCTCGCCATCGGGACGCGCGAGCATGCGCGCGCTCACGCCTTCGCCGGACAGGAGCCGGCGGTACATGATGCCCACGCCGCGTCGCGCCCACAGGTCGCGGTAGCCGTCGAAGCGCACCACGTGGGCCATCAGCGCCGCCTCGTCGCCGGCGATCGCGCGCACGGCCGTGGCGTCGTGACCCGAGAAGCTCGGTCGCGAGCGCGCTCTTGAGGTAGCCGGTGTGCGACGGATTGAGCACGGCGAGCAGTACGCGCTCCACTTCTTCCGCATCCGGCGTCGAGAAGACGCTGGCCTGCGACAGCTCCACGCTGCCGATGCCGAGCATGCGCAACTCCTCGCGCATCCGCGCGCCCTGCGCGTGACTGCGCACCAGCACGGCCATGTCGCCCGCCTCGAGGGGCCGATCGCCCAGCGCGATGCGCCCGGCTCTCGCTTCGCGCAGCAGGCGCGCGATCTCGCCTGCCGTTGCGGTCGCGACGGCCTCCATCGCGGCCTTGCGCTCGATCGGCTTGCCCGCGTCGTCCTCCGGCAAGGCCCAGACGCAGCATTCGGCGCGCTGCGCTGCGGTGTCATCGCGTAGCGTGGCGCGCGGTTTCGCGCCCTCGCGCACGGCGTGATAGTCGAGGTCGGGCAGCACGAACGCGCGCGGATTCCTGCCCGAAGAGTGCATTCACCGCGTCGATGAGCCCGCGCCGTCGAGCGCTGGTTTTCCTCCAACGTGTGGTCGGCCGAGGCCAGCGCACGCGCCTGCGAGGTACGTGTGGAGGTCGGCGTTGCGGAAGCTGTAGATCGCCTGCTTCGGATCGCCGACGAGGAACAGCGGCGCCTCGCCGCCACCGTAGATGGCCCGGAAGATACCGAACTGTACCGGGTCGGTGTCCTGGAACTCGTCGATCAGCGCCGCCGGGAAGCGCCCGCGCAGCGACGCTGCAAGCGCCTCGCCGTCGCCCGCACCATGCAGCGCCTCGTGCAGGTTGAACAGGATGTCGTCGTAGGCGAGCACGCGCTGGTCGCGCTTGCGTCGGCGGAGCATGTCGATACCTTCGTCGAGCAGCGTGCGGAGGAGCCGCAGCCGCGCCAGGACGAGCTCCGCTTCGAGGCCGTCGCGGGCAGCGAAAAGATGGTCGGCCCGATCGCAGAAGGCGTGCGTCGGCGTGACGCCGCTCTTCTTCGTCGTGGCCGCACTGAGCCGCGAGGCGCGGCAGAGGTCCAGCTTCAGCCCGTCGGCGGCGAGGTCGGCGAGCGGATCGCCGGCGGCGAGATACGTGTCCCAGTCGACAAACGCCTTCTCCAGCGCCGGCGCCTTGTAGCTGTTCTGATTGAGGCCCGGCCGGCCGGCGCGCAGCACTTGCATGATGTCCTCGTGCGACGTCGTCCATGCCGTGCGCGCGGCCTCGAACGCGGCCTGCAGTGCGCCGGTGCCGAGGTCGGGCGTGCGGTCGATGTCATCGGGCCAGACGAGACGCGCGAGCGGCTTGCCCGACCGGTTGCGCAGCAGCCTGGCGAATACCTCCGGGTTGTCCTTCTTCCGCGCCAGGTAGCCCGCGAGAGCCGGGGGACAATCGCCGCCCGCCACGTGCCTGCGCCAGAAATCGCGCGCCACCTCGAGGTGCATCTCGCGATCGTCGGGCAGGAGCTCCAGCTCGAACGGTTCCCCGGCCGCGAGCGGGGTGTCCGCGAGCGCGCGCTGGCAGAAGCCGTGGATCGTGAAGATCGCCGCTTCGTCGAAAGTCTTCAGTGCGAGGTCGAGGCGCACGACCATGGCGTCCTTCGCGATGCCGCGCAGCTCGAACCCGTCGACGAGCTTCTCGACGAACGGATCGCCGTTCTGCGGACCGCGCGCGCGCAGGTAGTCGAGCGTTTCCACGATGCGCCGGCGCACGCGCTCGCGCAGCTCCGCGGTCGCGGCGTTGGTGAAGGTGACGACCAGGATCTGGCGTACCTCGAGGTTGCACTCGACGAGGAGCCGCAGGTAGAGGCCGCAGATGTTCCAGGTCTTGCCCGTGCCTGCCGAGGCTTCGATGAGGTTCACGCCGGCAAGCGGCGCGGCAAACACGTCGAAGGACGAAGCGGCGGTCATGGCTCGAGCCTGGGGTCGTCGATGAAGCCGAGCAGCGGCTCGAACACGGTGGCGGCGCAACGCTCGAATGCCTCGTCGAGCGGGTTGTCCACGCCGCGCAGGCACAGCCGGTATGCGCTATGGCGATCCTCGCCGAAGCGACGAAACGCGCTCGACTGCCAGGCGCTCGTCGCCGCGGACAAGCCCTTTCTCACGAAGCACCACGACGACTTCGGAAAGAAGTGCAACGGCATGCGCAGCCCGGCGGCGTAGAGCGCGACGAGGGTGTGCAGGTGCGCGAGCGGATCGTCCACCGGATTCAGCACGTACGTGCCGTCACGCGAATGCCACGTGGTGCGCCTGGCGACGCCGTCGGGTTGCAGCGCGCACAGGAACAGGTGCTCGATCCAGCCATTGAGGTAATCGGTCGCACGCACCTCGTCGTAGCGGCGGCGCACGCGGCCATGCACGCGGAGGTCGCCGAAGCCGCCCTCCAGCCGCCATGGCGTGCCATCGATCGCGAACTCGAAGGCCGCGTGTTGCGGCGCGAGCGTGGGCGCACCGATGTCGCGCGCGACGCCGGCGGCGAACGCGCGCAGGCTGAGGAGCTCGTCGTCGAGGAGATGCGCTCCATACGATCCCGGCGGGTACTCGATGCCGGCGCGCGCGATCGCGTGTGCGGTCTCGGCATCACAGCCCTGGAGGAGGCATGGGAGGAGACGCTCGGCCAGAGCGCTGCGGCTCGGCCACGACGCGACGAAGGGCTCGTCGTCGTCGAGCTCCTCCTCGCCTTCGGGGAGGCGCATGCCGAGGCGGACTTCGAGCAGGTACTGGCAGGGATTGCGATAAAAGCGCGCCAGCCGATCGAGCGAGACGACGCGGAACTCCGCCTCGGGATCGGGCAGCGGGACCCTGAAGAACGCGAGCGCCGGCTCGCGGACGAATTCGTCGCTTTCGTCGGGATCGGTATCCGCACGCACGATGCCCAACGCGACCGGTGCAGCCAGTCGCGCCTGCAATGCCGCGCAGTACTCCTCGTTGAAGCTGCGCCGGCGATCGTCGCCATCGACCCTGAAGGCGTCCGCGGAGAACGGCTGCAGCGGATGCTCCACGACGAGACGCCTGCGGGCCTCGCCGATGGCCGCGGCCGAGCCGGAATCGGTGGCCAGCGCCGGCACGAGCACGTCCAGCAGATCGTCGATCACCACCGACGGCGGCTTGGTGGAGTTGTCGCGGATATCCCGTCCTGTGTAGCTCAGGTACAGGCGCCCGCGCGCGGCGAGCAGGAGGTCCAGGAAGACGTTGCGGTCCTCGGCCCGGCGCTGGCGATCGCCGGGACGCGGCGCGGCGGCGATGAGATCGAATTCCAGCGGTCGATCGCGCGAGGGGAATGCGCCGTCGTCGAGGCCGACGACGCAGATCACGCGATACGGAATGTTGCGCAGGCTGGTCATCGAGGCGAAGGTGACGCCGCCGCCCGGCACGCCGCCGCGCGCGGCGTCGTCCAGCGCAGCGGCAAGCGCAGTGCGCAGCACGTCGATGGCGATCGCCGAGTCGCCCGCGCCGGCCGCGATGTCGTCGTGCAGGGCGTGCAAGGCCAGCTCGAGCTCGCGCACGTCCTCGAGCTCGTCGTTCGCGGGTGCGAGGAAGGCCTCACGCCAGTCGAGCAGCACGCGCAGCCATTGCGCGGCGGTCCTCGGCGTCGCCACGTCGGATCGTGCCCGCTCGAGGGTGCGCACCACGCGCCAGAAGCAACCGAGCGCGGCGGCTGCGCTGCCTTCGGCGTCGCCCGCAGGCAGCCGCTCGTCGACCGGGTCCTGCATGGCAGAGGGGAGCGCGTAGCCCAGGAACAGCCGGTGCAGGCCGTCATCGAAGCTGTGCCGCTCGATCGCCGGAAGATCGAACGTCGCCCGATGCGGCGCGTCGATGCCCCAGCGGATGCCGGAATCGCGCATCCAGGCGCGGATGGACTCGAGCCCCGCAGCGTCGATGCCGAAGCGTCGCGCCGACGATCGGCTGCTGGAGGAGCTCGAAGACGGCACTCGCCTGGAAGCGCGACGTGGCGAGGGCGAGCACGTCCAGCAGCGCGCGCGCGGCGACGTTCTGCGTGGCGCGGGCGCGGCCGGTGATCGTGTACGGGATGCGTCGTACGTCCGGCGCATTGCCGAAGACGGCGTCGATCAGCGGCGCGGCGTCCTGCAACGCGGGCGTCGTCACCAGGATGTCCGATGGCCTGAGTGTCGTGTCGGCCGCGAACATCCCGAGGAGCTGGTCGTGCAGGACCTCGAGCTCCCGCGTGAGCGAGTGGCAGACGTGCACCTCGATGCTGCGATCGCCGGCGCGGAGTGCGCCGAGCGAACCCGGCGCGAGCTCGGCGAGGTCGAGCATCGACTGCTGGACGTGGCCCAGGAGCGTGCCGGAAGCGTTGGGAACGTACGCGGACCGTTCGTACACGGCGCCTTCCCAGCGCTCGAGCGTGACCCGCAGATGATCCTGCGTCTGGACACCCCACTGCGCGAGCAGGCGATTGCCGACCTCGTGATGATCGGCCTGCCCGCGGGCCCTGAGCTCGGCGAGGCGGCGCGGTGCGACGATGTCCTCCCAGAACGCCTCGCTCGGATTGAGCAGGTACACGAAAAGATCGCACCAGCGGGCGAGCTCGCGCAGCATGTCGACGTACAGCGGCGGGATCGTGGGCAGGCAGAAGACGTGCGCGACGGCGGGCAAGCCCGCGGCCTGGCCATCGACGCGCCCTTCCCGGATGGCCGCGAAGAACGCGCGCGAAGGGTGCTGTTGCGCGGTGCCGAGCTCCTGGGCGAGGCGGCGCCACAGGGAGGCCTGCCACGCCTCGTGCAGGAAGGCCGCGTCCGGGCTGCGCGGCATCGCGGTCTGGTTCCCGGACCACTGCGCGAGCCAGTCCTCCCGATAAGTGATGTACTGGTCGTAGAGCTTCGCAGTGCGCATCGCGAGGTCGTAGCGCATGAGATCGTCGGCGCGCGCGAGGTAGCGCGCGAGCGGCGGATGCGCCCGCGTGAACGCCGGCTCGCCCAGGATGCGAAACAGGCGCCAGGCGAGACGCGGCGGGGCGAACGGCGAGCTCTCCTTCACGCCAGGGACGACGCGCGCGATCTGCTGCCACAGCCACTGGGCGAGGAACGAGAAGTCCACGTTGGCGCAGATGCCGAAGCGGTCGGCGGTCGCGAGCTCGACCTTGCGGCGCACGCCCATGCTGGGAACGATGATCGCGTCCGGCGTGAACGGCGACGCGCCCGGCCCGGCCATGTTGGCCAGCAGCGAATCCAGCAGGGACTCGAAACGGTTGGACGAGGTGAGGTGCAGGGGCATCGGTGGGGCGGACTGGCCGGTCGGTCCGCAACAGAGGACCGCAGCGGCCGCGCGCGGCCGCGAATCGACGGCGGGGCAACGCAACGCGCTGCGCAATTATCCGGGCGCGAAGCATGCGCGGCCAGCGCCAACGCAGAACGCTGGATGCCGGAGTCGGGAAAGTCTACGGGAGAGGATGGCTCAGGAAGTGAGCCACTTAGCGGCGGCGCGGGGTTCCGGTGCCGGCGTCGTATTCGGCTGCGGTCGGCCGTAGCGCCGACGGAGGAACGCAGGAGTCAGGCTGAAGCGGACCAAGGCTGGATGCGGATCGGGCCGCAGCCCGATCCGCCCCACACGTCAATGTACCGCGATGATCTCGCTCGTCCGGGCGTACCGCGGCATGCGACCGCGGCTCGGCCGGACGCACCGTGCCGCGCAACCGGGTGCGATCGCCATGACGTCGAGCCCGTCGTCCTTGCACTGCGCCGCCTCGATGTTGCGCGTCAGCCGGTAGACGTCCAGTGGCAGCATCACCTTGCTGGCCGCGGCGCGCAGCGCGCGCAGGTAGCGCGGCAGCGCGAACCGCTGCACGATCGCGGCGAGGCGCGAGCCCTTGCGCCGGTACAGGAAGAGGAGCAGCGCGAAGAGCGTCCCGCCGGGCAGGAGCAGCTCGAGCAACAGGTACGGCCCCGCGGTCTGCAGGAGCCGCCGCGTGGCTTCGATTTGCGGCAGGAAGATTCGCACGATGTTCCCCTTGAAACTGGTCGGCCCTCAGGCCGGTTTGTCAGCAAACTGGATGTCGTGGCGTGCCACGATCGCCTCCAGCCTGTCCATGTCCTGCGGCAGTTGCAGCCGCGCGCGGTCGATGTCGTCGAAGAAGCGCGCGCCGCTGCCGGGCGTTACCACCACCAGCACCTTGGCCGGACGTTCGGTGACGTTGTCGAACCGGTGGACGACCCCGCGCGGCAGCGTCGCCGACATGCCCGGGCGCAGCGTCGCTTCGTCGCCGCCTACCCACACCGCGAGTTCGCCTTCGAGCACGAAAAAGAACTCGTCGGTGTCGCGATGGAAGTGTGCCGGCGGGCCGCCCGCCGGCGCGACCGTCTGCACGAACACGGCCGCGCCGCCACCGAGGTCGTCGCTGCCGGCCTTCTCCAGGAACGCGTTTCCGAGGACGTCCAGTGCCCGACCATCTGTTGCCGTGTGAATGCGCGTTTGCATGTCCGTCTCCGTGAAGTTGGTGTCGTCCCGCTATGGATCGCACTATGCGGCGGGGGCGCTTGCGTATCGCTCACAGATACGACCGCGGCCGCGCTTTGGATTCAGGACGCGTCCCGCGCCCCCGGAAGAAGCAGGCAAGTGATTGAGAGTTCGAGAGTTAATTCGCTGCGTCGCTGTCGCAGCGATGCGCACGCACGCATTCGTCGCGAATGCGCGGGGGACTTACGGATGACCTAACGGATGACTTACAGCGGGGCGGGGGCGCAGCCGCGCGCCCCCGGACCGGAAGGCGCGATTCAGAACGATTAAGGCCCGCGCCAAAGACCTGAACCGGCCTTCAGGCAGAGGATGGCTTCGTCGTCCGCCGGTCCGGCGGATCCATTCCAGCCTCGAAGGAGCACACCATGAAGAATCTCGCCGGTTACGCAGTGCGCACGCTGGCTCTCGTCGCCGCGGCAGGCGTCACCGCACTCACGTTCTTCGTGCACGGCGTCGACCGCACGCAACTGGGCGCACCCGACGTCCCCTCCTTCACCGCGGCGCACACGGCGCCCGACCACCCGGCAGTGGTCGCATCCGCACCAATGGCGCGGACGGACACGGCATCCGCCGTGCAGAACTGACTACATCTTCTTCAGGGCCTGCCACAGTGCGAACGTCGCTCCGGTGGGATCCTCGAGGACGCTCATCTTGCCGAAGTCGCCGACGGGCATCACGTCCATGCAGACCTTCGCCCCGAGCTCACGCGCCCGCTGCGTCGTCGCGGCGACGTCGTCGACACCCACGTACGCAAGCCACATCGGTGGGGCGCCGGCCTTGGTGTTCTGGAACATGCCGCCGCCGGTGCCCTCGCCCACTTCGATCAGGGTGTACGAGCCTTCGCCGCCCGGCATCGGCATGTCGGAAAGCTTCCAGCCGAAGAGGCTCGAGTAGAACTGCTTCGCCTTGGCCACGTCCCGGGTCTGCAGCTCGACATGCACGAACGGATTCGCCATTGCGTTCTCCTGCGTGATGGTGGAGGCAGGCCACGCCGGCCGGCGTGGCCCCGACAGCGGAAGCCCATCCTAGGACGCGCGCAGCACGGTGTAAAGAGCACGCGCCGCGGCCATCGTCGACGGGTGTCTAGTGCTTGTCGAGCGTGGGCGGACGCCACGGCAGTGCCGCGAAACCGGGAGTGCGGAGCACGCGGATCATGCGCACTGCGGTCTCGCGCCCGCGGTAGTAACCCGCGAGCCGCGACGTCTCTTCGAAGCCCAGCTTGCGATAGAGCGCGTACGCGGGCCGATTGTCGGCGCGCAGCTCGACGCTGACGGTGGTGACGCCCGCGACGATGGCCGATTCGACCAGCCACTCGACCATGCGATGGCCGACGCCACGTCGCTGGTATGCCGGGTAGACCGCCATCAGGATCAGGTGCGCCCGCTGCTCACCGAGATCCATCAGTGCGAAGCCGACGCGCTGCCGGCCATGGCGGGCAACGAGCGCGATGGTGTCGCCGTCGGTGATCAGGCGCGCGACGCGCTCCTTGCGATAAATCCAGCCGAGGCCCGCCTCGACGAGATCGCGCGACATCAGCGCGATGGCCTGCGCATCGTTGAGATAGGCGAACCCGAATTGGATGTCGCGGCCGTCCACCGCAGCATTCTGCCACCGGCGGCGCGGGATGCAACCGCGAGTCAGGCTGAAGCCTGACCTACAGGTGGCTCGTCGGGCCGAAGCCTGGGCCACAGGCCGCTCGTCAGGCTGAAGCCTGACCCACGAGCGCCTCATCGGGCTGACGGCTGAAAACCCGTCACCAGATCGCGGCGCGATCGCTCTCCGCGCGCAGCATCGTGTCCGTGCCCTTGCACGAGAACGCCGCGGCGAACTCGGGCATGTTGGCGAGAGGTCCCTGCACGCGGAAGCGCGGCGGCGAATGCGGATCGGTGTTGATGAGCAGGCGCTCGAACTCCGGCCTCATCTTCGTTCGCCACACCTGCGCGAACGAGGTGAAGAAGCGCTGGTCGGCCGTGAGGCCGTCGACCATGCCCTGCGGCCGCTGCTTCAGCGCCCGCTGCAGCGCGAGGTACGCGATCTTGAGGCCGCCGATGTCGGCGATGTTCTCGCCAAGTGTCAGGTTGCCGTTGACCTTCAGGCCCTCGACGCCGACGTAATCGCCGTACTGCTTCGCGACGAGGCTCGCGCGGCCGAGGTAGCGCTCCGCGTCCTCGGCGGTCCACCAGTCGTGCAGGTTGCCATCGGCATCGAACTGCCGTCCCTTGTCGTCGAAGCCGTGCGTGATCTCGTGGCCGATGACCATGCCGATGCCGCCGTAGTTCGCGGCGTCGTCACGCGCGGGATCGAAGAAGGGCGGCTGCAGGATGCCCGCCGGGAACACGATGGCGTTCACCTGGGAGGCGTAGAACGCATTGACGGTGTGAGGCGACGTGAACCACTCCGTGCGGTCGACCGGCTTCTTCGACAGCGCGATCTGCCGATCCATGTCGAATTCGTTCGCCGCGAGCCACTTGCCCGCGTACGACGGGCTGTCGAGCTTCAGCGCCGAGTAGTCGCGCCATTTGTCGGGATAGCCGATCTTGATGGCCATCGCGTCGAGCTTCTGCAACGCCGCCTTGCGCGTCGTGTCCGTCATCCAGTCGAGCTCCGTGATGCGCTCGCGCAGGACCGCCTTCATGTTCTCGACCAGCGTCAGCGCCCGTGCCTTCGCTTCGGGCGGGAACCGTTTCGCGACATACGCCTCGCCCGCCGCCAGGGCGAGCGGGGCGTTGCCGAAGCGACCGGTGATGGTGGTGACGACACGCTCGTCGCGCGGCAGCAGTTCCTTGCGGCCGGTCAGGAGCGTGCCGTAGAAGGCGAAGTCCTCGTTCTCGAACGGCGACGACAGCTTGGACGCGGTGGCATGGACGAGGTGCCAGCGCAGATACGGCTTCCAGTCGGTGACAGGAACGGTCTGCACCGCGCTCGCAAGCGTCTTGAAGAATTCCGGTTGCGCGAGGTTGATCTCCTTGCGGTCACCCACGCCGATCCGCCCGAGGTAGCGGTCCCAGTCCACGCCGCTCGCAAGTCGCGGTAGGTCCGCCACGGCGACCTTGTTGTGCACGGCCTTGGGGTCGCGCCGTTGCTCGTTGGTCATCGACGACTGGGCGAGTTGCGTTTCGAGGCGCATCACGGTCGCGGCCTCCTTCGCGGCCGTCTCCGGTGCGTCGCCAAGGAGCTCGAGCATGCGCGCGACGTGCTTCACGTACGCCTCGCGCTGGGATTGCGATTTCGCATCCGGGCGGAAGTAGTAGTCCCGGTCGGGCAGCCCCAATCCGGCCTGATAGAGCTCGACGAGATAGCGCGTGCTGTCCTGCGCGTCGATCGTGAAGGTCAGCTCGAATCCGGCGTTGACGTCCTGGCGATGCAGGCGCGCGAGCTCGTCCATCAGGTCCTGGGGCGTGCGGATCGCCTCGATGCGGGCGAGCTCCGCGCGCAGGGGCTCGGCGCCCGCACGGTCGATGGCGGCAGTGTCCATGCCGCTGCGGTAGAACTCCGCGACCTTGCGCTGCGCGCTCTCGGGCGGCAGCGACGCATCGCGGGCGGCGGCGTCGAGGATGTCGCGCAGGTCAGCCTTGGTGCGCTTGTCGAGCTCGTTGAACGAGCCCCAGGACGCGCGATCGGGCGGGATCTGCGTCGAGGCGAGCCATTCGCCGTTGACGTGCTGATAGAAGTCGGCGCACGCAGCGATGCTTGTGCTCGCTCGATCCGGCGGGAGGTCCGCGGCGTGCGCAGGTGTCGGGAGACCTGAAAGGCCGATGGGACCGAGCGTCACGGCGAGGGCCGCGACGAGACGCGTGTACCTGGGATTCATCGGGAATGGGGCTGCGGAAAACCCGTGATCATACGGGTTCCGCACCCCGCGCCGGACGGGACACCTCGCGCGATGTGTCCCGTATCGCGGTCAGCTTGCTGCTGCAGCCAGGCTCGGGGAGCCGGTGCCGTCAGCGGCGTCCGCCACCGCCGCCGCCACGGCCACCACCCCCGCCGCGACCCATGCCGCCTGCGCTGCCATGCCCGCCGCCGCGACCGGACCAGTTGTGTCCGCCATGCCCGCCATGACCGTGACCGGCGTTGTGGCCGCCATAGAAGAAACTGCCGCCGAGCACGAACGGCGCGCCCCAGTAGTAGGGCGAATACCCGAACCCGTAGTAGCCGTAATACGGATAGGGATCGTAGTAGGGATAGGGATACGAATAGGGGTAGGAATACGAATACGGATCGTAGTAGCGATAGGACGAGCCATAGCCGTATCCGTAATAGGGGTCGTCGACCGGCACCGCGACGCAGCCGCCCACCGACAACGCGAGAGCACCGATGGCAAGGGCCTTTTTCATGGGGCCTCCTCTCTTGTCCACCTGTCGTAACGCGCGAGCGTCGCCGGACGATGACAGCGGAAGCCAAATGCGAAGGGCGGACCTCCGGCCCGCCCTCCTGCAATACAACGACCGCTCAACCGAGAGGTGGCGCGGCTAGCGCCGCTCCGAAGCCCCCTCGGCCTGCTGCTGACCTCCCGGACTCGCCGCGCCGCCGGATTGCCCCATGGTGGGTGGTGGCTGCGTGTGCTTCTGCGTCCCGCCGGTGGTCGTGCCGCTGCCGGCGCCCTGCGTGGCATGGGCAGCGCCTTGCGACTCCGGCATCGCCGCCGCGCCCTGCGTCGCGCCGATCCGGCCCCGGTCTTCGCCCTCGTCGCGAATCTCGAGGCGGCGTCCGCGCTGGCGCTGCTGCATGGGAAGCTCGATGTGCAGCACGCCGTCACGGAAGCTCGCCTGCGCATCGTCCACGTTCGCGCCGTCGGGCAGCGGAATGATGCGGTAGAAGCTGCCGTAACTGCGCTCGGAGTGATAGAAGCCCGGCTCGTTGCGGGTGTTCTCCTGATGGCGCTGTCCCTGGATGACGATGGCGTCGTCCTCGAGCTGAACGGAGACGTCTTCCTTGCGCACGCCGGGCAGGTCCGCCTGGATGAGCAGCTTGCCGTCGCGCTCGACGACCTCGATGTGCGGCGCCCAGAGTTGCCGCAGCCCTTGTCCGCCCTCCTGTCGCGTCATGCCGCGCTGCCCCGACCGCGGGGCCATGCTGCCCATGCCGAAGCCTTCGAAGAGCCGATCCATCTCATCGGACAAACGGCTGATCAGCTGGAAAGGTCCGCCGCCGAGCCCGGAGTAGAGGTCGGGAAAGAAGTCGCCGCCGTAATTGCTCATGCCGCGGGAATACGGCTGCGTGCCGCGGCCGGCGCCCTGCTGTTGTTGCGGAACGCTCGTGCGGCCGTATTGCGAAGGGGAGTTGCCTGCGTATTGTGATTGCTGCCCGGACGACTGGTTGCCCTGCCATTCGCCCTGCCGGCCGGTCTGGCCGGACTGCTGCCCCACGCCGGGTTGCGGGCGTCCGCCCACGGGATTGCCCGACTGATCGTAGTTGACCATGTGGTTGCCTCCTGTGCGTGTCCACGGTAGCGGCCGGAGACGCGCCCCGGCCAGGGACGAGTTCACGAATGCAATTGCCGAAGATGCTGCGCACGGGATACGCGATCCGGGGATGCCTCCCCCGTTCGCGCTCCTTCTCAATGGTTGAGGTCGCGCGTCACATATTTCAAGTCCCGCGGCGTGGCGACCGACGCGCTAGCTCTGCGTGATGCTGATGACGACGATGCCGGCGGCGATGAGCACGATGCCGATGAGTTCGCGCCCACTCACCGGCTCGCGGAAGAAGCGCCTCGACACGGCGTACCCGTAAAGCACTTCGGCCAGGCCGACGGTGCGCACGTCCGCCGCACTGCGCATCGCAAACGCGGTGAGCCAGCCCATCGACGCCAGCGCGCCCATCAGACCGGCGAGCGTCGACACGCGCCACTGCACCATGACCTGGCGCAGGCCGGACCGGTCGCGCGCGAGCAGGTAGCCGCCGAGCAGGACGCTTTGCATCGCCTGGCCCCACACCACGGCGTAGGTGCCGGCAAGCCACGCCGGAATCGCGCCGAGCGAGAGCGTCCCGCCGCGATAGCCGACGGCGGACAGCGCAAAGCACGCTCCCGACCCGAGCCCGAGGAACGCTGCGGGCGAAAGCCACGACCGCAGCGTGTCGCCGCGGGCATCGGCGGGCTTCACCGACAGCAGCAGGACGCCCGCCGTCGCGAGCAGGATGGCCCCGATCGTGAACAGGGAGACCGCCTCCCCCAGCAGCACGATCGAATAGACGACGATCTGCACCAGCTCCGTCTTCGAGTACGCAACCGCCACGATGAAGCTGCGGTGCTCCATGGCGGCCAGCAGGAATGCAGTGGCCACGAGCTGGGCGATCGAGCCGAGGGCCACCCAGGCGACGAAGGCTGGCGTCACGGCCGGCACCCCGGTGCCAGAGACGACGAGGGCGATCGCAAAGCCGACGATCGCGAACGGCAGGCCGTAGAAGAAGCGGACGAACGTCGCCGGGAGGGTGCCTGCAGATGCGGTCAGGTTGCGTTGCGCCGCATTGCGCACCGTCTGCGCCGCGGCCGCGGCAAGGACCAGCGGGATCCAGATCCAGGACGGAGCCAAGGAGCTACCGGAATGCCGCGCCGGTGAGCGGGCAATGCGGCCCCGACACCGCCGCCATCAGCGGTGAACCGCGCCGGCGCGCATCCGGCTCGTCACAGCACCTTGTAACGCGCGAAGACGTCGGCGAGCTTCGCGCCCTGCTCGAGCTCCGCGCGCGTGCGGTCCTCGCCGGTGACCTTGGCGAAGGCACGTGCCAGCGCTTCGTCCTCGACGGCGGGCGGCACGACGACGATCCCATCCGCGTCGCCCACGACAAGGTCGCCCGGGTGGACGGCGACGCCGGCACACGCGATCGGCACGTCGATGTCCGCCACCTTGCCGCGGCCCTTGGAGTCGAGCGGCGCGATACCGCCATGGAAGACCGGAAAGCCCAGCTTGCGGATCGCGCGCACGTCGCGCACGAACCCGTCGGTGACGCAGCCCGCCGCGCCGCGCGCCCGCGAAGCAGTGGTCAGCAGCTCGCCCCACGGAGCGATGCGCGTGGAGCCGCCACAGCCGAACACCACGACGTCGTTCGGGCGCAGGTCGTCGACCAGTGCGATCTCGAGCTCGTAGGGATTCTCACCGGCAGCGACGTGATGCACCTCGCGGTACAGGCCGGTACGCGCGAAGCCCACGAGGACGAGCGCGTCGTCGAGCGGGCGGATCGACGGGGGGAACGCCTGCTGGCGGTAGCCGAGCTCGTCGAGCACGTCGGAGAGCACGGCGGTGTAGAGCCGGTCCGCGATGGAGCGGATGAAATCGGGGTGCTCGCGCGTCATTGCGATGCCGTCCGGGAACGATGAAGCGGCTCGGGTAGTGCCACCCGGCCGAGCCCGGAAAATAGCACGCGCCCAGTCGGGCTGAAGCCCGACCCACGCTACATGCATGCATTGCTGGCACCCAGTCGAGCTGAAGCCCGACCCACAAGCACACGATTGCTGGCGCACAGTCGGGCTGAAGCCCGACCCACATGCAACGCGCGAAGAAAAGGCGTGAGGAAAGCCGGACCTGCGCGATCAGCAAGGCGCGAAGCGTTGCAGATCCTGCAGGTCCGGCTCTCCGGCCAAGCGACCGGCGTTCACAGATGCGCGATGCAGATGACCGCAACGGCGCTCATCCCTAGCGTGCTCGCGACCACGACCGCGCCTTCGATCCACTCGCGCAGGCGGGCCGCCAGCGGCCGCGCGATGGCGCTTCTGGCACGCGCCCATGGACGCGTGCTGAGGCGCCAGAGCACGTCGACGTGCGGCTCGCCGAGCTCGCGGCGGATGCGCGCCTTGACGCGTGCGTCGGCGCGGGCGGGCCCCGCGGCCGCCACCTTGCCAAACCCTGTCGTCGCGGGTACAAATGCCAATTCCATTCTCATGTTCGCCTCCGTCGTTGTTTGCTGCAGTGGAGGCAGTCTATGAGAGAGATCGAGGAGCGACAATCGAATTGTTTTTGACTGAATTGTGAACCGCATTCACATATAGCCATGGCCGCCCGGATCCCGCAGATGCAGGCCTTGCGCGCGTTCGAAGCCGCGGCGCGCACGGGCAGTCTCACGCGCGCAGCGGAATCGCTGCATCTCACCCACGGGGCGATCAGCCACCAGATCAAGTCACTCGAGGAGGATCTCGGCGTGCGCCTCGTCGAGCGCGCGGGACGCGGCATCCGTCTCACCGACGAAGGCGAGCGCTTCGCCATGCGCATTCGCGGCGCGCTCGCGGAGATCTCCGCCGCCGTGCGCGAGATGACCGAGCGCACGAATCCGCGCCAGCTCACCGTCAGCGTCATACCGTCGTTCGCCGCGCGCTGGCTGCTCCCGCGCATGCGCAAGTTCATGAACGAGCATCCCGACATCGATCTCGACGTGCGGGCGGCAATGGGACTGGTCGATTTCCGGCGCGACGACGTCGATGTCGCGGTGCGTTACGGATCGGGCATGTGGCCCGGCTTGACGGCCGAATACCTGATGGACGATGCGTTCTTCCCGGTGTGCAGCCCACGCATCGCCGGCGGCGTACCGAAGCGGCCGGAAGATCTCGCGCGCTATACGCTGCTGCGGTCGGACGACGAATTCTGGCAGCCGTGGTTCCAGGCGGCGGGACTCGACTGGCCGGAGCCCTCGCGCGGGCCGATATTCAACGATTCGGCACACATGCTCCAGGCGGCTGCCGAAGCCCAGGGCATCGCGCTCGGGCGGAGCTCACTCGCGGGCATGGACCTCGAGAACGGCACGCTCGTGCAGCCTTTTTCGATCAGCGTGCCGTCGAATCGCAGGTTCTATCTCGTCTACCCGCCCGCGTTCGCGAATTCGCCCAAGCTGAGCGCCTTTCGCGATTGGATCGTGCGCGAGATCGCGCAGGCCGAACCGGACGGGCCGGCCAAACCTGCGATGAAGGGCGCGGCAGGACGGAAGCGCCGGAAATCGGTGCGGAAATAACAAAGGGCCGGCATGGCCGACCCTTCGCTGGCGACGCGGCGCGGTATGGCGCCGCGATGCACCTTCAGGAACTACTGCTGGCTGTACCCGCCGCCGTGGCCGCCACCGCCGCCCGTCGTCGAGGCTTCATTGCCCGGTTCGCCGTGGAACGAGCGCGGATTGCCGATGCTCTCGCCGCCCCGGTTCCAGTCGCGGCCCGGACGATCGCCGCGGTCGCCACGGTCGTAGTCCCCACGTACCATCGCCGCGGTGGTCGCCATCGTGCCAGTGCCGCTGGCCACCGTTGTCATAGTAGTAATACCCGGAACCGCCGTACCCGCCGTAGTAGTACGGGTCATACGTCGGACCATAACCGTACCCGTCGCCGTAATACGTCCCGGCGCAACCCGCCAAGGCGAGGGCCATTGCGCCCAGTGCAAGTGCTTTCTTCATGATCGCATCCCTTTCGTGACCACCTTGCATCCGTTAAATGGGGGCGCTCATGGGTTGCTTCAACCACGCGTGCCGTCCCCGCTTCCGACTGTGGTTAGAACCGGGGCAACGCAGTTCGATCCCTCTGCCCGGGAGCGATCGCGTGTCGGACAAACGCTGACTTTGCGCGGCGCAGACCCACGGCGGCGTCACGCATCGAACAGCGACGGCTCCGGCGGGAGCGCAACGACGCACGTGGCGGCGGCCGTTCCCTCGGGTACCAGCGCGCCGACGCGCACGCCGAGCAGGCGGATGCGGCGCTCGAGCGGCACCCGCTTGAGGCACTCGCCGGCGACGCGGCGGATGAGCTGGGGATCGGCCGTGGGCAACTCGATGGTCCGGTCGCGCGTCACGGTGCGGAAATTGTCGTAGCGCAGCTTGAGGCCGATGGTCTTGCCGACGTAGCCCTTGCGCCGCAGGTCGTCGCTCACGCCGGCGCAAAGGTCCGTGAAGATCTGCGACAGCTCGGCGCGGTCGCGCTGGGCGTGCAGGTCGCGTTCGAACGTGAGCTCCCGGCTGATCGACTTCGGCTCCGAGTGCGTGACCACTTCGCGCTCGTCGCGCCCGTGCGCGGCGTCGTGCAGCCAGGCACCGTAGTTGCGTCCGAACTTCTCGAGCAGCCACTGGGGGTCTGCGGCGGCGAGCTGGCCGATGGTATCGATGCCGAGGTCGTGCAGCCTCGCGCTCGACTTCGGTCCGATGCCGTTGATCTTGCGGGCGGGCAGCGGCCAGATGCGCAACGGCACGTCGGCGGCCGTGATCATCGTCAGGCCGTCGGGCTTGTCGAGCTCGGAGGCGATCTTCGCCAGCAGCTTGTTCGGCGCCACCGCGATGGAGCAGCTGAGGCCGGTAGCACCGCGCACCGCATCCTTGAGTTGCTGTGCGAGCGCGCGGGCAGCGGCGAGCATGTCGCCGGCGCCTCCGGGCTCGCACACGCCCGATCGCTGCACGACATCCGTGAGGTCGATGTAGATCTCGTCGATCCCGCGGTCTTCGATCGTCGGCGCGATCGCGGCGACGGCCGCCTTGAAGAGGCGCGAATACCGGCGGTACTGGTCGAAATCGACGGGGAGCAGGATGGCGTCCGGAGCAAGCGCCGCCGCGCGCATCATCGGCTGTGCCGAGTGCAACCCCAGCGCGCGGGCCTCGTAGGTCGCGGTGGTGATGACGCCGCGTCCGACATAGCCGCGCAGGGTGTGGAACTGCCGTACCACCGCGCCCGTCGCCGGGTCCACGGTCTCGTCCGGCTGGTGTCGCCTGCCGCCGCCGATCACGACCGGCTTGCCGCGCAATTCGGGATAACGCAGCAATTCGACGGAGGCGTAGAACGCATCCATGTCGAGATGGGCGATGAGGCGCATCGGGGGCGAGCAGCGAGGACGATCCAACAGGTGCCATGTTACGCGGCGGTGCGCCGCGGGGAGCGTTTGCGCCAGCGCAAGCCGGCGCGGGCGGAGAGGATTATGCTGGCGCCAGGCAGGCACGGAGGCCGCGATGAGCCACAAGCACGACAACCTGGTGCGCACGATCTTTCACGATCCGATCAGCGCGAACATCCACTGGCGCGAGGTGGAGTCGCTCCTCGGCCATCTCGGCGCGGAGATCGAGTCGCTCTCGGGAGCCCGTATCCGGGTGAAGCTCAACCATCACGAAGGCATCCTGCATCGCCCGCACCATGGGAACACCCTCGGGCGACAGGACATCCAGCACCTGCGCGAATACCTCGCGCACGCGCGCATCACGCCGTCGCTGATGGATCAGGAGAACAAGTAGGGGCCGGCTGAACCCGCCCCCCCCGGATTCCGCACCTCCGGCTGCAGCTCGACGCATCGTGCGGTGGCCACGCCTCATCCGATCGCGATCAACGCCCCTGCCACGGCATCACCGGCACCGTCGAGATCGCATTCATCGGCGAGCCCTCGACCACCCGCTTGCTGATCGCCAGGTAGACGAGGGTGCGCCGCTTCTCGTCGTACATGCGGATCACCTTGGTTTCCTTGAAGAGCAGCGACGTGCTCTCGCTGAACACCTCCTCGTCCCGGGAAAGCTTTTCCGGCAGGGCGATCGGGCCGACCTGGCGGCACGCGATCGCGAAGCGCGAGGGATCCTCTGCCAGTCCGAGCGGACCCTTGATGCCGCCGGTGCGCGCCTGGCTCACGTGGCAGGCGACGCCCGGGACCTTCGGGTCATCGAAGGCGGACACGCAGATCTTGTCGTTGGCGCCGAGGATCCGGAACGTCGTCGAGGTACAGCCGATCTCTTCCGCTTGGACGACGTCCGCCGGAGCGCAAGGACGAACAGCAGGCAGGGCATGAATTTCATGGAACCTCCGTCGGGGCGCTTGCTGAGACCATGGCGCGTCGCGTCCGTTGCGCCCGCGCAGTGGCGCCCGGGGGGCACGACCGGCCGCGGCGGCAGGCGGCAGGCGTATAATCGCGGCTCCGCCGCCCGGCGATCCCGGCCGGCGGCTTTTGTTTTCCGGCGCGCGACCTCACCTTCTCTCGCGCCCACACCATGAACGCGCCACCCTATCCCGCCGATCTGCTGCGCGACGTTGCCCGGCGCCGGACCTTCGCGATCATCTCGCACCCGGACGCCGGCAAGACCACGCTCACCGAAAAGCTGCTGCTCTTCGGCGGCGCGATCCAGCTCGCCGGCACGGTGAAGGCGCGCAAGAGCGCGCGCCACGCCACGTCGGACTGGATGGAGGTCGAGAAGCAGCGCGGCATCTCCGTCACGAGCTCGGTCATGCAGTTCGACTATGCCGGGCACACCGTCAACCTGCTCGACACGCCGGGCCACCAGGACTTCTCGGAGGACACCTACCGGGTCCTGACGGCGGTCGATGCCGCAGTCATGGTCATCGATGCCGCCAAGGGCGTGGAGGAGCAGACGATCAAGCTGCTCAACGTCTGCCGGCTGCGGTCCACGCCGATCATCACGTTCGTGAACAAGATGGACCGCGAGGTGCGCGAGCCCGTCGCTCTCCTCGAGGAGATCGAGGCGGTGCTGAAGATCGACTGCGCTCCGGTGACGTGGCCGATCGGCATGGGCAAGCATTTCCGTGGCGTGTTCGACCTGATCCACGACCGGCTCATCCGCTTCACTCCGGGCGAGGAGCGTCGATCCGACGAGACAGAGCGCATCGAGGGTCTCGGCAATGCGCGTCTCGACGATCTCTTTCCCGACGAGATGCCCGCGGTGCGTCGCGACGTCGAGCTTATCCGCGGCGCCAGCTACCCGTTCGACCTGGACGAATTCCTCGCCGGCCGCCAGACGCCGGTCTTCTTCGGCTCGGGCATCAACAACTTCGGCGTGCAGGAAGTACTGCAGGCGCTCGTCGAGTGGGCGCCGCCGCCGCAGCCGCGCGACGGCACCACGCGGGCGGTGCACCCGGCGGAAGCGCCCTTCTCCGGCTTCGTGTTCAAGATCCAGGCGAACATGGATCCCAAGCACCGCGACCGCATCGCGTTCTTTCGCGTGTGCTCCGGGCGCTACACGCCGGCGATGAAGGTGCGTCACCTGCGCGCCGGCCGCGAGATGAAGCTCGCCAATGCGCTCACGTTCATGGCGAACGAGCGCGTGGCGATGGAAGACGCCGTCGCGGGCGACATCATCGGCATCCACAACCACGGGCAATTGCAGATCGGCGACACGCTGACCGAGGGCGAGGCGCTCGCGTACAAGGGCATTCCCTACTTCGCGCCGGAGCTCTTCCGGGTCGCTCGTCCGCGCGATCCGTTCAAGTCGAAGCAGCTGCAGAAGGGCCTGCAGGAGCTGGGCGAGGAAGGCGCCATCCAGGTATTCGAGACGATGCAGGGCAACACGCTGCTGCTCGGTGCCGTCGGACAGCTGCAGTTCGAGGTGGTGGCGGATCGCCTGGCGCGCGAATACAAGGTCGATGCGATCTACGATCCGGCGACGATCTCCACTGCACGCTGGCTCACGTTCCCGGACGACGGCACGCGACGCACCTTCGAGCGCGAGCAGGCCGCCTCGCTCGCCACCGACGTCGACGGCAACCCGGTGTTTCTCGCCACCAACAAGTACAACCTGCAGGTCACGGTGGAGCGGTGGCCCAAGGTCGGCTTCCACGCCACGCGCGAGCACGGCCAGCGCCTGTTGCAGGGCTAACGACGGTTCACATCATGTCCGCAAATGCGAACTGGCCCCGGGCCGGGAACTCTCGATGCTGCGCTACCTGATCGTTCCCGTAACGGCCTTCCAGCAGAACTGCTCGCTCGTCTGGTGCGACGAGACCATGCGCGGCGCCTTCGTCGATCCCGGCGGCGACGCCGAGCGGCTGTACCGTGCTGCGGAGGCCAACTGCGTGACGATCGAGAAGGTGCTGCTCACCCATGCGCACATCGATCACGCCGGATTCGCCGACGAGGTCGCGAAGCATTACGGCGTGCCGATCATCGGTCCGCATCCGGGCGACAAGTTCTGGATCGACGGCATGACGCGCCAGGGCCAGATGTTCGGCCTCGCCGGCGCGCGTCCGTTCGTGCCCGAGCGCTGGCTCGCCGACGGCGATGCGGTCGACGTGGGCAACGTGCGCTTCGACGTGCGGCATTGCCCCGGCCACACGCCGGGGCACGTCGTCTTTCACAACCCGGAAGCGAAGCGGGCGTTCGTCGGCGACGTGCTGTTCAATGGCTCCATCGGACGCACCGATTTCCCGGGCGGCAATCACGACACTCTGATCGAGAGCATCACCGGGCGGTTGTGGCCGATGGGCGACGATACCGTGTTCATCCCGGGCCACGGGCCGGAGAGCACGTTCGGGGCGGAACGGCGAATGAATCCGTTCGTGGCGGGAACGTAGCCGCGGGATCGGCAGTCGCATGTCAGGCTGAAGCCTGACCTACAGCGCATCGTCAGGCTCGCATTCCGGTGGGTTCGGCTTCAGCCGAACAGCAGCAGAACCATTATGTTGAATGCGGACCCACAGCGCATCGTCAGGTTATTCGCGGCTTCCTGTCAGGTTATTCGCGCTTCCTGTAGGTTCGGCTTCAGCCGAACAGCAGCAGAAGGGTCGGGCTGAACCCGACCCACAGGATCTCCGGTGGCGCAATCAATGCGACATCAGCACCGGCACGGTCATCGTGTCGAGCACGTGCCGCGTGACGCCGCCGAGCACGAGCTGCTGCAGGCGCGAGTGGCTGTAACCGCCCATCACCACGAGGTCGACGCCGAGATCGGAGGTCTGCGACAGGATGAGCTCGCCGATGTCGACGTCGGGGACGTGATAATGCCGCGGCAGCGCGTCGATGCCGTGATAGCGCAGCCACGTCGTGAGCCGCTGCTCCGCGTGACCTTCGGCCACCGCGCGATCGCCCCTGTCGAAAATCGTGAGCACGTAGACCTTCTCGGCGCGCGCCAGGAGCGGCATCGCGTCCGCGACGGCGCGTGCCGATTCGCGCGTGCCGTTCCACGTCGCGAGCACGGTTGCGCCGAGCGTCGTCGGCGCGCCGGCGTAGGGGATCGCGAGCACCGGTCGACCTGACTGCAGCACCAGCGCGTTGACCACGTCGCCTGCGAAGTCCGCCTGGTCGTCCTCGGGGTCGCGCTGACCCACGATCACGAGATCGGTGCAGCGCGCATGATCGACGAGAGTCGCGACGGCCTCGCCCGCGGGCGCCCGCCACTCGACCGCTGCCACACGCGCGCGTGCCGCCGCGGCACGGAAGAGTGCCTCGGCCGCACTCTGCGCGTCGCCCATCTCGCGCATGCGTTCGCGCACCATGCTGTCGGGCAGGATGGCGGAGACGGATGGCGCGAGCGGCGCCATCGGCACGACGTAAGCGCCGATGAGCTCGGCGTCGAAGCTTCGCGCCAGGCGTGCCGCGGCGCCGAGCCGCACGACGACACGTTCGCCATCGTCGACGTGGACGAGTATGGATTGATAGGACATGGACGTGGTCCCTCGCGGGTGACGACCCATTCTATCGCGCCTGCCCTGCGCCGCACTTCCCATGCAACAACCGTCGCGCGAATCGGTCAAAATGGCTTTCCGCCACGAGAAAGCGGCCATGCCTGCATCGTGCACACTGGACGACCTTGGCGACATGCGCTCCGGTATTCGCGCTCCGGGGCGACCCGTCGCGCGCATGGAGCCGCCGGCGCGTTCTTCGCGCAGGGCTCGCCGTGACTGCCGCAACGCTCGCCGGTCGATCCATCGGACAGCCGCAGGGCGTCCTGCTGCGCGCCGTTCCCGCAAGCGCGCGAGATGCTGCCGGTCATCGGCATGGGCACCTGGATCACCTTCGATGCCGGCCCGATTCCCGCGGCGCGGCAGAACCTGCTGCCGGTGCTGCAGGCATTCTTCGATGGCGGCGGCGCGCTGATCGATTCGTCGCCGATGTATGGCTCTGCCGAGTCCGTCGTCGGCGAACTGCTGCCGCAGGTGCGCAGGAACGGTCCGTTGTTCTCTGCGACCAAGGTCTGGACGCCGGGCCGGGCGCTCGGCATATCCAGCATGGAGCGCTCGCGCCAGCTCTGGGACGTGCCGCGCTTCGATCTCATACAGATCCACAACATGCTCGACTGGCAGACCCATCTCGAGACGCTGCAGGCGATGAAGGCTGCAGGCAAGGTGCGCTACATCGGGATCACGACGTCGCACGGCGCGCGGCACGACGCCATGGAGCGCGTGATGGCTCGCGAGCCCTTCGACTTCGTGCAGTTCACCTACAATCTCGCGGACCGCTCGGTCGAGCGACGCCTGCTGCCGCTTGCCGCGGAGCGCCGGCTGGGCGTGATCATCAACCGTCCATTCGACGGCGGCGCGCTGTTCCGTGCGGTGCGGGGCAAGGCCCTGCCCGACTATGCGCGCGACATCGGAGTGCAGCGCGTGGTCGCAGTTCTTCCTGAAGTTCGTCGTCTCGCACCCGGCGGTAACGTGCGCGATTCCGGCCACATCGAATCCCGCGCACATGGTCGAGAACATGGCCGCGTTGCGCGGACCGCTGCCGGATGCCGGCATGCGCCGTCAGATGGCAGAGACGTTCGCTGCGATGTGATCGGGCCGTCAGGCTGAAGCCTGACCCAGTCTGCCGACGCCGTTGCAGCGATTGCAGACGAGGCGACAACGTCGCCACCGACAACGCGGTCAGGCTGAAGCCTGACCCACAAACCTGCCGACGCGGTTGTGCGCGGTTGCGGGTGATGCGGCAGCGTCGGGCTCGAGAACGCAGTCAGACCCCAAACTCGTGACGACCTATGACTCCGCCTGAATCCCGGTTCTCGAAGGAGCCCACGCAGTGAATGTCGAATCATTGTTCCCCAACGGCGTCGCGCACTACGCGCTGGGCGGCGCGCTCATCGGGGCCGGCGTCGCCCTGCTCTTCGTCACGACCGGACTCGTCGGCGGCGTGAGCACGTTCTTCAGCGCGACGTGGTCGTTCTTCGCGAAGGGGCCGTTCTTCCAGCAGGAGCGTTTCCTGAGCTCGCGCGCGTGGCGCATGGCGTATTCGATCGGACTCCTGCTCGGCGCGGCCGTATTCACGCTCGCATCCGGTGCAACACCGTTCGTGACGCACGTGACGTGGTGGCAACTGCTGCTGGGCGGGTTCATCGCAGGGTTCGGTGCGCGCCTCTCGAATGGCTGCACGTCCGGCCATGGCGTCTGCGGTCTCGGATCGCTGCAATGGCCGTCGCTCCTCGCGGTGCTGACGTTCCTCGCCACCGGCATGGTGACCGCGCACTTCGTCCGCGCCATCGGCGGCGGCTGAGGAGAGACGCCATGGATCGCAGATCGCTCGCCTTCGCCCTCGTGTCCGGCGCGCTCTTCGGCGCGGGACTCGCACTCGCCACGATGACCCGCCCCGAGGTCGTGCTCGCGTTCCTGCGCTGGGAGGACTTCGGGATGATGCTGGTGCTAGGCGCCGCGGTCCTCGTCACGCTGCTCGCGTATCAATTCGCGCCGCGCTTGATGTCGAAGCCGCTCTTCGCGGCGCGCTTCGGCGTACATGCCTCCGTGCTCGATGCCCGCACCATCGGCGGGGCGGCCATCTTCGGCGTGGGTTGGGGGATGTGCGGTGTATGCCCCGGTCCGGCGATCGCCGGACTCGGCACGGGCAACTGGCCGCTGCTGCTCGCGCTCGCCGGGCTCTTCGCCGGTGCCTACGTGCAGGGACGCTGGTTCGCCGGGCCCGCTGCGCCAGGCGCCGCGTCCGCACCTGCCCCGGCGACGCCCAAGCCCTGATCTCAGGCCGGCTCGAAACCGCCGGCCGTGCGCAACGCTGCGTTGTCCGCCCCGGCGAGCATCTCGATGAAACGCGCGGCGACGGTTGCATCGCTCGCACCGTTCACGACGGACGCCGAGTACACCGTCGAAAGCTCGAACGCCTTCGGCAGCAACGCGACCAGCGTCACACCCGGCGTGTAGAGGATTTCCGTCGCCTGCGTGCAGCCGATGGCGCGCACGTCCCGCGCGCGGGCCATCTCGGCCATCGCGGTGGCGCCGTTCGGATACGGGTGCAGCCGCTGCTCGACATCCCCGCGCACGCCGAGGCGATCCAGCACCTGCGCGAAGTGGATGCCGGCGGTCGCCCGCTGCGGATCGGGGAAGTAGATCGCGCTCGCCTGCAGGAGACTCGCGCGCAGCGCGGCCTCGTCGCGCACGTCCGGCAGGACTGCGCCCTCGCAAACGGCGATGCCCGTGTACACGCGCCCGAGCGGGCGGATGGTTGCGCCGTCCACGTGCCCTTCACGCGCGAGCTCCTCGAGCATCTTCTGCGTGAGGATCAGCACGTCGCACGGATTGCCGGCGAGCAAGGCTTCCTTCATCGCGCCCACGGCGCCGAACTGGCCGCGCAGTGCGATGCCGTGCGCCTGCTCGAAGCGCGGTGCGAGCGTACCGACGAGACCCTTCGCGGCGCCGGCGCTGATGATGCTGAGTGTGGTCATGGTTGATCCCAGGCTGAAGCCTGGTCTACAGGGTAAGTGTTGCCATCGGTGATGCGCGGCTGAAGCCTCGTCTACAGGGTCGATTGGGGCATCGGTGTTGCGCGGCTGAAGCCTGGTCTACAGGGTGAGTGTTGCCATCGGTGATGCGCGGCGAGCACTGTAGGTCAGGCTTCAGCCTGACGCCATCAGCCCGACATCGCGTCGATCGCGGCGCGTATGCGGTCCGCCGTGAACGGCAACACACGCACGCGCAATCCCAATGCATCGGCGACGGCGTTGGCGATCGCGCCTGCCGCGGGACCCATCGACGCCTCACCGGCGCCAACGGACGGCAGCTCGGGATGATCGATGATCTCCACCTCGACCTCGGGCACGTCGGAAAAGCGCAAGATCGGGTAGCTCTCCCAGTCGCGGCTCGTTATGCGCTCGCGATCGAACCGCACGGCTTCCCGGATGCACCAGCTCGCCGCCTGGATGGCGCCGCCCTCGATCTGGTTCGCGACGCCGTCCGGGTTGATCACCTGCCCGACATCGGCCGCGATCACCAGACGGCGCACGCGGATCTCGGCGTCCAGCCTCGACCTCCGCCACGACCGCGCAGTAGGCGCTGGTGTGCTTGTAGCGTGCGTAGCCGATGCCGTGCCCCGTACCCTCGCGTGGACGCCACTGCGTCCACTGCGCGCGCCGCACCGCGCGCTCGATGACCGCGCGGCCGCGCGGATCGGAAAGATGTCGCAACCGGAACGTCACCGGATCGGACTGCGCGATCGCGGCGAGCTCGTCCATGAACGACTCGATCGCGAATACGTTCGCGAATGCGCCGAGCGAGCGCAGCGCCGACGTGCGGATCGGCATCTCCAGCACGCGGTGCTTGACGATGTCCCAGGCCGGAAAGTCGTAGCACGGCACGCTGTTGCGCTCCGCGCCGCCGCCGGCCGCGAGCGGCGCGTTGATGGCGATCAGGCGCTCGAACGGCTCCTCCAGATGCCAGCTGCCGAGCAGTCCCGGCGACTTTGCGCGGCCGGGCCGCGTGCTGTGGCCGTTGCTCCACGTCTCGTGGCGCCAGCCGACGATCGCGTTGTCCGCGTCGAGGTCGGCCTCGAGCTCGACGTGCATCGCCGGCCCGAACGGTGCCCAGGACAGCTCGTCGGCACGCGACCACTGCACGCGCACCGGACGTCCTTCCGCCGCGCGCGCCAGGCGCGCTGCATCGAACGCGACATCGTCCGCAGCGTTGTGCCCGTAACAGCCCGATCCTTCGACGTGGTGCACGATCACGTGGTCGTCGGCGATGCGCAGCGCGAGCGCGAGATCGCGGCGCAGGTTGTAGATGCCCTGGCTGTGCGACCACACCTCGAGCGCGTCGTCGTCCCAGCGGGCGATCGCGCACGACGGGCCGATCGACGCATGCGCGAGATACGGCTTGTCGAAGCTCGCGCGAACGGTGCGCGCGACCTCGACCGGCACCGGCGCGGGCTTCGCCGCGACGACACTCGTCTCCGCCGGCTGCTTCCGCAGCCACGTGCCGAGGTCGCGCGCATCGGGCAAGGCGACGTCGTTGCGCCACTGCGCGCCCGCGGCAAGCTGCTCGGCCGCACGGGACGCGTCGCGCTCCGTGGTGGCGAGCACGCCGACGAACGTGCCGTCGCGCACCACGCGCACGACGTCCGGCAACGCCTGCACCGCGGCGTCGTCCAGCGCCTCCAGCACGGCACCGGGCGCCGGCGGCCGCAGCATGCGTCCGTGCAGCATGTCGGCGAAGGCGAGGTCGTGAATGAAGCGCGGTGCGCCGAACACCTTGTCGGGCAGATCGAGGCGCGGCACCGGACGCCCGATGACACGCAGGTCCCGTGCCGGTTTCGTCGGCACCGCGCCCGTTGCCTCGCGATCGAGCAGCGTATCGTCGGCGAGCGTCCAGTAGTCGCCGAGAGGCTTGCCGTCACCAGCGATGACACCGGCCTCCACCGTCAACGTCGACACCGGAACGCCGACGCGCGATGCAACGGACTGCAGGCAGATCGCGCGCGCCTCGGCGCAGGCGTGGCGCAATGCGAGCCCGGACTCCTGCACCGAAAGGCTGCCCGACGTGATGGCTTCGTCGGGACTCGCGCCCGTCGTCGCCGGCACGATGCGCACCTGTGCGAGCGTCACATCGAGCTCGTCGGCGACGATCTGCGCCAGCGCGGTCGCGATGCCCTGCCCGAGCTCGACCTTGCCCGAGCGCACCTCCACGAAACCCTCGCGTCGGAAGCGCAGCCACTGCGCCAGGCGGCGATTCACGTGGAGGCTTCCCGGCAGCCTCATCGCGCCGTCGTCTGCGCCGTCCGCGAGACGGAATGCGAGATTCATTTCGGCGCCGGCGAGGCCGGCCGCGCGTCGGACGTCATGCCGGCCGCGCGCTGCACCGCGCGCACGATGCGGTTGTGCGAGCCGCACCGGCACAGGTTGCGATCGAGCGCCGCGACGATCTGCGCCTTCGTAGGCGATGGATTCTGCTGCAGCAACGCAGCCGCGCTCACGATCATGCCCGAGGTGCAGTACCCGCATTGCGCGGCCTGCTCGACGAGGAACGCCTGCTGCAGCGGGTGCGGTGCGGCCGGAGTGCCGAGGCCCTCGATGGTCGTCACGTCCTTGCCTGCGGCGGCCCAGAGGGGCGTGCTGCACGCGGCGACGGCCCGGCCGTCGAGCAGCACGTTGCAGGAGCCGCACTGATCGAGCCCGCAGCCGAAGCGCGAGCCCTTGAGCTCGAGCGCGTTGCGCAGCACGTCGAGGAGCGGCGTCTCGCCGTCGGCCTCGATCGTGCGCGGCGTGCCGTTGACCGTCAGCGCGAACGAGGCGATCACTGGTCGGGCTTCGCTCCGGAGATCTTCACGATGCGTTCCCACTTGGCGATGTCCTGATCGAGATAGTGGCCGAACTCGTCGGTCTTCATCACGATCGGCGTGACGCCCTGCTTCGCCCATTCGTCGCGCACGTCGGCGCGCGCCAGCACCTTGTTGATCTCGGCATTGAGCTTCTGCACGATCGGCGCGGGCGTTCCTTTCGGCGCCATGATGCCGAGCCAGATCGTGGCTTCGTATCCCGGCACGCCGGCCTCGGCGATCGTCGGTACGTTGGGCATCACCGCGGAGCGCGCCTTGCCGCTGGTGCCGAACGCGCGCACCTTGCCCGTCTTGACGTGATCGGCCATGGTGGGCACCGCGTCGAACATCATCATCACCTGGCCGCCGAGCACGTCGGTGCGCGCCTGCGAGCTGCCCTTGTACGGGATATGGAGGATATCGACGCCGGCCATCGCCTTGAAGAGCTCGCCAGCCATGTGGTACGGCGTCCCGGTGCCCGACGAGGCGTAGTTGAGCTTCCCCGGCTGCGACTTCGCGAGCTTGATGAGCTCGGCGAGGTTGCTCGCCGGCACCGACGGATGCACCACCAGTACGAGGTCGGCATAATTGACCGGCGCGACCGGCACGAAATCGCGCATCAGCGCGAACGGCTTGTTCGTCACCAGCGACTCGTTGACCGTGTGCGTGTTCGACATCATGAGCAGCGTGTAGCCATCGGGCGGACTCTTCGCCACGGCGTCGGTGCCGATGATCGAGCCCGCGCCGGGACGATCGTCGACCACGAAGGGCTGCCCCATCGCCTCCTGCAGCTTCTGCCCCAGGAAGCGCGCGTAGATGTCCGCTGGCCCGCCCGCAGCGAAGGGCACGATGATCCGCACCGGCTTGTTCGGGTAATCCTGCGCGAGCGTGCCGAAGGCGGCACACGCGAGCGCGAGCATGGCGAGGGGTCGAAGCACGTTGCGAAGCATGCGCATCCTCCTTGGCGGGTGAGCCGCTGAATGTACCGTAGGGGCCCCGGCGCGCCAATGCTCTGGACCGCCGGATGGAACGCCCGTACGTCCGCCTTGCGCCGGCGGTAAGCGCCGGGAACTCCTGCGAGCGCTGCGATCAGCGCGGAAGCGTAGGCCGGTTTGCTAACATCGACGTTTCCAGTACCGGGACCAAGGAGCTTCCATCATGGCCGACCGACCGAACCAGCGCATGCCCGACGCCGGCATGGACGCCGCCTCCCTGTATCGCGAGGAGATCTACACGGACCGCACGGCCGCCACGCTGCGGGTGATGGTGCCTGTCACCACTGACGGCAAGACCGACACCGCCCGGCCGACGCTCTATCTCGGCGAGGCACAGATCATGACCAACATGGGCCCGCTGCCGGTGAGCTTCGAGATCGAGGCGAACAACCTGGCGGAAGCGGTCGAGGGTTACGGCGAAGCCGCCAAGGCCGGGATCGAGCGCGCCGTGCGCGAGCTGCAGGAGATGCGTCGCCAGGCGCAGTCGTCGCTCATCGTGCCACCCGCCGGCGCCGCATCGGCGCTCACCGGCGGCGGCCCGCTCCCGGGTGGCGGCAAGATCCAGCTGCCCTAAACTGCTTCACCCGCGCCGCGCACTGCGGCGCGATGCCGCTTTCGGCGCCGTCGCGTCCGGGCCTGCCGCCTCGGCGTGGAGCCCGAACAGCTCCGCCAGCGCCGCACGGTACTCACCGTTGCCCATCCACATGCTGTTGTTGTGGCTGCCGCCCTCGACGAGGAGCAGCTTCTTCGGCGCGGGTGCAGCGTCGAACAGCGCCTTGCTGAGGCGCGCAGGCACGTACGTATCGCTCGCGCCATGCACGACCAGCACCGGCATGCGCACCTGCGCCATCTTCGACACCGAATCGAACTTGTCCGCCAGGATGAGCCCCACCGGCAGCCATTCGTAGCTCATCGCCGCCGCGACATCCCCGAGCGAGGTGAACGACGACTCGACGATGAGCCCGCCCGCGCCGTCGGGTGCGGCCGCGAGATGGGCAGCGAGATCCACCGCCACGGCTCCGCCGAGCGAGTGGCCATAGATGAAGCGCTTAGCGGCATCCGGCTGGTGCTGCGCGAGCCACGACCAGGCAGCCTGCGCGTCCTCGTAGGCGGTGGTTTCCGACGGCATGTCGCCGTCGCTCTTGCCGAAGCCGCGATAGTCGATCGCGAACACCGAAAAGCCGAAGTCGTGCAGCTGCTGGATGCGGCGCAGCTGACCGGTGAGATTCCAGCGCGCGCCATGCAGGTACAGGACCGCGGGCGCGCCGGCATGCTCCGCGGGCCACCACCAGGCGTGGATCCGCGGGGCATCGGTCGCGGCACGCACGGGCAGGTAGAGGTCCTGCACGCCGGTGGGCAATCCGCTGTACCACGCCGCAGCGGTGCGGATGGGGCGCCACGTGAGCTCGCGCTCCTTGGTTTCGAGCATGACGCAGCCGCTCGCGAGCACGGCGCCGGCGACGACGGCGGCGAGCAGGCGAGACGTGCGGGGACGCCAGCGGCGCGCGCCTCGTGGTGAAGGGACCTGCGGGGAGGGCGACATCGTCGTGTGTGCGTTATAGGTGATGGGCGAGGGGCACAGCAGTGACCCGCGTCTGCACCACAGGTTCCGCAGCTATCGCGCGGCCACCGCTCTCGGGCGCCGCGCGTCCAGCGTCCACGGCTGCGTGGCAAAGCTCTCCGCGACGAAGTCCGCGAACGCCCGCACCTTCGCCGACAGGTGGCGCCGGCTCGGGTACACCACGTAGATCGCGGCGGGCGGCAGCTCGTGCGCCTGGAGCAGCCGTTCGAGCCGCCCGGCGCGCAGGTCCGGGCCGACGATGAAATCGGGCTCGTAGATGATCCCGAGGCCGGCCACCGCCATCGCTTCGAGGAACCGGCCGTTGTTCGCGTGCAGCGGACCGCTGATGCGCGCCGTCGTCTCGCTGCCATCGCCCTGCATGAAGCGCCAGACATTGCGCGAGCTCGAGTATTCGTACGTCAGGCACACGTGCCGCGCGAGGTCTTCCGGCGACGCCGGACGTCCGTGGCGTTCGAGATAGGACGGCGCGGCACAGCAGACGAGGCGCGATGCGCCGATGCGCCGCCCCACCAGATTCTGGCTGCCGATGGCGCCGATGCGCACCGCCAGATCGAAGCCCTCGTCGACGAGGTCGACCGCGCGATCGGACAGCTCGACGTCGAGCCGCAGCTCGGGATAGCGCGCCATGAAGGCCGCGACGACCGGTGCGAGATAGCGCGCGCCGAAGCTGATCGCGCATGTGAGACGCAGCGTTCCCCGCGGCACCGCGGTGCCGGAGCGGGCCGACTGCTCGGCCTCCTCGAGATCGGCGAGGAGCTGCACGCAGCGCTCGTGGTAGGCGCGACCGGCCTCCGTCAGCGACAGCCGCCGCGTCGTGCGGTTGAGCAGGCGCGCATCGAGATGCGCCTCGAGCTCGGCGACCTGGCGCGACACCGCGGACACCGAGATGTCGAGCCGCTCCGCGGCGCGGGCAAAGCTGCCCATCTCCACGACCCGGCTGAATGTCGTCATGGCTGCGAGGCGATCCATCGGCATATTGTTGCGTCACACGCAACAGTCCGTCAACATTGTGGCCATTTATCGATTCGGTCGAAAGAATCACCATGGTGCCGTCACCTGCAGCGCGGACTTTCCGGACCGCGGCATGGTCGATCCATCACCAACCCAATGTTCAGGAGGCTGCATGAAGCTCTACTACGCACCGGGTGCCTGTTCTCTGGCACCGCACATCGCACTCAACGAGGCCGGCCTTCCCTATCACCTGGCCAAGGTGGACCTGGGGAAGCACGCGGTGGAGGACGGCACCGACTTCTTCCACGTGCACCCGAAGGGGTACGTGCCCGTGCTCCAGCTCGACGACGGCACCAGGCTCACGGAAGCGGCGGTGCTGCTGCAGTACATCGCCGACCGCAACCCGGGCACGCTCGCGCCCGAGGCCGGCACGATCGCGCGCTACCAGCTCATGGAGTGGCTGAACTTCATCGCCACGGAGATCCACAAGGGATTCGGGCCGCTGTGGGACGCCAAGGCGCCGGCCGCCACGAAAGACGCCGCGCGCGAAAGGCTCGCCAGGCGCTTCACGATGGTGGAGCATGAGCTCGCGAAGCATGCGTACCTCACCGGCGATGGCTTCACGATCGCGGATGCGTATCTCTTCACGGTCGTGAACTGGTCCGGCATGCTGGACGTGAGTCTCAAGCCGTTCCCGCGCCTGCAGGACTTCATGGCCCGCGTGGCCGCGCGCCCGAAGGTGCAGGCCGCGTTGCGCCAGGAGGGTCTCCTGAAGGATTGAGCCGCAAACAAGCAAGAACGGGCGTCGCGTGGCGGACCGCCAGGAGGCACCTCACGCGCCGCCGCTCTCACGGAGGTAACGATGGACGTCCGCATGCCAACACTTTTCCTGTCCCACGGCTCGCCGATGCACGCGGTGGAATCCGGCGCTGCAGGTGAGGCGTGGCAGGAGCTCGCGAAGCAGCTGCCGCGGCCGCGCGCGCTGCTGATGGTGTCGGCGCACTGGGAAACGGCGGTGCCGATGCTGACGGGCAATGCGCACCCGGAAACGATCCACGATTTCGGCGGCTTTCCGCAGGAGCTCTACGAGATCCGCTATCCGGCGCCGGGTGAGCCCGCAGTCGCGGCCGAGGCGGTCGCGCTCCTGAAGCACGAAGGCATCGCCGCCGGCATCGATGGCGTGCGCGGCATCGATCACGGCGCGTGGGTGCCGCTCCTGCGCATGTATCCGGATGCGGACGTACCCGTCGTGCAGCTCTCGGTGCAGACGGCGCTCGGCGCCGCGCACCACCTGCGTGTCGGCCGCGCGCTGGCGCCGTTGCGCGACCGCGGCGTGCTGATCGTCGGCTCGGGCCACACGACGCACAACCTGCGCGACTGGATGATGAACCGTCGCGGCGGCGAGCCTCTGCCGTATGCGCAGGCATTCGCGACGTGGCTGCACGACGCGCTCGAGTCGCACGCCACCGACGCACTCGTGGATTATCGCGAGCGCGCGCCGGGCGCAGCGCGCGCCCATCCCACGGAGGAGCACTTCCTGCCGTTGTTCGTTGCGCTCGGTGCGGCCGGGGAAGAAGCCTCGCCCGAGCCGGTCCTGCGCGCGTTCGAAGGCAGCGCCCTCGCGATGGATTCCTACCTCTTCCGGCCGGCGCAGCACTGACGCGAAGGGCAGGGCGGGCGCGCGTCTCGCACGCGCCCGTCGCTCGTGCCGCTACTGCGTCGCCGTGGTGTTCTCGATCGTGTCCACGCCCGCAGCGTGATAGAACGGGCAATAGCTCACGATGCCGCTCACGAGCGGCACGAGGCCGACCAGTCCCCACCAGCGGGCACTGCTCTCGACCAGATAGAGCATGGACAGGATACCGAGACCGATGACGATGCGGATCACGCGATCCAGCGTTCCGACGTTGTGGACCATGGCAGCTCCTCTTGTGTGAATCAGGGCGGGCCTGACGCTTGTCAGAGCAGGTCCTGCGAACGGCGGTCCGGATGAAGGATGAAGCTCGCCGGCGTCCGCCGTCTCGCTGATGCTACTACTGCTGCGGCGCGACGGGGTAACCCTCGCTGCGCCAGCGCAGCATGCCGCCGGTCATGTTGGCGACGCGCGTGAACCCGGCGCGCTGCAGGAGCACGGTGGCCTGGGCGGAGCGCGCACCGGAACGACACACCAGCACCGCAGGCTGTGTGCGATCGACCTCGTCCACGCGCGCGGCGAGCTCGCCCAGCGGAATGAGCTTCGCGCCCTCGATGTGACCGAGCGCGCCGGTGTACTCGTCGGGCTGGCGCACGTCGACGACCTGCAGCGGCTCCTTCAGCTCGCGCAACGCATGCGGCGCGATCTCCCAGATGCCTGCGAAGGTGAAGGTGAGCGGCGCCCAGCTCGGCTCGGCGTCGGGCACCGCACCGTGCTCGGGCCGGCCGCATTGCAGGTTCGCCGGCACCGCGATCGCGATCTGCTTCGGATGCGGCAGGCCGAGATTCTTCATGTAGCCGGCGAAATCGTCTTCCCCGATGTCGCCGCCGAGGCGCGGGTTGTAGCGCCTCTCCTCGCCGACGCTCGTCACCGTCAGGCCGCGATAATCGTGCGCCGGATAAAGAAGGCAGTCGTCGGGCAGCGAGAGGATCTGCTCGCGCACGGAGTGGTAGAGGACGTGCGGATCGCCCTCCTGGAAGTCCGTGCGGCCGGTGCCGCGGATCAGCAGTGCGTCCCCGGTGAATGCCATGGTGTGGTCGTCGAGGACGTAGGTGAGGCAACCGCTGGTGTGACCGGCCGTCGCACGCACTTCGAGACCACGGTTGCCGAATGCGACGGCGTCACCGTGCCGCAGGTAGCGGTCAGCGCCCTGTGCGCCGCCCGCCGCAGCGACGGCGATCGCGCTGCCCAGCATCTGCTTCAGCAGCCAGGCGCCCGTTACGTGATCGGCGTGCACGTGCGTGTCGAGGGTCGTCACGAGCCGCAGTTCGAGCTCGTGCAGCAGGGCCGCGTCGCGCCGCGCCTGCTCGAACACCGGATCGATAAGCACGGCCTCGCGGGTCGCGGCGTCCGCAAGCAGGTACGTGTAGGTCGATGACGCCGGGTCGAAAAGCTGGCGAAAGACGAGCATGCGAGTCTCGAGGGGCGGAACGCGATGCGGCCACTCTACTACGCCACGGTGCGCCCGAAAAACGGCGCCGCGCCCTCGGCACGGGCAGCCGGAACTGCAGCGGCCGCCAGGCGACTAACATGATCGAACGACATCGAGCTACAGGGAGCGGACATGTCACGGGATGAACCGAAGGACATTGCGGTGCGCCACAACACGGCAGCGGGACGGTTCGAAGCCGACGTGGATGGCCATCTGTGCCATGCCGACTACCACATGACGGGCGACGTCATGGCGATGAGTCATACCGAAGTGCCGTCGGCACTCGCCGGGCGCGGCATCGCGGCGCAGCTCGTGCGAGCGGCGGTGGCGCACGCGCGGGCGCACGGCCTCAGGATCGCGCCGCATTGCTCGTACGTGCGAAGGTACGTCCAGCGGCACCCGGAAGTGCAGGACGTCGTCGCGACGCCGTCAGGCTGAGCCCCGGCCCGCAAGATACGCGTCGAACACCGCCTCCGCCGCCGCGAGGTCCTCGAGCGCGAACCCCACGGACTTGAACACCGTGATCTGCGCCGGTGACGCGCGCCCCGCGTGCGTGCCACCCGCGAGATCGCGCAGCGAGGCTGCGATGCGCTCGACCCCGATCGCGCCGCTGCGGATGGCATGCACGATGTCGCCGCCTTCGGCGAGTGCCGCGATGCGGTCGTCCACCACGATGACATCGGCGCGGCGCAGCACCTCGTCGTCGGTTTCGCGCATGTGCGCGCGGAAGGCGCCGACGAGGTCCACGTGGACGCCGGGCTCGAGCCATTCGCCCCGCACGACCGGGCTCGTGGCGAGCGTCGCGCAGCTCACGATGTCGGCTTCGCGCACGCCGCGTGCGAGATCGTCGATCGCGGTGACGGGCAATCCGTCGCTGCGCATCGCCGCCGCGGCGCGCGTCCGCCCGGTGCGGCGTGCGGCTCCACAGACTCACCCGCTCGATGGGTCGCACCGTGCGGTGCGCCTCGATCAGGCCGCGGGCCTGCCGCCCCGCCCCGACCATCACGAGATGCCGCGCGTCGCGTCGCGCGAGAAAGCGCGCCGCATACGCCGACGCCCCCGCGGTGCGCCGTGCCGTGATCTCCTCGCCGTCGAAGAGCGCCAGCGGCGAGCCGTCGCGCGCATCGAACAGCACGTAAACCGCGGCGACGGAGCGGCGGCCGTGCGGCGGCGTTGCCGGGGAACACCGTGACGAGCTTCACGCCGAGCTTCTGGCCGCGCCGCCACGCCGGCATCATCAGCAACGATGCCGTGGGCGCATCGGGCACCTCGATCGCGTGACTCGCGCGCAGCGGCGCGTCCACGTCGTCGCGCAGTGCCGTCTCCAGTGCGGCGAGCATGCGCGGCCACGGCAGCGCGCGCGGATCGCGTCGGCGTCGAACTGCAGCATCGCGGGCGCTCAGGTCTCGTCGCCGGCGATCGCCAGCAGGCGCGCATTGCCGCCCGCCGCCGCCGTGTTGATGGTCACCGTGCGCTCGACCACGAGGCGCGCGGCATCGTAGTTGCCATCGACGTCGGGCGCGATGACCGGCACGATCTTGCCCGCGACCCGCCGCGAGCTGGGCCCGAATCTGCGCGGCACGATCCGGGGGAGCCTGCAGCAGCACCGCGTCGACTGCGCTCGCAGTCGATCGCGTCGACGAGCTGCAGGCGCGTCGCGTCGAGCCCGTGGCGAATGCCGAGCGTGAGGTGCGAGCGCACCATCACGACCGTGTTGCCGACGCTCTGCGCGATGCGCGCCTGCGCGCGCAGCGTGCGCTCGTCGTCGGCGACGCACGCGACCACGCCGCGCGGGCGGAACTCGATCTCGTTCGCCTCGCCGGTGGGACCCGGCAGACTCCTGGCGCATGCTCTGGCGGAAAGCGCACGGGCGTGCGCGTGCGCACCAGACGGCGCAGGTACAGCGGTCCGCCGGCCTTGGGACCCGTGCCCGACAGGCCGTGGCCGCCGAACGGCTGCACGCCCACGACCGCGCCGATCATGTTGCGGTTCACGTACACGTTGCCGGCCTGGATGCGATCGAGGACGTTCGCCGCCGTCTCGTCGATGCGCGTGTGGATGCCGTGCGTGAGCGCATAGCCGGTGGCATTGATGCGGTCGATCGAGCTCGGCCAGCTCGGCTGCGCTGCCAGCGGACCACGTGCAGCACGGGACCGAAGACCTCCTCGCGCAGGTGCGCGAGCCCTTCGATGCCGCCAAGATCGACGAGCGTCGGCGGCATGAAGCAGCCGGCAGCGCCATCGCCGGCCGCCTGCAGCACGGCGCGGCCGACACGACCGCGCATGCCCGCAGCGCGCATGCGCGCGACGTGCGCCTCGCACGCGCCCGAGCGCTTCGACGTCGATCACCGGCCCCATGTCGGTCGAGAGACGTCGCGGATCACCGACCGCGAGCTCGTGCATCGCGCCCTCGAGCATGCGCACGAGCTGCGGCGCGACGTCCTCCTGCACGCACAGCACGCGCAACGCCGAGCAACGCTGCCCCGCGCTGTCGAAGGCGGACACGAGCACATCGCCCACCACCTGCTCCGGCAACGCCGAGCTGTCGACGATCATCGCGTTCTGGCCCCCGGTCTCGGCGATCAGCACCGGATCGTCCGCGCGCGTCGCGAGCTGCCGATGGATGCTGCGCGCGACGGTCGGTCGAGCCGGTGAAGATCACGCCGGCGATGCGCCCGTCGCTACCAGCGCGGCGCCGACGATCTCGCCCGGCCCGGGCAGGAACTGCAATGCCGCCGGAGGCACGCCTGCCTCGTGCAGCAGTCGACCGCGCATCCCGCGACGAGCGGCGTCTGCTCCGCCGGTTTCGCGAGCACGGGATTGCCGGCGGCGAGTGCCGCGCGACCTGTCCGACGAAGATCGACAGCGGGAAATTCCATGGCGAGATGCACACCATGGGACCGCGCGCCGCAGCGTCGCCGCGAGCGAGCTCGCCGCGTGCCTGCACGGCGCAGTAGCGGCAGAAGTCCGCGGCCTCGCGCACTTCCGACATCGCGTTCGGCAGCGTGCGGCCGGCTTCGCGCACGAGCAGGGCGAGCAGCGCGGCGCGACCGGTCTCGATCAGGTCGGCGGCGCGCTCGAGGACCTCTGCACGCGCTGCGACGGGCAGATTGCTCCACGCGCCGCCGCGCTCGAGTGCGAGATCCACCGCCCGCCGCGCGTCGTCCGACGTGGCGGTGGCGACCGCGCCGACGAGCTCGTCGCGTTGCGCCGGATTGCGCACTTCGGTGCGCTCGCGCGCCTCCTGCGCGCGCTGATCGGCGGCGCGACGCGCCGCGGCATGGCCATCGGCCAGCAACGCCCCGCCTTCGACGAACCGCGCGGCGTGCGTGCGCAGCGCGTCCGCGAGCTCGGCAAGAACGAGATCGTCGGAGAAATCGATGCCCATCGAATTGCGCCGGTCGCCGAGGATGTCCACGGGCAGCGGGATGCGCGGATGCGGCGCGCCGCCGGTGCGCTGCGCCACGGCCACCGGATCCGCCACGAGATCGGCGATGCGCACTTTCGGATCGACGATGCGGTTCACGAACGACGTGTTGGCGCCGTTCTCGAGCAGCCTGCGCACGAGATAGCCGAGCAACGTCTCGTGCGAGCCCACGGGCGCGTAGATGCGGCAACGGCGGTCGAGTCGCGCGGGTCCGACGACCTGGTCGTAAATGCTCTCGCCCATGCCGTGCAGGCACTGGAACTCGTACGGCGTGTCGCCGGCCATCGTGTACACGGCGGCAATGGTGAACGCGTTGTGGGTCGCGAACTGCGGATACACGGCGTCCGGTGCGGCGAGCAGGGCGCGGGCGCACGCGAGATACGACACGTCGGTGTGCGACTTGCGCGTGAACACCGGGTAGTCGGGCAGGCCATCCACCTGCGCACGCTTGATCTCGGTGTCCCAGTACGCGCCCTTGACGAGGCGCACGTTGATGCGCCGCCGATGCCGGCGGCCGAGCGCGACGAGCCAGTCCACCACCGGGCGCGCCCGCTTCTGGTAGGCCTGCACGACGAAGCCGAGGCCGTCCCATTGCGCGAGCGAGGGCGTCGCGGCAAGCGCCGCGAAAACGTCCAGCGAAAGCTCCAGCCTGTCGGCTTCCTCGGCGTCGATGTTGAAGCCGATGTCGTGATCGTGCGCGAGCTGCGCGAGCGCGATCACGCGCGGCACGAGCTCCCGCTGCACGCGCTCGCGCTGCGTCGGCGTGAAGCGCGGATGCAGCGCCGAGAGCTTGACCGAGATGCCGGGGCCCGCGTGCACGCCCCGTCCGGCAGCCGCGCGGCCGATGGCGTCCAGCGCATGCTCGTACGCGGCGAAGTAGCGCTCCGCGTCGAGCGCCGTGACCGCACCCTCGCCCAGCATGTCGAACGAGAAGGTGTAGCCGCGCGCCTCGCGCTCGCGTGCATTGGCGAGCGCCTCCTCGATGGTGCGGCCGGTCACGAACTGCCGGCCCAGAAGGCGCATCGCGAGGTCCACGCCCGCGCGGATCATCGGCTCGCCACCCTTGCGCAGCGAGCGACGTCAGCGCCTGCTCGAGCCGGCTTTCGCTGCGCGTGTCGACCAGGGTGCCGGTGATGAGCAGGCCCCACGCCGCGGCGTTGACGAAGAGCGACGGCGACGCGCCGACATGCGCGCGCCACTCTCCGCCGCCGATCTTGTCGCGGATGAGATGATCGCGCGTGGCCGTATCCGGAATGCGCAGCAGCGCCTCGGCGAGGCACATGAGCGCGACGCCCTCGTCGGTATCGAGCGAGAACTCGCGCATCAGCGCGTCGACGCCGGCCGCGCGCGAGCGCTCCGCGCGCACGGCTTCGGCGAGACGCGTGGCGAGTGCCTGCACGTTCGCGAGCGTCGCCGGCTCGAGCTGCGCCTGCGGCAGCAGGGCGGCGACGGCCAGCGGCTCGGACATGCGGTAGGCCTGCGCGACGGCGAGACGCGGCGCGGAGTCGTCGCGCATCGCCGGCGACCGGTCGAGGCCGAGATCGAAGCCCGGTGCAGCGACGGGCCCCGGTGCAGGTGCAGCAGGAATGTCCAATGGCGACAACGCTTTCCGTTGGGGACCCGCAGGGATTCTAGCGCGCGCCGAAATGCCGCGCGGAACCGCCGCCGCACGAGTCCGTCACACGAACGCGACAGACGGCGGTTGCGGCCGCCGCCAACCGGTGCACAGTGATGCGTTCAGCGACGCGGGGCTCCGCTCTTCGCGCCTCGGGAGGAGGACTTTCATGCCAGTGCAGGACAACGCAACGCGCCTCGAGAAGGATGCCCTGGGCGAGGTGCCCGGTGCCGGCCGACCGCCTGTGGGGCGCGCAGACGCAGCGCTCGCTGCAGAACTTTCCCATCGCGCTCGATCGCTTTCGCTGGGGGCGGCCCGTGATCCGCGCCTTCGGCATCGTCAAGCTGTGCGCGGCACGCGCGAACGGTGCGCTCGGCCTCCTGCCGCCGGACAAGGTCGAGCTGATCGCGCGCGCCGCGCAGGAGGTGATCGACGGCAATCTCGATGCCGAGTTTCCCCTGGGCGTGTTCCAGACGGGTTCCGGCACGCAGTCGAACATGAACGCCAACGAGGTGATCGCCAATCGCGCGATCCAGCTTGCCGGCGGGCGCCTCGGCAGCAAGTCGCCGATTCATCCCAACGACGACGTCAACCGCAGCCAGTCGTCCAACGACGTCTTCCCGGCGGTGATGCACGTCGCCACGATGGCGGAGCTCGATCACGCGCTGCTCCCCGCGGTGCGCGGATTGCGCACCACCCTGGACGCGAAGGCGAAGGCGTTCGCGCACGTCGTGATGATCGGGCGCACCCACCTTCAGGATGCGACGCCGCTCACGCTCGGCCAGGCCATCTCGGGCTGGGTGGCGCAGCTCGACGGCGCGTTGCACACCCTCGAATGCGCCCGTCCGGGATTGTGCGAGCTGGCGCTGGGCGGCACGGCGGTCGGAACCGGGCTCAATGCGCACCCGCGCTTCGGCGAGGCCGTCGCGCACGCGATCGCGCAGTTCACCGCGCAGCCTTTCGTCACCGCGCCCAACAAGTTCGCGGCGCTGTCCGCGCACGACGCCATGATCACGGCGAGCGCGGCGTTGCGCACGCTCGCGGCCGCGCTCATGAAGATCGCCAACGACGTGCGCTGGTACGCGAGCGGCCCGCGGGCCGGGATCGGCGAGATCACCGTGCCGGACAACGAGCCCGGCTCGTCGATCATGCCCGGCAAGATCAACCCGACGCAGTGCGAGGCGCTGACGATGGTCGCCGTGCAGGTGTACGGCAACGATCAGGCCGTGGCGTTTGCCGGCTCGCAGGGCAATTTCCAGCTCAACGTGTTCAAGCCCGTCATGCTGCACGACGTGCTGCAATCGATCGCGATCCTCGCCGACGGCATCCGCTCCTTCGACGAGCGCTGCGCACGCGGCATCGAGCCGAACGCGCCCGCGCCTGCGACGGCATGTGGAGGAATCGCTGATGCTGGTGACCGCGCTCAACCCGCACATCGGCTACGAGAAGGCCGCCGAGATCGCGCTGCTCGCGCACCGCGAGGGCGGCACCCTGCGCGAGGCGGCGCTGCAAGCTCGGCTATGTCAGTGCGGAAGACTTCGACCGCTGGGTGCGGCCGGAAGCGATGACCGGTCCTGCCGCCTAAAGGCGCGGCAGACGGTCGCGCCGACTGCGGGTTCAGTCGCCCCAGAAGGCGAGCAGCGGGCGGAGATCCTTGTCGGGCAGGTGCGTCTCCGTCTCGAACGGGGGCAGTCCCATGAGCCTGGCGAGCAGGGGCGCGGGCTCGCTCGGGGGCGGCAGCGCTTCGCGTGGGGGCCGGCTGGATCGCGTCCGATCGACGAATTCGAAGACGAAGGGGCGGTCGAGAACGAGTTGCACGATCAGTCCTTTTTTTGCTGTTGAGGCGCGTCAGATCTGCGCCATAGGGTTATTGTGCAGTGCACACAAAGCGCCGCCTTGACGGGCGTCAAGCGGACGTCGCGGCCTGGGGAAGCGGGGCCGTGCGTCAGGCTCAGCCTGACGATCTTGGGCATGTCGGCTGAAGCCGAACCCACAAGAATGTGAAAGATGCCGACAGGCTGTGGGTCAGGCTTCAGCCTGACGGTCTTGGCCATGTTCGGCTGAAGCCGAACCCACAGACTACGCGCGGACACCGATGGGCGCCCGCGCGTCTTGCCGATCAGGCGATCAGCCGCAGCCAGAACGGGATCACGAGCAGGAAGGCACCGAGGAAGACCAGCCCGAAAATCGCGCCGAGTCTCCAGTAATCCTTCCCGGGCAGGTAGCCGCTCCCGTAGTACACCGGGCTCGGCCCCGTCGCGAACGGGGTGATGATCCCCATGATCCCGAGCGTCAGGACCAGCAGCAGCGCGAACATGGTCATGTCCATGCCCGGAATCGCCGCACCGAGGGCCAGCATCACCGGCAGGAGCGCGGTGACGTGCGCCGTGATGCTTGCGAAGAGGTAGTGCGTCAGGAAGAACACCGCAACGAGGACGAGCATCGCCATCATCGGCGAGACGCCGCCGAGGTGCGCGCCGATCGTGTCGGCGAACCACTTCACGAAGCCGACCTTGCTGAGGCCGTCGGCGAGCGCGACCAGGGTCGCGAACCACGCGAGCGTGTTCCACGCCTGCTTGTTGGCGATGATGTCGTCCCAGCTCACCACGCCCATCACGATCATGAGGCAAATCACGATCAGCGCCGCGGTCGTCGCATTCACCGCGTCGCCGCCGAAGATCCACAGCAGCAGCGCGATGCCGACCAGCGCGGCGAGCTCGATCTCCTTCGACGTGACCGGGCCCATCTTGCGGAGTTCTTCCGCGGCCCACTTCGGCACTTCCTCGCCGGCCTTCACCTCGGGCGGGTAGAGCCAGTACGTCAGGAGCGGAATGATCGCGAGGAGCAGGATGCCGAGCGGGGCGAACGCAAGGAACCACTGGCCCCAGCCAATCGACACGCTCGTCGTCTTGCGCACGATCTCGAGTGCCAGCAGGTTCGGCGCAAGGCCGGTCAGGAACAGCGAGCTCGTCACGCAGGTCGCGCTGATCGCGGTCCACATGAGGTAGCTGCCGATCCGCCGCGCCGATGGGTCGTTGGGCAGCGACTGATACAGCGCGGGCAGGTTCTTGATCACCGGGAAGATGGTTCCGGCGGAACGCGCGGTGTTCGACGGCGTGAACGGCGCGAGCACCGCGTCGGCGATCGTGACCGCGTAGCCGAGCGTCAGGGTGCGCCGGCCCATCGCGCGCACGAGCTTCAAGGCAATGCGCCGGCCGAGGCCGGTCTTCTCGTACCCCAGCGCGAACATGAAGGCGCCGAAGATCAGCCACACCGTGCTGTTGGAGAAGCCGGACAGCGCCCAGGCGAGGCCCGCGGTGCCGGGCTTGAAGCCGGCCTTGGCGAGTTCCGCGGGACCGTAGAGCACCCACGGCGACAGCAGCGTGACAGCGGTGACGCCGATGAGGCCGATGGCCGCGCCGGGCAGCGGCTCCAGCATCAGCGCGACGATGACGCCCGCGAAGATGGCGAAGAACCACCACGCGTGCTGGGCGAGGCCCGCGGGCGGCGGCAGCAGGGCGAGCACGGCGACGACGGCGAGCGGAACGATCGCCTTCCAGGGCACGTGCAGGTGAGGCTTCCGCGACAACGCGCCGCTCGTGGCGGTCGTGGTCGCCATGGTCGAGGTCGTGCTCATGGCATTTCCTTTGCACAACGCGCCGCGTGGGGCGCGGACGAATCAATTCTGGTCCGCCGCAACCCGGTCCTGTTGATGGTTGTCACGTGCGTTCGGCGACACGTCGCCGCAGCAGGACGCCTCGTCACGCGATCGCTGCCGCGTGCGTGCCCTTACGCGAGTGCGTGCGCGCTGTCGCGCACGATGCGTCCGTCGACGAGCTCCACGATGCGATCGCAGCGCGCGGCCAGTCGCGGATCGTGCGTCACCACCAGGAACGCGGTGCCACGCTCCACGTTGAAGCGGCGCAACAGCGCGAAGATGTCGTCGGTGGTGTGGGTGTCGAGGTTGCCGGTCGGCTCGTCCGCCAGCACCAGCGGCGGCGCGAGCGACAAGGCGCGCGCGATTGCAACACGCTGCTGCTGGCCCCCGGAGAGCTTGCCGGGCAGGTAATCCAGGCGCTCGCCCAGGCCGACCGCGCGCAGCACGTCGCGCGCGGCTTCGCGCCGTGCCGCGCTCACCGGTCCATGCGCAATGAGCCCCGGCATCAGCACGTTCTCCGTGGCCGTGAATGCCGGCAGCAGATGATGGAACTGGAAGACGAAGCCCAGGCCCTCCGCACGCACGCGCGTCAGCTCGCGATCGGCGAGCTCGGAGGTCTCGCGCCCCTTGAAACGGTACGACCCGGAGGTGGGCGACTCGAGCAGTCCGATCAGGTTGAGAAGCGTGGTCTTGCCGGACCCGGAAGGTCCGATGAGCGCCACGAATTCGCCGGGATCGAGCGCGAGGTCGATGCCGTGCAGCACCTGCGTCTCCACGTCGGTGCCGACGCCATACGACTTGCGGATACCGGAGAGCTCGATCAGCGGCGCGGATGCCACCATCGCTACATCCGGATCGCCTGCGCCGGATCGAGCTGCGCCGCGCGTCGCGCGGGTACCGCGGCGGCAAGCAGGCCGAACACGATCGCTCCGGCCGCTGCACTGAGGTAGATCGCTGCAGGCACGTCCACCGGGAACAGCGGCGTGCCGTCGGGATTGCGCACGAGGCGCAGGAAAAGCACCACCCACGACGCCGCGAGCAGGCAACCGATGAGCGAGCCGGTGAGCGCGACCAGTGCGCCCTGCAGCAGGAACACGCGCTGGATGGCCCCGCGCGATGCTCCCATCGCCCGCAGGATGCCGATCTCGCGCCGCTTCTGCACCACCGACACCACGAGCACGCTCGCGATGCCGAGCACGACGACCACGATCACGAACACGCGGATCGCGCGATTCGTGATCGTCTGGGCATTGATCGCCGTCATGAGCTGCTCGAAGCTCGACATCCACGGCTGCACGTCGAGACCCGTCTCGGCCCGCAGCGCCGCCGCCACGCGGTCGGCCTCGAAGAGCCTGTCGACCTTGAGATCGAGCTGCGAAACGCCGCCGGGCAGGTCGAACAATGCCTGCGCGGTGCGCAGGCCCACGTACACGGCCCGCCGATTCGCGTCGCGCGAGCCGAGATCGACGGTACCGACCACGATGAACGCGTCCGGCGCGGAGGCGCCGGTGCGCTCGGTGACCAGATTGAAGCGGTCGCCGAGGCCGATGCCCAGATCGGCGGCGAGGCCGATGCCGATGACCGCCTCGCCCGGTGCCACGCGAAAGACGCCGGCGACGAGCTTGTCCGCGGTCGCGAAGATGCGGTTGAAGCGCCCCGGATCGATGCCGGAGACGGCGACCGATCGCGTGGCGTCGCCGCGCGTCGCGAACGCGGGTCCCGCCACGAGCGGGGACACGGCGAGCACCTCGGGGTTGCGCTCCAGCATCTCCATGAGCGGCTGCCACTGATCGATCGAGCGCAGGCGCTGCGCCCTGGTCTGCACGCGCGGCAGCACGGCGCCTTCGCCCGGCGAGCGCTGCGTGCGCGCGATCTCTTCCGGCGGCAGGATGGTGATGTGCGCGGTGGCACCGAGCACGCGCCGGATCATGTTGCTCTGTGACGCATCCACCAGGGCCGTGATGAACACGACGACGGCCACGCCGATGGTGGTGCCGCCGATGATCAGCCACGACTGGAAGCGGCCTTCGCGCAGGAAGCGCAGGGCGACCACGACCTCGAACGGGAGCAGCGATGCGATCATCGCGCCCGCACGCGTGCGCCGGGTTCGACATCCGGCGACATGATGACGGCTTCGCCCGGTGCGAGGCCGGCGGTCACCTCCATCGCGCTCGTCGTGCGCGCACCGGTCTGCACGGCGCGGCGCGCGGCGCGGCCCTGCTCGAGCACCATCACCCACGGGTCCGGCGTCTGCGCGTCGTGCACCGCGCCCGCGGGGATCACGATCGCATTCGCCTTGGCGGCGACGGCGATGTCGATCGACACGGTCATGTCCGCGCGGAGGAAGGACGGAGGTACGCCGACGCTGAACTTCGCCTCGACCGTGCCACGCTGTACGTCGACGCCGGGCGACACGTACTCGAGCACCGCGTCGAAGCGCTGCGCCGGAAACGCGTCGGCGGAGACCCGCGCGCGCTGCCCGACCTGCAGCAGGGCGAGGTTCTTCTCGTCGACGAGCGCAGTGAGACGCACCGGGCCGTCGAGCGCCAGCGTGAGGAGCGCCTTGCCCGGCTGCACGATGTCGCCCGGCTCGACCGCGCGATCGAGCACCACCCCCGCCGCAGGTGCCACGATGCGTGTCTGCTCGAGCTTCGCGGCCGCGCTCTGTCGCGCCGCCTGCGTCACCGCAAGCTGGTTCTCGATGAAGCGTCGCGCCGACCCGCTGCGTTCGCTGGCGCTCGCCGTCGCGCGTGCGGTGTCGAGCTGACTGCGCGCGATTTCCAGCGACCGCCGCGCCTCATCGACCGCGGCCTGGCCGACGAAGCCCTGCGCGACGAGCTGCTCCTGCCGCTCCGCATTGCGCCGTGCGACTTGCTCGTTGGCCTCCGCCTGGCGCACCTGCTGCCGCGCGTTCGTGACGTCCACGTCGTTCCACTGCCGCAGGCGCGTCTCGGCCGCCGCTTCGTTCGCCTGCGCCTGCGCCAGCGCGGAACGAAGCTCGGCGCGCTCCAGCTCGATGAGCACCTGACCGCCCGCCACGCGATCGCCCTCGTCGGCGCGCACGCCTTGCACCCGGCCGGTGATCGTCGCGCCCACGCTGACCTTCGCCGGTGCGAGCACTCGTCCGGACACGACGACCGTCTGCTGCAGCGGCGTCGACTTCACGACAGCGATGTCGACCGCAGTGCCGCGCAGCAGTACGACCACCGTCGCCGTGGCGGCAACGGCCACCACGATCAGGATGAGGATCAGCCAGCGAGAAGGAGAGGGCACGATGGGTCGATGCGCGATCCGGCACGAATGCCCGGGCGCTGGGCGCGTGGAACGCAGACAGTCTGCCCCGCGCCTTCCCGCCGCGGGGTGACCTAGCGCAAAGGCGCGGGCTTGCGGGATGTGCGTCGCCGCCCGGGCGCGGCGCCGCGCATGACCGACGTCAACGCGCGACGCGCCCTGGCTGTCAGGATGGGCAGGCGCACGCGGCGTGCGGTCGCTGGCGCGCCTGCCGGGACCGCGTTCGCGATGCGCCCGCGCAGCGGCCACAGGCCGGCTCGCGCATCGATTGCCATGGCCAGCGACGTCTTCACGCAACCGCTCTCCCGCATGGTGTGGGAGACGCGCTATCGGCACGTCGACGGAACGCACCGCGAAACGTGCATCGACGACACGTGGTGGCGGATCGCGCGCGCCCTCGCCGCCCCCGAGCGACATGACCGCGAGACATGGGCTGCGCGCTTTCACGACCTGCTCGAAGGCTTCCGGTTTCTTCCCGGCGGCCGTATCCAGGCCGGCGCGGGGTCGGGGCAGCAGGTCACGCTGTTCAACTGCTTCGTGATGGGCGTGCTGGAGGATTCGATTCCGGGCATCTTCCGGGCCCTCGAGGAAAGCGCGATCACGCTCCAGCAGGGCGGCGGCGTCGGCTTCGACTTCTCGACCCTGCGCCCTGCGGGCGATCGCGCCGATGCGACCGGGGGCGTCGCCACCGGTCCGGTGTCGTTCATGCACGTGTGGGACCGGATGTGCGAAACGCTCCTCGCCACCAGCGTCCGGCGCGGCGCGATGATGGCGACCCTCGCCTGCGATCATCCCGACGTCGAGCGCTTCGTCGCTGCGAAGCGCGACCCGGCGGCGTTGCGGCGCTTCAACCTGTCCGTGCTGGTCAGCGACGCGTTCATGGAGGCGGTCGAGCACGACGACGACTGGCCGCTGCGGTTCCCGTGTGCGGCAGGCCAGCCCGCCCCGCGCCACGGTCCGCGCGCGCCCCGGGGCAGCGTGCGCGCCCGCGCCCTGTGGGACGCGATCATGCGGGCGAACTACGACTGCGCGGAGCCGGGCGTGATCTTCGTCGACCGCGTGCAGTCGCAGAACAACCTCCGCTACTGCGAGCACATCAGCGCAACCAATCCCTGCGGGGAGATTCCGCTGCCGCCGTACGGCGCGTGCGACCTGGGCTCGCTCGACCTGCCGCAGTTCGTGACGGCGCCATTCACGGCGGCCGCCGGGCTCGACCGCGACGGACTGCGAGACGCAGCGCGGCTCGCCGTGCGCATGCTCGACAACGTGTACGAGATCTCCGCGTTCCCCCTGCAGGTGCAGCACGACGTCGCCCTGCGCTCGCGCCGCCTCGGCCTCGGGATCACCGGGCTTGCCGACGCGCTGATGATGCTCGGGCTGCGCTATGGCACGCCCGCGTCGATCGAGTGGGCCGCGGACGTGATGCGCGACATCTGCCACGCCGCGTATGTCGCGTCCACCGGGCTCGCGCGCCAGCGCGGCGCATTCCCCGCGTTCGACTGCGAAAGCTACCTGCGATCGCCCTTCGTCGCCGCGCTGCCGGCGGAGATCCGTGCGGCGATCCGCACCCACGGCATACGCAACAGCCATCTCACTGCGATCGCTCCCACGGGCAGCGTGAGCCTCCTTGCCAACAACGTCTCCAGCGGCCTCGAGCCCGTGTTCGCAGGGGCGCACGAACGCCGGGTGCGTCACGCCGACGGCACCGTGCGAACGGAGTGCGTCGTCGACTACGGCGTGCAGCGATACGGGCGCTCACCGGAGATCCGGACGGACGACCGCCCGCGCTCGTGGAAGCGGCGAAGCGTCGCGCCCGAGGACCAGCTCGCGCTGCAGGCCGCGCTCCAGGCGCACGTCGACAACGCGATCTCGAAGACGGTCAGCGTGCCGGGGGACTTTCCGTTCGCGCGCTTTCGCACGCTGTTCGAGCGCGCGCATGCGCTCGGCCTCAAAGGTTGCACCACGTTCCGGCCCAATGCCATCACGGGGTCGGTGCTGGTCGGCGCCACGGACGTGGACAGTTGCTGCGCCATCGCCGAGCCGCCTGCCGGTGCGGGTGCCTGACTTTCGCCATGGCCATCGCCACGCCCACGCTCCTCACCGACCTGTACGCGCTCACGATGCTGCAGGCGTACTGGACCGCGGGCATGAACGCGACGGCGGTGTTCGAGCTCTTCGTGCGCCGGCTGCCGGGGGCGCGCAATTTCCTCCTGGCCGCCGGTCTCGAGCAGGTGGTCGGGTATCTCCTGCAGCTGCGCTTCACCGCGGACGACCTCGCCTGGCTTGCGGGGACGGGCCGTTTCGATCGCGCGTTCCTCGATTCCCTCGCCACCCTGCGCTTCTCCGGCGATCTCGATGCCATGGCGGAGGGCACGGCCTGCTTCGCCGACGAGCCGCTGCTGCGGATCACTGCGCCGTTGCGCGAGGCGCAGCTCGTCGAGAGCCGGCTGCTGAATCTCGTGCACTTCGAGACCATCGTGGCGAGCAAGGCCGCGCGCTGCGTGCTCGCGGCGCCGCGCCGCCTGCTGGTGGATTTCGGGCTGCGGCGCGCGCACGGCGCCGAGGCGGGACTCCTCTCTGCGCGCGCGAGCTATCTCGCCGGGTTCTCCGGCACCGCGACCGTGGAGGCGGCACGCCAGTTCGCGATTCCCGTGTACGGCACGATGGCGCACTCCTTCGTGCAGGCGCACGCGAGCGAAAGGGACGCCTTCATCGCCTTCGCGCACGCGCAGCCCGACAACACGATCCTGCTGATCGATACCTACGATACCGAGCGTGCGGCGGCGACGGTGGCGACACTCGCGCACGAGCTTGCGGCCGAAGGCATCCGGGTGCGCGGCGTGCGCATCGACAGCGGCGACCTCGGCGAGCACGCGCGCCGTGTGCGCGCCATTCTCGATGCCGCCCGACTGCAGGCGGTGACGATCTTCGCCAGCGGCAACCTCGACGAATGGCGGCTGCGCGAACTGGTGCGCGACGGCGCACCGATCGACGGCTACGGCGTGGGCACCCGCATGAACACGTCCGCCGACGCGCCGTACCTCGATTGCGCCTACAAGCTGCAGGAATATGCCGGCGAGGCGCGGCGCAAGCGTTCCGAAGGCAAGGCGACCTGGCCGGGGCGCAAGCAGGTGTTCCGCAGCATGGGCGCGGATGGCATCGCCGTGGAGGATCTCCTCACCCTCGGTGACCGATGCGCGATCCGGCACGCCATTGCTGCGGCCGGTCATGCGCGACGGTCGGCTGCTGGCGCCGCTGCCGACACTGCGCGAGGCGCGCGAGCATGCGGCGCGGGAACTTGCGGGATTGCCGGCCGTGCTGCGCGAGCTCGATCCGGCGCCCGCCTACCCCGTGCGCGTTGCACCCGTGCTGCGGGAGCTCGCCGCGCAGGTCGACGCGCGGACCGGGGCGCCGTGACGGGATTGCGCGATGAACGCCGGTTGACAAGCGTCAAGTGTGTCACGTTCGCCTGGCTCACGATGGGTACAGACAGATGAACGATGGAGGCACGCGATGAGACACGGCACCCTTCCCCCCGGGTCGCAACCAGGCCAGTTTCCGCGGTATGGCGCGCGGGCGCTCGACGATCCGCGGCACGATCCCTACCAGCCTGCGGGCAAATACGCATCGCCGAGCCACTGCACGCATTGTGGCGCGGCGTACTTCGAGGGCCGCTGGCAATGGACGGCACCTGCCGAGCACACGCGCGTCACCGAATGCCCCGCCTGCCGCCGCGAGAGAGACGGCATGCCGGCCGGCACGCTGACGCTGCAAGGCGAGTACGTCGCGCCCCACCGGCTCGATCTCATCGCGCTCGCACGCAACGAGGCCCGCCACGAGAACGCCGAGCACCCGCTGAACCGGATCATGCACGTCGACGAGAATGGGGGCCGCATCGAGATCACCACGACCGACATCCATCTTCCCGAGCGCATGGGCAAGGCACTGGCGCGCGCGCACGGTGGCGAGCTGGACATCAAGTACGCACGCGATGAATACGCGGTCCGCGTGCTATGGCAACGCTGAAGGCGCACGTTGCGCAAGGAGGATTCGTGAAACGCCATGCCCAACCGACTACGCCGGCGCCAAAGCTGCGCTGGACCCCGACGCGACCCGGGAGCGTGCCGATCGTCGACCTCGACGACACGGACCTCGACCAGCCGTTCGCGGAAGGCGCGCGCGATGCGCTCGATGCGGACCTCCGGCATCGCATCGTCAGCGAAGCGGCGTTCCATCGTCTCGCGGAACGTGGTTACGACGAATCGGGCGGGATCGAGGACTGGCTGGAAGCCGAAGCCGACTTCGATCACATGCTCGTCAGCCGCGGACCACGCGGCAGCGACGCCAGCGAGCGTTGATGGCCCGCGGTCGATACATTCGGCACGGCTGCCGCGCGATTTTATGACCGGCGAAAGCGCGCGGCGCGCGGTGTCGCCCCGATGGAGATGCCCATGTTCAAACGGATCCTGGTAGCGATCGACGGCAGCCCGACGTCCACGCATGCGCTGCGCACGGCGCTCGGCCTCGCCGGCGAGGGCGGCGTGCCGCTGCACGTCCTGCACGTCATCGACGATGCAGCGATCGCGCAGACCTTCGACGGCACCGCTTACGTGTCGCCGCAGTATGTCGACAGCCTGCTCGCGGGAATGCGCGAGGCCGGCCGCAAGGTGCTCGCGAAGGCGCAGAAGGCCGCCGGGAAGGATGACCGTGCGATCGAGACCGCGCTCGTCGAGACGCGCGGCCGCAGCGTCGCGCACGCGATCCTGGCTTACGCACGCAAGATCCACCCGGACCTCCTGGTGCTCGGCACCCACGGCCGGCGCGGACTGTCGCGCCTCGTGATGGGGAGCGACGCCGAGATGGTGGTGCGCGAATCCACGGTGCCGGTGCTCCTGGTGCGCGCCGGGATGCCATCCGCGCGGAAGTCGCGGTCGACGCCGGCGCGGGAGTCGGCGACGGAACGGCCCGCGCGGCGGAAAGTCCCCTGCGGTTTCGAGGCGGCAAGCCGCGCGTGCGCTGCCCGCCGTGGGAACGGCTTCGCGCTGATTTCCCCCGCAGCCACGTTCCGGGTCGTCCCTCGCCTGACTTCGATCACGCCGGAATGGCGTCGGAGGGTGTCGGGGTCCGTGCACGAGCGGAGCCCATCGGCCGTGCCGCGTGATAGCACGCACCGCATTCGGGCTCGCGACCGCGCACGACGCGTCGGTGGGCGAGCGTTCCACTGCGCTCGGTCACGATCGTGCGCTGTCCTTCCGCTTCGCGGTCGCGGTGGAAATAAATGACCACCCAGTCGCCGGTGCGATGCAGCTCGTGCGCGCGTGCCGTGTTCGAGTACAGCGCGGTGAAGTGCCACGGTCCACGCGTGGTATGCAGCACGGGCAACCACGCCAGGCCCTCGGGATTGAGCCGCTTCGGTACGATCGTCGGCAGCGCACCCGCACGTGCCGCCGTGGTGTACTCGCGATCGACGTCGAGGAGCATCTTCACGTCCGGCTCGCCGGCCGCAACCGGGGCCCGTCGCAGCCGCAGCCGGGCATGGTCGAGCAGATCGGTCACCGCACCGCGAATGGCAGCACTGCGGCGCTCGCCCACACCTTCCATGCCGCGCAGCCGCCCGTCGTGACAGGCGAGCTCCAGGCCTTCGAGCGTCGTGATCCCGAGCTCGTCGCGCATGCGTTGCGCAAGCTCCGGCCCGACTCCTGGCACCGTGTGGAGGAGCGCGGCCGGCTCGACGCGCAGGCGCAGCCGCTCGAGTTGCGACCAGCGACCCGTGGCGATCATCTCCACGATGGCGGCGGTGATGCCCTTGCCGATTCCCGGCAGCGCATCGAGGCCGGCTGCGCCTCGTGCGGTGAACAGGTCGCGCACATCCTCATCGAGCGCGTCGATGGTCCCGGCCGCCTTGCGGTAGGCGGCCACCCGGAACGGATTGTCGCCCTGGGCCTGCAGCAGCTCGGCCGCCTGGCGCAGGCACGACGCGATGGCGGCATTGCCGGTGGTCCGTGCGCGCGCTTCGATCATCGTGTTCGTGACGGGGTGGCGTCCACCCCATGCTCGCACCGGCGATGGCGCCGCTGTTGACGATGGTCAAGTGCGCCTGCTCCCGTGGCACTACGCTGGGGCCGAAAGCGGACGTCATCCCATGCCGAGAGGGCGTGCAATGCAAATCCCGCTGCAACTGACGATGCGCAACATGGGCGGCTCGCCGGAGCTCACGCGGCGCATCCGCCAGCGCGTGTCCACGCTCGACCGTTTCCAGACGATGGTCACCGCGTGCCGGGTGTCCGTGACGAGCGCGGAGCCGCCCGGTGGTATACCGCCATCGTGGAGCTGCGGCTGCCGGGCGGGGCCACCGTCAGCTCGGAAGAGAAGGGCGAGGATGCGTACGGCGCGTTCCGCGACGCGCTCGCGGCGGCGACCGAGCAGCTCGAGCAGCTTCCGCCGCGCAAGCAGGATCGGGTGGGCCAGGCCTCGGCCTGACATCGCGGTCGCGAGGCTGAAGCCTCGCCTACAAACACGCCACCCGTGCTTGGACGTCACATGTACGCACGCCACGTCTATCGCACGCCACGTCTATCGCACGTCACGTATCGCACGTCACGTCTATCGCACGTCACGTCTATCGCACGTCACGTGCATCGCACGTGACGTCTATCGTACGTAACTGTAGGTCAGGCTTCAGCCTGACAACCGGCCATCCAGGCGCGAGGCTGAAGCCTCGCCTACAAACCCCTTACCAGCCCATTTTCGCCATCGGCGGCAGGCGCGAGGCTGAAGCCTCGCCTGCAAACCCCTTACCAGCCCATTTTTCACGATCTTGCGGCAGGCGCGAGGCTGAAGCCTCGCCCACAAACCCTTACCAGCCCATTTTCGCCATCTTGCGGCGAATGAAGGCGATCTGGGTGGAGAGCGGCAGGTTCTTCGGACAGACGTCGTGGCAGCCGAGGAGCGACATGCAGCCGAACACGCCAGTGTCGTCCCCGATCAGTTCGTAGAAATCGTCGTCGCTGCGGTCGTCGCGCGGATCGAGGCGGAAGCGCGTGATCTTGTTGAGGCCCACCGCGCCGACGAAATCCTCGCGCATGCGCGCGGTGCCGCACGCAGCGACGCAGCAGCCGCATTCGATGCAGCGATCGAGCTCGTAGATCTCGTCCGCGAGATTCGGATCCATGCGCTGCTCCATGCGGCGCAGGTCCACTTCCTCCTGGGCGCGGTGCACCCACGTCTGCAGGCGCTCGCTCATGGCGCGCATCCAGATGCCGGTATCGACCGAAAGGTCGCCGATCAGCTTGAACACGGGCAGCGGCGCCAGGGTGATCTCGCGCGGCAGGCTCTTGGTCAGCGTGCGGCAGGCAAGCGTCGGCCGGCCGTTGATGACCATGGCGCAGCTGCCGCAGATGCCGGCGCGGCAGACGAAGTCGAATTGCAGCGACGCGTCCTGCTTCTCACGGATCTCGTTCAGCGCCATGAACAGCGTCATGCCCTCGGCTTCCTGCAGCCGGTAGGTCTGCATGTGGGGCACGCTGCCCGGCTCCTGCGGGTTGTAGCGCAGCACGCTGATCTCGAGCTCGCGCGCGGGCGCATCGGCAGCGGCCGCCGCCGCGCCCGAGTGATCGGCGCGCGCACCGGGCTTCGGCATCGCGATGGTGGCTACGCGTGGAACCGCCACGGCTTGTTCGTCGCTCATGCAACCCTCTTCACGTTCGTGGCCGCCGACAACGTCGCGTCGACGAGCGGCTCGTCGATGCGCTCGTTGCGGCCGCGGTAGCTCTCCGGCAGCTTGGCGTCATAAGGCATCAACGCTTCCTGCACGGCGTGGCGGTCCTGCCCGGCGGCCGCCTGGCGGATGCGCTCGACCTCGGCCTGGCGTGCGGCGGTGTCGGGATGGTCGATGTAATCCTTGGCGCCGTAGCCGCGCCAGCCCGGCGGCAGCTCCATCCGGCGCACGTCGAGCGCCTCGTAGTTCAGCGTGGGCAGCAGTATCGGACGGATCCTTCCAGGTCGCGAGCGTGCGCTTCAGCCAGTCGGCATCGTTGCGGCGCGGGAAATCGTCGCGGAAGTGGGCGCCGCGGCTCTCCGTGCGCTGCAGCGCGCCATACGCGACACACAGCGCGACCTTCAGCATCTTCTGCACGCGATACGCGGTCACGAGCTCGGGATTGGATCCCGTGGCCTTGTAGTGCAGGCCGATGCGACGGCTGCGCTCGACGAGCGACTGGAGCTCGTCGACGGCCGCGGCGAGCTCGGGGCCCGTGCGGAAGATGCCGACGTTCGACGTCATGAGCTCCTGCATGCGCACCCGGATCGCGCTCGCGTCCTCGGTGCCGCGTCCGCTCAGCAGCGTGTCGAGCGCCGACTGCTGCGCCGTCAGCGCCTCGTGGACGAGGCCCGTCGAGAGGTCGATGTCGTTCTCGATGCGCTCGCAGAAATCGGCGATGAACTCGCCCACCAGCATGCCCGCGACGACCGTTTCGGCGACCGAGTTTCCGCCGAGCCGGTTGAATCCGTGCATGTCCCAGCACGCGGCCTCGCCGGCGGCGAACAGGCCCTTCAGGGTGGGGCTCTGGCCGGTGTGATCGGTGCGCACGCCGCCCATCGTGTAATGCTGCGCCGGACGCACCGGCAGCCAGTCCTTCACCGGGTCGAGGCCGAGGAAGTTGTTGGCGATCTCCTTCACTTCGCGCAGGTTGTGCTCGATGTGCTTGCGCCCGAGCAGCGTGATGTCGAGCCAGAGGTGATCGCCCCAGCGCGTCTTCACGCCCTTGCCCTTGCCGATGTGCTGCTCCATGCGCCGCGAGACCACGTCGCGCGATGCGAGCTCCTTCTTCTCGGGCTCGTAGTCGGGCATGAAGCGGTAGCCATCGACGTCGCGCAGCAGGCCGCCGTCGCCGCGACAGCCCTCGGTGAGGAGGATGCCGGCGGGGAAGATCGGCGTCGGGTGGAACTGGATGGCTTCCATGTTGCCGAGCGTGGCGACGCCGGTCTCCAGCGCGATGGCGCTCGTGATGCCTTCGCAGATCACCGCATTGGTGGTGACGCGGTACAGCCGTCCCGCGCCGCCGCCGCAGAGTGCCGTCGCCTTGGCCACGTACGCGACGAGCTCGCCCGTCACGAGATTGCGCACGATCGCGCCGTAGCAGCGGCCCGCCTCGTGGATGAGCGACACCGCCTCCATGCGCTCGTGCACCGGGATCGAGCTGGCGATCGCCTGGTCGCTCACCGCGAACAGCATCGCGTGGCCCGTGCCGTCCGAGACGTAGCACGTGCGCCACTTCTTGGTGCCGCCGAAGTCGCGCTGCGCGATGAGGCCATGGGCTTCGTCGCGCTCGGTCAGCGTCACCGGCTGGCCGTTGATGATCACCTGACGGTCGCCCTTGCGCACGCGGCTCCACGGCACGCCCCACGCGGCGAGCTCGCGCACGGCCTTCGGCGCCGTGTTCACGAACATGCGCACGACGTCCTGGTCGGCGCCCCAGTCGCTGCCGCGCACCGTGTCCTCGAAGTGCACGTCCTCGTTGTCGCCCTGCGCCCTTGAACACGTTGGCGAGGCTCGCCTGCATCCCGCCCTGCGCCGCGGCGGAGTGCGAGCGCTTCGGCGGCACGAGGGACAGGATCATCGCGTCGTGGCCGCGACGCTTGACGGCGATCGCGAGGCGCAGGCCGGTGAGGCCGCCGCCGATGACGAGCACGTCGGTATAGACGACCTTCATTTCGCGACTCCCTGTGCTGCCGGTGCACTTTGCTGCCAGGTCGGCACGTAGGGCTCGCCGTAGTGATCACGGTGCTCGATGCCGATCTTCATGTAGGCCGCCAGCGTGGCGAAGCCGAGCACCAGGAAGAAGACGGTGATCGACCACTTGATGAGCTTCAGGCGATGGCGCACGACGTTGGCGTTCGGTCCGCTCGCCCAGCCCCACTTCACCGCCAGCCGGTAGAGGCCGATCCCGCCGTGCAGCTCGACCGCGAGCAGCAGCAGGATGTAGAGCGGCCACAAATAATCGCTCCACACGCGGTCGGCGGATTCGAACGGGCCGATGCGCTCGGGGCGCGTCAGCATCAGGTACACGTGCACGGAGGCGAGGAAGAACATCGCGAAGCCGGTGAACACCTGCCAGAACCACAGCGTGGTGTCCTCGTGCCGCATGGTCTTCATGTGCGAGCGGTACGTGCGGAACTGATGGTAGTTGATCGGGAACTTGCGCACCGCGAGGAAAGCGTGCGCGACGAGCAGCGCAATGACGACCGCGACCACGCACGACACGATCCAGGGATACGCGCGCCCGAAGAAAAAGTAGCCCTCGAAGGCGCGTGCGACCGCCCACATGGCGTCGCGGCTGATCAGGATCGTGGAGACGAAGAACATGTGTCCCCACATGAAGAGCGCGAGTATCAGGCCGGTGCCGCTTTGCAGCACGTCGAGGCGCGCGGGCCAGCGACTCTTGCGTGCGTCGATGCCCAATCCCGCAATGAGGGAACTGCTCGCATCCATCGGTCGCCCTTTCGTCGTTCGTCCCGCGCGCGATGCACGCGCTCACTTGCCCGGCAGCATCGACAGCATCGATTTCGCGCAGACTACGCTCCGGCACCGGGGGGTCTGTTGACCTGCGTCAATGGGCTCCATGCCGTTGCGCGGACCATTGCAATCCTCGAATGGGCAAGCCGCTCGCGCACCTTCCGGTGAAGGCGCGGGAAAGCGGTTGCAGGAGGTTCAATGTTCCAGGTTCGCATCCACGGCCGCGGCGGCCAGGGGGTCGTTTCCGGCGCGGAGATGCTGTCGGTGGCGGCGTTTCTGGAGGGCCGGTTCGCACAGGCTTTCCCGAGCTTCGGCTCGGAGCGCATGGGTGCGCCGGTCATGGCGTTCTGCCGGATCGACGACCGCGAGATCCGCCTGCGCGAGCCGGTGATCGAGCCCGACGCGCTGATCGTCCAGGACCCGACCCTGCTGCACCAGGTCGATCTCTTCGGCGGCCTCAAGGCTGCCGGCTACGTGATCATCAATTCGTCGCGCGACTTCGAGGCGCTCGGCCTCGGCGAGTTCTCGCGCCACTATCGTCCCGAGCGCATCTGCACGGTACCCGCCACCGAGATCGCGATGAAGCACGTCGGCCGCCCGGTGCCCAATGCCGCGCTGCTCGGCGGGTTCGCGGCGATCAGCGGACAGATCGGCCTCGACTCCGTCGTGGCGGCGATCCGCGAGAAGTTTCCGCCGGCGCTCGCCGAACGCAACGTCGCCGCGGCCATCGAAGCGCACGCCATGGTGCAGCGCCGCCAGGAGGAATTGCTCCATGCTTAAGCAGATCGAGGGCTCGGCGGCCACCGCCGAGGCGATCGGCCTCTGCCGGCCGCAGGTCATCTGCGCCTATCCGATCACGCCCCAGACCCACATCGTCGAGGGCCTCGGCGAGATGGTGAAATCCGGTCGCCTCACGGGCTGCGAGTTCATCAACGTGGAATCCGAGTTCGCGGCGCTGTCGGTGGCGATCGGTGCGTCGGCCGCCGGTGCGCGCACCTACACCGCCACCTCGAGCCAGGGCCTCCTCTTCATGGCGGAGGCCGTGTACAACGCGGCGGGCCTTGGCCTGCCGATCGTGATGACCATCGGCAACCGCGCGATCGGCGCGCCGATCAACATCTGGAACGACCACTCCGACAGCATGTCGATGCGCGACGCCGGATGGATCCAGCTCTACGCGGAAACCAACCAGGAAGCGCTCGACCTGCACATCCAGGCATTCCGGCTCGCCGAGGAGCTGTCGTGCCCGGTCATGGTGTGCATGGACGGGTTCATCCTCACGCACGCCTACGATCGCGTCGATCTGCCCACGCAGGCGCAGGTCGATGCCTTCCTGCCGCCGTTCGAGCCACGGCAGATCCTCGATCCCGCCGATCCCGTGACCATCGGCGCGATGGTCGGGCCCGAGGCGTTCATGGAAGTGCGCTACCTCGCGCACCACAAGCAGCTGCGCGCGCTGCATCTCATCCCGCAGCTTTCGGCGGCCTTCAAGCAGCACTTCGGACGCGACTCGGGCGGCCTCATCCGCACCTACCGCACCGAGGGTGCCGAGACGATCGTCGTGACGCTGGGCTCCATCACCGGCACCGTGCAGGAGGTGGTCGACGAGATGCGCATGGAGGGCACCGCCATCGGTTGCGTCAGCATCTGCTCGTTCCGGCCGTTCCCGCTCGCGGCGCTGCGCGACGCGCTCGAGCACGCCAAGCGCGTGGTGGTGCTCGAGAAGTGCCTCGCCGTGGGCCTCGGCGGCATCGTCTCCGACGGCGTGCGCAAGTCGCTGTCGGGCGTGCAGCTCAAGGGCTACACGGTGATCGCCGGGCTCGGCGGACGCGCAATCACCCGCGCGTCGCTGCGGCAGCTGTTCGAGGACGCCGGCAACGACGAGCTCGAGCAGGTCACGTTCCTCGATCTCAATGCCGAAGTCGTCGCCGCGGAGCTCGAGCGCGAATCGCTCGCCCGGCGCACCGGACCGACCGCGGAGGCGATCCTCCGCCGCCTCGGTACCGTCGCCTCGCGGATCGGATGAAGCACATGCCCATGGACCAACCCGTCAAGTTCTACCAGACCGGCACCTTCACGGTCGGCAACCGCCTGCTCGCCGAGAACGAGCGCTCGGTGCAGGCGAACATGCGCCGCACCAACTCCCTCAATTCCGGTCACCGCGCGTGCCAGGGCTGCGGCGAGGCGCTCGGCGCGCGCTACGCGATCGACGCGGCGATGCGCGCCACCGGCAACCAGATCATCGCCGTCAACGCCACCGGCTGTCTCGAAGTGTTCTCCACGCCTTATCCCGAGACGTCGTGGCAGATCCCGTGGATCCACTCGCTGTTCGGCAACGCGGCCGCGGTGGCATCGGGCGTTGCGGCTGCGATGCGCGTGCGCGGCCTGCCCGAGGCGCGCGTCATTGCCCAGGGCGGCGACGGCGGCACCACGGACATCGGGTTCGGCTGCCTCTCCGGCATGTTCGAGCGCAACGACGACGTGCTCTACATCTGCTACGACAACGAGGCGTACATGAACACCGGCGTGCAGCGCTCGAGCGCGACGCCGCCGACGGCACGCACGGCCACGACCATGGCGGTGGGCAAGGAGCCCGGCAATCCGTTCGGCACGGGCAAGAACCTGCCGCTGATCGCGATGGCGCACAACATTCCGTACGTTGCGACCGCGAGTGTGGCCAACCTGCGCGATCTCGAGGCCAAGGTCACGCGCGCGATGGACATCCACGGCGCGCGCTACATCCACATCCACGTTCCGTGCCCGCTCGGCTGGGGCGCGGCGCCTGCCGACACGATCCGTCTCGCACGCCTCGCGGTCGAATCCGGGCTCTTCCCGCTGTTCGAGGCCGAGCACGGCGAGATCACCGGCCGCACGCCGATCCGCCGCCAGGCTCCCGTCACCGAATACCTCAAGCTGCAGAAGCGCTTCGCACACCTTTTCGGCAGCGAGCCCGATCTCGTCCGCGTCGGCGAGATCCAGAAGATCGCCGACCGCAACATCAAGCATTTCGCGCTCCTGCCCTGATCCGGAAAACGATGGAAAAGCCCTTCGCAATCACGCTGGACGTCGGCTCGAGCCTCGCCAACAAGACGGGCTCGTGGCGGACCATGCGGCCCGTGTACGTCGATCGCCTCCCGCCGTGCAACAACGCATGCCCGGCCGGCGAGAACATCCAGGGCTGGCTGTATCACGCCGAATCGGGCGACTACGAGGCCGCCTGGCGCACGCTCACCACGGACAATCCGCTGCCCGCGATCATGGGGCGCGTCTGCTACCACCCGTGCGAGGGCGCCTGCAATCGCGGCCACATCGACGAGGCGGTGGGCATCAACTCCGTCGAGCGCTTCCTCGGCGACGAGGCGCTGAAGCGCGGCTGGAAATTCGCGCCGCCGCCCGCCGAGTCGGGCAAGAAGGTGCTCATCGTCGGTGCGGGGCCGTCGGGACTGTCGGCGGCGTATCACCTGCGGCGCCTCGGCCATCGCGTGACCATCGTCGAGGCCGGACCCATGGCCGGCGGCATGATGCGCTTCGGCATTCCCAAGTACCGCCTGCCGCGCGACGTGCTCGACGGCGAGGTGCAGCGCATCGTCGACCTCGGGGTGACGATCGAATACAACCGCAAGGTGACGGACATCCGCGCGACGATGCAGGAGGGCGGCTTCGACGCCGCATTCCTCGCCGTCGGCGCGCATATCGCCAAGCGCGCGTTCATTCCCGCGGGCTCCGCCGCGCGCATGATGGACGCCGTCGCCGTGCTGCGCAGCATGGAGGGCGCCGACAAGCCGATGCTCGGCCGCCGCGTGGTCGTCTACGGCGGCGGCAACACCGCGCTCGACGTAGCGCGCACCGCGAAGCGCCTCGGCGCCACCGAAGCGGTCATCGTCTATCGGCGCAACCGCGAGAAGATGCCCGCGCACGACTTCGAGGTCGAGGAGGCGCTGCAGGAAGGCGTGATGATCAAGTGGCTCTCGACCATCAAGCAGATGGGAAGCGAGGGCACGCTGACCGTCGAGAAGATGCAGCTCGACGACAAGGGCTTCCCGCAGCCCACCGGCGAGTTCGAGACGCTGGAGGCCGATTCCCTCGTGCTGGCCCTCGGCCAGGACGTGGACCTGTCGCTGCTCGAAGGCGTGCCCGGTCTCGCGATCGTCGATGGCGTGGTGCAGGTCGCGCGCGAACATGATGACCGGCTTCCCCGGCATCTTCGCCGGCGGCGACATGGTGCCGTCGGAGCGCACGGTCACGGTGGCCGTGGGCCACGGCAAGAAGGCGGCGCGCCACATCGATGCATGGCTGCGCGGCACGGCGTACGCGCCGGCGGGGAAGCACGAGCTCGCGACGTTCGAGCGCCTCAACCCCTGGTACTACGCCGATGCGCCGAAGACGGTGCGTCCGACGCTCGACATCGCGCGTCGCCAGTCGACGTTCGAGGAGGTGGTGACCGGCCTCAACGAGGCGAACGCGCTCTTCGAGGCGCGCCGCTGCCTGTCGTGCGGCAACTGCTTCGAGTGCGACAACTGCTACGGCGTGTGCCCCGACAACGCCGTGATCAAGCTCGGCCCGGGCGAGCGGTTCAGGTTCAACTACGACTACTGCAAGGGCTGCGGCATCTGCGTGTCCGAATGTCCGTGCGGCGCCATCAACCTGGTGCCGGAAACGATCTAGCGGCGGCCTCGCCGCCATCCAGGCAAAGGAGAACTCCCGATGTTGCAGAACCCCAACCGCGGCGGCGCGAAGGTCCCCGCATGGTTTCCGCGCGGCGTCTCGCTGCTGCGCGATCCCACGCTGAACAAGGGCACGGCGTTCACCGATTCCGAGCGCGACGCACTCGGCCTGCGCGGCCTCCTGCCGCCGCACATCGCTTCGCAGGACGAGCAGGCCAGCCGGATCATCGAGAACTTCCGCAAGAAGCCCAACAACCTCGAGCGCTACATCCAGCTCGCGAACCTGCACGATCGCAACGAGGCGCTCTTCTTCCGGATCCTCACCGACCATCCGGACGAGATGATGCCGATCGTCTACACGCCGACCGTCGGCCTCGCCTGTCAGCAGTTCGGGCACATCTTCCAGCGCCCCCGCGGCCTCTTCGTGAGCGCGCGCGACCGCGGCTCGATCGAGAACGTGCTGCGCAACTGGCCCGAGCGTGACGTCGCGATCATCGTCGTCACCGACGGCGAGCGCATCCTCGGCCTGGGCGACCTCGGCGCCAACGGCATGGGCATTCCCGTCGGCAAGCTCGCGCTCTACACCGCATGCGCCGGCGTGCACCCGAACCAGTGCCTGCCGGTCATCCTGGACGTGGGCACCAATCACCAGGAGCTGATCGACGATCCGCTCTACATCGGCGTGAAGCTGAAGCGCCTGACCGGCGAAGCGTACGACTCGCTGGTCGACGAGTTCATCACCGCGGCGCGCGCCGTGTTCCCCGGGCGTGGTGATCCAGTTCGAGGATTTCGCGAACCACAACGCGTTCCGGCTGCTCAAGCGCTACCGCGAACCAGATGCCCACCTTCAACGACGACATCCAGGGCACCGCGGCCGTCGCGCTCTCCGGCATTCTCTCGGGCCTGCGCGTGACGGGTGGCAAGCTCGCCGAGCAGACGGTGCTCTTCCTCGGCGCGGGCGAGGCCGCGACGGGCATCGCCGACCTGACATCCTCGGCGATGCGAGCGGAAGGCCTCGACGAGGCCGCCGCGCGCAAGCGGTGCTGGCTCGTGGATTCCAAGGGACTCGTGGTCGCGTCGCGCAAGGACTTGGGCGAGCACAAGCTCCCGTACGCGCACGATCACGCGCCGGTGAAGGATTTCCTCAGCGCCATCGAGGCGCTGAAGCCCACGGTCATCATCGGCGTCGCCGCCGTGGGCGGCACGTTCAACGAGGCCGTGGTGCGCAAGATGGCGGAGCTCAACAAGCGGCCGATGATCTTCGCGTTGTCGAATCCGACGTCGCAGTCCGAATGCACCGCGGAGCAGGCGTACCGCTGGTCCGACGGGCGCGCGCTCTTCGCGTGCGGCTCGCCGTTCGATCCGGTGACACTCGCCGGGCGCACGTACGTGCCGCGGCAGGGCAACAACTCCTACATCTTCCCCGGCGTGGGCCTGGGCGCCATCGTCACGCGCACGACGCGCATCACCGACGAGATGTTCATGGCGGCCGCCCGCGCGCTCGCGCAGCAGGTGACGCAGCAGGACCTCGACCAGGGCAGCCTGTATCCGCCGCTGAAGAACGTGCGTGACGTGTCGGCGCACATCGCCGTCGCCGTGGCCGACGTCGCGTTCCAGCAGGGCTACGCGCGCATTACGCGGCCGGCCGACCTCCTCGGCTTCGTGCGCGCGCAGATGTACGAGCCGCGCTACGAGCAGTACACGATCGGCTGACCGAGTCTTCCCGGCGCGTCGCTTCCCCGGGCGCGCCACTATCACCCCTACGGGCCCGCGCCGCGATTGCGACGTGCGGCCCGTTTTTTGGCGTGGCAACAGCCGCGCACGTGACCGCGACACGATCGCTGCGCGCACGGCTCCGGTGCGGCGCGGCGCGTCGGCATTCGTCGCTTCGGCCTCGCATATCCACGATCCCGCGTGCACGTGACCGGACACGGTCGTCGCGCGCTCCGGCGCACCGCTGTCGCGGGTGCCCGGCTCGCAGGCCGCCGCTAACCCAGAGCGGACGGCGTGCTCGCCACCCGCGCTCCACCGACTGCGCCAACGTCGCCGTGCCCGCAGCCACCGTGTCCCGGGCGAGGACGGTGTCCCTTCGCCACGCACCACCGCCAGGCGCACACGGCGACGATGACGCGACCACGCCGCCACGCGCGGGAAGGACGCGTCCCGGCGCAGCGACTTTGAGCCGCGCGCTCCGTCGCGGGTGGCGCGGTGCAATGGGCGTGTTGGGTCACGACCCTGCACCGCGCCGGGCACCCGCAGGAGTGCACGGTTGCGGCGAACCGAGCCAGCCGGGACGCGCCCTGCCCCGCCGACGGACCGTCGCGTTCCGACCCTCGCATCGCGATGGACAACGTTGGGCCGCGCAAGCCGCGCCGGCATCCGTTCGCGGCGATGGCGAGCCAGCACCCTCCGGCGTCCGCGACGCTCTCGGGTAAACTCGCCCCCGGTCAGCACGTCCGGGGATTGTCATGAGCCTTGCGCCTCTCTACGCCACCGATTTCGTCGCCCTCAGGAACACCGACACCGTCGGCGATGCCACCGCGCAGATGCTTCGCCACCGCGTGACCGACCTCCCGGTGGTGGACGAGCACGGCAGGTTTCTCGGTCTTTTCAAGCTCGACCGCGTGTTCGCCTGCCTGCTGCCCAAGGCAGCCCTGATCGGCTACGGCATCTCGGACCTCGGCTTCGTTTCCAACACGCTCGACGACATGCGCGCGGACATGCGCGACATCGAGCATCACCCGGTGGTCGAATACCTCGTGCGTCCCGAGCACACCGTCACGCCCGTGACCTCGCCGATGGAGATCGTGCTGCTGCTGTACCGCGGCGCGAACAACGTGCCCGTCCTGGGCGATAACGGCAAGCTGGTCGGCATGGTCTCGGCGCGCGATCTCCTCGCGGCCCTGCACCAGGACCGCTGAGGGCACGCATGCATCCAACGACCGCAGCCGCAACCAGTCTCTTCGGCATGTCCGCGATGTGGGTCGCGATCGTGCTGTTCGTCGTGACCTATCTCGTGATCATGAGCGAGAAGGTCAACCGCGCGATCATCGCGCTGCTCGGCGCCGGCGCCCTCATCCTCATGCGCATCGTCGGGCAGGAGGAGGCGATGCACGCCGTGGACTTCAACACCCTCGGCCTGCTCCTCGGCATGATGCTCATCGTCAACGTGACCCGCCGATCGGGGCTGTTCCAGTACGTGGCGATCTGGGCGACGAAGAAGGTGAACGCGCGCCCGTGGGGGATCCTCGTCGTCATGTCGCTGGTCACGGCCGTGTTCTCGGCGTTCCTCGACAACGTGACGACGGTGCTGCTGACCGTGCCCGTCACGCTGCTCATCACCGAGCAGCTCGGCGTGAAGCCGTATCCGTACCTCTTCGCGCAGATCTTCGCCTCGAACATCGGCGGCACCGCGACCCTCATCGGCGATCCGCCGAACATCATGATCGGGTCGGCGACGGGCCTCACGTTCAACGACTTCGCCTAGAACCTCACGCCGGTCATCCTCGTGATCATGGCGGTGACGATGGTGCCGCTCTATCTCATCTGGGGCAGGCATCTCGTCGCCTCCGAGGAGCACCGCGTGCGGGTGATGGGCTTCAACGAGCGCGAGGCGATCACCGACCCGCGGCTCCTGAAGCAGTCGCTCGCCGTCATCGCGCTGGTAATCATCGGCTTCATGGCCCAGCGCGTGATCGGCATCGAGCCGGCGACGATCGCCATCTTCGGCGCCGCGGTCCTGCTGCTGATCGACAACTTCGGCCGCGACGCGGAAACGCAGACCCACAACGTGGCGAGCGCGCTGTCCGAGGCCGAGTGGATCACCCTGATGTTCTTCCTCGGCCTTTTCGTGCTCGTCTACGGCCTCGTGAAGACCGGCGTCATCAACCAGCTCGCCGAGGAGCTGCTGCATCTCACGCAGGGCAACTTCGAGGTCACGACGATCGCGGTGCTCTGGGCGTCGGCGGTGCTGTCGGCGTTGCATCGACAACATCCCCTTCGTGGCGACGATGATCCCGCTGATCAAGGCGACCGCGCCGACGTTCGGCGGCGACGCCGCGCTGCTCCCGCTGTGGTGGGCGCTGTCGCTGGGCGCATGCCTGGGCGGCAACGGCACGCTCATCGGCGCTTCGGCGAACCTGGTGGTCGCAGGACTCGCATCGCGCGCAGGCGTGCATTTCCGCTTCCTGACCTATCTCAAGATCGCGTTTCCGCTGATGCTAATCAGCATCGCGCTGTCGCACGCCTACCTCTACATGCGCTACCTCTAGGGAGCCTCTGCGCAGCTCCGCGTCTGGCGAAGCAGCGCAGTCACGTGGGGTTACGCAGAGGCTCCCTGAGCCTCCCCCCAGGCCGGCAGGGCACGTTGATGCCCGTCAAGCCCCGCGCGGTGGCCGCCCCCTAGACTGCGCCGTAGTCACCATCGGACCCGTGCGCGCCGCGCAGGCGCTGCCGTTCGGTGGTCCGACACACGGGGACCAGACGCGTTGGGTGTTCACAGGATCACCAGAGGCCTCGACGTGCCGCTCGCGGGCGTGCCGGATCGGTCGATCGGCGACGCGCCGCGCGTGCGGCGCGTCGCGTTCGTCGCGGCCGACTGCGTCGGTCTCAAGCCGACGCTGCTGGTCAAGCCCGGGGACGCGGTGCTGCGCGGCACGCCGCTGTGCGAGGACAAGAAGACGCCCGGCGTGCGGCACGTCGCACCCGCCGCGGGGACGATCGCCGCCGTCCATCGCGGCGAGATGCGCGCGCTGCAATCGATCGTCATCGACGTTGCATCCGACGACGCTCCCGCGCGCCAGGTGACGTTCGCGAGCGTGGCCCTGCCGGCCGCGCCCGCCGAGCTGGACGCCGCGTCCGTGCGGGCGCTCCTCGTCGAGTCGGGCCTGTGGACGGCGCTGCGCACCCGGCCGTTCTCGAAGGTGCCCGCGGTGGAATCGACGCCGCATGCGCTATTCATCACGGCCATCGACACCCGGCCGCACGCGCCGCCGCCGGAGCTCGTGCTCGCCGGCCGCGAGCGGGACTTCCATGCCGGCTGCGTCGCGCTCGCGAAGCTCTGCGCCGGGCGCACGTACCTGTGCAAATCGACGGCATCGGCGATCGCCGCCCCGCCGGGCAGCTCCGATCGTCGTCGAGGAATTCACGGGACCGCATCCTGCGGGAACCGCGGGGCTGCACATGCACGTCCTGGATCCCGCGGACCTCCTGCATGTCGCATGGCACGTCGGCTACCAGGACGTCGCCGCGATCGGTCACCTCCTGAACACCGGCGAGCTCGACGTCGAGCGCGTGATCGCGATCGGCGGTCCGGGCGCACTGCGTCCGCGCCTCGTGCGCACGCGACTCGGTGCGAGCATCGACGAGCTGATGCACGGCGAGCTGCGCGCCGGCGACCAGCGCGTGATCTCCGGCTCCGTGCTCGACGGCCGCATCGCGCAGGGCGACGTGCACGGCTACCTGGGCCGCCACCACATGCAGGTGTCCGTGGTACCGGAAGCGAAGGAGCGCGAGTTCTTCGGCTGGATCGTGCCGGCGGCGAACAAGTTCTCCATCTGGGGCGTCGTGCTCGGTCACTGGCGGAAGAACGGCGGACTGCCGCTCGACACCAGCACCAACGGCGGCTATCGCGCGATGGTGCCGATCGGCGCGTACGAGCGCGTGATGCCGATGGACCTCATGCCGACGTTCCTCCTGCGCGCGCTGATCACCGGCGACGTGGAACGCGCGGAAGCGCTGGGTGCGCTCGAGCTCGACGAGGAGGACCTCGCGCTCTGCACGTTCGTCTGTCCCGGCAAGTACGAGTACGGTCCGCTGCTGCGCGCTGCGCTGACCCGCATCGAGAAGGAAGGCTGATGAAGGCCTTGCGCGCGCTCCTCGATCGCATCGGCGCCAACTTCGAGAAGGGTGGCCGCTTCGAGCGGCTGTTCCCGTTCTGGGAGGCAGCGGACACGTTCTTCTACGCGCCGGCGACCGTCACCCGGACCGGGGCGCACGTACGCGATGCGCTCGACCTCAAGCGCATGATGATGACGGTGGTCATCGCGACGCTGCCCTGCGTCTACATGGCGCTCTACAACACCGGGCTGCAGGCCAACCTCGCGATCGATCCGGCCCGCATCGCGGCGCTCGACGGATGGCGGTACGACGTGATCCGCTGGCTCGGCGTCGGCTACTCGCCACAGAGCGTGGCGGCGTGCATCGTGCACGGCGCGCTGTACTTTCTGCCGCTCTACATCGTGACGATGGTCGTCGGCCTCGGGTGGGAAGTGCTGTTCGCGGTGGTGCGCAAGCTCGAGGTCAACGAGGGCTTCTTCGTCACCGGCATCCTGTTCCCGCTCATCCTGCCGCCGACGACGCCGCTCTGGCAGGCCGCGCTCGGGATAACCTTCGGCGTCGTGCTCGCGAAGGAGGTGTTCGGCGGCACCGGCATGAACTTCGTCAATCCCGCGCTCGCCGCACGCGCCTTCCTCTTCTTCGCTTATCCCGCCGAGATCTCCGGCGACAAGGTCTGGACCGCGGTGCCGCCGGGTGCGGCGATCGACGGCTTCTCCGGCGCCACCCTCCTCGCGCAAATGCGCCAGATGGGCGGCGCGTTCGCCGAGCAGCCCTTCCAGTGGACGCAGGCGTTCCTCGGTCTCGAGCCGGGCTCCATGGGCGAAACGTCGGCCCTCGCCTGTCTCATCGGCGCCGCCATACTCATCGTCACCGGCATCGGCTCATGGCGGATCATGGCCGGCGTTGCGCTCGGCACCATCGTCGCGTCCGTCGCGTTCAATGCCCTCGCGACTCCTGCGCATCCGTACTTTGCCGTGCCCTTCTGGTGGCACATGGTGCTCGGCGGCTGGGCGTTCGGCACCGTGTTCATGGCGACGGACCCGGTCACGGCGCCTTTCAGCAACCGCGGCCGCTGGCTGTACGGATTCCTGATCGGCGCGTTCGTGGTGCTGATCCGGACGGTGAATCCGGCGTATCCCGAAGCGATGATGCTCGTGATCCTGTTCATGAACGTCGTCGCACCACTCATCGACTACGGCACCGTCAAGGCGAACATCAACCGCCGGAGGAAGCGTCGTGCCGCGGCTTGATTCCACGCGCTACACCATCGCGTTCGCGACGGCCGTCTGCGTCGTGTGCGCGCTGCTGGTCGCGGCGTCGGCGGTGGGCCTGCGCGAGCGGCAGGAGACGAACGCGCTCTCGTATCGCCAGAAGAACGTCCTGCTCGCTGCAGGGCTCGTGCAACCCGAGCAGTCGCTGTCCGACCGCGAGCTCCTCCGGATCTTCGACGAGAACATCAACGTCCGCCTCGTGGACCTCAAGACCGGCGAGCTGCTCCCGCGCGGCAAGATCGACGAGAAGAGCTACGACCAGCGGCGCGCGCGCAACGACCCCGACATGAGCCGTCCGGCGCCGCCCAACGCGTCGCAGATCCCGCGCCTGCCGCTGTATGGCGCGGTGTACTTCGTCACCGTGGACGGCAAGACCGGGCAGGTGGTGCTGCCCATCGAAGGTGTCGGCATGTGGGGCACGCTCTACGGCTTCATCGCGATCGATCGCGACGGGAACACGATCCGCGGCCTCACCTACTACGACCAGAAGGAGACGCCCGGTCTCGGCGGCGAAGCGGGCAACCCGCGCTGGCAGGCGCTCTGGCGCGGTCGCAAGGCGTACGACGAGCACTGGGAGCCGAAGATCACCGTCATCAAGGGCAATGCGGGCCCGCCCGACCAGGACCCGTACCACGTCGATGGATTGTCCGGCGCGACGATCACGAGCAACGGCATCGCACGGATGATGGCGTTCTGGTTCTCGAGCGACGGCTACGGTCCATTCCTCAAGCACCTGCGCGAAGGAGCCATCTCATGAGCGCGCGGCGCGAAGGAGCCATGAGCGCGCCGGGCCGCCCCAAGCGCGAATACCGGAGCGCGCAGCGCGAAGGATCCATTCCATGAGCACACTCGCTCCCGCACCCGTGCCTTCCGATGCCGCCGCGGCCGCCCCGCGCATGCCGCTCTTCGGCAAGGCCGAGCGCGGCGCCCTGTTCGCACCGGTCATCGCCAACAATCCGATCGGCGTGCAGGTGCTCGGCATCTGCTCCGCCCTCGCGGTGACGACGCGCCTCGACAAGGCCCTGGTCATGGGCATCGGCGTGACGATCGTCACGGCGTGCGCGAACCTCGCCGTGAGCGCGGTGCGCAACTGGATCCCGAACAGCATCCGCATCATCGTGCAGCTCGCCATCATCGCCTCGCTGGTGATCGTGGTCGACCAGACCCTCAAGGCCTACCTGTACGAGCTCTCCCTCGAGCTTTCCGTGTTCGTCGGGCTGATCATCACCAACTGCATCGTGATGGGGCGAGCCGAGGGCTACGCGATGCAGAACCCGCCGTGGCGATCGTTCCTGGACGGGGTGGGCAACGGGCTCGGCTACTCGCTCGTGCTGATCCTGATCGCGCTCGCGCGCGAGTTCTTCGGTGCCGGCAAGGTGTTCGGCATGGTCGTGCTGCCGTTGCGCACCGAAGGCGGCTGGTACGAGCCCAACGGCCTCATGCTCCTCGCGCCCTCGGCGCTGTTCACCATCGCCCTCCTCGTGTGGCTGCTGCGCACGTGGAAGCCCGAGTTGCAGGAACACGACTGACACCGCCATGGAGCATTACGCCAACCTCTTCGTGCGTTCCGTGTTCCTGGAGAACATGGCGCTCGCCTTCTTCCTCGGCATGTGCTCGTTCCTCGCGTGCTCGAAGAAGGTCGAGACGGCGCTCGGCCTCGGCGCCGCGGTGATCTTCGTGCAGGTGCTGACCGTGCCGCTCAACAACGTCATCCTGCGCGGGTTGCTCAACGACGGCGCGCTCGCCTGGCTGCATCCGTCGCTCGCCAAGGTGGGGCTCGGTTTCCTGTCGTTCATCCTGTTCATCAGCACCATCGCCGCGGCAACGCAGATCGTGGAGATGAGCGTCGATCGCTTCGCGCCGAAGCTCTACGCGACGCTCGGGGTGTTCCTGCCGCTCATCGCCGTGAACTGCGTGATCCTCGCCGGGTCGCTCTTCATGCAGGAGCGCGACTACACCTTCGGCGAGAGCGTGGTGTACGGCGTGGGCTCCGGCCTCGGCTGGGCCATCGCCATCGTCGCGATGGCCGCGATCCGCGAGAAGCTCCAGTACTCGAACGTGCCGGCGGGATTGCGCGGCCTCGGCATCACGTTCGTCACGGCGGGCCTGATGTCGGTTGCCTTCATGATGTTCTCGGGCATCCAGCTGTGAGCGAGATCCTCCTCGGCGTGGCGATGTTCACCGGCGTGATCCTGCTGCTGGTCGGCATCCTGCTGGGGGCCAAGCGCCGGCTGGTCGCCGCGGGCGACGTGTCCATCGTCATCAACGACGATCCGGCCAAGGCGCTGCGCGTCCACGCCGGCGACACGCTCCTCGGCACCCTCGCCGGGCAGAAGATCTTCATTCCCTCCGCGTGCGGCGGCAAGGGCGCGTGCGGTGTCTGCGAAGTCGTGGTGAAGGAAGGCGGCGGCGCGTTGCTGCCCACGGAAACGGGCTACATCAGTCGCGGCGAGGCGCGGCGCGGCTGCCGCCTCGCGTGCCAGGTCAAGGTCAAGCGCGACATGCGGATCGAGATCGCGCCGGAAGTGTTCGACGTGCGCAAGTGGCGCTGCCGCGTGATCTCCAACCGGAACGTCGCGACCTTCATCAAGGAGCTGAAGCTCGCGCTCCCGGAAGGCGAGGAAGTGCCGTTCCGGGCCGGCGGCTACGTGCAGATCGAGTGCCCGCCCTATGCGCTCGACTTCCGCAGCTTCGACATCGACGGACAGTTCCGCGACGACTGGGACAAGTTCGACCTGTGGCGCTTCCGATCCGTGAGCAGCGAGCCGATCCAGCGCGCGTACTCGATGGCCAACTATCCCGAGGAGAAGGGCACGCTGCTCTTCACGATCCGCATCGCGTTTCCTCCCGGCTATCGCGAGGACATCCCGCCGGGGATCATGAGCTCCTGGATCTTCGGCCTGAAGCCGGGCGACCCGGTCACGGTGTCGGGGCCCTACGGCGAGTTCTTCGCGCGCGACACCGACAAGGAGATGTGCTTCATCGGCGGCGGTGCGGGCATGGCGCCGATGCGCTCGCACATCTTCGACCAGCTGAAGCGGCTGCACGCGAAGCGCAAGATCACCTTCTGGTATGGCGCGCGCAGCCTGCGCGAAGCGTTCTACACCGAGGAGTTCGAGGAGCTCGCCCGGCGCAATCCGAACTTCACGTGGCATCTCGCACTGTCCGAGCCGCTGCCGGAGGACGACTGGAAGGGCCCGACGGGCTTCATTCACAACGTGCTGCAGGAGCAGTACCTCAACGCCCATCCGGCCCCGGAAGACGTCGAGTACTACATGTGCGGTCCCGGGCCGATGAACAAGGCCGTGATCGCGATGCTGCTCTCGCTCGGCGTCGATCGCGAGAACATCCTGCTGGACGACTTCGGCTGACCGAGGCCGGCACCCCCAACGACGGAGCCACTGCATGAGCCATCAACTCATCGAAAGCGTCATCCGCGACAAGGGCGGCGGCGAGCTCATCTCCGTGCCTGCGGCGGCGAGCGTCGCCGACGCCGTGCGCCTCATGCGCGAGCGCGACATCGGAGCGGTCGTGGCGATGACGGAAGACGGACTCGTCGGCGGCATCTTCACCGAGCGCGACCTCGTCACGCGCGTGGTGGATGCGGGTCTCGACCCCCAGCGCACGCCGGTGTCGCTGGTGATGACGCGTGACGTTCGCTTCGTCGGCCCGGGCACGTCGCTCGAGGCGGCACTGGCGCTCATGTACGTGTTGCGCTGCCGTCATCTGCTCGTCATCGACGGCCCGCACATCCACGGACTGGTGTCGATGCGCGACCTCGTGTACCAGATCGTCCGCCACGGCGAAGGCCGGTTCGAGGCCGAGGTGCGCGAGGCGACGGCCGCCAACGACCCCGACGCCGCCCGCTGACAATTGGAGCTCCGATGGACACCCTTCTCTCCCCAGGTCGTCGCTCGGTCCTGCAGGGCCTCGCTGCCGCAACGTTGCTCGCCGCATGCGGCGGCACGCGCGATGCGGCTTCGCCCACCAGCGTCTTTCGCGGCGAAACCATGGGCTCGTTCTACACCCTCAAGATCGCGGGCGAGCGCTCGCGCGCGGCGCTCGAAGCGGCGCGGACTGCAGTCCACGATGCGCTGGACGCAGTCGACGCCGCCATGTCCACGCACCGGCCAGATTCCGAGCTGTCCCGGTTCAACCGCGCCAATGCCGTGCCGGTCGTGCTGTCGCCGGCGCTGTGGGACGTATTCGGGCTCGCCCAGGACGTGAGCGCGCGCACCCGCGGCGCGTTCGACGTGACGGTGGCGCCGCTCGTCGACGCGTGGGGCTTCGGCCCGTCACGCCGCGAGCGGATCGTGCCCGACGCCGAGGTGCGTGCGCTCGAGGAGCACGTCGGCTGGCAGAAGCTCGTGCTCGACAGCCGCACGCGCACGATCTGCAAGGCGCATCCGGAGCTGTGCGCGGATCTGTCGGGCATCGCCAAGGGCTATGGCGTCGACCGTGCCGCGGCAGCGCTCGACCGGCTGGGCATCGGCAACTACATGATCGAAGCGGGTGGCGAGGTGCGCGTGCGCGGGCGCAATGCAACCGGCCTGCCGTGGCAGATCGCCATCGAAGAGCCGGACGCCGTGCCCCAGCGCCCGCGCTTCGTCGTGCCCCTGCGCGATGCCGCGATGGCGACCTCGGGCGACTACCGCATCTACTTCGAGCGCGACGGCGAGCGCTACTGTCACGAGATCGACCCGGCGACCGGGCGCCCGATCCGCAGCGGCATCGCGTCGGTCAGCGTGGTGAGCGAGCAGTGCGCCGTGGCCGATGCGCTGGGCAAGCTGATCGTGCTCGGAATCGACGACGCTTATGCGCTTGCGGTGGCGCAGCAGCTCGCGGCGTGCTTCATCGTGCGCGAGCCGAACGGGCGGTTGCGTGACGTGGTCACGCCCGCGTTTGCTGCGCTCGGCGGCCACCGTTACGGATAGCGCTTGCGATGACCCTCGTCTTTCTCGTCGTGTTCGGTCTCACCGCCTTGGTCATCGGCGCGGCGATGGTCGCGATGGCGATCGGCGTCATCGGCTCGGGACGTTGCCTGCGCGGCTCGTGCGGCGGACCGGGCGTGCGCGACGCACAGGGACAGCGCCTGAGCTGCGCCGATTGTCCGAACCGGAAGGAGAACGAAGCCGCGAAAGCGAAACCTGTGTCAGGCTGAAGCCTGACCTACAGCGCATCGTCGGGGCCGCATTCCCGTAGGTTCGGCTTCAGCCGAACATTCGTCAGGCTGAAACCTGACCCACTGTGCAGACTCAATGCAGGCGCTGGCGCGACTTGCGCGTGGTGTCCGGCACGGCGCCGCGGCGCGCCCCGGTGCCCTGCCCCGGCTTCGCAGCCTTGCGTTCCTGCCAGAAGCGGTAGATGAGCACGGCCGCGACGGGCAGCTCGTCGATGAGGCTCTCCCGCTTCTCCTCGGTATCCACCCACTCGGTGAAGTCGTCGTCGCGATCGCCGAAGGCCAGCGCCTCGATCGGGAAGATCCAGTCGCGCGCGTCCGCGGCGTCGTACAGCGGCTGCCAGTCGTCATCGCGCAGCTTCACGCCAGCCATGAAGCCTTCGCACCACGCCGTGCCTTCGGGCGGCGTGCGGTCCGACTTGCGCGCGTTCTCGTCGGGCATGTAGAGGAGCGGCCGGAAACGCGTCGGCGATTCGGCGAGCGTGCGCTGGATGCCGACCAGGTGCCGCAGCACCAGCGCCATGATGCGCTGCGCCTGCTCGCTGTCGGAGAAGGCCGGCGCGGCGCTCTTGCCGCCTTCACTCCAGACCTGCGGCAGCCACTCCGACGGCTGGACGACATCGGGGCCCGACACGACGGCGGTGAGGAAGCCGTCGAGCATCTCGAGATCCATGCAGTCCTGCGGCACGGAATCGGAGGCGAGGAATGCCTCGAGCTCGTCGAGCTCGCCATCCGTCAGGGGTTCGTCGAGGGCGCGGGGTTCGGTCATGGGTGCTTCGCGAAGGGCTGCGACGCTGGCGTGGGGCACGCAGCGTCGCGCAATGATGGGCCGCAGGCCGCGGCGGCGCAACCTGCATCAGGCGCAGGAGGCGCCCGCGCAATCCTGCCACGGGAAGCTGGCATCGTAGCGCGGCATGCCAGTCTGACGCCACGGGGGTTTGACGAGAGCCTGCGGGTAACCAGCCCGCACCGCGGCACGACGCGCCTGCGGCGGCGCGCGGCGCGGCCAAAGCAACCTTTGCGCAGACGCAAGGTTTGCGCGAAACAGCGTGCTACGCTTCGCCGCACTCTCAGTCAGAGTTGCCATGCCGTCCACGCCGATCAAGGTACAGGCCTTCCTGACGAACCTGCCGTTCTTCTCGCAGGTGCCGGCCAATGTCATCGACCGCATCGGCGTTGCGACGCAGGAGCTGCACGTGCCGCGGGGCGAGATCCTGTTCACGCGCGGCGATCCGTGCCGCGGGTTCTACCTCGTGATCTACGGCCAGGTGAAGCTGTCGTTCGTGACCAAGCACGGCACCGAGAAGGTGGTCGAGATCATCGGGCCGAAGCAGACGTTCGGTGAAGCGCTCATGTTCGCCGGGCAGCCCTACATGGTGATGGCCCAGACGCTGTCCGACTCGATGCTGCTCCACGTCTCGCGCGACGCGGTGTTCGCGGAGATCGATCGAGATCCGGCGTTCGCGCGCGCCCTCCTCGCCGGCCTGTCGCAGCGCCTGCACCGCCTCATCCACGACGTGGAAAGCTACTCGCTCGAATCCGGCAGCCAGCGCGTGATCGGGTATCTGTTGCGCCACGACGAGGAGACGAGCGAAGCCGGCCCGCACCGCGTGACGCTGCCGGTGTCGAAAGCGCTGGTGGCATCGCGCCTCAATCTGACGCCGGAGCATTTTTCGCGCATCCTGCACGACCTCACGGTCGCGGGACTCATTCGCGTCGATGGCCGCGACGTCGAGATCCTCGACATCGCGAGGTTCCGCGAGTACACCGGCTAGCGCCGGGCTCCCCGCTCCCGGTCAGCGGTCCCCGGCCGCGGCCTCCGTCGCATCCGCGTCCGTCGCCGCGCGGCTCGCCACGATGGCTTCGAGCTCAGCCACCGAGAACCGGCGGTCGGCAACGATGTCGTCGAGAAGATCGCGGATCGACACCATGCCGATCACCCGATCGCCCTGCAGCACCGGCAGATGCCGCATGCGGTGCTCACCCATCAGCCGGATGCAATCGTCACTGGTGTGACCGAGCCCCACCGACACCACCGGCGAGCTCATGATGTCGCGAATCGACGTGCCCTGCGACGTGCGCTGCTCCAGCACGATCTTGCGCGCGTAATCCCGCTCCGTGACGATGCCCGCCACCGCGCCGTTCTCGATCACCACCAGCGCGCCGATGCTCTTGTCCGCCATCAGCTTCATGGCGTCGTACACCGAGGCTTCCGGACCGATCGTGAATACCGCGGCATTCGCCTTGGCTGCGATGATTTGCTCGACTGTCGTCATCTGTGCGCTCCGTCCCCCGAACTGCGGCGGACCTGACCGGTGCCTCGCCGGCGCATGGCGCCGCGCATCGGTGGTCTACAGCGCGCATGTCGTCGGTGCGACGACCCCATGCGCAGTGACGGATTCTTGAGCGTGACGGGTAGACGCACCTTGAGGTGCATCAAAGCTGACACACGTGCGCACGACAAGCGCAGTGCGCGCCGCACCAGCGGTCAGCGCATGGCGTGCGCGACGTTGAGCGCGGCGGCGAACAGCAGCACGGCGCCCGCCTGGTGCGCGGCGGCGAGATGCAGCGGCACCACGTTGACGAGGGTCGCGATGCCCAGGCCGATCTGGAGCACGAGGAGCGCGAGCAGCAGGTGCGCACCGCCGCGCGCACGCGGCGGCAATCCAGGCTTCTGCAGCTTCCACCAGCCGATCGGGGTGAGCACGGCGAGTGTCCATGCGAGCATGCGGTGATCGAACTGCACGGTGGCCATGTTCCAGAAGGGGTTGCGCCACCATGGGTCGAGCATGAACAGCTCGGGCGGTACGACGTGCCCGTTCATCAGGGGGAACGTGTTGTACGCGAAACCGGCGCGGATGCCGGCGACCATGCCACCGGTCAGCGCCATCACGAAGATCAGGATCGCGATGGCGAACGCCCATCGGCGGGCCGCCTGGTGCGGTGGCCCTTCGGTGAACCGCCGCGGGGTCGTGGACAGCGAAAGCCCGGTCCAGAACATGGCCGCGAAGATCACCAGCGCGAGGCCGAGGTGCGCCGTCAGCCGGAACTGCGATACGCGCGGGTCGTCGACGAGGCCGCTCTTCACCATGTACCAGCCCAGCGCACCCTGCGCCGCGCCGAGGACCAGGATGCCGGTGAGCGGCGCCGGATACCCCGGCGGGATGCGCCGCCGCAGGATGAACCACACCAGCGGCAGGAAGAAGACGAGACCGATCAGCCGGCCGAGCAGCCGGTGCGCGTACTCCCACCAGAAGATCCCCTTGAACTCGTCGAGCGACATGCCCTTGTTGACCTGCTGGTACTCGGGCGTCTGCTGATACTTGCCGAACGCCTCCTGCCATTGCGCGGCGTCGAGGGGAGGTATCGTGCCGACGATCGGCTGCCACTCGGTGATCGACAGGCCGGAGTGGGTGAGGCGCGTGACGCCGCCGACGACGATCATCGCGAACACGAGCACGCAGCAGGCAAACAGCCAGGCCGCAACGCGGTGGCGGTCGCGCAGCCCGGTTGAACCGGGAGAGAAGACATCCGTGGAATCGCGCATGCGCGAATGTTGCCACACCGTGTGCGGCGTCTCTCAGCGGACGGTGATGTCCGGCACGTGCGCGCGCAGCTCGTCGAGCAGCTTCGCGTTGATGCCGGGATCTCCTGCGCTCGCGACGAGCGCGGGATCGGCGCAGCCAGTGGCGCGGAATGGTTGCAGCACCCACTGCGTGATGCCCTGATCCGCCAGCGCGGCCGCGAGGGAGATCAGCGCCCGCGGCGGTGTCAGCACGTGATGCACGGTCGTGCGCACCTCGAATGGCACCTGTGCGCGCTGCAGCACGTCGAGGCTCGCGAACGCGACGCTGCCGCTCCCGTCGACGCCCGTGATCGCGGGATAGCTCGTAAGGGGTGCCTTGACGTCGAGACCCACCCAATCGAGCAACGGCGCGATCGCTGCGAGGCGGCGGGGGTAGATGCCGGCCGTGTGCAGGGCCACGGCGAACTGCAGGTCGCGCACGGCGGCGATCGCCGGCGCGATCTCGGGCTGTGCCGTGGGCTCACCGCCGGAGAACACGACGCCGTCGAGCAGGCCGCGGCGCGTGAGCAGCCAGTCGAGGATCGACGGCCACGTGAGGGACCCGGACGCATGCTCGGCGTGCGCAGCCTGCAGATGCGGGTTGTGGCAATAGCCGCAGCGCCACGGGCAACCCTGGCAGAAGACTACGGCGGCGAGCTTGCCGGGGAAGTCCGCCGTCGTGAACGGCACGAATCCGCCGACGCGCAGGAGGCTCGCCGATGCATCGGGCAGCGCGGCGGCATCGGTGAAGGTGGGCTGCATCAGCGGGGACAGCGCGTCATGACTGCGGATCGTCGTGCATGTGCATGCAGGGCCACGCGGCGAGGCGCGGCCCGTCGAATATTGCACGCCCGTACACGCAAGAAAATGACATGCAGCAAGGTCCGGCGGGCAATCGCTGCGGTGCGCCAGTGCGATGTGGTCCACAGAGGCGGTCGGGCTCGACCCGGCGTGCGGACCGTTGCGCGCCGATGCGCGGCCGATCGCCGCAGCACGCTTGCGTTCGATCTCCTGCCTGATCCTGGAGATCGGGTTTCAGCGTGACGTCAGTCCTGCGTCGATGCCGTCACGCGCACCGCTCTTCACGGAAGAACTGCCGCTCGCAATGCTCGCCCTTCTTGCCGATGTTGAACGACGCGACCGGCCGGTGATAGCCCATGACGCGCGTCCACACTTCGCAGGGCTGGCGCTCGGCGTCGGTCAGCGTGAGCTCGGCTTCGATGTACTTCGCATCGGTGGTTGCGTTCATGGCTGCTCCTCTAAGGTCTTCTCGTGGAAAGGACGATGCTGCTACCGGCGGACGGATCACGCGGCGAGCCGGCGCCGCTTCTCCGCGAGCTTCTCCTCGTCGCAGCGCGGGCAGAACGGATGCTCGCCGGCGAGATAGCCGTGCTTCGGGCAGATGGAGAACGTCGGGGTGATCGTGATGTACGGCAGCCGGAAGCGCTCGAGCGAGCGGCGGACGAGCGCCTTGCAGGCGTCCGGCGACGAGACGCGCTCGCTCATGTAGAGGTGCAGCACGGTGCCGCCGGTGTATTTCGACTGCAGCGCTTCCTGCCTCGTCAGCGCCTCGAACGGATCGTCGGTGAAGCCCACCGGCAGCTGCGACGAGTTGGTGTAATACGGCATCTCGGGCGTGCCCGCCTGCAGGATGTCGGGCCAGCGCTTGCGGTCCTCCTTCGCGAAGCGATACGTCGTGCCCTCGGCCGGGCGTCGCCTCCAGGTTGTACATGTGGCCGGTCTGCTCCTGGAACTCGACCATGCGCGCGCGGAAGTGATCGAGCAGCCGCACCGCGAAGGCGTGGCCGTGCGGCGTGGTGAGGTCCTCTGCGTCGCGCGTGAAGTTGCGGATCATCTCGTTGATGCCGTTCACGCCGATGGTGGAGAAGTGGTTGCGCAGCGTGCCGAGGTATCGCTTGGTATACGGGAACAGGCCCTGGTCGATGAGGCGCTGGATCACCTTGCGCTTCACTTCCAGGCTCTCCCGCGCATGGCCGAGGAGCTCGTCGATGCGCCGGTACATGCCGATCTCGTCGCCGGCGTAGAGGTAGCCCAGGCGCGCGCAATTGATCGTCACGACGCCGAGCGACCCCGTCTGCTCGGCCGAGCCGAAGAGACCGTTGCCGCGCTTCAGGAGCTCGCGCAGGTCGAGCTGCAGCCGGCAGCACATCGACCGGATCATGTTCGGCTTGAGCTCGGAATTGAGGAAGTTCTGGAAGTACGGCAGCCCGTACTTCGCCGTCATCGCGAACAGCGCTTCGCAGTTCGGATGGTCCCAGTCGAAATCCGGCGTGATGTTGTAGGTCGGAATGGGGAACGTGAACACGCGTCCCTTCGCGTCGCCCGTGGTCATCACCTCGATGTACGCGCGGTTGATGACATCCATCTCCGGCTGGAGCTCGCCGTACGCGAAGGGCATCTCCTCGCCCGCGATCACGGGGATCTGCTCGCGCAGGTCCTCGGGGCAGACCCAGTCGAAGGTCAGATTCGTGAACGGCGTCTGGGTGCCCCAGCGCGACGGCACGTTGAGGTTGTAGATGAGCTCCTGGATGCACTGCCGCACCTCGCGGTAGCTCATGCGGTCGCGGCGCACGAACGGCGCCATGTACGTGTCGAACGAGCTGAACGCCTGCGCGCCCGCCCACTCGTTCTGCAGCGTGCCGAGGAAGTTGACGATCTGCCCGACCGCGCTCGACATGTGCTTCGGCGGCCCCGCCTCGACCTTGCCGGGCACGCCGTTGAGGCCCTCGTGCAGCAGCTGGCGGAGCGACCAGCCGGCGCAGTAGCCCGCCAGCATGTCGAGGTCGTGGATGTGCACGTCGCCGTCGCGGTGCGCGCGGCCGATCTCCGGGGCGTACACGTGCGACAGCCAGTAGTTCGCGACGACCTTGCCGGAGACGTTGAGGATCAGGCCGCCGAGCGAATAGCCCTGGTTCGCGTTGGCGTTGACGCGCCAGTCCTTCTGGTCGAGGTACTCGTCGACGCTCGCCGCGACATCGACGAGGGTCTTGTGGTCGGCGCGCAGGCGCGCGTGCCGGTCGCGATAGACGATGTAGGCGCGCGCCGTGCCGAAGTGGCCGGACCCGACGAGCGTTTCCTCGACCACGTCCTGGATCTGCTCGATGTGCGGCACGGCGGTCGCAAAGCGATGCGCGAGCACGCGACCGACGCGCGTCGCCAGCACGTCGGCCTCGGCCCGGTCGAACTCGCCCGTCGCCGCGCCGGCGCTCGGCGATCGCGCTGGCGATCTTCCCGAGGTCGAACACCGCGCGCGATCCATCGCGCTTGACGACCTCGTGGGGCAGCACCGACTGCGAGGAACGCGCGTCGACAGTTTCACGGGCGGTCGACGCGGCGGCCGCAGGGGCGAGCGACATGGGTGACTCCTCCGGATGCGGAGCGCACCACGCGCTCCACCACAACATGTAGTTGGTGGATTGGAGATTAGACCCAGGTTTTGCGGTCAGGCAATGCGAAGCGCGCGTTTCTTGATGCGCATCAAGCGCGCCGGGTGCCGGCGACGAAAGCGCGCAACATGGGTCGGGAGCGCGCTCGGCGCGGCAGCGTAGAATGCGCACCCGCAACGCCCGTCGACCTTCCCTGGATTCCCTCATGCATGCGCACGCGCCCGCGGTTCCTGCTCTCCTTCGTTGCGGCCTGCGCCGGCCTGATCGCGGCGCCGCCCGCGCTGGCCGACGTCGCGGTGCGGGACGCGTGGGTGCGCGGCACCGTCGCAGGGCAGCAGGCCACGCGGCGCGTTCATGACCCTGCAATCGAGCGCAGCGCGCGAAACTCGTCGGCGTCGCCTCGCCGTCCGCCAAGGTCGTGGAGCTGCACGAGATGAAGCTCGACGGCGGCGTGATGCGCATGAGCGCGCTGCGCGAGCTCGCTCTGCCGGCAGGCAAGCCGGTGGCGCTGCAACCGAGCGGTTATCACGTGATGCTGATGGACCTGACGCGGCCGCTGCACGAAGGCGATGTCGTGCCGCTCACGCTCACCGTCGAGGACGCTGCCGGCCACCGCTCGAAGGTCGACGTGCAGGCGAAGGTGCGCGCGTTGACGGCGGCACCGGCGACGACGCACCAGCACTGACGGCGCAGCCGCCGGCCGCGCTGGCTGCGAGGCCGGATCTCAGGTGGGGACGCCCAGCGCCTGGCGGCGCCGCGCCGAGGCCATCGCCAGTGCGAAGGCGAGCAGCAGGCTCGCGACGATCGCGCCACCGAGGAGCAGCTCGTGCTCGCCGCTCCAGGTGTCGACCGCGGGCGCGAAGATCTTCACCAGCGTGAAGGCGCCCACCGCGAGACTGATGCCGGCCACCGTCAGGGCCATCACCCGCGAGGCGATCGCTGCGCGTCGATCGGCACGCCGCACGAGATGGCTGATCCACACGCCATTCACGCCGTCGACGCAAAGCATGCCCGGCAACGAACAGCGCGCAGACGAGCAACGTATCGGCGACGCCACCGAAGCGGCTCGCCGCAAGCGCGAAGAGCGCGGCCTGCGAGATCGTGTCGAAGGACAGCGCGAAAAGCATTCCGACCGCGGCGACCGCCCACGGCGCGACGCACGGTCACGAACCGGCCGAGGAGCCTGCCCTTGAAGCCGACCGCGCGCGACGACGTGGTCCGGACGGGGTCGCGAGCACCGCGTGCACGTTGAGGAACGCGAGCCCGAACAGGAAGGCGATCGACACCGCACCCCCGTCATCTCGAGCCACGCCGGGCGTCTCCCAAGCCGCCGACACGCTGCTCGCCGCCAGGGCGACCAGCATGACCACGACCCCGTGGCCGAGCGAGAACAACGCGCCCGCGCGGCGCGCGAGGCGCGGATTGCAGCGCGCGTTGTAGCGCGTCAAGCCGTCGATCGTCGCGAGGTGATCGGCGTCGAGCCCGTGCTTGCGTGCCGAGCACGAAAGCGAGCAGGCACAGGGCAGTCCAGGTGGCGGGAAGGTGATCCATCTTGCGGGGCGTATGCGGGGCAATCGGCGGCGGGTAGGAACATTATCCCACATGTTCCTACCACGGCCCGCGCAAGAACCTGCGGCGCCTGGCCGCGACTGCGCGCCGAGCGCCTCAGGAGCGCGGGATCAGGTGCTGATGACCCTGGTGATGATGGTGATAGCCCGGGATGCGGTGGGCGTCGCCCGGCTGCACCGTGATGAGATTGATCTGCCCGTGCCGCACGCCGCGCTCGGCCTGCACCTTGGCGGCAAACGCGCGCACCACCGGAGTCGGCCCCTTCAGCACCACGGTCTCGAGACAGTGCTCGTGATCGAGATGCACGTGCATCGTGGCCACGACGAGATCGTGGCGCTCGTGCTGCGCCTCGGTGAGGCGCTCGGAGAGATCGCGCGCGTGATGGTTGTACACGTACGACAGGCTCGCCACGCAATGCGACTTCGCGTCCTCGGCGAGACGATGCGCCTCGAGCTCGCGCCGCAGCAGGTCGCGCATCGCCTCCGAGCGGCTGGTGTAGCCGCGGGCTGCGATGAGCGCGTCGAACTCGCGCGCAAGTCCTTCCTCGATGGACATCGTGATCCGTTCCATGGCGCTCTCCGCCGCGCGTCTCGCGCTCGGTCATTATAGGTGCGGGCCGCGCACCGCCGCGGCAACGAAGGTGCGCCGACGTGCGCTATATTCGCGGCGCACATGGCAACCAATGCGATCGCGCGCATCGCCCGGCTCGTGGCCCTGACGGCGCTGCTCGGCATCCGGTCGATCGCACCCGCGGCACCGCCAGGACGTGCCCAATGTCGCCGCGGCCTCCGATCTGCAGTTCGCCCTCGAGGAGATCGCCACCGGCTTCACGCGCGACACCGGCAAGCAGGTGAAGCTCACCTTCGGGTCCTCGGGCAACTTCCGCCGCCAGATCGCGCGAGGGCGCGCCCTTCGAGCTCTTCCTCTCCGCCGACGAGGCGTATGTGCTGGCGCTCGCGCGCGATGGCCGGACGCAGGACGAAGGCGTCGCTGTACGCGCTCGGCCGCCTCGCGCTCGTTCGCGCCGATCGGACTCGCCGCTCGTCGCCGGACAGGAGCCTCGCGGGATTCGCCCGCGCTCGCGGCACGGACGCGATCGACCGCTTCGCCATCGCCAATCCCGAGCACGCGCCCTATGGCCGCGCGGCGCAGCAGGCGCTCGAGCACGCCGGGCTGTGGAAGGCGCTCACGGGCCGCCTCGTGCTCGGGCGAGAACGTCTCGCAGGCGGCGCAGTTCGCGATGACCGGCGGCGCGGCAGGGCGGGATCATCTCGTACGCCCAGGCGCGCTCGCCGGCCCTCGCGGCGCCGAGGCGCGCTTCGCGCTCGTGCCCGAATGCTGGCACGCGCCGCTGCGGCAGCGCATGGTGCTCGTGAAGGGCGCCGGGCCGACGGCGGCGGCGCTTCTACCGCTACCTGCAGGGTCCGGCCGCCCGCGCGCATCCTCGCCGGCTACGGCTTCGCGCTGCCGGGCACTGGTCACGATGGACTGGACAGCCCTCTCCCTCTCGCTCAAGCTCGCCGCGTGGACGGCGGCGATCCTCGCGCCCGTCGGCATCCTGCTCGGGCGCGTGCTCGCGTGGCGGCGCTTCCGCGCGGAAGCCGCTGGTCGAGGCGCTGCTCGCGCTGCCGCTCGTGCTGCCGCCGACGGTGCTCGGCTACTACCTGCTCGTCGCGCCTGGGCGGCCGCCTCGCCGCGTGGGGCCGTGGTGCCGAGTCCGGTTCGGGCGCGGCCGCTCGTGTTCAGCTTCGCGGGTCTGCGTGCGTCGCCTCCGATCGTGTTCAACCTTCCGTTCGCGATCCAGCCGATGCAGCGCGCGTTCGAGGCGATCTCGCGCGACGTGCGCGACGCGGCTGCGTGCTGCGGCCTCGCGCGCTGGCAGACGCTTCGCGCGCATCGAGCTGCCGCTCGCCTGGCCGGGCATCGCTGTCGGCGCTGGTGCTCACGTTCGCGCACACGCTGGGCGAGTTCGGCGTCGTGCTCATGGTCGGCGGCAACATCCCGGGCGAGACGCGCACGGTGGCCATCGCGATCTACGACCGCGTGCAGGCCTTCGACGAACGCGGCGGCGGCGTACGATGTCGGCGACGCTCCTCGGCTTGTCGCTCGTCGCGATCATCGCGGTGTACGCGACCACCGCACGGCGCGCCGGGCGGCGCTGCCATGGCTGACGCGCCGAGCCCGGGACTCGAGGTGCGCACTCGCGCAGGAGGCGCCCATTCCGCTGCGCGCGACGTTCGCCTGCCGCCCGGGCGAGGTGCTGGCGCCTCGTCGGGCCCTCCGGCAGCGGCAAGACCACGATCCTGCGCGTGATCGCCGGCCTGCATCGCGCCGCAGCGCGGGCGCGTCGTCTGTCGCGGCGCGACGTGGCTCGACACCACGCACGCGATCGCCCTGGCGCCGCAGCGCGCGCCGGGTGGGCTTCGTGTTCCAGAACTACGCCCTGTTCCCGCACCTCACCGCGCAGGCAGAACGTGATGGCGGCGCATGTCGCACGTCGCGCCGCGGGCGAGCGCGCGCGAGCGCGCGCTGGCGCTGCTCGACCGCGTGCGCCTTCGCGGCCTCGACCAGCGCCGGCCGGCCGAGCTCTCCGGCGGCCAGCAGCAGCGCGTGGCGGTGGCGCGGGCGCTCGCCCGCGATCCGCGACGTGCTGCTCCTCGACGAGCCGTTCGCGGCGGTCGACCGCGTGCACGCGCCGGAAGCTCTATCTCGAGCTCGCCGAGATGCGCGCGCAGCTCGAGATGCCCGTCGTGCTCGTCACCCACGACCTGGACGAGGCCGCGATGCTCGCCGACGAGCTGTGCATCCTGCATCGCGGCCGCACGCTGCAGCCGGGCGAGCCGTTCCGACGTGATGACTCGTCCGGCGAACGTGCTCGTCGCGCGTCTCGTCGGACATGAAGAACGTCTTCGCGGCGCGCGTCGCCGCGCACGACGCGCGGGCGACCGTGACGCGTGCTCGACTGGCACGGCGTGCGCTCGAGGCGCGCCACGCGCGGCTTCGCCGCCGGGAGCAGCGTGGCGTGGACGATTCCCGCCGACGCGCGTGATCCTGCACCGGCGCGACCGGCCCTCGCGCGGCGAGCACGAGAACCCGGTGCAGGGCGTCATCGCCGAGTTCATCCCGCTCGGCGCGCAGGTCAACCTGACCATCCACGTGAACGACCGGCCCGACATGGCACTGCACACGACGCTGTCGATGCACGTCGCGAGGCGCAACCGGCTCGGCAAAGGTGAGCCGCGTCGGCGTATCGGTGCTCGCGAGCGCGATCCACGTGATGCCGTTTCAGGAAGTCGCCGAGGAAGCGTCCTGCGGATCCTCGACGCGGGTCACCGCTCCTGTACGCGCTCAGCGACGCGGCGGAAGGCCGCGAACACCGGCACGTCGAACGCGCGCTCCACGAACCAGACCATCGCGATCGCGGCGATGACGCGGCCGATCCCGCCGGCGAGCACCCCGCGGCGATAGGCGCTACTCGCGCGCATCGAGAACGCGAGCGGCAGGAATGCCGCGACCAGCGCGAGCTGACCGAGCTCGACGCCGACGTTGAAGCCGACGAGCGAAAGCGCGAGCGAGCCCGAAGGCAAGCCGAGGTCCTGCAGCGCCCCCGCGAATCCGAAGCCGTGCACGAGACCGAATGCGAATGCGGCGACCCAGCGCGACTCGCCGACGAGCGGACGCAGGTTGTTGAGCGCTGCGAGCACCACGGACAGCGCGATCGCCGACTCGACCCAGCGGGACGGCAACGCAACGACGCCGAGCGCCGCGAGCGACAGCGTGACCGAATGCGCGGCAGTGAACGCGGTGACGACCTTGGCCACGCCGACGAACGCGGCACGGAACGAAGCCGCAGGTTGCCAGCGCGCGTCGCGGCGCACGAGCACCGCGGGCAGCAGCAGCGACATCAAGAACAGGATGTGATCGAATCCGAGCCAGATGTGGAAGACGCCTTCGTGGATGTAGGTGCGCGAGTTGCTCCATCCAGGAGCCGGCCTCGCCGCCGACGACCGCCTCGGACGGTCCGCGCCGAACACCGCGCTTTGCGGCCGCCCGCCTCCACGAACTGCAGCAGTCCTCGATGCTGCGGATCGATGTCGAAGAGGAGGCGATAGCGGACGTCGAGCGTAGGGCCGTCGCGCCGCACGTGCCGTCCAGCGCGAGCACCACGTAGTGGCCGTCGGTGTGATCATCGACGAGATGCGCGCCCGGGAGCAGACGCACGGCTCGCCGCCGGAGCGCACGGTCAATGCGCTACAACGCGTACGCGTCGATCCGCGCCGCGCGTGCGGACCTCGCCCCACGTGATGTCGCCGTCGCCATTACTATCGAGGCCGATCGCGGCGTCGAGGTCGCGCAGGGCGATCTGCTCCAGCGCCATGCACCAGCCGCGCCGTCGCGCTGCAACGTGAGATAACTGTCGCTCGGCTTGTGCGCGGCACTGCCGGTCGCGAACGTGGCCGCCAGCAGGACCATGGCGAGCAGGATCGTGCGCTTCACGCGTGCTCTCCCAGTGCGGCGATCACCGCGACGTCGTCCAGCCGGTGCTGGTGCCGCCAGCGGCGCACGACATCGATGGTGTCTGCATCGTTCGTGCGCGCGCGGCCTCGGCGAGGATGCGCAGGTCCGCGGCTCTCGCGCTGGACCGCCCAGTTGGCGCGGGCCAGCGCAAGGGCGCGCGGTGCATCACCTTCCAGCAGCAGCGCGTAGCGCGCCTCTTCGCGGCGATGCACGACATCGCCACGCGCCCGCGACGCGGCGAAGCGGGCAGCGAGGTCCTCGCGGTGCTCGGCGGCAGCGCGCCGCTCGTCCGATGTCGCATGGGTGTAGCGCGCCCTCGGCGAGTGCGAGGCGTCAGAGCAGGCTGTCGTTGCGCGGGCTCCGCCCGCGACGAGTGCAGCGGCTTCGCGCGAGCCGGCCGCGATCGAGCAGGAAATCCGCGAACGCGCCGCGCAGGTAGGCATCGCGGGGTCGGCGGCGAGCGCCTGCCGGAAGTGCGCTTCTGCGGCGGCCGCATCACCACGGCGTGCGGCGATCTCCGCGGCGAGGGTGTGACCCCACGCGGCCAGCTCCGGCGTGCGCCGCCGTGTGCCGCCGGGCGCCGGCCAGAGATCTGCGTACGCTTCCGCCGCCCGCCCGTCGAGGCTGGCGGGTCAAGCCACGGCACGCGCGAGTCACGAGCTCGACGGCAAGGCGCGCGAGCGCGTCGCAGTCGCGCGTCGCCTCGTCGTAACGGCCGAGCACGGTGAGGATCGTGGCGCGCGTGAGCCGCGCCTGCCCGTGCGCGGGGCGGCCGCCAGTACGCGGTCGAGATCGCGCAGCGCCGCGGGGAAGTCGTGCAGGCTCTGGCGGACCGTCGCGCGCAGCACCACGATGTCCGCCGGCGCGTCCGCCGCATTCCACCATGGCGCCAGCGCTGCCTGCGCCTGGCCGAGGAAGCGCGGATCACCCGTCTCCCGCGACGCCTCGATCGCGCGTTGCGCGAGGCGTGCCGCAAGCGTGGCGTCGTGCGGTCGCCGCGCGAGCGCCGATACGGAAGCGTTTCAGTTCCGCGAGCGACGGATCGAGCTTCTCGGGGAGGCGTTCCAGCACCGCGTCGTCGGACGACGGAGTGTACGGCGCCGCTTCGACGGTCGCGACGACGGAGGAGAACAGGAGGACTGCGACGGCGAGGCGTGCGGCCGTGAGGAATGAGGGGTAACGGAGCATCGCGACCTCGCGTGCGGATGCAGGAAGGACGGGTGCCGCGCCGAAGGCCGCGGCACGCTCGCGCAGGGTCGGCGCAGCTTCGCCTTCAACGGGTTGTCCGCGTTCGGCGACCCCGGGATCGGCGCGCGCAGGAACGGAAAGTCCGCCGAGAAGTACGCATCGGTGATGTACGCGCCGTCCGTGTAGTGCAGCGTCCCGGCCGGTGCATCCGCCGGCGTGCAGCCGCCGAGCGACAGTGTGCACAGCACGCCCATTGCCACCCGCAGCTCGATGTCGACGACGTCGTCACCGGGCCGGCGCCCGTTCGGAAATCCCGCGTTGTCGCCGGCGAGCACGCCGAGCCGCTTCTGCGAGCCCTTCGGGGTCGGTGCGATTGGCCGTGTTGAGACGCAGCATCTCGGCGGCCGTGACGTTCGCGGGCTGGTTGAGCCCGGCACGCCGGTGAGGAAGGCCGCCACGAGGTCGGTGCGCGGGAAGTTCGTCGGCGCTTTCACTCCGGCCTTGCCGAACAGGATCTCGATCAGCGCCGGCAGCGTGGGGTTGGTGACGTAGTCGGCGAACTGCGCGTCGTCCTTGGGCTCGCTCGCGTTGAAGCGGTCCTTGTCCTTGAGGCCGATGACGACCTCGTTCACCAGCGGCATGCCGAGGCGCGAGACCTGCGCGTACTCGCCGCTTTGCGTCGTCGGATCGAGGCCGCTGCCGCCGGTCGCCGCGAGCACCTGGCTTGCGGGAAGGCTCGCGCTCGTCCACGCGCCGATGACCGTGCCCTTGCCTTCGGTGAGACACAGCGAACCGGCACCT
>CAVTHT010000018.1:0-54257 GCA_963734575.1 uncultured beta proteobacterium | reverse complement strand
TCGCTCCACCCGTTTCTCCCGTCGAATGCAGGACGAGCAGGCGATGAGCACGCCATACGAAGACCCGTCGCGCGACCGTGACGACCGCACCCTGCGGGTCGATGGTCGCGTGCATGCCGTACGCACGTCGCTTGCCGCGTTGTCGGATGGCAGCCTGAACGCGCTTCGCAGCGTCGCCGCGGAGCCCACCGACATCGCGACGGCGCTAATGGTCTGGATCGAGCACGCCACGGCGTGGGAGATCGATCGCCGCGCCGGCCGGCGCTATCCGCTGCACGACCCGCTGGATGCCATCGATCCCGCACAGGCGTCATCGGCCATGCTCGCACTCGCCGCGCTGTCCAGGCGTTTCGGCGGCGAGCATCCGGCGGTCGGCACGTTCTTCAGGGCGATCAGCGCATCGCTCGACACCCCCCACGCGATGCATTAGCGCGAGCAACCTATCCCGACCTCGATCCGAAGAGGAGGCACCATGGGCATGTACGACGTCTTGTTGATCTTTTCGTGGGTGGTCGTCGTGGTCACGCTGTGCGTCGGTGCGTGTGTCGTGATGGGCGCCGACTGGCGCGTGCACTGGACCCGCGCCTGGCGCAACGCCGCACGGCGCGGCCGCGGCTAGGTGATTTCGTCCCTCGGAACTCGGGCTGTCGCGCACCTGCGAGGCTGAGGCCACCCCGCAAATGCTGGTGGGTCACGTTTCAGCCTGGTGGGTCAGGCTTCAGCCTGACTTTTCATGGCGTGCGATGGGTGTCGGCGAGCTTGACACTCGACCCCTGCGTGCCCGATACAGCCTTCCCAACGGGTTGTTTCGCTTGGCGATCTCGCCACCGTCACGATTGTTGCTTACCTGCGCTTTCTGCGGTGCCGGAACAGGTGCAACGCCCCGGCCGCGCGTCTGAAAGCGGAGGTCCGTGTGAACCGAATCGCCCTGGCACTTCTTTGCGTCGCGACCTGGCTCGCCGCCTCGGTCAGCGCGGCGCCGATCACCTACGTTGCCGATCTGAGCGGTCCGAACGAGTCTCCGCCGAACGCTTCACCCGGCACCGGGTTCGCCGAGGTGGACTTCGACCTGATCGCGCATGTGCTCGGCATCTCGGTGACCTTTGCCGATCTGCTGGGCACGACGACCGCCTCGCACATCCACTGCTGCACGGCAGTGCCCGGCGTATCGACGGCGGGGGTCGCGACGCAGACGCCCTTCTTCGTCGGGTTCCCCATTGGCGTGACGAGTGGCACGTACAGCCACGTGTTCGACACGAGTCTCGCGACGACGTGGAATCCCGCATTCATCACCGCGCACGGCGGCACGGCCGCGGGCGCTGAGGCGTTCTTCGCGGCGGGTCTCGCGGCGGGCGAAGCCTACTTCAACATCCACACGAGCGTGGTGCCGGCGGGCGAGATTCGCGGCTTCCTGGTGCCCATCCCCGAGCCCGCGTCGCTCGCGCTGCTCGCAGCGGCGATGACGAGCCTTGCGTGGGTGCGGAGGCGCAGAGCCTGACCCACAGTGCAGCGCCACGGCGTGTGGTAGAAATGCCGCATGACCGTGTTCCTCTGGATCGTTGCGATCACGCTGATCGTGGCCGGCATTGCCGGCACCGTGTTGCCTGCACTCCCGGGCGCCGTACTCGTGTTCGGGGGCATCGTGCTTGCCGCGTGGATCGACGGCTTCACGCGCATCCCCGTGTGGATGATCGTTCTCCTGGGCGTGCTGACGGTGCTGGCGTGGGTCGTCGACTACGTTGCCGCGGCGCTGGGAGCGAAACGCGCGGGGGCGAGCCGCCTCGCGATCGTCGGCGCGGCGCTCGGCACGATCGCGGGCATCTTCAGCGGCCTGTGGGGACTGCTCTTCATGCCACTTCTCGGGGCGGCCATCGGCGAGTACATCGATGAGCGCGATGCCCTGCGCGCCGGCCGCGTCGGCGTCGCCACGTGGATCGGGCTTCTCCTCGGCACGGCGGTCAAGATCGCCATCGTGTTCGTGATGGTCGGCCTGTTCGTCTTCGCGCTGATCGTCTAGGGCCGCACTTGACTGGACGGCCGTCTCGCCGGCTACACGTCGTCCCAGGACGCGAGCGCGTTGTTGAGTATCTGCGCTTCGAGCGCCGCTTCCTGCTCCGCGATGCGTGCGCAGAGCGTGAGCACCTCGCCAATGCGTGCCTGCGGAATCACGATCACGCCGCTCTCGTCGGCAATGACGTAGTCGCGCGGCGCGATCGTCACGCCCGACACGACGATCGGCTCGTTGATCCAGCCGAACGTGAAGTCGTTGCGGCTGCGGCGCGGGCACACGGCGACTGCCCACACCGGATAGCCGATCGCGCGAATCTCCTCCACGTCACGGCACGATCCCCACATGATCGTGCCGCGCACGCCGCGGCGTTGCGCGATCCGCGAGGCGAGGCCGCCCCACGCCGCCGCGCGGTCCGATCCGCCGAGGTCCATCACGACGATGTCGCCGTCCTTCATCGTCTGCAGGACCTGCTCGAGCGGCTTGCCGACGCCGCCGCCGAAACGGTAGGCGGACGGGTCGTTGGACTTGGGCTCGAGATGCACCGGCAACGCCAGGCCGGCCACGCGGCCTTGCCCGATGCGTTGCGCGCGGATGCCTGGCAGCACGCCCGCGATGCCGAGCTCGTCGAGGGCGTCGGATACGACCGAGGTCGGATACTGGGCAAGCTGGGAGACGGGGTCGAGGGGCTTCGTCATGGTTCCTCCTGGGCGGCACGCTGCGCCGCGCTGATTCGCGACAACGGGTTGTTTCAGACCGACGGCCCGAGCCGGCTCACGACCTCGCTGCCTTCGCCCACGATCTCGCCGAAGGTGAGCGTGCCGGAGGCGATGCCGAGCAGATGCTCGCAGCGCTGCGTCGGCCGTCGCCTCGAGCGACGCGCGCTCCTGCAGCACGGGCGCTGCGCTGAAGTCGATCTGCTCGCGCAGACGGGCGCAGGCCTCGACGTTGGCGCTGATCTTCATCGTCGGGGCGATCAGGCTGCAGTAGCTGTTGCCGGCGCCGGTCGTGAAGACCACGAGCTGCGCACCGGATGCCACCATCGCGGTCATCGACTCCGGCGAGAAGTAGGGCGTGTCCATGAGGAACAGGCCCGGGCCGTGCGGCTGCTGCGTCGCACGCAGGACGCCGTGCACCGGCTGCGCACCGCCCTTCGCGATCGCGCCGAGCGCCTTCTCCTCGATGGTGGTCACGCCGCCTGCCTTGTTCTGCGGACCGGGATTCTGGGCGCGGATGTCGCCGCCCGCCTCGCGCACCATGCGCTCGCGGTCGAGCACGGCGCGCACGATGTCTTCGGCCACCTCGCCGGAGACGGCGCGCCGCGCGAGCAGGTGCTCGGCGCCGGTCCATTCGACGGTCTCGCTGAACATCGCCTGTCCGCCGGACGCGACGATCATCTCCATCATCCGGCCGGCGAGCGGGTTGCCGAAGAGACCGGAGCTCGCGTCCGAGTGCCCGCACTCGACGGCGACGCAGAGCTCGCCGAGCGTGCAGGGCTCGCGCCGCAGCATCGAGGCGTCGCGCACGAGGCGCGTGGCGGCGCGCACGCCCTGATCGACGAGCGCGAGCGCATCCTCGTGCATGCCCGGGAGCGACATGCCGACGGCGGGCTTGCCGGCTGCGGTGATCGCATCGACGTACGTCGCGGTGATGTCGTCCGCGGCGGACACGACGAGGGTCGCAGCAACGTTCGGATGCTTGCCGAGACCCGCGAGGGTGTCGAAATGCAACTGCGCGTCGGCGGCGACCTGGCCGCGACCGAAGCCCGACGTCACGCATACCGCGCCCTGCACCAGTGCCGCGATGCGTTGCGCGGCCGCCGACGTCAGTCCCGTCGGCGACAGCACCAGCACGTGGTTGCGTACGCCGACGCGGCCGTCGGCACGTCGGTAGCCCGCGAATGCAGGCGACGTCATGGTCGGCTCTCCGGTGCCGCTGCGGCGTGTCCGAAGCGTTGCGGCGGCACGCCAGCGACGCCGACGTCGCACACGAGCACGCGGCCGGCGAGCGGCTCCGCGGCAAGGCGGTCGGCGGCAAGGCCGCGCGTTGCGGTGGTCACGTACAGATCGCGCCAGTCGTCGCCGCCGAACGTGCACGACGTCGGCTTGCTGACCGGCAGGCGCACCACGCGCTCCATGCGGCCTCGCGGATCGAAGCGCACGAGGCAGCCACCGTCCCACAACGCCGACCAGAGATGGTCTTCGCAATCGACCGTGGCGCCGTCGGGTCCGCCGGGCAGCGAGCCGAGGTCCGCGAAGATGCGGCGCGCACCGAGCTCGCCGCGCGCGACGTCGTACTCGAAAGCGTAGATGAAGCCGCGCCGGGTGTCCGCGAGATACATCGTCTTCCCGTCGAGGCTCCAGGCCATGCCGTTCGGCGTGAGCAGATCGTCGAGCACGCGGCGCCACGTGAGGTCGGTGTCGAGCACGTAGAGGCTGCCTTCCGCGATGGCGGACTCGGGATTCATCGAGCCGCACCAGAGGCGACCGGCCGAATCGCACTTGCCATCGTTGAGGCGAGTGTGCGGCAGTCGCGGCTCGGGATCTGCGATCGGCGTGAGACTGCCCGTGCGGCAGTCGAAGTGCGCGAACCCGGAACGCAACGCCACGATCAGGCGGTCACCGCCGACGAGCACGACGGATCCCACGTCCTCGCGCATGGGCCAGGTGCGCTCCTCACCGGAGCCGAGGTCGATGCGATGGATCGCCGGAGTCTCGCGCACGTCGACCCAGTAGAGGCGGTTCGCGCGTCGCGTCCCACACGGGACTTTCGCCGACGGTCGTGCGCGCCGCACCGAGCGCCTGCAGGCCGGCCGGCGTCACGTGCCGCATCAGTGCGCGCTCGTCGTGCGCGCTGCGCACGGCGGTGCTGGCGAGATTGTGCACGTGCACGTGCGCTCCGGCCGGCACGTCGCGCGTGGTGCGGCCGATGAACTCGCCGTACTTGCGGATGCGAAGCCCGCTCGCGAGCGCACGCACCGCGAACTTGTGGCCGACGGGGATCGGTTCGCAGGCGGTCACGGTGCGCTGCACGGCGCCGCAGGAGAGCGTTACGTCGGCGCCCGCGGCGAGTGGCACGAGTGCGGTCGCCACGTCGTCCTGCGCCGCGAGCAGGCGCGCCATCGCGGGACCCGCTGCACCGCCGTCGCCGGGTTCGTCGCGGGCCGTCGCAGGGCTGCCGCTTCCGTCCGGCAACCTGCCTTCAGGACGGGTCGGCGCGTTGTGCGCAGGGGCGAGGGTCATGGATCGGCCGTTGACAACTTTGATCAAAAAACAGAGTATAGCGGCAAGACGGCGCACCAGTCAGCCCCGCGATAGCAAAGTTAGTCATGAGCAATCTATCAAATCAACCGTCTACCGTCGCACCCATCGCCCCCGGCCGCACGACCATCCTGTTCATCGGACTGGGCACGATGGGCTTGCCGATGGCGGCCAATCTCGTGCGCGCCGGATTCGCCGTGACCGGCTGCGACGCGAACCCGGCGGCCGTCGCCGCCCTGCGGAAGGCGGGCGCCAGCGCGGCTGAAAGTGCCGCGGCGTCCGCGCGCGTTGCGGACGTGATCGTGACGATGCTGCCCGACGACGCCGTGGTGACGAAGGTGCTGGCGGGCGGAGCCGGCGTGCTCGCCAGTGCGCGCGCCGGAACGCTCGTGGTCGAGATGAGCACCACCGCGCCGAGCACGAAACTCGAGCTGGCGGCGCTTGCAACGCAGCGCGGGATCGACTTCATCGAATGTCCCGTCGGCAAGACGATGGAGCACGCGATCGCGGGCACGCTCACGCTGATGGCGGGCGGCGAGCCCGCGCTGATCGAGCGCGCGCGCCCGGTGCTGGATGCGATGGGCAACGAGCTCCACGTCTGCGGCGGCGTGGGCGCGGCGTCGGCGATGAAGCTCATCAACAACGCGCTCGTCGCATGCATCAATGCCGCTTCCATCGAGGCGCTCGTCGCCGGACGGAAGGCGAACCTCGACATGCAGATGATGATCGGCGTGTTCAAGACCACGATGGCGTGGAACAACGCGCTCGCGATCGGCCTGCCGCGCAAGGCGCTGAAGCGCGACTTCAAGCCCGGCTTCATGACCCGGCTCGCGCACAAGGACGTCGGCCTCGCGCTTTCGATGGCCGAGCAGCTCGACGTGCCGATGAAGGAAGCCGAAGCCGCCTACCAGATCCTCGAGGAAGCGCTGGCGAAAGGCTTCGGCGGCGACGACAACGCGGGCTCGATGCTGCGGGTCTGCGAGGCAAGAGGCGGCGTGGAGCTCTCGCTCTGACGCGTGATCGAGGCGGCCTCTTCTACCCGCGAGCGACGCGAATCGAAGCGAGCCCCGGCCGGTAATCCCATGTCCGACATCCAGCAACGCCTGCGCAACGACATCGTGTCCGGCGATCTGCCGTTCGGCGGGCGCCTGATCATCGAGGATCTCGCGATGCGCTATGGCGTGAGCCACATGCCGATCCGCGAGGCGCTGCGCGTGCTGCACGGCGAGGGGCTGGTGGTGATCGAGCCCAACCGTGGCGCGCGCGTGCGGCCGATCTATCGCGGGTTCATCGAGGACGTGTTCGACGTGCGCTGCGCGATCGAGACCATGCTCGCGCGCCGGGCCGCGCAGCGGCGCACGACTGCGCATCTCGCACACTTGCGCGAAGCGGCGGCGCGCCTCGAGGCGATGGTCGCTGCCGGTGATCACGCGTCGGTTGCGCTGGCCAATCGCGAGTTCCATGCGGTGATCAACGACGCCGCGGGCAACCCCGGCGCGCTGCCGATCGTGGACAGCCACTGGCATCTGCTGTCGGCGCTGCTCAAGCGCTACGGCTACGGCGAGGAGCGCTTCCAGCGCGTGATCGAGGAGCACCAGCACCTGATCTACGCGATCGAGCGCGGCGACGCGCACGCCGCGGAGCTGCTGATGGGCGCCCACATCGAGAAGGGCAAGAACAACCTCCTGCGTCGCGCGGCCGAGTACGCGCAGCAGGATCTGGCGGAGGCGCAGTGATGGCCGCGGGTGAACGCACTGCCGGACCGGCCGATGACGTGCCGGCCGCGAGCCCGGTGGCGCAGGTGCCCGCACGCGAGGGACGCGCCCGGCGGTTCCTGCGCTACTGCACGAGTCCGGCGGTGATCGTCGGGACGCTGTCGCTCCTCGCCGTCGTCGGCGCGTACTGGCTGATGGCGCTGCGGCCGGGCACCAACGCGGCGCTCGTGCCCGCGCCGCCGAAGATCGTGGCGACGCTGTTCGAGGAGCTCGCGAGCGGCGACCTTCTCACCAACACGGTCGCCAGCCTGCAGCGCGTGCTGATCGGGTACGTGATCGGGGCGACCCTTGCGCTGGTGCTCGGCGCCGTCGCCGGCTGGTTCCGCTACTGGGGTTATGTCCTCAACCCGATCATCGACGCGATCCGGCCCATCCCCGCGCTCGCGTACATCCCGCTGGTCATCGTGTGGGTCGGCATCGGCGAGCCGTCGCGCATCATCATCATCGCCCTGGCCGTATTCAAGCCGTGCGTCGTGAACGCGCGCGCCGGGATGAAGGAAGTGGCGCAGATCTACGTCGATGCCGCGAGCACGCTGGGCGCATCGAAGTGGCGCGTGTTCGCGACGGTGGCGATTCCCAGCGCGATCCCGTATTTCATCGCCGGGATGAGGACGGGCGTGTCGACCGGGTTTCTCGCGCTCGTGGCGGCCGAGCTCATCGCCGCGCCTTCCGGCCTCGGCTTCATGATCCAGAACGCGGGGCAGTACTTCCGCACCGACGTGACCATCGTGGGCATCATCGTGATCGGCCTGCTCGGCGCGCTGCTCGACCAGCTCGCGCAGCGTGCGGGTCGCTCCCTCACGGCGTGGAGCGAGGTGCGACGCGAGCCATGATGTCGTCTGCTCCTGCGACGTCGGCAGCGCCCGCCAAGCTGGGCGTGCGCGCACTGACCCATCGCTTCCAGATCGCTTCGTCGGCGACGCCGCTCACGGTGTTGCGCGACATCGATCTGGACATCGCGCGCGGCCAGTTCGTCTGCATCATCGGCGAGTCCGGCTGCGGCAAGTCCACGCTGCTGCGGATGATGGCGGGCCTGCTCGCGCCGAGCCACGGACAGGTGCTGCACGACGGCGTGCCGATCCGCGGCATCAATCACGCGCTCGGCTTCGTGTTCCAGCAGGACGCGGTGTTTCCGTGGCTCACCGTGGAAAAGAACGTCGAGTACGGTCCCAGATCGCGCGGCGTGCCGAAGGCCGAGCGCGAGCGCCTCGTCGAGCACTGGTGCGCTTCGGTCGGCCTGTCGAGCTTTCGCAAGGCGTATCCGCGCGAGCTCTCCGGCGGCATGCGCAAGCGCGTGGATCTCGCCCGCGCGTACGCCAACTCGCCCGACGTCCTGCTGATGGACGAGCCCTTCGCCGCGCTCGACGTGCAGACGAAGGGCGTGATGCAGGAGGCGGTGCTGGAGCTGTGGGAGAGCACGCGCAAGACCGTCGTCTTCGTCACCCACGACCTCGACGAGGCCGTGTTCCTGTCCGATGTCGTCGTGGTGCTTTCGAGCCGTCCGGGGCGCGTGCATTCGATCATCGAGAACACACTGGCGCGCCCGCGCACCGAGGAGACGCGCGTCAGCGATGCCTTCGCGGTCGCCAAGCGCACGCTGTGGACGGCGCTGCAGGACGCGCGGCGGAGCCGAGGCGTGGCCGGATAGGCCGAAGCACGTGGACCTCGTGACGCGAGCGTCACGATGGAACCGGCAGGACCAATACAACCACGGGACCGCGCGCGGTCCCGCCATCGAGAGGGGTATACATGAGCATTCGCGACATTCCAAGCCTTGCCCGCCGCAGGTTTCTCGGCGTCGGCGCCACCGGAGTGGCCGCGGCGCTGGCCGTGCCGTTCGCAACCGTGGCATCGCGCGCGCTTGCGCAAGGTGGCCAGGCGGGTGCCCTCAGCATCGGCCTGCTCCGCGCCCCTGCTGCCGGCATCGTCGACCTCACGGAGCAGCACGGCTGGTTCAAGGAGGCCGGCGTCAATCTCAACCACGTGCTCTTCGCCGCGGCCGCAGGGCCGAAGATCATCCAGGCGCTCGGCGGCGGCGCGATCGGCATCAGCTTCGTCAACTCGACCGCGGCGCTGCTCGGGCTTGCCGGAGGCGCCATTCCCCTGCGCTTCGTCTCGATTCCTACCGATCCGTCGCGCCTGTTCGCGCTGCTGAGCGCGCCGGGGATCGACTCGGTGCCGAAGCTCGCCGGCAAGCGTGTCGCTGCCACGGGCGGCACCGCGCTCCATTACTTCCTCGCGCGCGTGCTTGCCAAGTTCGACATGGGACTCAAGGACATCGAGTTCGTGAACCTGCCCGCCGCCGATGCGCAGTCCGCCTTCGTCGCCGGTCGCGTGGATGCGATCGTGCCGTCGGTGAACGGCCGCTACTACATCATGAGCACGAAGAAGGACACGCGCGAGCTGTTCACGCACGAGGACTTCCGCAAGGGTCCCGGGCCCACGACGGAGTTCCGCAACTACGACCTCTTCGTCACAACCGAGGACGTGATCAAGAGCAGCCGGCCGGCATTGAAGGGCTTCCTCGCGGCGTATCACGATCGCGGCGTGCGCTACCTCCAGGATCCGAAGACGCGCCCGGAGGCGATCCGCACCATCACGGAATACGTGAACAAGGAGCAGAAGAATCCCACCGACGCCGCGATCATGAACCAGATCATCGCAACGAGCGGCTGGTACGACAGCGCGGCAGTGAGGCAGATCATGACCGGTGCCGACTTCCGGTCGAGCCTCGAAACGCAGGTCAAATTCTTCATGGATCTGAAGCAGATCAAGACCGCGCCGGATCTCGACAAGGCGATCGTGACCGACCTCGTGTGATGCGATTCGCAGAGCCGTCCACGTCGGGACGGTAGACGGGTGCGCGCGCGCCGCGCTGATCGTCAGCCGGCGGCTCCCGCGGCCGTGAAGGTGCCGGCGAGATCGCTCGCCCGGCGCAGGTCGGCGACCAGGGCGGCAAACATCGCTGCCTCGCTGCCGGCATCCGCGGCGCGCAGCACCGCAGCGGGGTGCCAGGTGGGGACCACGCGTGCGCCGCCCGGATGGCGCAGGTCGTCACGTCCCCGCGCCTCGCCCACCTTGAGTCTCGCCGCAAGCAGCGACTGCAATGCGGTGCTGCCCAGCGCGAGGATCACGTCGGGCCGCACGTGCGCGACCTCCGCCTCGAGCCAGGTGCGGCAGGCTTCAATGGCACGCTGGCCCGGCGTCTTGTGGATGCGGCGCTTGCCGCGTGGCTCCCAGCTGAAATGCTTCACGGCGTTCGTGACGTAGATGCGCTCGCGATCGACGTGCGCAGCATCGAGCGCGCGGCCCAGCAGCCGGCCCGCGGGCCCGACGAACGGCTTGCCCTGCAGATCTTCCTCGTCGCCCGGCTGCTCGCCGACGACCATCACGCGGGCATCCGCCGCGCCTGCTCCGCATACGCCCCGCGTGGCGTGCTCCCACAGCGGACAGCGACGGCAGCCGTCGATCTGTGCGGGCCCCGGCAGTCCGGCATCGTGCTCGCCTGCATAGACAGGCGAGCGCTCGGGTAGGGGGCGCACGGCGACGATGCGCGGCACCTGCTCGGCCATGCGACCGGCACGCTGCGAGGCACTCGCGACGAGCGCCGGAATGAGCCGCGCCTCGGGCAGGTTGGTCCAGTATCTCTGCGGCATCTCCTTCTGCATCGCGCGCACGTTCAGCCGCGCGGGGTTGAAGATCGCCTGGTAGTACGCGAGCCACAGCGCCTCGCCCGCGTCCTCGGGCGGCGGGGCGGTGCTCGCGTCGGGCGGCAGCAGCTGTAGGCGTACGCGATCCCATGCGGCGATGCCGTCCGGCGTGGCGATCGTCCATTGCATCGCTCCGAAGCGCTTCACGAAGAATGGCGCCACGCGCTCGAGGATGCGATGCGCGGGCTCGTACCATGCGATCCAGCACGAATGCGATCCGGCGTCGTCGCGCAGCTCGCGAAAGCGCACGAAGGCGGTCATCTTGTGACTGTCGCGCTGCACGTCGTGCTGGAGCTGCAGCAGCGCTCGCATGTCGTCGTCGGTGACGTCGTCGACGATGGCCGGGTGACCATGCGTCGCACGCCAGAGCGCGCGATACATCAGCGCGACGCGCCGCGGCGTGCGATGGCAGCAGGCGTCCTCGAGGATCGTGAGCAGGCGAGCGGGAATGCGCGGCCTTGCCGCCGCAGGCGAGTCGTGCGCGGCCGCGGATGACGCCTCGCGGGCGAAGAGCGATCCCTGCAGCGGATCGTCCCAATGCACTGCCTCGGGGGCGATGCCGTCCGCCAGCAGCTTGCGGGCGATCGCCCGCCATTGCACGAAGTCCACGACCTACAGCAGCGCCAGCTGCTCGGGTCTGGGCGCGAGCTGCCGGCGCAGCGCCTCCGACGAGCGCGACGCGGTATCCGGGACATGATCGGCGGTGATCACGAACGGCTTCGCCTTGCCGACGTCGCAGCGCAGCTTGACGAGATCCGCGTAGCGGACCCGGCGCTTGGAGCGCAACGCGAGCAACCGCTTCACGTTGCGCACGCCGAGCCCTGGCACACGCAGGAGCATCTCGCGCTCGGCGCGGTTCACGTCCACCGGGAACTGGTCGCGGTGGCCGAGCGCCCAGGCGAGCTTGGGATCGATGTCGAGATCGAGATTCGCCGCTGCCGGCGTGAAGAGCTCGTCCGCACCGAAACCGTAGTAGCGCATCAGCCAGTCCGCCTGGTAGAGCCGGTGCTCGCGCACGAGCGGCGGCGCCTTCGCGGGCAGGCGCGACGACGCATCCGGAATGGGGCTGAACGCGGAGTAGTACACGCGCTTCAGTCGGTACGAGGCATAGAGGGTCTGCGCGACCTGGAGGATGGAAGCATCCGTGGAGGCGTCGGCGCCGACGATGACCTGCGTACTCTGGCCGGCCGGAGCGAAGCGGGGGCTGCGCGGCTCGGCGGCGGCCTCGCGCCGCGCGCGGATGCTGCCCATCGCCATCTTGATCGTGTGCACGCTCTTCTCCGGGGCGAGCGTGCGCAGTCCGTCGGTCGTGGGCAGCTCGATGTTGACCGAAAGCCGATCGGCGTAGCGGCCGGCCCGCGCGATCAGCCGCTCGTCCACGTCGGGAATCGTCTTCAGGTGGATGTAGCCGCGGAAGTCGTGCTCCTCGCGCAGCGTGCGCGCCACCTCGACCAGCTGCTCCATCGTGTACTCGGGCGACTGGATGATGCCCGACGAGAGGAACAGCCCCTCGATGTAGTTGCGGCGATAGAAGTCCAGCGTGAGCTGCACGACCTCCGCCACGGAAAAACGCGCGCGGCGCACGTTGCTCGAGCGGCGATTGATGCAGTACTGGCAGTCGTACAGGCAGAAGTTGGTGAGCAGGATCTTGAGCAGCGAGATGCAGCGGCCGTCGGGCGCGTAGCTGTGGCAGATCCCGCTGCCGGTAACTGAGCCGAGCCCTCGCTCAGGCGTCGACGAGCGCGGGTCGCCGCCGCTGCTGGCGCAGGAGGCGTCGTACTTGGCCGCATCGGCCAGGAGGGAGAGTTTCGTCGCGAGGTCCATGCCGGGCATCTACCGCATATCCATGCGGTATTATGACCGCGACCAACGCAAAAGTTCGGCCGCCGGGGGTTTGTCCAACCCCCTAGCGCGTGCCGCTCCTTGCCGGCAGCCGGCTCTCCAGACCCGACGTGCCCAGGCTGCCGGCGATGGCTTCCGCGATCGCCTGCGCGTTGCCTTCGTGTTGCTGCGCGGCGGTGCGCTTGCGCTGGGCTGCGCACGTGCGTGCCAGTGCGGCCTCGATGTCGAGCCGCAGTCGCGTGCGGCCGATGTCGCTGGCGATGGCTGCCGCGCGCGACAGCTCGCCGTGGGCCGCCGCATGCGCCTTGTCGGCGAGCAACGCTTCACCTCGCCACCGTCGGGCACTCGCCTCCAGCTCACGCAATCCGTTCCCTTCCGCAAGCGCGAGCAATTCGTCCGCGCAGGCACGGCAGCGCCCGGCGTCACCGGCGAAGAGCGCGATCTCCGCGAGCGCCTCGAGGCATCGCGTCGTCATGTACCGCTCGGCGTTGTGCCGCGACTGTTCGAGCGCCGCCTCGACGTCGGCCGCTACGCCGCGCTGGCCGAGGCGCGTGCGTGCAATGGCGAGCGCCGCGTCGAGTCCCGCGCGCCAGAAGTTGATGCCGGTCGCGCGTCCGAGGGCGAGGCCACGGGCCATCGTTTCGGCAGCCTGCTCGTGGAGGTCCAGGTCGAGCAGCAAATGGCCGAGGAAGTCGTAGGCAATGAGCTGGTAGCGCACGTGATGCACGCTCTCCAGCCAGCGCAGCGTTTCGATCATCCCGGTCCACGCCTCGCCATAGTGGCCGGTGCATGCGCGCACGTGCTCCACGCCGAGGAGCGTCGGCCCGAGATGCCACTGCAGGTCGGCGGCACGGGCGATGCCCAACGCGGCATCGAAATGCGCCAGTGCGCGCGGGTAATCGCCGAGTCCCTTGGCCCCGGTGCAAGCATGGCCGATCATCATCAGGTTCTCGGACTCGTAGCTTCGGTCGCCGATGCCACGGGCGAGCTCGAGCGATCGCGTGTAGCAGGCGATCGCCGCCGTGGGTTCCGCGTTGGCGAAGTGCGCTTCGCCACGCCCGTGGTAGGCCTGCACGGCGACGAGGTCCGCGAGACCGCCGCGCTCGCAGATCTCGACCGCTTCCTGGTGATAGCGGATGGCCTGTGCATTGCGGCCGGTGCTCCAGGCGACGGTGCCGAGGTGATACAGCGTGTCCGCGACGTCGCGCTCGTCGTTCATCGCCCGCGATTGCGCCAGCGCTTCGGTCAGGCACGTGGTCGCATCGTCATAGGCGTCGGCCCGCCGGTACACCATCCCCAGCTGGATGAGCGCATCGCGCGCCTTCTCGCGCTCGCCGCGTGCGTTCGCCGCATCGATGACCCTGCGCACGTCGGCGACCGCACCCTCGGTCTGCCCGACCTGGGCCCGCACGGCGCCACGGCGTGCGTGGAGCGCGGCGCGCTCGCCATCGTCCAGCGCTTCCGGATGACTCTGCGCAAGCGCGACGGCGCGATCGAACCAGTGCAGCGCATCACGCATCGCGAAAAGCGCCTGCGAGCGTTCGCCTGCCAGCACGAGATGCCGGAGCGCCTTGTCCCAGACGTGGGCGCGCTCGTAGTGGTCGGCGAGGCGCGCATCGCGCTCGTGACTCTCGGCGTCGCCACGCTGTTCCAGGGCTTCGGCAACGCTGCGATGCAGCGCGCGCCGGCGCGCACCGCCGATGTCGCGATAGACGACTTCGCGCAGCTTGTCGTGACTGAAGTCGTACATGCCGCCGTCGCCTTCTTCGCGCAGCAGGCGCCGCTTCACCAGCGCCTCGACGGCACCGAGCAGGCGCTCCTCCGGCTCGCGTGCGGCGGCGAGCAGCATGTCGAAGTCGAAGCGTCGCCCGATCACCGCCGCGATGTCGAGTGTGGTGCGGCTCTCGGGCGGGACGCCGGCGAGGCGCGCGCGCACGGCCGCACGCAGGCTGTCGGGCAGCATCGAGCCGCCGGGCGTCGTCGGCGCACCTGGCGCGGCTTCACCCTCGCGCAGCGAATGCAGGATCGACATCAGGAAGAACGGGTTGCCGTCCGTCTCGCGCTGCAGCCGTTCCGCGAGCCCGGGCACATCGTGCTGCGCGTCGCCCACCGCGGCGACGAGGGCGGCGGTATCGGCGGGCCCCAGTCGCGCGAGCGGCACGCGTCGGGCGTGCGTCTCGCGGCCGAGGCTCTCGACCAGACGCGCGAGCTGCTCGTCGCTCGCGAGCGCCTCGTCGCGATACGCGTAGATCACGAGCACGGGGCGCTCGGCGGCGTGGCGGGCGAGATAGTGCAGGACCCTGGCGCTGACGTCGTCGGCCCACTGGATATCGTCCACCATGAGCACCAGCGGCCGGCCATCGCGCGAGGCCTCGAGCAGCTGGTCCACGCGCGCGGAAGAGGCGCGCCTGCCGCGCCTCGGGGAAGTCGCCCGACGAGCTGCGGCAAGCCGGGGAAGCGCTCCGCAATCGTGGGCACGAGCGCCGCCAGCTCGGCGAGCGATACGGGCGCGAGCTTGCGCAGCGCCGTCGGCGACGCGCGGTCGAGCGCCCGCGTGACGAGATCGATCACCGGCTGGTACGGAATCGCCCGCTCGATCTCGTAGCAATTCGTGGCGAGCGTCTGCAGGTCCTGTGCGTGCGCGTAGCGCGCGACCTCGCGCATCAGCCGGCTCTTGCCGATCCCGGGCTCGCCCTCGATGAGGACCACGTGGCCGACGCCCGCGGTCAGGCGCGCAACCAGGCCGATCAGCAGTCCGAACTCGTTGCCGCGGCCGACGAAGGGCGCGAAGTCGGCAGCGGAAGCGGACTCCGGCTGGAGCCAGAGCAGGCGGCGTCCCGGTGGCGGGTGCGACAGGCAGATCGAGATGTTCGGCGGCGCGCTGCGCCCGCGCGCGCATCGAGGAAGGCCTGGCGCTCGTCGGCGGACAGCGACGAGCGAATCGGCGAGCCGGTGCGCGAGCTGCCGCGAGGGGCGGCGCTCGTCCGCCTCGATCTTGCGGATCGTGAAGCCCGAGCAGAACACGCGCTCGGCGAGCGCCTCCTGCGTGAGGTCGAGCGCCTTGCGGCGGCGGCGCAGCCAGTATCCGAATGAATGCGTCCGCTGCTGCACGCTCCTGCGTCCTCCGTGGTCCGACGGGCGAGTTTAGCCGCTTTGGCCCTGCGATTGTCCCGGTGGCGGTCCCGGTTTGCGGCACCCGCGGCGGCCTGACGTCGCGTCCAATGGCGTCACACCGCCCGAGACACCATGGCCCCGCGTGCAGCGTGGGTCGCGGGAAGGGCGGTCAACCCATCGAGAGGAGAGAACTCATGCTTACCGCTACTGCCACCCCGGTCCAGGGCGCCGACTTCGCGGCCGTCAAGGCGAAGCAACAGGCCGCCTGGTCTGCCGGGGACTACGCAGTCATCGGCACCACCCTGCAGATCGTCGGTGAGTCGCTATGCGAAGCGCTGGACCTGCGTCCCGGCCAGCGCGTGCTGGACGTCGCCGCCGGCAACGGCAATGCCACGTTGGCGGCCGCGCGACGCTGGTGCGATGTGGTCTCGACCGACTATGTCCCCGCGCTGCTGGAGCGCGGCCGTGCGCGCGCAAGCGCCGAAGGCCTGCCCGTGCAGTTCGAGGTGGCCGACGTCGAGAACCTGCCGTACGCCGACGCGAGCTTCGACGTCGTGCTGTCCACCTTCGGCGTGATGTTCACGCCGGACCAGGCCAAGGCTGCCGCGGAGATGGCGCGCGTGTGCCGGCCGGGCGGACGCATCGGCCTCGCCAACTGGACGCCGTCCGGCTTCATCGGCGAGCTGTTCAAGGTCATCGGCAAGTACCTGCCGCCTGCCCCGGGCGTCAAGCCGCCGTCGGCGTGGGGCACCGAGGAGCGTCTGCGCGAGCTGTTCGGCGACACGCTGCGCTCGATCGAGATCACGCGCAGGAACTACGTGTTCCGCTATCGCAACGCCGCGCACTGGCTGGAAACGTTCCGCACGTTCTACGGCCCGATGCACAAGGCGTTCGCGGCGCTCGATGGCACGAAGCAGGAAGCGCTCGCGGCGGATCTCATCAGCCTCGCGCAGCGCTTCAACGGTGCGGGCGATGGCGTAATGCTCGCACCGGGCGAGTATCTCGAGGTGGTGATCACACGGCGCTGACGCTGCGCCAGCATCGTTTGCAGCCGGGATGCGCGGCGGTGATGCCGCGCATCCTGCGCTGCACGCCCCGTTCGTGGAGCTGACGCGCTGGTTTACCGTGTAGGTCAGGCTTCAGCCTGACCTACGCTGCGAGGCTGAAGCCTCGCCTACATTGAGCATGTTTGCTCCTGTAGGTCGGGCTTCAGCCTGACGCTGCGAGGCTGAAGCCTCGCCTACATCAGACACGTTTACCCGTGTAGGTCGGGCTTCAGCCTGACACCCTGCGAGGCTGAAGCCTCGCCTACATTAGACATGTTTGCTCCTGTAGGTCGGGCTTCAGCCTGACGCTGCGAAGCTGAAGCCTCGCCTACATCAGACACGTTTACCCGTGTAGGTCGGGCTTCAGCCTGACATCCTGCGAGGCCGAACCCTCGCCTACATCAGACAGGTTTACCCGTGTAGGTCGGGCATCAGCCTGACGCTGCGAGGCCGAAGCCTCGCCTACATTGAACACGGTGCCTCGGCCTGACACGCTGCCGTGCTGCCGTGCTGCCGTGCTGCCGTGCTTCCGCCGGACATCCGGCTGCACGTCCGCTTGCGCTCAGTAATGTCCCGCGTGCGCACCGACCGGAGAACGCCGCACCTTGACCTCGGGCTTCAGGCGCAGGAGCCAGGCGAGGTCGGCGCGGCGCACATGCGTCAGGTCCACGTTCTTCGCCGTCGCGTTCCCGGCGCCGTCGAGCTGCGGATGCCACACGCGCACCACATACGCCTGGCTGGGCAATCCGGAGATGACCACCTTGCCATCGACACCGGTCTTCGCGAAGTACGGCGATTCCGACACGTACACGTAGCCGACCATCCAGTCGTGGATGTTGCACCCGAGCACCACGATTCCCGGCTTGTCGAACACGATCGCCTGTGCGGGCACGCCGGCGTACAGCGGCAGCTCGAAGCGCTTCGCACCCGAGAACGAGTACACGTGATGCCGCACGTTGTCGCGGTTCGGAAAGCGCACCGGCGTGCCGACTACGACCACCTTCACCTTGGGCGCGAACTCCTTGTCGACCTGGTCGACCGCTTCCTCGCGGGGCTTCGCCGGCAGCGTCACCTTGCCGTCCGCGGGTACGGCGACGACGACCGCGTCCTGCACGGGCTTGCCCGAGTCGTCGGCGATGATCGCCGTGATCTCCCCGGTCTGTCCCGATGCCGTGCTGGCGAACAGCAGCACGATGGCGACGATCGCGATGCCGATGAGCGTCGTGGAAGAGGCGCGACTCGGGAGGCGTGCGATCGTTCATCAGGGATACCGGTAGGCAACGGAAAGGGTGATGGCGCGATCGTCGTACCGGAGGTCGTACGCCGCGCGCGTGCGGTTGTCGGCGTAGATCAGATTGAGCGAGGTGCTGTCGCTCAGCGCCCAGCTCGCGCTGACCGTGGCGGAGTAGGTCGTGCCGGGCAGCCGGTACGCGTAGAGGCTCGGGTCATTGAATGCAGGATCGTCGGCGATCGCATCGGACGCGAGAAAGATCGCCATGCTCTGCTGCGCCGTCGATTCGACATCGCCGCGGCGGACTGCGAAATGACCGGTGAGCAGGAGGCGGTCGTTGAGCGCATACCCGGCACGCACGTAGCCGCTCGTGCCCTGCAGGTCGAACACCCGCGCCGAGAAGCCCGGCACGAGCGGCTGCGGATCGTACTTGCCGTAGCGGCGATCGAGCACGCCGCCGATCGCCACGTCGAATGCTTCGTTGATGCGATATCCGGCTTCGAGCAGTGATGGCGAGGCGATCGCCGTCGCGGATCGGCTCGCGGTAGCGATCGCGCGCGACCGAGAGGCTGGCCAGGGTCCATGGGACATTGGGTCCGAGCCCGTACTTGCGGCGATACGTGGCGGTGCCGCCGATCGAGACGAATTCGAGACCCGTGTAGCGGCGGTAGAGCTCGGTGTGCGCGTCGAGCGTGAGGCTCACGCCGTCGAATCCCGAAAACGCGAGGTAATGGCCGCCGGAAAAATCGAGGCCGAGGGCGCGGTCCGGGCGCCGGTCCTCGCTGTTCTGGGCGCGGGTCAGGTTGCTGTAGTCGATGAGCGACCCGCCCAGGTCGATCCAGCCGTCGGCATGCGCCGGCGCGCTCGCAAGAAAAAGAAGGGTGGCGATGGAGGAGAGGGCTCGCCACCTCTTCTGTAAGGGGATTGATGCCTTTACGGCAGCGTGCGCCGTTCCTGCAGGCCCCGCGGTACCAACGATCGGCGAGGCGTCGGCCTTGGGGAGAGGCGGCGTCGCGTGCGCAGGCGACGCGCGCCGCTCGGCAGGCGAACCGTACCGCGGGCCCAAGGCCAGCCCGCGGGGCGTGGGTGCTGCGATGAATGCTTGCAGAATGCTGTTGGAGCGCATGGCCGTCGAAAAGCAATTTGTTCGCCACAAATCACGCGGGCAGGCAAATTGCTTTGAGTCGTATCCCGAACGTCCGTGGCGTCTCTTGTGCGCATCGTGTCATCCACCGCCGCTTCCCAATCGCGCGAACTCGCGGCAGAACCCGCGGCATTTCCGCGTTTGACCATCGGAGCCAACGTGTTCGGGCGAATCCGCGGCTGTCCCATGGCGGCGGCCAACGATCGCCGTTATGCAGGTCTCGACGACGTCGTGCCGCTTGCGCGCCGCAATGTGACCTCCCGCGGCAACTGATCCGACGCCTTCCGCACGCCATGCGTCCCCGCACCCTCCAGACCCGCATCCTCGCGCTGTTCCTGCTGCTGCTGGTGGCCGTGCAACTGGGCGGGTTTGTAGTGATCAACACGGTCGGCGTGACCGCCGCGCGCAACACCATCGGCGAGGATCTGGTCGCCGGTGCGCAACTCTTCAACCGGCTGCTCGAGCAGGACCGGCAGCGGCTCATCCAGGGCGCGCGCCTGCTGTCCGCAGACTACGCGTTCCGCGAGGCGATCCTCAGCAACGACAAGGCGACCGTCGCATCGGTGTTGTCGAATCACGGCAAGCGCATCGATGCGGCGCTGATGATGCTCATCGGCCTGGATCGCAGGGTGATCGCCGACACCGTCGATGCCGGCGTCGACGAGCCGTTCGTGTTTCCTCGCCTGCTCACCGAAGCGCAGACGCACCAGCAGGCTTCCGCGATCGTCGTGGTCCGCGGTCAGCTCTACCAGCTCGTGATCGTGCCGGTGCTCGCACCGCTGCCGGTGGCGTGGGTGGCCGTGGGCTTCCCGGTCAACGATTCACTGGCCACCCAGCTGCACAACTTCACGCGTCTCGACGTCTCGTTCACGAGCCGTCTCGAAGGCGGGCAGTGGAAGGTGCAGGGCTCGACGCTCGAACCCGCAGCGCGCGCCGCGCTCGTGGACGACCTTGCGCGCAACCGCTTCGCGCGGACGGACCCGACGGGCAACGCCTCGTTCGATCCGGACGTGATCACGCGCATCGTCAAGCTGCCGGCGCACACGGACGATTCCGTCGTGGCGGTGCTGCAGGAACCCGTGCGTGCAGCACTGGAACCCTTCCGTCGGTTGCAGATGCAGCTCGCCGTGGTCTCCGCGGTTGCCGTCGTGATCTCGATCCTCGTCAGCGTGCTGATCGCGCGCGGCATCGCGCGACCGGTGCAGGAGCTCGCGGTCGTCGCGCGGCGCATCGCCTCGGGCGACTACTCGGCGGCGCCACCGCAGGCGGGCACGAAGGAGATCGGCGAACTGGCCATCGCCTTTCGTACGATGCAGGAGCGCATCGCGTCCCGCGAATCGCGCATCATGGACCTGGCGTACCGCGACACGCTCACGGGGCTGCCGAATCGGGCGATGTACATCGAGCGTCTCGAGGAATCGCTCGTCGAGGCCGTGGATGTGCGCATGCCCGTCGCGGTCCTGCTCATGGACCTCGACCATTTCAAGTACGTGAACGACACGCTGGGTCACTCCATCGGGGACGAACTGCTGTGCGAGGTCGCCCGCCGCCTGGTGACCGTGGTCAAGGGTCACGCCAGCATCGTGGCGCGTCTCGGCGGTGACGAGTTCGCCATCCTGCTGCCGGGCGACGGTCCCGAAGCGGCCGAAACCGTGGCGCGCGGCATCTGCCGGGCGCTCGAGTCACCGATGACCCTCGAGGGCCACCAGGTCGACGTGCGCGCGAGCGTCGGGATTGCGATCTTTCCCGATCACGGCGTCGAGCGCTCCACCCTGCTGCGCCACGCCGACGTGGCGATGTACGCGGCCAAGCGCAACAATACCGGCAGTCATGTTGTGGGACCCGCGCTACGACGAGCACAGCAGCGAGCGCCTGTCGCTCATGGGAGATCTGCGCAAGGCCGTCGATCAGGATCAGCTCGCGCTCGTCTACCAGCCGAAGGTGTCGCTCAGCAGTGATCACCAGCTCGCGGTGGAAGCGCTCGTGCGCTGGCAGCATCCTTCGCGCGGGCTGGTGCCGCCCATCGAGTTCATTCCGTTCGCGGAGCAGACCGGCTACATCCGCGCGATCACCCAGTGGGTGCTGGCGCGAGCCATCGCCCAGTGCGCGGCGTGGCGCGCCGATGGCCTGCCGATGAACGTGTCGATCAACATCTCCGCGCGGGACCTCATGGACGGCGAGCTGCCCGAGCGGTTCTCGGCCCTGCTCGCTGAGCACGGCTGCGCGGCACGCTGGATCTCGCTCGAGATCACCGAGAGCGCGATCCTCGACGATCCCGGACATGCGATCGAGACGCTGCACCGGCTGCACGCGCTGGGCTGCAAGATCGCGATCGACGACTACGGCACGGGCTATTCGTCGCTCGCCTACCTGCGCCGGCTGCCGCTCAACGAGCTCAAGATCGACAAGTCGTTCGTGATGGGCATGGTCAACGACGCGAGCGACGCCGTCATCGTGCGCTCGACGATCGACCTCGCCCACAACATGGGCCTCGTCGTCGTCGCCGAGGGCGTCGAGGACGAAGCCACCCTCGAGCGCCTGCGCGCGCTCGGCTGCGACATCGTGCAGGGGTTCCTGCTCAGCCGGCCGATGATGGCGGACGAGGTGGCGGCGTGGATGCGCAGCGCCGGGGCCGCGCGGGTGATGAAGGAAGCGAACCTGCGCCGCGTCGTGTGAGGCGGACAACCGGAAGCGGAGGTGCTCCGTGATCTATGCATAGGCAATGCCCCTGGTGCGATCGTTCGCTACCGCGGGGCGCACTTGTAGGTCAGGCTTCAGCCTGACGTTCATTGCGAAAGCGTGAGGATGTCACGCTTCGCAAGCAGCCCGCCGGGCTGAAGCCTGACCTACTTCGCACCCCTGTCGCCGCGCACGGAGTTCAAAGCCAACTGGCGTTCCAGAACGGGTAGTCGACCAGCCGCGCGACGAGTCCCGCGCGTACGGGATTCATGACCACGTAACGAGCGAGTTCGACCAGGTCCTCATTTCGGCGCACCGCATGCTCGTGGTACCCGCGCTGCCAGAGCGGACCCTCGCGTCCGGCGAGTTCATTGACCGAGCGTGCGCTGCGGCCCTTCACCTGCTGCACGACGCTCGCGAGCGGATGCTGGGCGAGCTGCAGCAGCACGTGAACGTGGTCCGGCATGATCACCCACGCAATGAGGTGGCACGTCCCGGTCTTCTCCAAGGCGTGCAGCTCGCGCGCAAGAGCGAGGGCAAGGTCGAAATAGGCGAAGGGTCTCATCCGGTCGCGGGTTACGGCGGTGACGATGTACGCGGCGCCTTCGACCGACGTGCGGTGGCGGAGAGCATCGGGGTAAGCCATGTGGACCCCTGCGGGATGGGCGAGGCAACGAGTGTTGATTGACGCCGATGTCCGAGGAATCCGCTACATGGCCGATGTCAGACCGAGACCGGACCTACGGGAATGGCCGCGCGGGTCGAGACAGCAGGCGTGTGCAGGCGAGGCGTCGACCTCGCGCGAGTCATGTCAGGCTGAAGCCTGACCTACAAGCCACTCGCTCGGTTCCTGTCAGTGGCGTTCGATCGGCGCGAGCTCGCGCTGCGCCGCCGGTGTTGCGCTACGCCGATCGCCGCCGTCGCGATCGAGCACGAGGGCCGCGCCCTTCTCGCCGATCATGATGGCAGCCGCATTCGTGTTGGTCGATACGATCTCGGGCATCACCGACGCGTCGATCACGCGCAGGCGCTCGACGCCGCGCACGCGCAGCTGCGGGTCGACGACGGAACGCGCGTCGCTGCCCATGCGGCAGGTCCCGACCGGATGGAACACCGTGCTGCCGCGCTCGCGCGCGAAGTCGAGCAGATCGGCCTCGGAGCGACAGCCAACGCCCGGCAGCACCTCCTCGGCGACGAGGTCGCGGAACGCGGGTTGTGCATAGATCTCGCGCAGCATGTGCAGTCCGCCGACGATCGTCGCGCGGTCGAGCGGGTCGGCGAGATAGTTCGTCTCGATGCGCGGCGGCGCGAGCGGATCCGCGGAAGCGAGGTGCAGGCGGCCTTTCGACCGCGGACGGCATTGGGTCGCCGATGCCGTGAAGCCGGAATAGCGATGCAGCGGCGTGCCCGGCTTGTCCACGGACAGCGGCATCACGTTGAACAGGATGTCCGCGCGGGCATCCGGCGCATGCGCGCTGCGCGCGAGCCCGCCGACCTGCCCTGCGCCGACGGTCAGCGGACCGGAGTTGCGCAGCAGCCATGTGAGTCCCATCGCAGCGAGGCGCAGCGGGTTGCGCACGTCGTCGTTGAGCGATCGGCGCTCCTTCAGGCGCACGATCGTGCGCGCCTGGTAATGATCCTTGAGGTTCTCGCCGACCTCCGGCGCATCGACAAGCACGGATATGCCCGCCGCGCGCAGCACGCCGGCCGGACCGATGCCCGACAGCTGCAGGATCTGCGGCGACTGGATCGCGCCGGCCGCGAGGATGACCTCGCGCTCGGCGTGCGCGCGCCGCACTGCGCCGTTCTCCAGCCACTCCACTCCGGTGGCAATGCCGCCTTCGAGCACCACGCGCGTCACGTGCGCACCGGTGCGCACCACGAGGTTCTGCCGGTCGCGCACGGGATGCAGGAATGCCGTGGCGGCGCTGCAGCGCCAGCCATCGCGGATGGTCAGCTGATAGGCGCCAACGCCGTGATCCATGGCACCGTTGAAATCCGGATTGCGCGGCAAGCCGTACTGCTGCGCCGCATCGACCCATGCCCAGCAGTACGGATGGTCGTTGCGCAGGTCGGAGACGCCGAGCTCGCCGTGCGCACCGTGGTATTCGGTCTCGCCGCCGGCGTAGTGCTCGGACCTTGCGGAACGTCGGCAGCACGGACCGGTAGTCCCATCCCGGCGCGCCGAGCGACGCCCATTCATCGAAGTCCGCATGCTGCCCGCGGATATAGAGGAGGCCGTTGATGGAGCTCGAGCCGCCGATCACGCGCCCGCGCGGCCACGGCACGTTGCGCCCCGCGGTGCCTTCGCAGGGCTCGGTGTCGAACACTCGCGAGAACCGCGCGTCGTAGATGGTGCGAAAATAGCCGACCGGCAGCCGGACCCAGAAGTTGCGGTCATGCCCACCGGCCTCCAGCACGAGCACCCGTGCCGACCGGTCGAGGGACAGCCGGTTGGCGAGCACGCAGCCCGCCGAACCGGCCCCGACGATGATGTAGTCGAACGCTTCGTGCACCGCTGCGGCGGGTCAGGCCTTGACCGTCTCCAGGAAGAGCTTCGGATCGAAGTACTGCGAGGCCGGCACCGGATTGCTGATGTTGGCGAAGCGCACGAAGAAGTCGGTCACCTGCTGCAGCCACTTGGTGACGCTGCCGTCGGCGTAGAGCCTGCGCCACTCCGCCGAGGTGAACATCTTCTGCGCCGCGTACTGCTCCTTGAGCTCGGCGAGCGGCACCTGCTTGTAATACTCCTTCTGCAGGGTGTCCAATGCCGCAGCCGGATTGGCGATGAAGTAGTCGTTCGCGCTCACCCAGCCCTGCACGATGCGCTTGCAGACGTCGCGGTTCTTGTCGTAGTAGTCGGCCCGCGTCGCCCAGCCGCCGATGATCGCGGCCTGCGGGTAGTACGCGGAAGCGTCGACGAGCTTCTTCGCGCCGGGCACCTTCTCGCGCACCGTCACGTTGAAGGGCACCCACAACGCCACCGCCGGCACGGCGCCGGAGATGAACGACGTCACCGCCTCGGCCATGCGCTGGTTGACGATCTCGACGTCCTTGGGATCGATGCCGTTGGCGCGCAGCGCCGTGTCGAGGAACACGTGCGCCGTGGTGCCGGTGGTGGTCGAGATCTTCTTGCCCTTGAGGTCGGCGAAGCTCTTGATGCCCTGATCCTCGCGCACCCACAGCTGCGCCGTCGCGATCTCGATGTCGTTCATCAGGAAGACCTTGCCCTGGCCGCGTGCGGGGAAGTTCGACAGCACGGCGCCGGTGGCGAGCATGTCGATGCTGCCGCCGATCATCGCCTGGAAGAGCTCGAGGCCCGTCGTGAACTGGGTGAGATCGAGATCGACCCCCTGCTTCGCGAAGTCGCCGCGGTTCATGCCGAGCCAGATCTGGCCGTCGACCGCGAGGGTGTGCAGATAGCCGACCTTCACCTTGGTGCGACTCTGCGCGATGGCGGGTGCGCCCGACAGCGCGACGGCTGCCGCCGTGGCGCCCAGGCCCTGCATGAATGTCCTGCGGTCGATGCTCATCGTCTCCTCCTCAGTTGAAGTTGCGGGTGGCCTGCCGCTCCTGCGCGGCGTATTCCTGCATCACCCTGTCTCTTATGTGCGAGCGCAACTCGCCGAACGCTGCGCTCTCGTGCAGCGCCTCCTCGCGCGGATACGCGAAGGGCACGTGGATGATCTCGCGCACCCGTGCGGGCCGGGCGGTCGCGACGACGATGGTCGACGAGAGATAGATCGCCTCCTCCACGGAGTGCGTGATCAGCATCACCGTCTTGCCTTCGGCCTGCAGCACTTCGAGCAGCAGGTCCTGCATGCGGGTGCGGGTCTGCGCATCGAGCGCACCGAACGGCTCGTCCATGAGAAGGAACTCGGGCTTGACCGCGTAGGCGCGCGCGATCGCGAGGCGCTGGCGCATGCCGCCGGAAAGCGTCTTCGGATACGCCTCCGCGAAATCCGTGAGCCCCATGAGATGCATGTAGCGCTTGCAGATCTCGCGCCGCTCGGCGGCCGGCACGCGATTGGCGCGCAGCCCGAGCCCGAACGCGATGTTCTGCTCGCACGGTCAGCCACGGGAACACGCCGTATTCCTGGAAGATGACGCCGCGCTCCGGCCCCGGCCCGCCGATCTCCCTGCCGTCGAGGAGCACACGGCCGCGGCTCGGCCGCACGAATCCGGCGACGAGGTTCAGCATCGTCGTCTTGCCGCAACCTGACGGCCCGATGATCGACACGAACTCGCCGTTGCGGATGTCGAACGAGACGTCGTCGACGACGTTGATGGATCCGCCCTGCGCAGGGAAGTCGACCGACACGCCGTCGAAGCGGATGCGCACGGGAGCGTCACCGTTCATGCAATGCGCTCCTGCCAGGACACGAGCCGGCGCGTGATGGCGCGCAGTGCGAGGTCCATCGCGAGGGCGATGAGGCCGATGCAGATGATGCCCACGTAGATGATGTCGAGCTGGAAGAACGACGAGGCGTTCTGGATCAGGGCACCCAGCCCTTGCTGCGCGGCGATCAGCTCGGAAGCCACCAGCGTCGCCCACGCCACGCCGAGCGCCACGCGCAGCGCCGTCAGCATGTGCGGCACGGTGAGCGGCACGATGACCTTGCGGAAGATCTCCGCGTCCGTCGCGCCGAGCGTGCGCGAGACGCGCACGAAGATCGGGCTGATCTGGGCGATGCCTTCGTACATCACGATCACGCCGGAGAAGAACGACGCGTAGAACAGGATCACGATCTTGGCGGGCTCGCCGATGCCGAAGTAGACGATGACCAGCGGAATGAGCGCGATGGGCGGCAGCGCGCGGAAGAAGTTGATCACCGGATCGATGAACATGCGCACGCTGCGATACCAGCCCAGCACGAAGCCCACCGGCACCGCAACGAGGATGCCGAGAGTCACGCCCACGAACACGCGCTGCGTCGACATCAGGATGTCCATCGGCAGGCGGTCGCGGCTCAGGAGCTCCCAGAAGCGCGAGAGCACCTGGTGCGGCGTCGGCAGGAGCGCCTCGTTCACGAGGTGGCTTGCGACGAGTGCGTACCAGCCGACGACGATGAGCGCCCACGGGGCGGCGACCAGCGTCACGTTGCGCAGGCCGCGGCTGCGCGCACTCGGAGTGCGTGACACGGGCGCAGCGATCGGGCTCGGCAGGGGCTTGGACGACATCGGCGGGACGTGAGCGGTGTCCGGGCAGATCCGGACCGCTTGAAACGGAGCAAGGAGCAAAGGTACTATCGACCATACCTTAGGTCAACTCCCAATGCACCCCGTCTTCGGCGACAGTCCCATCCCCCGCTACGTGCAGCTCGCGGACCTCCTGCGTCAGCGCATCCGGCGCGGGCAGTGGACGCACGGGCCACAAGCTGCCGTCGCTGCACGAGCTCGGGTCGGAGTTCGACGTCGCACGCGTCACGGTGCGCCAGGCCGTCGACGTGCTCGCGCGGGAGGGTCTGGTCTCGCCGCAGCAGGGGCGCGGCACCTTCGTGATCGGGCAGGGGCCGGAGCGCAAGATGCACGCGGTCACGACCATGGGCGAGCTCGCCGAGCTCTATCGCGACTCCAAGCCGCGCCTGCTCAATCTCGACGAGGCCTCGGCGGCACCCGCGCTGCGTCCGGGCGAGGGCAAGCCCGCGCCGAAATACTTCTACATGCGCCGCGTGCATTCGCAGGAGGACGTGGCGTACTGCGTGATCGCCATCTACCTCGACGATCGCATCTTCCGGCGCGCGCCGACGCGCGTGCGGCAGGAGCTCGTCATCCCGCTCCTGATGGGCATGCGCGGCGTGGCCATCGCGCGGGCGCGCCAGACGCTGACCATCGGCAGCGCCGACGTCGAGGTCGCGGGGCGCCTCAACGTGCCGGTGAATTCGCCCGTGGCACACGTGCGCCGCGTGTTCAACGCGCCCGACGACACGGTGATCTACCTCGCCGAGGTGACCTACCGCGGCGATTTCGTGCATCTCGAAATGGACATGAAGACGTGAGCAGCACCGTGCCGGCCGTGCGACGCGTGGAGGCGCACGTCTTCCGCTGTCCGATCGAGACGCCCGTGCGCACGTCGTTCGGCACGATGCGCAACCGGCCCGCCGTGCTCGTGCGCGTCACCGACGAATCGGGTGCGTACGGCTGGGGCGAAGCGTGGTGCAACTTTCCCGACCCGGGCGCCGAGTACCGCGCGCAGCTCATCGCAGCGGTGTTCGCGCCGCTGGTGCAGGGGCGCGTGGTCGACGATCCGCGCCTCATGTTCGACGAGCTGACGCGACGCACCGCGGTACTCGCACTGCAGGCCGGCGAGCGTGGCCCGTTCGCACAATGCGTGGCCGGGATCGACATCGCGTTGTGGGACCTGGCCGCACGGCGCGCCGGCTTGCCGCTGTGGCGGCACCTCGGTGGCACGCACAGCAGCGTGCCGGTGTATGCCAGCGGCCTCAATCCGGAAGGACCGGAGAAGCTCGCGCTGGCGCGCCGCGCCGAAGGCCACCGCGCGTTCAAGCTCAAGGTCGGATTTCACGCCGAGCGCGACCTCGAGAACCTCGACACGCTGCGCGGCGCGCTCGGCGACGCGACCACGCTCATGGTCGACGCGAACCAGGCGTGGGAACCGCCCGTGGCGCTGGCGATGGCGAAGCTCATGGAGCGCTATCGCCTCGCGTGGCTGGAGGAGCCGCTGCGCGCGGACCGCTCCTGGGGCGAATGGAGCGTTCTCGCGGCGTCGAGCCGTACTCCGCTCGCGGCCGGCGAGAACATCGCCGGGCTCCAGGGTTTCGACGCCGCGATCGCGTCAGGCATCCTGGCGGTGATCCAGCCGGACCTCGCGAAGTGGGGCGGATTCACGGGATGCCTGACGGTGGCGAGGCGCGTCATCGCGGGGGGCATCCGCTTCTGTCCCCATTACCTCGGCGCGGGGATCGGGCTCGTGGCCTCGGCGCATCTCCTCGCCGCCGCGGGCGGCGACGGCATGCTCGAGATCGATTCCAACGACAACGCGCTGCGCACGATGCTCGCCGGCCCCGTCAACCACGTCGTCGACGGGCGAGTCGAGCTCGGCAATGCGCCCGGGCTGGGGATCGATCCCGATCTCGATGCGCTCGAGCAGTATCGGGTGGGTGTGTTCGCGAGCTGAATGCGCGGCATCATGCATCGGCCCGAGGACGAGCCGCGGTTTGCGGAATGTCAGGCTGAAGCCTGACCCACAAGAATCGATGCGCTGCTGTCAGGCTGAAGCCTGACCTACAGGGATCGCGATGCGCGCTGCTGTCAGGCTGAAGCCTGACCTACAAGAATAAATCCGCTGTTTTCAGGCTGAAGCCCGACGTACAACCCTCCGCTCTGTAGGTCAGGCTTCAGCCTGACGTGCAACGTTCGGTGGCGCGGTGCTGCCGCGCTTCACGAGCTCGAAAGGCAATCGCACGTGCATCTCCGCCGAACGGCCTTCGAGGCGCGCGACGAGCTGCAGCGCCGCCGCTCGACCGATGTCCACGATGGGCGTCTGCACGCTGGTGAGTGGCGGCGTCTGGGTGGCGCCGAGATCGGTGTTGTCCACACCGGTGATCGACACGTCCTGCGGAATGCGTACGCCCGCCTCGCGACATGCAACCATCGCCCCGACGGCGAAGACGTCGTTGGTCGCGATCACCGCGGTCGGGCGCTTCTTCAGCGCGAGCAGCTTGCGCATCCCTTCGCTGCCCGAGGCGAGGGCGATCGGCCCGTAATGAATGCAGGCGTCGTCGAGCGTCAGCCCTGCCGTCGCGAGCGCGTCGCGCACTCCGGCCCCTCGCTGGCGCGAGCGATCGTTGCCCGCGGTCGGCGCGCTGATCAGTCCGAAGCGCCGATGGCCGAGCTCGATGAGGTAACGCGTCAGCGAATAGGTCGCGGCATGATTGTCGAAGCCGATGAAGGGATGCATGTGCGACGGATCGATGCCCCACGTGAGCACGTAGGGCCTACCGAACCGCTCCAGCATCGCGTACAGCGCAGAATCGTGATCGATGCCGACGAAAGCGAACGCGTCGACCCCGTGCTGGATCAGCTGCGCGGTGACGCGCACCTCCGTCGCCAGATCGTAGTAATGGGCCGCGAGCACGAGCGAATAGCCGCGTTCGTCCAGCGCCTGCTGCAGTGCGCTCGTCGTGCGTGCGTACAGCGCATAGTCGAAGGACGGCACGACCGCGCCGATCATGCGACTGCGATGGCTGCGCAGCGCGCGCGCCGCACCGTGCGGTACGTAGCGCAGCTTCTCGATCGCCGCGCGCACACGCTCGCGCGTGTCGGGATCGACCTGGTCGGGAAAGTTGAGCGCGCGCGATACCGTTGCGGTGGACACCCCGGCGAGACGCGCGACGTCCTTGGCGCTGGAGCGCGCGGGCAGGTCGGCGGGACGCAGGGGCGGGTCCGTCATGCGCGGAGCATACCGCCTAATGAAATCGATTGCATCGGCCCGGCGACCGGCAAGAGACGGGCGCTGCGGCCGGTTTGCAGATGCGTCTCGGCCTGAACGTTATGACCTGTTACACGGGCTCGGGAGTCCGCATGCCGGCGTTACCCCAGTTGACAACCCCGGCCGGCCTCGGCGACGATATGTAATCGAATACATGCCGCGGCTAGCGGCTTCCGCGCAGACCCATGCGCGGAGCAGGAGGAGAGTCATGAGCGCAGCTTCCGCGCCGATCAAGCACGTCGTTCTCGTCATCTTCGACACCCTGCGCCGCGACGCGGTCGGCTGCTACGGCACGCCGCCCGAGTGGGGCGCGATCGCGACGCCGAACCTTGACGCCTTCGCCAGGGAATCGGTGCGCTTCGAGCGCGCGTATCCGGAAGCACTGCCGACGCTCTGCGCACGCCGCACGATCTACACCGGCTTGCGCACGTATCCCTTCCACAATGGCGATTTCCGCCACATCAAGGGCGACTTCGTCGGCATCGCGCCGGGCTGGGGACCGATCCCGGAAAACCAGACGACCCTCGCAGAAACGTACGAGCAGGCGGGCTTTCGCACCGGCCTCATCTCCGACCTCTATCATGAGTTCAAGCCGTCGAAGAATTTCTGGCGCGGCTTCCACCAGTGGACGTTCATTCGCGGCCAGGAGGCCGATGCAGCACGAAGCGGTCCATGGCCGTCGCAGGAGGAGATCGACTATTGGGTGCCGCGCGAGCTGCAGGAGCTGCGCGGCAAGGCGACCGGACTCGAGCAGCCGGGCTTCGGCGCGGCATGGTTCTCGAGCCGCATCCTGCTCAACATGCGCGACCGCGTGCGCGAGGAGCTGTGGTTCAACGCGCAGGTGATGCAGGAGGCCGCACGGTGGGTCGAGCAGAACACCGATGCGAAGCGGCTGTTCCTCACCGTCGAGTCCTTCGATCCCCACGAGCCGTGGTTCGTGCCCGAGCATTACCGCAAGCGCTACGACGACAGCGACAGCCGCGAGCAGGTGATCTCGCCCTACGCGGAAATGCCGTGGCTTCCGCAGGAGCTCGTGAAGCGCACGCGCGCGAACTATGCGGGCCTCGTCGAGATGTGCGACCGCTGGTTCGGGCATCTGGTCGAGACGCTGCGCGTGACGGGCGTGCTCGACGAGGCGCTGGTGATCGTCACCTCGGACCACGGGCACTCCATGTGGGAGCGGCGCGGGTACATCGGCAAGCGGGGCTACCCATCCGATCCGGAAAGCTACGAAGTTCCCATGCTCGTGCGGCATCCGCAGAAGCTCGCCGCAGGCACGGTGTGCAACGGCTTCGTGCAGCATCACGACATCACGGCCACCGCGCTGCACGCGACCGGCGTGAAACCGCCTGCGGCGATCGACGGCAAGTCGTTCTACGACATGGCGTTCAACGGCGGGCCGCCGATCCGCGATCATGTGACGATCGGCTGGGGCAGCGCGATGACGGTGGTCGATGACCAATACTGGTTCAACGCGAAGATCAACGGCCGCGGTGCGTTCCTGCACGATTCGCCGCGACCCGCGCCCGATGCGGAAAATCTCGCGGAGAAGCGGCCGGAAGTCGTCGATCGCCTGTTCGCGATCGGCAAGGCGGATGCGGGCGGTTCGTTCCCCGACTACCTGATGGCGCAGGCCGAGAGCGCGACCGATGCCCCGGGTTGCAGCCCATTCGCCGCCATTCGCGAGCGCGGCTCGAGTGAGCCGCACGATCCGGTGGATCGGGAGGGTGCGGCCAGGTGAGTCAGGCCGAAGCCTGACCCACGGGACCGGTTTGCAGGCGGGGCGTCGGCCTCGCGTCACCCAGCGACACAGGCACGCGCGCACGCGGGCCATCACCAGGAGGAGTGCCATGAGCAAGCAGTCGACGAAGGGTCCGGCGCAACCGGGACGACGCCGGGTGATGCAGCACGGCGCCGCGCTGGGCGCCGCCGTCCTCGCGGGACCATGGGTGCTGAAGTCCGCCCATGCGCAGGCGAATGCCGACATCGCGCCCTACACGCAGGCGAAGATCAAGTGGCGCCAGGCGGAAGGCGCCGAGATCACGGTGGCCGTGATCCCGGCAAGCTACTTCGACAACCTGATTGCGCTCGCGCCCCAGTTCGAGGCGCTCACCGGCGTCAAGGTGCGCTTCGACAAGGTGCCGCCGGGGCAGATCCGGCAAAAGGCGCTTCTCGACCTGTCGTCGAAGACGGGCACGTATGCGACACACGCCGCCGATCCGATGTACTACCCGCTCTATGCGTCGAACAAGTGGGTCGAGCCGCTCGACCGCTACCTCAACGATGCCGCGCTCACCGACAACGCGTGGTTCAGGTACGACGACATCCTGAAGGCGTGGCGCGACGCGGATTCCGTGGACGGCAAGCCGTACGGCATCCCGTACGACGGCGAGGTCACGGTGCAGGTCTACCGGAAGGATCTCTACGACGCCAAGGGACTCGAAGCCCGCCGAGACGCTGGACGAGTTCCTCAAGAACGCCGCCGCGCTGCACGATCCGAACAACCGGATGTACGGCATGGCCTTGCGCGGCTTTGCGGGCGCCGGACAGAACATGTACATCTATCCGTCGATCTACCGGTCGTTCGGCGGCAACTGGTTCTCCGGCAACAAGGTCGTCGTGAACACGCCCGAAGCGGTGCGCGCGCTCGACTGGTACGTCGATGCGGAGACGAAGTACGCGCCGCCCGCCGTACGCAACTGGAACTGGCCCGACATCGCGGATGCGTTCTCCCAGGGCACGCTGGGCTGCTACATCGATGCGCACTCGTCGGCGGCCGTGCTCATGAATCCGGAGAAGTCGAAGGTCATCGGCAAGTTCGCCTTCGCACGCTGGCCGAAGGGTCCCACGGGCAAGCGCGTGACGTCGATCTGGAACTGGGGCTTCCCGATCAATGCGGCACTGAACGAGAAGCAGAAGCACGCGACGTGGCTGTTCATCACGTGGGCCGCCGCCGCCGAAACGCAGGCACGCACGGCCTGGAAGTTCGCCGGCCCGGCCAAGCGCTCCGGGATCAACCGCACGTCGCTCTGGAAGTCGCCGGAGTTCCTGGCGATGACCAAGGACATCGGCCCCAACTTCGTGGACGCCGCCATCCAGTCGCTCGAACAGGACACCGACGTCGAATGGCGGCCGCGCGTGCCGCAGTGGCCCGCGATCGGCGACACGATGGCGACCGCGATCCAGACCGCGCTGGTCGGCCAGAAGAAGTCGAAGGAAGCACTCGACGAAGCGCAGGCGCGCATCGAGCAGATCCTGAAGGCCTGACGCGGGGCCGGCACACGCGGCATCGATGAGCGCCACGCCGGCCACCGTTTCCACGCTTGCGCAGCAGGAGCGCCGGTTCGCGCTCCTGCTGTTCGCGCCCGCGCTGGTGGTGCTCGTGATCACCACCACGGCACCGCTCGTCTATCTCGCGTGGACGAGCCTCCAGCGCATCGATCTCGGCATGCCGTGGCTGACGGGCTTCACCGGCGCCGGCAATTTCACCAAGATGGCCGGGCGATCCGCGGTTCTGGAATTCCCTGACCCTCACGCTCGTCTACACGGTCTCGACCGTCGTGCTGCAGGTCACCGTCGGACTCTCGCTCGCGCTGCTCGTGCTGCGCATTCCCAAAGGCCAGGCGGTGGCGCGCATCGCGGCCATCCTGCCCATCGTTCTCGCGCCCGTGGTCGTCGGCCTCTTCTGGCGCACGCTGGTGCTCGCCCCCGACTTCGGGCTGGTGGACGTCGTCACGCGCGCGCTCGGTCTCGGCAGCCACAACTGGCTGGGCGATCCGCAGCTCGCGCTGATCAGCGTGATCGCCATCCACACGTGGCAGTGGACGCCGTTCGCGTTCCTGGTGATCCTCGCGAGCCTCGCCTCGCTGCCGCCGGATGTGTACGAGGCGGCACGCATCGATCGCGCGAGCCCCTGGCAGCGCTTCGTGCACATCACGCTGCCGCTGATCCGGCCCGCGATCGTGGTCGTGGTCATCATGCGCCTGATGATCGCGCTGTCGGCCTTTGCCGCGATCTATGCGGCCACGGGCGGGGGCCCCGGTACGGCCACCGAGATCCTGAACCTCTATGCCTACCGCACGTCGTTCTCCGAGCTCAACCTGGGCTACGGCGCCGCGCTGGCGATGATCCTCCTCGCGATCACGCTCGTCGTGTCGTTCGCGCTCTTCCGCATCCGCCGGGCCCGATGAGCTCCGACCAAAACGCGAACGCCGCGCCTTCGGGCGGCCGCACGGCGCCGCGTGGTGCACGCAAGCTGCGCGGGGCGGCGCTCACGGCGTTGGCGGCCTTGCTGCTGTCCGTCTGGATCGTGCCCGTCGTCTGGGGGCTGCTCACGTCGTTCAAGACCGAGCGCGACGTGCTCGCGTATCCGCCGCGGATCGTCTTCACGCCGACGCTCGCCAACTATCGCGAGGTGCTGTTCGGCTCGGCGACCATCCTGCCCAACCTCGTGTCGAGCCTGATCGTGACGCTGGGTGCGACGATCGCGACGATGCTCATTGCGGTTCCGGCGGCGTATGCGCTCGCACGACTCGACCTGCCGGCGAAGCGCGCGTCCGGCTTCTACGTGCTCGCGACGCAGATGCTGCCTCCCGTGGGGCTCATCATTCCGTACTACCTCGTGCTGCAGAAGCTCGGCGCGCTGGACACCTACTCGGGCCTCACCGTCATCTACCTCACGTTCTCGCTGCCATTCGCGATCTGGCTGATGGTGTCGTACTTCGAGGACATACCGCGCGAGATGGAGGAGGCGGCGCTGCTCGATCGCGCGGGCCGGCTGCGCGCGCTGTGGTACGTGATCCTGCCGCAGGTGCGCGGCGGCATCGCGGTGACGACCATCTTCGTCTTCCTCAACGCCTGGAACGAGTTCCTGTTCGCCGTCGTGCTGGGCGGCAATCGCGTGCGGCCCGTGACCGTGGCGATGTACAACTTCATTTCGGTCGAGCAGACGCTGTGGGCGAAGCTGGCAGCGGGCGCGATGGTCGCCATGGCGCCGGTGATCGTCCTCGGCATCCTGGCGCAGCGGCATATCGTGAAGGGATTGACGGTGGGAGCAGTGAAGGGCGGAGGGCGCACATGACCGGCGCGGGAGCCGTGCGGCTCGAGGGGGTGGTCAAGCGCCACGGCACGTTCACGGCGCTGCACGGCGTCGACCTCGACATCCGTCCCGGCGAGTTCTTCGCGCTCCTCGGTCCCTCCGGATCGGGCAAGACCACGACACTCCGCATCCTCGCAGGACTCGAGCCGCACGACGCCGGCAAGGTCTTCCTCGACGGCGTCGACGTCACGGCGAAGGAGCCGGGCGAGCGCGACGTCGCGATGGTGTTCCAGAGCTATGCGCTGTACCCGCACATGTCGGTCGCGCAGAACATCGCCTTTCCGCTGCGCATGGTCGGCATGTCGCGCGAGGAGACGGATCGCGCGGTACGCGATGCTGCTGCGCGCGTGCACATCGGGCACCTGCTCGAGCGCAAGCCCGGCCAGCTGTCGGGCGGTCAACAGCAACGCTGTGCGCTGGCACGCGCGATCGTGCGCAAGCCGCGCCTCTTCCTGCTCGACGAGCCGCTGTCGAACCTCGACGCCAAGCTGCGCCTCGAGACGCGGGTGGAATTGCGCAAGCTCCAGCGCGCGCTGGGGGTCACGACGGTGTACGTCACGCACGACCAGGAAGAGGCGATGACCATCGCCGACCGCATGGCGGTGTTCATGGAAGGGCGCATCGTGCAGGTCGGAACGCCGGCGGACGTGTTCGCGCATCCTGCGACCGTGGCCGTGGCGGCGTTCATCGGCAGCCCGCCGATGAACCTGCTGCAGGCGATCATCCGCGACGGCGAGATCTTCATCGGCGACACACGCCTGCCCGATGTCGTCCAGCTCGCTGCCGAAGGGCCCGCGACCCTGGGCGTGCGTCCGAGCGCGCTGCGCTTCGCGGCTTCCGGCATCCCGGCACGCGTGTATCTCGTCGAGAACCTCGGCGACAGCTCCATCATCGACCTGCAGGTCGGCGAGCAGATCGTCAAGATGCGCATGGAGGGCAAGCCCGGCGTGCGCGAAGGCGAGGCGGTGCACGTGACCTTCGCGCCGGAAGCCATGCATCTCTTCGACGCCGCCACGGGCACGCGGCGATGAGACTTGTATCCGCGTTTCCCACCACCCGTGATCTTGATTTTGTAGGTCAGGCTTCAGCCTGACAGGGCACATGATCTTGTAGGTCAGGCTTCAGCCTGACACGGCACATGATCTTGTAGGTCAGGCTTCAGCCTGACACGGCACATGATCTTGTAGGTCAGGCTTCAGCCTGACACGGCACATGCAAGGCTGAAGCCTTGCCTACAGTAACGGGCAGACGCGACCTGTCCCCCGCGGGCGTGGCAGGCATCCAATGGGTTAACCTACCCATCACCCGCTCATCTTCCTGCGACGCATGACCGCATATCCGCATCTCCTCGCTCCGCTCGACCTCGGCTTCACCACGTTGCGCAACCGGGCGCTCATGGGCTCGATGCACACGGGCCTCGAGGAGGCGCCGAACGGGTTCGCGCGCATGGCCGCGTTCTACGCTGCACGCGCCAAGGGGGGCGTGGGTCTGATGGTCACTGGCGGCATCGCGCCGAACCTCGCGGGCAGGATCGACCCGCGCGCCTCGCAGCTCTCGTTCTCGTGGCAGGTGGCGAAGCATCGCCTGATCACGGAGGCCGTGCACGCCGAAGGCGGCAAGATCGCCATGCAGATCCTGCATGGCGGCCGCTACGCGTATCACCCGCTGGCGGTTGCGCCGTCGGCGGTGAAGTCGCCGATCACGCCCTTCAAGCCGCGCGCGCTGACCGGCTGGGGCGTGCGCAAGACCATCGCCGACTACGTGCGCTGTGCCGAGCTCGCGCAGCGCGCGGGCTACGACGGCGTCGAGATCATGGGATCGGAGGGCTACCTCATCAACCAGTTCGTCGTGCCGAAGACGAACCTGCGCGACGACGAATGGGGTGGCGAGCTGGCGAACCGCATCCGCTTTCCCGTCGAGATCGTGCGACGCACGCGCGAGGCGGTCGGGCGCGAGTTCATCATCGTCTATCGCCTGTCGATGCTCGACCTCGTGGAAGGCGGCAGCACGTGGGACGAGGTCGTCGCACTGGCCAAGGCCATCGAAGCCGCCGGCGCGACCATCATCAACACGGGCATCGGCTGGCACGAGGCGCGGATTCCGACGATCGCCACCATGGTGCCGCGCGGCGCGTTCACCTGGGTGACGCGCCGGCTCAAGGGCGAGGTCGGCATTCCGCTCGTCACGACCAACCGCATCAACGATCCTGCCGTCGCGGATGCGATCATCGCGCGCGGCGACGCCGACATGGTCTCGATGGCGCGTCCGTTCCTCGCCGATCCCGACTTCGTGAACAAGGCGGCGGAAGGGCGGGCCGACGAGATCAACACGTGCATCGCATGCAACCAGGCGTGCCTCGACCACATCTTCGAGCGCAAGCTCGCGACGTGCCTCGTCAACCCGTATGCGGCACGCGAGACCGAGCTCGTGCCACGCCGCGCAACGGTGACGCGAAAGATCGCCGTCGTGGGTGCGGGACCGGCGGGGCTCGCCTGCGCCGTGACCGCCGCGGAGCGCGGCCACAGCGTCACGCTGTTCGATGCGGCAAAGGAGATCGGCGGCCAGTTCAATCTCGCGAAGCGGATCCCCGGCAAGGAGGAATTCGCGGAGACCCTGCGTTATTACGGGACACGTCTCTCGCGTCTTGGCGTGGATCTCCGGCTCGGCCGGCAGGTCGATGCGCACGACCTGCAGGCCTTCGACGAGGTCATCGTCGCGACGGGCATCGTGCCGCGCGTGCCGGAGGTCGCCGGCATCGAGCATCCCAAGGTGGCGCGCTACGTGGAGGTCGTCGAGGGACGTACGCCGATCGGCGACAAGGTGGCGATCATCGGTGCGGGCGGCATCGGCTTCGACGTCGCCGAGCTCCTGACCCATCCCGGCCACGAGAACGTCACGGCCTTCGACGAGGCCGCGTTCACTGCCTTTCGCGACGAGTGGGGCATCGACCGCGACTTTGCGAGCCGTGGCGGACTGAAGCCATCGCACGACGACAATTCGCCGCGCGAAGTCTGGCTGTTGCAGCGCAAGGCCGACAAGGTGGGTGCCGGCCTCGCCAAGACGACGGGCTGGATCCGGCGCACGCTGCTCAAGAAGCGTGGCGTGCGGATGCTGGCGGCGGTGGAGTACGAGCGCGTCGACGATGACGGCCTGCACGTCCGCGTCGATGGCAAGCCGCAGGTGCTGGCGGTCGACAACGTGGTGATCTGCGCCGGCCAGTTGCCACGCAGGGAGATCGTCGCGGGGCTGGAGGCTGCCGGCATACGCCACACGCTCATCGGCGGTGCCGACGTGGCGCTCGAGCTCGATGCCAAGAGAGCGATCGATCAGGGCACGCGCGTCGCGATGGCGCTGTAGCGCAGGCAAAGCCGCGCATGAGATGCGTCAGGCTGAAGCTTGACCTACAGCACTGGCGACGCTCGGTATTTTTGGGTCGTCGTAGGTCAGGCTTCAGCCTGACAGACGCACCCCGCCCCGTGGCTGTAGGTCAGGCTTCAGCCTGACAAATGCACCGCGAGTGGTTGTAGGTCAGGCTTCAGCCTGACAAATGCACCGCGGGTGGTTGTAGGTCGGGCTTCAGCCTGACAAATGCACCGCGGGTGGTTGTAGGTCGGGCTTCAGCCTGACTGGAAGCGGTCAGATCGGAAAGTCGAACGACCACGTGCTGATCGCGAGCGATGCGAGGATCGCGATCGTGTACGCGAGGAAGACCTTCGATATGCCGCCCATGCATCGGGCTTTGGTCGCGTGCGAGAAGCCGCACCGATGCATCGCCCGCAACTCCCGCCAGCCGACGACCGCCACGATCGCGAGCGGCGCCCAGCTGGTGCGCGCGAGCACGTGCAGCGGCACGAGGGCGACGGCGAACGCGAGCGTCGCGAGGAGCTGCATGCGGATCAGGGTCTCCGCACGCCTGGGCCCGAGCAGAATCGCCAGCGTATTGCGTCCGGCCGCGCGATCGCCCTCGACGTCGCAGGCGTTGTTCACCGACAGTATCGTCGCGATGAGCACGCTCGACGGCAATCCGAGCCACCACATGCCGGCGTCGACGTGCCCGGCCTGCACATACGCCGAAACCACGATCAGCGCCGCCCCGAGCAGGCCGCCCGCGAATACTTCGCCCACGGGGAGGCTCGCGATCGGCGCCGATCCGGCGCTGTACAGCAGCGCGATGATCATGCACACGCCGCCCGCCACGACGACGCCCCAGCCGGCGATGGCGCCGATGGCGAGCCCCACGACGGCTGCCAGCGCAAAGAGCAGCCAGGACAGCCGAAGCACCGTGGCGGGATCGATCTTCCGCTGCACCATGGCCTTCCATCGCTCGACGTCGCTACGCGGCGTGTCCACGCCACGGACGAAGTCGTAGTAGCTGTTGAAGCACGTCGTGCCCATGTCGACCAGCAGCGTCGCAACGAGCATGAGCACGAACATCACGGCCGAGAACCGTCCGGTGCTGACGAACGCATACGTCGTGCCGATCAGCAGCGAGGAGAGGCTGACGATCTTGGTGCGGATGTCGACGAGCTGCAGGAAATCGCGCGCGGCGATGGCCGCTGCACCGGGCGTGCGGGGAGCCCGCGGGAACACCGAAGTCGGGGCGTGCAGCATGGCGCCAACGTAGCACCGGCCATTCGCGCAAGGGATGATCGGTGTCAATCCGGCGCATGCGCCGGATTGGCCGATGATTCGACGTTGACTCACAAGCGCGGCAATGCGCCGCATTGCTCTGCCATCCGCACTCTCGGAATCCCTGTCGATTCGGCTTCGGCCGCCCGCCTTGCAGGGATGGAACAGCGTCAGGCTGAAGCCTGACCTACAGCGACAGCAAACGCGTCGGTCGACGTCAGGCTGAAGCCTGACCTACCGTAACTGCAAACGCGCGGTCGTCGTCAGGCTGAAAGCTGACCTACAACGATCGCAGAGGCGCGGTCGTCATGACCCACAGCAACCTGTCTGGCATTACGCCTGGCTGGCATTACGTCGCCGCGCACATGATCACCGCGTCCGGGCCGTAGCCTTCCGGCATGTATCCGGCGGCGAGCATCTGTGCCTTGATCGTCGGCGCTCGACGTGTAGCGGTGATTGGAATCGGCGCGCTGGTTCCACAGGCGGTAGACGGGCACCGTGTTCGCAGGGACAGGCACCGGTGGCGGTGTCCGGCAGGGTCGACGTAGAACGCGTTCGGCGTCTCGTAGACGTAGCCGCTGTAGTTCGGATCGACGCCCACGACGTCCATTGATGGCGTCGCATTCGGCGGGCGAGGCCGAGAAGAAGTGCGAGTTGCCGTGCTCCGGCGGAATGTAGAAGCGGCACACCGGGTTCACGCCCGCGCCGCCGCTCGCCTGCGACGGGAAGACCTTGAAGCCCAGTCCCGTGCGCACCCACCCCGGGATCCGGCCGCTGTCGAGCGCATCGATGTCGGGCTGCAGCGCGCTGATGAAGTAATGATCGAGCGTGTTGTTGTAGTACTCGACGATGGTCACTGCGCCCGCGGGCGCCGCGGCGCTGGTGCCGGCGAAGTTCGTCGCCTGGTTGGGGCCGACGGTGCCATTGCGGAAATAGGCGTTCACGCCGTCGGTGGGCAGTGCCGCGAAGCTCACCTGATCGACTCCGGCGTAGTTCAGCGTGCCGCCGTCGATGGGCAGGAACTGGTTGGGAATCATGTAGTCGGGCGTCGCGATGCCGAGCGCGGCGAAGCCGGGCGTGGCGATCAGCACGCGCTTGCCGGCCGTTTGGCCGGACGGCAGGTTGCCGGGGAACGTGATGCCCTTCGTCACGCCCGCGTGCGTGACACTGAACGGCATTCCGGCGAGGAAGTTCTCGCCATTGGCACCCGCGAACTCGTGCAGCACCACGAACTGCACGGTGCCGTCCGCATTCGAGTAGATCTGCTCGATCTGGAAGAGATGGAAGCTTGCTGCTGCCGTCAACGGGACCGTGGCGAGAACCGCCGCGAACAGCCAGCGTGTGAGTCGAAGCATGGGACCTCCCCGGAGTTGCGGGACGAGCGTAGCGTGACGAACAAGCGCCGGCCGTGCGCTATTCCCTGTCCCCCGGTGGCCATGGAGCACACCGGAATGGCGTCGCGCGTGGCGCGATGCGCGGCGAAATCCCGCGCGAACGCGTCGGCCCGCTTGCGCGCGACGAAGCGTTCGTGCTTGAATCGAATGACGATTCGCGAAAGCGCTGCGCCGAACCGGCCTGCGGCGCGGCGTGTCGCGTGCCTTGTCCCTGCATCGATGCTCCCGTCCGCCACCCCTGCCTCCTCCTCCCTGCCAGGGTCCTCCGCTCCGTGACCTGGTCGATCGTCGCGCGCGACAGCTCCGGCGCGTTCGGCGTCGCCATCGCCAGCCGCTTCTTCGCGGTGGGCGCGCTGTGTCCGTACGTGAGGAGCGGCGTGGGCGCGGTAGCGACGCAGGCGCTCGTGAATCCGCTGCTCGGCCCGCGCGCCCTCGACCTGCTCGCGGAAGGCATCGCGCCGGTGGCCGCCATTGCACGACTGGTGAGCGACGACGACGGACGCGATCACCGCCAGCTGCACATGATCGACGCCGCCGGCCGCACCGCCGCGCACACCGGAACGGCCTGCATCGACTGGTGCGGTCACACGTCCGGTGCGGGCTACTCGATCGCGGGCAACATGCTCGCCGGGCCGCAGGTGCTCGCCGCGACGGCGCGTGCGTACGAAGGCGGCAGCGCATTGCCGTTCGCGGAGCGCCTGCTGGCAGCGCTCGATGCCGGCGATGCAGCGGGCGGCGACAAGCGCGGCCGGCAGTCCGCGGCCTTGCTCGTCCACACCACGGAGGACTATCCGGCGCTCGATCTGCGCGTCGACGATCACGAGCAGCCGTTCCGGGAGTTGCGCCGCCTCTACGAGAAGAGCCTCGAGCGCTTCCAGCCCTTCACCTGCGTGCCTGCCCTCGCGTGCGCGGCCGGCGGGGCTCACCGACCGCGCGGAGATCGAGCGCGAGGTGGAGCGCTTCGCGGCAGCGCGCGCGGCTGCCCGGTCCGCGCAATGAGGCCGCTGCTCGAAGTGCGCGGTCTGCGCACCAGCTTCGCCGCCGAGCGCGGCGAGTTCACGGCAGTCGATGGCGTGAGCTTCACGCTCGAGCCGGGTCGCACGCTCGGCATCGTCGGCGAGTCGGGATGCGGCAAGAGCGTCACGGCGCTCTCGATCATGGGGCTCGTGCCGCAACCGCCCGGACGCGTGACGGGCGAGATCCTGTTCGCGGGCAACGATCTCCTCCGGCTCGATGCGGCAGCCATGCGCGAGCTGCGCGGCAACCGGATCTCGATGATCTTCCAGGAGCCGATGACGTCGCTCAATCCGGCGTTCCCCGTCGGGGAGCAGATCGCCGAAGTGCTGCTGCGGCACCGGCGCGTCGGCGCGCGGGAGGCGAAGGCACAGGCGATCGAGATGCTCCGCCGCGTGCGCATTCCCTCGCCCGAACGTCGCTACGACGACTATCCGCATCGCCTCTCCGGCGGCATGCGCCAGCGCGTGATGATCGCGATGGCGCTCGCCTGCGGGCCGAAGCTCCTCATCGCCGACGAGCCGACGACGGCGCTCGACGTCACCATCCAGGCGCAGATCCTCGACCTGATGCGCGTGCTGCGCGAGGAGACCGGCACCGCGATCATCCTGATCACCCACGATCTCGGCGTGATCGCCGAAGTCGCCGACGACGTCGCGGTGATGTATGCCGGGCGCATCGTCGAGCACGCGCCCGTGGAAAAGCTGTTCGCGGAGCCGCAGCATCCCTATACGATCGGCCTCCTCGGCTCGATTCCGCAGATGCACCTCGAGCAGGAGCGCCTCGCCGTCATCGAGGGCCAGGTGCCGAGCCCCACCACGCGCATCGAGGGCTGCCGGTTCCATCCGCGCTGCCCGTTCCGGGTCCGGCAGTGCGTGCGCACAGGACCCGCCGCTCGGCGACATTCATGCCGGCCATCAGGCGGCCTGCTGGCGCGCGCCGCTGATGGAAATGATGGTCCCCTCGTGAGCACCGGCGCCGCAGCCCTGCTGCGCGTCGATGGGCTCGTCAAGCACTTTCCGGTGCGGCGCGGGTTCTTCGGTCGCAGCCGAGGCGTCGTGCACGCGGTCGACGGCATCACCTTCTCCGTGGGCGTGGGCGAGACGCTCGGCGTCGTCGGCGAATCGGGCTGCGGCAAGTCGACGGCCGGGCGCCTCGTGCTGCGGCTGCTCGACCCCACCGCGGGACAGATATGGTTCGACGGCGAGGAGATCGGCGCGCTGTCCGAGGCGGAGATGCGCAGCCGTCGCCGCGCGCTGCAGATCATCTTCCAGGATCCGTTCGCGTCGCTCAACCCGCGCATGACGGTCGGCGAGATGATCCGCGAGCCGCTGGCGCTGCATGGGCTCGCGCCGGGGCGCGAGAAGGAGCGCGTCGCCGAGCTGCTGCGCCGGGTGGGCCTCGCGCCCGAGCACGGACAGCGCTATCCCCACGAATTCTCCGGCGGGCAGCGGCAGCGGATCGGCATCGCCCGGGCGCTCGCCGTCGAGCCGCGGCTGATCGTGTGCGACGAACCGGTCTCCGCGCTCGACGTCTCGATCCAGGCGCAGGTGATCAATCTGCTGCGCGACCTGCAGCGGCAGTTCGGGCTCTCGTACATCTTCATCGCCCACGACCTTGCCGTCGTGAAGTTCATCGCCGATCGCATCGCCGTGATGTACCTCGGCAAGATCGTCGAGTACGCCGACAAGCGCGCACTCTTCGCGCAGCCGCGCCATCCGTACACGCAGGCGTTGCTGGGCTCCATCCCGCTGCCCGACCCCACCATCAACCGCCGGCGCATGGTGCTGCAGGGGGACGTGCCGAATCCGCTCGAGCCGCCATCCGGCTGCCGCTTCCGGACGCGCTGTCCGCATGCGCGCGAGCTGTGTGCGGAGGAGGAGCCGCCCCTCGCCTCCGACGACGGTCACGACGTCGCGTGCCACTTCTGGAAGGTGATCGCACCGCAAGTGCAGGTCGTCGCGCCGCCGCGACCGAACCCGCGCCTCGAGCGATTGCAGGCCGCCTTCCGCGCCGCCGCGCCCGCCGGCGAGCCCGCGGCGTGATGCGCGGCGTGCTCACATGACCGCGCGCGGTCGTGGCACCCCCACCCGCTTTGGCGCTACCATCCTTCCCGCCCGTTTCGCCCAAGGAGACATCATGCGTTGCTTCACACGTTGGTCCGCACTCGCGCTCGCCTTCGCTGCGGGGCTCGCGGCTACCCTCGCCACCGCACAGACGCTGCGCTTCGGCCTGGCCGAGGATCCCGACGTGCTGGATCCGACCCTCGCCCGCACGTTCGTCGGCCGCATCGTGTTCTCCGCGCTCTGCGACAAGCTGGTCGACATCGACGAGAAGCTCAACATCGTCCCGCAGCTCGCGACGTCCTATGAATGGTCGAGCGACAGCAAGGCGCTCACCCTCAAGCTGCGGCAGGGGGTGACGTTCCACGACGGCGAGAAGTTCGACGCGGCGGCGGTGAAGTACAACATCGAACGACACAAGACGATGCCGGGCTCGAACCGCCGCGGCGAGCTCGCGCCGGTGAGCAGCGTGGACGTCGTCGACGAGCACACGGTGCGGCTCAATCTCTCGGCGCCATTCTCGCCGCTGCTCGCTGCGCTCGCCGACCGCGCGGGCATGATGGTGTCGCCGAAGGCCGCCCAGGCGGCCGGAGACAAGTTCGGCGCGAAGCCGGTCTGCTCCGGTCCGTTCCGCTTCGTCGAGCGCGTCGCACAGGATCGCATCGTGCTGGAGCGCTTCCCGAACTACTGGGACAAGGGCCGGATCTTCCTCGATCGCATCGTGTACCTGCCGATCACGGACGCCACGGTGCGCCTCGCCAACCTGCGCTCCGGCCAGCTCGACTTCATCGAGCGGATGGCGTCTTCCGACGTGCCTTCGTTGCGCAACGACAGCCGCTTCAAGATCGCGAAGATCACGGAGATCGGCTACCAGGGCATCACGATCAACGTCGGCAAGAGCGATCTCGCGCAGAAGAACCCGCTCGGCAAGGACCAGCGCGTGCGCGAGGCGTTCGAGCTCGCGCTCGACCGCGATGGCATCGTGCAGGTGGTGATGGACGGCGAGGCCCAGGCCGGCAACCAGTGGGTCTCGCCCGACAATCCGTACTACGCGAAGAACGTGCCGGTGCCGAAGCGCGACGTCGCGCGCGCGAAGCAGCTCCTGAAGGAAGCCGGGGTGCCGAATCCGAGCTTCACCCTGGTCACGCCGACGACATCCGATGCGCAGAAGATCGCGCAGGTCGTGCAGGCGATGGTCAAGGAGGCGGGCTTCGACGTGAAGATCCAGTCGACGGAGTTCGCAACGTCGCTCGACATGGCCGACAAGGGCCAGTTCGACGCGTACGTGCTGGCGTGGAGCGGTCGGGCGGATCCGGATGGCAACATCTACAGCTTCGACGCGTGCAAGCAGCCGTTGAATTACGCGGGGCTCTGCAACCCGCAGGTGGACGATCTGCTCAACAAGTCACGGACGGCGCGCGACCCCGCGGAGCGGACGAAGATCTACGAGCAGATCGCGGCGATCGTGCTGAAGGAGAGGCCGATCGTCTACCTGTATCACCGCCATTGGCTCTGGGCCTACAACAACAAGCTGTCGGGGCTGCGCACCATCCCCGATGGGCTGGTGCGGGTGCAGGGGCTGAAGCTGTTGTAGGTCAGCCTTCAGCCTGACATGGCATCGCGGGCGCGCGTCGCTGTGGGTCAGGCTTCAGCCTGACATGGCATCGCGCGTGCGTCGCCGGTTATCGTGCGTCGCGTGGCTGAAGCTTCGCCCGCAGGGTGACATTGTTCGAACGCATGAACGCACCACTTTCGCCCTCGTGACCCACTTTCGATGCTGAACTTCCTGCTCCGCCGCCTCGGCACGATCGTCCCGACGCTGCTGTTCGTGTCGATGCTGATCTTCGGGCTGCAGCAGCTGCTGCCCGGGGATCCGGCCGTCGTGCTGGCCGGCGAGGAGCGCGATCCCAACGTCGTCGCATATCTTCACGCGAAGATGCACCTCGACGATCCGCTGCCGGTCCGCTACCTGTACTGGCTGGGCGGTGTGCTGCGCGGCGATCTCGGTGAATCGTTGCGCATGCAGAAGCCGGTGCTGGCACTCATCGCCGAGAAGCTGCCGGTCACGCTGGAGCTCGCCGGCATCGCGATCGTCATCGCACTCTCCATCGGCATCCCTGCCGGCATCATCTCCGCGGTCGCGAAGGACAGCGTCTGGGACTACGCCGCGAATGCCGTGGCCCTGTGGGGCCTGTCCACGCCGAACTTCTGGCTGGGCATTATGCTGATCCTCCTGTTCTCGGTGTCTCTGGGCTGGCTGCCGGCATCGGGTTACGTGAGCCCCGCGGAGGACCTGAAGGGCAACCTGTCCGCGATGATCATGCCGGCCTTCGTGCTGGGCAACGCCATCGCCGCGGTGCTGATGCGCCACACCCGCAGCGCGATGCTGCAGGTGCTCTCGTCGGACTACGTGCGCACGGCGCGCGCGAAGGGTCTCGACGAACGCGTGGTGATCCTGAAGCACGGCCTGCGCAATGCGCTGACGCCGATCATCACCCTCGGCGCGCTGGAGTTCGGCACGCTGCTCTCGGGCGCAGTGCTCACCGAGCAGGTATTCACCATTCCGGGCTTCGGCAAGCTCATCGTCGATGCGGTGTTCAACCGCGACTACGCCGTGGTGCAGGGCGTGGTCCTGTTCACGGCGACCGCGTACATCATGCTGAACCTCTTCGCGGACCTCGCCTATTACGCCGTCAACCCGAGGCTGCGCGGCTGATGGCGACACTTGCCATCGACGTCTTGCCGGCGCACGAGCGCAGCCCCGGCGCGCGGGCGCTCCGCCGGCTCATGCGCCGCAAGGGCGCGGTCGCAGGGCTTGGCGTGATCGTGTTCTTCGTCGCGATCGCGATCCTCGCGCCGTGGGTGGCGCAGCAGGATCCTCTCGCCACCAGCTGGAGCACCATCCGCAAGGCGCCGTCGGCGGCGCACTGGTTCGGCACCGACGAGATCGGCCGCGACGTGCTGGCGCGCGTGATCTGGGGCACGCGTGCATCGCTCCTCGCCGGCATGGTCTCCGTGCTGATCTCGCTGTCGCTCGGCGTGCCGATTGGCCTCCTGGCCGGCTACGCGGGGGGCTGGACGGACATGATCATCTCGCGCATCACCGACGCGATGCTCGCCTGCCCGTTCCTCATCCTCGCGATCGCCCTCGCGGCGTTTCTCGGGCCGAGTCTCACGAATGCGATGATCGCCATCGGCATCTCGGCCACGCCCATCTTCATCCGCCTGACGCGAGCGCAGGTCCTCGCAGTGAAGGTCGAGGACTATGTCGAGGCGGCACGCGCGCTCGGCAACTCGCACCTGCGCATCGCGCTGCGCCACATCCTGCCGAACGTGGTGCCGCCATTGATCGTGCAGGCGACGCTCGCACTCGCGGCCGCAGTGATCGCCGAGGCGAGCCTCTCCTTCCTCGGCCTCGGCCAGCAACCGCCGGCGCCGAGCTGGGGCAGCATGCTCAACACGGCGAAGAACTACATCGACAACGCGCCCTGGATGGCGGTGTGGCCGGGGCTGTCGATCTTCCTGCTCGTGCTCTCGTTCAACCTGCTCGGCGACGGCCTGCGCGACGCGCTCGATCCGCGCCACGTGTAGCGGGCGATCGCGACGCACTCAGCGGCGCGTCACGGCGATCGCGAACGCGCCGACCGCCAGCACCGACAACACCGCGAGGGTGGCGAGCCACGCATTCGTCGCGGGGCCGGCGACCGCCATGCCGGCGCAGGCGAGGGGTGCGATGGCCCGCGCGATGAGCGACGGCGCGACCAGCGTGCCGAGCGTGCGTCCGAATCCCGTGCGTCCGAAGAGCTCCGCCGGCACGATGCCGCGCACGATGGTCAGGATGCCGTTGGCCGCGCCGTAGAGCACCGCAAACGCCAGCGCGAGCGCCACTGCGCCGTCGAGCACGAGCAGGAGCACGATCGCGACGACTACGGCCGCAAACGACAGGAGTCCGATCGTGCGCGAATCGAAACGGCGCCCGACGGTGAATTCCGCGGCGCGGCCGGCCACCTGCATCGGTCCGATGAACGACGCCGCCCACACGGCGCTCGCGAGCGTGAAGGCCTTTCCCTGCAGCACGCTGATGAGGTGCACGGCGAGGGCGGACACGACGAAGCCGTTGAGCGCGAATGCCGCCGCCAAGGTCACGAATGCGACGCGGGCGCCGCGCGTATCGCGCGGTCCATTGAACCGCGGCGGCTTCGCTTTCGCCGCCTGCCCGCCGGCAAGAGGCAGCACCGCCGCGCCACGCGGCACGCAGAACAAGTGCAGCGGCAGGCAGACGAGCAGCTCGAGCAGCGCGAACGCGGTCATCGTGTTGCGCCAGCCCATCGTCGTGAGGCCCGCGAGGGAAGCCGGCCAGAACACCGTGCTCGCGAGGCCACCGAGCAGCGTGAGTGCGGTGAGTGCCGTACGGTACTTGCTGCCGGTGTGCTGGCTGAGCGTCGCGAACGCGGGGTCGTAGAGCGTCAGCGCCATCGCGAATCCGGCCACCGTCCAGCCGAGATAGAGCACGGCGACGCCGTGCGCCTGCCCGATGACGAAGAGGGACACTGCCGCGAGCACCGAGCCCACGCTCATCACCGCACGTCCGCCCCAGCGGTCGATCGCGCGTCCGGTGGCGGGCGCGAAGACCCCGGAGAGCAGCAGGCTGAACGAATAGGCACCGAACAGCGCCGCCTCGGAGATCCCGAGGTCGGCCCGCATGCTCGCGCCGAGCACTGCGATCGAGTAGTACAGCGCGCCCCATGAAATGATCTGCGCGATCCCCAGGGCGGGCACCAGTCGCCAGAGGCGCGGCTCGGTCATGGCCGCGATGCTACCGCGAAGATGCGATCACCTTGGCAGCCTGGTTGTAGGTCGGGCTTCAGCCTGACGATCTGGGGATGTTCGGCTGAAGCCGAACCTACAGGAATGCGAGCCGGACGATGTGGGATGTTCGGCTGAAGCCGAACCTACAAAGATGTGCAGACATGTTGCGTCAGGCATCCACGCCGATACTGTAGGTCAGGCTTCAGCCTGACGAATCTGCTCACCGCGTCACCGGCGGCGGGCCGTGCCACCGGCGTGCGAGTGCGCGCTGCGCATCCTGCTGCAGGCGCTCGCGCCACGCCGGCGTGATCGTCGACTCGGGTGCCGGCTCGGCGATGATGCGATGGAACGCATCCTCCGGTCCGGCCTTCGCAGCGCTCGCCGCAAGCCCGGGCAGACCGACGAAGATGTCGGTGGCGTTCGCATTGTTGCCCGCGACCTGCGCGAAGAACGGCACGAACGTCGCGCCGATGCTTGTCAGGCCCTGGTAGTCGCCGAGGAAGAGCCCGCCGGCGATCGGCGCACGGGCGAGGTCGAACGGTCCGGCGACGTGGATCTCGCTCCAGTGGATGCCATCCGCGGACTGCGTCAGCCAGTAATCCGTGGGCAGGGTGAACGGGTCCGGTGTGTTGTTGCGCAGGTCGTAGTACGTCACGCCCACGACGCCGTCGTCCCGGATGCGCACCGTCGGCACGAACGCCTGCACCCCAGGCGCGGCATTGATGCGCACGGGCACGGACCACGTCACGCCTGCGTCTGTCGATTGCGAGTAGGCAATCGCATCCCGGAAGCCGCCGCTGAATCGGCTGTCCTGCCACACCACGGCGATCCGACCGTCGCGCCCGACGGCGATCGAGCCGAGATCCGCGGCGTCGCGCACCGGCATGCCGGTCTCCGGGTCGACGACGCCGACCGAAAGAAGCGAGCCGAAGATCGCCGCATCCGACCACGTCGTGCCGCGATCGCCTGAGCGCTGGATCCCGAGCGTTTGCACGCCTGCGCTGTCGATGTCGTCGAGCTTGGTGAAGAAGTTGATCAGCGTGCCGGAAGGCAGCACCACGATCTGGTTGTTGAGCGTCTGGCTCTTCGTTCCCGGATCGTAGATCGCTGCGTGCCGGTTCCCACGTCGCTCCTCCGTCGGTCGTGCGGCTGAACCACGTCGGTCCGCCCGCCGGATTGCTGCAGGCGGTCCCACACGGCATACACGTAGCGCGCATCGGTGGGGTCGGCGGTGATGCTCTCCTTGTCGTTGAAGGCGGTTCGCTGATCGCGGATGAGCGCCGTCGGCGTGCTCCAGGAGAACCCGCCGTCCACGGAGCGGCTCACCATCACGGCGTTGGATGCGCCGGGACCGAACGTCGGCCCGTTGATCGAGATCGCGATCTGGTAAGCCGTGCCGTCCGGAGAGATCGTGATCCATGGGTCGGATGCGCGCGCGAAATCTATCCCGTTGGCGGCATTGCCGCCGGTGCAGCGCGTGAACGCCGCGGCCGTTCGCGTCCACGTGCGGCCGGCGTCGAGCGACACGCCGGTCAGCAGGCCCCGTGCACCGCCATCCGACCAGCGATCCTGCTGCCAAACCCCGATGAGGTGGTTGGAATCGCGCGGGTTCACGTCGATGCGCGGCTCGACTTCGGCATTGACGTACAGCGTTCCCGTAGCCGGCGCGCCATCGCAATTGCCGCCGAACGGCGAGAAGTCGCTCGCCCTGACCAGCACCGGCTCGACGGTCGCCGGTGTGCACATCGCGACCGCAGCGGGCCCGTATCCTTCCGCAACGTAGCCGCGCGCGGCCATCTCGTTGCGGATGGCGAGGCTCGCCGTGTAACGGTGATTGGAATCGGCGCGCCGATTCCACAGGCGGTAGACGGGCACGAGTCCCGCGGGGCATGCGCCGGTCGTGGGCGTCGGGAAGTACGACGTAGAACACGTCCGGCGCCTCGAGCACGTAGCCACTGTAATTGGGATCGGTGCCGGTCCGCAGCGCGACGGCGTTGCACTCCGCAGGCGATGCCGAAAGGAAATGCGAGTCGCCGTGCTCCGGAGGGATGTAGAACCGACAGACGGGACTGGCGCCGGCGTCCGCCGCCGTGGCGCTGACGAACACGCGGAACGTCTGCCCCGTGCGGTACCACCCGGCGAGGCGGCCGGAGTCGAGCGCCTCGATGTCCGGTGCGAGTGCGCTGACGAAATAGTGATCGAGCGCCGGGTTGTAGAACTCGATGGCCGTCGCGATGCCTTTGCCGGCCTTCGCCGGAGGCTCGGCGGCGGGCAGCGTGACGCGGGGCGTCTGCGCAGCGGCGGAGGCACCGGCGATGGCCAACAGCAGCAGAACGACGAGTACACCACGCATGCGAACTCCGGCGAAGGGACGGAAAACGTTAGCACAGCACCGGATGTCGGCTGGTCAAGGAAAGGCGAGGTTGATGCACCAGCGGGCAGAAATGTACGTTGCGTCGTGCAGCCGCCACGCCCGTTGGCGAACGCTTTCAGCCTTGCATCGCATCCATGAGGGCTCGTAGGCAAGGCTTCAGCCTTGCATCGCTGTCAGGCTGAAGCCTGACCTACGTGACGCACCCATGAGGGCCTGTAGGCAAGGCTTCAGCCTTGCATCGCTGTCAGGCTGAAGCCTGACCTACGTGAAGCCTCGCCTCGCCTGAAGCCTGACCTACGTGACGCCTGACCTACAATGTTTTCCTCGCTACCCCTGACTTCCATCACCACCGAGGAGTGCCGCATGACATCCTTCCGCCAACTCGCCGCTTCGCCGGTTGCCTTCGGCACGTGGACGCAGGTCGCCGATGCGGAGCTGATCGACATGCTGGGCGTCGCGGGCTTCGAGTTCACGATCATCGATGGCGAGCACGGCGTGCTCGACATGGAGACCATCCAGGATCTCGTGCGCGCGTGCGATGCGAATCGGCTCCTGCCGCTGGTACGCGTGCCGGCGAACGATCGCGTGTGGATCGGCAAGTCGCTCGATGCCGGCGCCGCGGGCGTGATCGTGCCGGGCATCGCCAGCGTCGACGAAGCGCAACGGGCGATCGCGGCATCGCGCTTCGCCCCGCTCGGCAATCGCGGCGCCTGCCCCGGCGTGCGCGCGGGTGGGCATTACATCAGCGACTGGCGCGCGTACACCGCCTCCCAGCACGAGGATGCCGGCGTCATCCTCCTGATCGAGACGCCGCAGGCGGTGGCGGACATCGAACGGATTGCCCGATTGCCGGGACTGCTCGGTTTGCTGGTCGGGCCCTTCGATCTCTCCGTGTCGATGGGTCACGAAGGCAATTACCTCCACGACGACGTCGCGCGCGCCATCGGCCGCGTCATCGACGCTGCGCAGGCGCAGCGCGTGCCGCTCATCCTGCCGGTGTTCTCGGCCGACCCGGACGAAGGCAGGCGTCAGGTTGACGCATGGCGTTCGCGCGGCGTCCGGCTCTTCACGGTCGGCACCGACAAGATCCTGATCGCAGCACAGTTCTCACGCTATCGCGCGGCGCTGCGCTGACATCAGCGACGCGAGGTCGCATCGCCTGCGTGCTGCACGCAGGCGGCAGGACAAACGTCAACACGCATCGCGCTCCCCGGCAGCAGCATCGGCGTGAGTGGTACGCATTCACGCGCGCCGCTCCCGAATCAGGGGGAAGCGATGAAACGCCTGCTCAGTATTCTTGGACTGTGGCTGCTCGCGACGAGCGCGGGTGCGAGCCCATGGTCCGCATCCTGCATCCAGCCCATCACGTTCGACCAGCCGGTCAACGGCCAGCTCGCCACCAGCGACTGCGCCTATTACTTGCAGAGCGCGCCGCAAAACGTCTATTACGTCGACCTGTACACGTTCAGCGGCACGGCCGGACAGCAGGTCACCATCACGATGACCTCGTCGTCGATGGATTCGTACCTGATGCTGCACAACGTCAACGATGATTCGGCGACGCCGCTCGCCTACGACGACGATGGCGGCGGCAATCTCAATGCACGCATCCCGACGGGATCGGGTTTTTTACGCTGCCGACCACCGGCACCTATTACATCCGCGCGGAATCCGCCTATGCCAACGCCGCCGGCACGGGTCCGTACACGCTGACCGTCCATGCGAACACCCCGGCCCCGCCGAGCGGGACGGTGACGGTCACGGAGTTCTATCACCCGGGCTTCAACCACTACATCATCACCGCGTATCCGGAGGAGGCGGCGTCGCTGACCGCCGGAAACCTGCCGCCGTGGACGCCGACCGGACAGACCTTCAAGGTGTGGTCGGGACCCGGCGCCGGCATCACCAGCGTCTGCCGCTTCTTCAGTGCCACGTTTGCGCCGCGCAGCTCGCACTTCTACAGCGGCAACGCGGTCGAGTGCCCTGGCCTGCAGGCCGGCGGCGTATGGACGCTGGAATCCGCCAACGCGTTCTACATGATGCCGACCGCGAGCGGCGTGTGCCCGTCCAACACCATTCCGCTGTACCGCCTCTTCAACAACGGCATGTCCGGTGCGCCGAACCATCGGTACACGATCAGCCAGCAGGTCCGCTCGACGATGGTCGCGGCCGGCTGGGTGCCCGAAGGCAACGGGCCCGACGGCGTGTTCGCGTGCGTGCCGCCCGGCGGCACGAGCCCCGGATCCGCGTTCCAGCAGGAAGTGACCGGGTACGCCGACATGCTGCTCGGTCTCGTCAACGGCGAGGTCGTCAACACCGACCAGCTCTCGCTGATCCTGTCGTCGGCGCTGAACGCGCTGACAACCCCCGGCAGCACCTGCCCCGTCGCGACGAGCACGCCGCCGCTCGCCAACCTCACCGCTATTCCGCCCAGCCTGATCATCAACATCAGCTACGGCAACGGTTGCAGCGTGCCCGGTGGCGGCGGCACGCTCGCCGGGAGCGCGGTCCTCAGCCTCAACAACCTGGTGGTCACCGACAACTCGCTGTCGGGCAGCCTCTCCGCCACGTTCAACGACGTCAGGGTGAATGGCAGCCCGGTGGCGCCGGCCGGC
>CAVTHT010000017.1:0-395052 GCA_963734575.1 uncultured beta proteobacterium | reverse complement strand
ACGTACAACGGTGTGACCGCTTCCGCAAAGGAGGCAGATGGCTTTCTCCCCGATCCGACGACCGGCAACATCCGGCTGTATTCGGAGGATCGCGGGCACATCGCCGCGCGTCCGAAACCTGGCGCGACGGGCATCGAGTGCTCGTCGTGTCACGATCCCCACAACACCGAGGCGCGTGAGCGTCGCCTGCTGCGCGCTCGGCTGGATGGCGCATCGAAGGCGAGCGGTTATCTCTGCAGCCAGTGCCACGGGCTGTACGGAGCGCTCTGACGCGAGACTCAAACGAAAAGGGCCGACCGAGGCCGGCCCTTCGCCGCGCTGCGGCGTACCTACTTCAGGTGGCACTGCGTGCAGATGTAACCACCCGGGCTGCGGTCGGAACCGGTCAACAGGCCGGTAAGGAGCATGACGTCCTTGTCCGCGCGACCGTTGTGCACGTCGTGGCAGGACGAGCATTCGATGCCCGCTCTTGCCCGCAGCCGCGCCTGCGACGATATTGCCGGCGCCGTCGTCGTTGTACAGGCGGATCTTGTTGGTCGCCATCGGGTCCTGCACCCATTCCGTCGACTCGATGTAGTTGCCGTTCGTGACGAAGTTGTACAGGCTGGGCGCGCCATTCAGCGGATACGGCATCGCGACGGGGTGGGTCTTCGACAGGTCGGCACCTTCCGCGACTTCGTGACCGGTGTTGAGCGAGCCGGCGTCGCCGACGTACTTGCTGCCGCTGGTGCATCGCGCGGTTGAACCACATGCCGTCCGTGCTCGCCATCAGGCCGTCATGGCAGGAGAGGCACTTGGTCGTCGAGCCCTTGTACGTGTCGCCCTGGAACGCGGGATAGGTCGTGCCGGCCGTCGTCGCGGGCACGTCCCACTTGTACGCGGTCGCCTGCAGCGTGTGGTTCCACAGCAGCGTTCGTCGACTTCGCCTGGTGCGGCGTGTGGCACTTCGTGCACTGGCCGATCTGCACCTTGGTCGTGAGCTGCTTGCCGGTGACGGCGTCGATCCGCTGGCATTCCCGGTGTTGTACGTCGTGGTTGCGCCGCGCGGCTTCGTTGGGTCGACCAGCCACGCAGCAAGCGTCGTGCCGTGGCTCGCGCTCCAGTCGTGTGCCGTGCCCGTGATGCCGCCCCCGGTGTCTGCCGCCACGGCCGACATCGACAACGCCATCAGTCCCGCTCCAACTACCAGTTTCAGCGCTTTCATGATCTCGTCCCCGCTCGTTGTGAATTCGCAGTGCTGCAACACCGCCTCCTGCCGTTTCTGGGAATTCGGTGCCGCGTCGGGGCAGATGACGCACGGACGTGCCATTTCCGGCGGCGCGTCGCAGAGACTTTGGCCTGGGTCAAACTCGCCGATCGTGCGTCGGCCGATTCAACGACATAGCGGCGCTGGTGGCCGAGCGGCGCTCTGCGTTACGTCGGACGGGTCACCGACTGCCCGGCGCGGTGCGACAGGAATGCCCGCGGCCGCTCTTCACAATTCTGCGAATCCGGGGATGCGTCGGCTTTCGCAGCTTTTGCGAATTGCGCGTTCGAGCCCCCGGCGTTTGCTGGTCCGCGCGGTGCACGTTCCGCGCCGCGCTCAGCGCCGCACAGGGCTGGATGACCGGGCTCGGGCACCGAGCGACGGGCGGGTAGCTGAGCGGCGCGTGATCCGTGCCGTGGCAGGTCAGGTAGCAGGTCCCCTTGCCCGGGCCCCGTGACCACGTATTCGAGCCGGCCCGCGCGCGGAGGGCTTCACGACGCGTCGCGCCGTTCGTGTCGCGCGACATGAAGTTGATCAGGTGCGCGTTCTGCCGCGATCCGTGCGCGTCGTGGCACGTGGCGCAGGACGCCTGCGACTTGACGACGTGCTTGCCATGCGGGAAGGTCCCGACCTGGTCCGCGAGCAGCGCATTGCGATCGTGACACTTGTAGCAGAGGTCGTAATTGGCGGCCGATTCGGGCGTGCGATCCGTGGTGAGATAGTTGCGCTCGAGGATCGGCGCGTAGCGCGACGCATGCGGCCCGCGCGGTGCGATGCCGGTCACCGTCGTCCACTCGTCGTTGTTGTGGCAGTCCGTGCAGCCGATCATCGATCGCCGTCGTGTAACCGGGGAGGAGACCCTTCATCCGCGCGTTCCTGCCCGGCGCGGCAATCGGATGGAACGACTGGTTGCTCGGGTCGATCTTGGTGCTGACGATCCGGGTCGCCTCGACGCGCGTGATGCCGGGCGTCGAAGGCTCGCGGAAGCCATGGCACTTGCTGCACACCTGGAACTCGTACGTGGTTCCTGCACCGGCACGCCGCTCGGCCACGTGCCGCGTCACGCCCTGCAGGGCGCCGGACGCGACAGGTGGAGCTGCCGGCTTCGCGTCGACCGCATGCGGGTTGTGGCAGTCCATGCAGGTGACGTGACGCGGCATTCGTGGCCGGATTCTCGACCGGATCGTGCGCCCATTGCGCGGAGTCGATCGGATGGCGCGAGTACTTCGCGCCGTTGCCGAATTCCGCGGCGATGTTCTTCTGCGCGACCGTGCCGGCGTGGCATACGTTGCAGTTGTCGGCCTCGACCGTGCCAGTTGAGCAAGCGCTCACCGTGTGCGGCGCGAATGGATGCGATGACAATTGCTGCAGCCGTTGGCGGCCACGGTGGCGCCGCCGTCCGCCGGGAACGGATTGACGCCGCAGCCCTTCCACGTCGCCGGCGAGATGGCATGCGACGACAGCATCCAACCCGCGCGGCTGATGGCATGCGAGCGCACATGGCACCGGCGGCATTGTCCATGCGCAGGAACTTCGCGCGCTTGCTCTCGTGTGCGTTGTGGCAGGTCGTGCACTGCAGCTCGCCCTTGCTGTCGAGCGGCAGCGTGCGCGGCAGGCTGCCCGGGGTCGACGATGCCGCGGATGCTTCGCAGCGAGCGCGCTGTCGTAGACGAACGACATCGGGATGATCGTCGCTCAGGTCCGTGCCGAGCACCGTCGGGCCCGTCAGCGCGCCGAGCTTCAGCGGCTCGCTCGTTCGCGGCCTGCCGCAGATTGCCCATGGCCACGAAGCCGTCGTGGCACGACAGGCAGAGGCGCGAGCTGCCCGTGGGCTGCTTCAGGTCGGCGCGCGTCGTGCTGCTCGTGTACGGCTGGTAGGTGATCCCCGGCAGATCGCGGTTCCACAACGAGCGGCCCGGGATTCGCGTTGTGCGGCGTATGGCAGAACACGCACAGACCGGTCGTCGCCGACTCCTTGAACTTGCCCGGGCCCTTCCGGCGTGAGGTTGTGCACCGTGCGCGCGATGTCGGACTGCGCGTGCGCGCGGCAGTCGCAATCGTCGCCGCGAGCGCGAGAAGGAGCGCGCCCGCGAGCGCCGCAGCGAAGCCGGGAACGAAGGTTTGCAATGCGCAGGCACATGATGAGCCTCATCGATTCGCCTGACGCCGCCGATCCGTCGCAGGCGCTGGAACTGGGCGATGCGCTGGTTGTAAGAGTCGGCAACATAGAGCATGTCCTTGTCGTCCATGAACAGCCCGTTCGGGAAGCCACAGACGGCCGGGCTGCGTGCCGCGCTCGCCGAAGTCCGAGCAGCAACGTGCCGTCCGGGCCGAAGACCTGGACCGCATCGAACAGCGCATCCACCACGTAGACGTTGCCGGACGCGTCGGTGGCGACGCCCTTCGGCGACGCGAAGTCGCCGGAACCGTCGCCCGACTCGGCCGAAACGACGGAGCGGCTGGCCGTCGCGGCGTGAGCACCTGGATCCGGAAGTTGAGGGTGTCCGTCACGATCAGGTTGCCCATCCGGAGTGAGCGCGAGATGCGTCGGGAAGTTGAACTCGCCCGGCTCGCTGCCGTTGCGTACCGAAGGTCTGAAGCAGGCGGCCGTCAGCCGAGAACACCACGATGCGGTGCGCGGCCGAGTCCGACACGTACAGGCGATCGGCGCGGCGTCGTAGGCCAAGCCGGCCGGGCGCGACAGCCTGTCCTTCGCCCGCCAATCGTCCGCAGGAGCCGGCCCTCGCCGTCGAGCACGAACACCTTCCGCAACGCGCTGTCGGCGAGAAGAACCGTCTCGTGCGGCCCGAGCGCCACCGCGACCGGCGATGCGAGGCTCTGCTGACCCGAGGCGGCTCGATCTTCACCTCCCGCGGCTTCGCCGGGATCGAAGATGACGAGCGCCTGCGCGCCCGGATCCGCGACATAGAGCTTGTTCCGCGCGCGCGACGACGCTCGTCGGGCCGCACGAAGCGGAACGGCACCTCGCCGGTGACCTTGTCCATGAAGCGCTGCATCGGTCCCCGGTCGAGCCCCCAGTCCGCCGGCGTCGCGATGTTGCGGACGAAACGGATGCGCGCCTGCGCCGGCGGCTTCGGCCACACCAGCGCTTGCCGCGGCACTGCCGTCGCGCCCGACGCGCACCGGCGCATCGCCGCACGCGGCTCATCGTCAGCGCGAACGCGAGCCGCAGAGCAGCAGCCACGCACGGACGGGACGTCCTTGAGCGAGTTTGGTCGAGAGTCGAACGTGCATCGCGGAGGCTCTCAGAACCGGCGCACGATGCCGACATGCACGATCGCATTCAACGAGTCGACGCTCGCCGCGCTTGCGATCCTGCATCGCCGGCGGCGAAATTGAGGTCGAGCTTGGTCCACGTGCGGCGCACCCGAAGCCCCGCCTCGAGGACCGACTCGGTGGGCTGCAGCGTGTCGCGATACGTACGCCAGCCCGCATAGCCGCTCGTCAGCCACGCGCCGTAGTTCCACTGCACGTCGAAGCGAACGGAAGTGCCGGTCGTCGTATGCACCGGAAGGTCGTATTCGGTGCGGTACTCGTCGCCGGAAAGATTGAGTTGCAGGTTCGGGACAGGCAGGTAGCTCAGGTACTGGTCGAGGCGCGCCTTCGCGATAGGCGAGTCGCGAGCTGTCGTAGCGCGTGTATCCGGCGCCGGCCTTCGCCTGGAACTGCTCCCAGACACCGCGCACGTAAACATGGGCGGTGTCGCGGCGGTCGTTGACGAGGAGCGTCGCGTCGGTGCCTGCGAGCGGCGTCTGGTCGCTTTGATCGTGGCTCGCGCTGAACCCGAACCACGCCCAGTCCGCGCTGAACGACACCGAGTTGGAGACCGTCTGGAACCGCGAGTCCGGGGAGACCTGGTAGCGTGTAGCTGACGTTCAGCGGATCGCCGGGCTGCATCACCGCGCTCGTCGGCGACGGCACGATGCTCGTGCGATCACCGTCGACGCGCACGGTGTAGTCGACGTCCACGATGGCCGGGACGCGCGCTCCGCCGCCCTTCACGACGATCACCTCGATGGACGGCGTCCGATGTTGCGGTCGTTGAGAAGAATGGCGCGATCCCGCGCCAACGGCGATCCGGAACCTGGTACGGCGCATCGATGACCTGCACGAGCCCGGAGGAGACGTGCGTGTCGGTCAGCGAGATAGCGCGCCGCCGCCGCTTACGGTAGAGGTTGCCCCTGCCACGGCAGCGGTGGCTGTAGCTGAAGTTTCCGGCCAGCCCCGCAGCTGGAGATGGTTCCACCCGGCAGCGACGAGTAGAGTCCCGTCACGCCGGCCGTGTCACCGAGAAGTTGCGGTAGAACTGCTCAGCACCTGCACGCCGTGGTCTGCGTCAGTGGCGGTTGCCCCCTGCGCTGTCCTGACGCGAGAACTGGTAATTGTAGGTGCTCGACAAGTCGACGTTGTGATCGATGGTGAGAAACTCGTTGACCTCGAGCGTCGTGAATGTCGGATTCAGCGCGTCCCGTCCGTTCCGACGTAGAAGTTGACGCGCGAGTCCGATCGCCAGTTGAGCGTCGGTCCGAAGTCGATGCTGTAGATCGTCGTTCGACGTAGTGGCTCTGGTACGAGCCGGGTCGAGTACGCGAAGTTGTCCAGATTGGTGAACTGGTATTGGAAGCGTGAGATCCGACGTCTCGGTGCCGTTCTGGAAATCGAACGAGTAGAAGGTCGCGACGGTCGTCCTGCCGGAACGACTGGCCCGGCCGTGGTCGTCGTGGTCTGGTTGAACTCCTGCATCGCCGCGCAGATTCGCAGCTGAAGTACGGCAGGATCCCCTGTCCCGCAGGATGCTGTCTTCGCGCAGCCGGAACGTGATGCCGCGGTTCAGGAGATCGGCATGCGTGGTCGTGCCGGACGGCAGCACGTACGTGTTCTGCTCTGGTTCGCGAACAGGTCACGGGGTATGGACTGTCGCGCAGCGCCGTCAGGCCGAAGGCGTAGTTGGTGAGCGTGCCGTGCTCCTGTCGCCCGAAGTGCCCGAGGACTCCTGCCATGCCTGTTCGAAAGTGACGGCCCAGCACGACATGTCCCCATGAGCAGCCGCGGATCGATGATGGCGAAGCCGTCGTTGCCGATCGATAATGTCTCGGTCAGCAGCCGACTCGCTGAAGCGATCGTCCGGGCTGTCCGGCGTTCGTCCGGTCTGCTCGTGATCATCGAAGGTGAAGCCGAGCGAGCCCCGCTCCACGGCCCGAACTGGAAGACGTCCCACCACGACTCGACGCCGAAGTCCGCAGCGGCTCGAGGAGCCGCGCGGTCCGACGACGGAACCGGCCGCTGTCGGGCTCGGCCCTTCGGGATCTCCACCGCAATGCGCCGGGAAGGCTCGGGCCTCGGCGTTCGGCGGGGGTTCCTCGGAGTGGTCGGCGCCGGCCTCTACCGCATTCGCCGCGGGCCGCCAAAGGCCAGGAGAGGCACGGCCGCCGCGCGCCGCCAACCGACGCCTGCTCATTTGTAATGGCAGCGCTGGCAGGTATCGAAATTGGATTCGAAAGCCGACCTTGCCGTTGTGGCAGATGCCGCACGACTGGCCGGCCTGGATCGCGTCCATCGTGATCTCGTTGGCGCCCGCCTTCATCTTGAAGGGCTCTTCGTGGCACGCCTGGCACTTGTACTGCATGCGATGGATCCAGTGCGGGAACACGGCCGGCGGAACGTCGTCCATGCCCTGGCCGCGGCGCTGCGCGTGAACGACCACGTCGCCGTACTCGGCGGCGTGCGACGCGGGACACGCCAGCGCGGCGGCGAAGCACGAGCGCACGACCATCGGCGGCGTCGCCGAGAACGCTCATGACTTCCCCATCGCCTGATGGCACGCGGGACACGCCGTGAGATCGGGCGCCGCGACCTTGCCGTGGCAGGCGCCGCACTGCTCTCCGTCGCCCATCTTCTCCATGGTCATCTTCGCCTTGCCCTTCTCCATCTCGAAGAGCCCGCGTGTGGCAGGTCGGGCACGCCATCCACTTGCGTATGCGCGATTGTGCGGAAAGACGACCTTGTATCTCGGGCTTGTCCCGAGCGAAGTGAGCTCGACGTCCATGTCGGTCGGCTCGTCCTCCTTGACGTCGTCCGCGATGCCCGGCTTCGGCGTGATCGTCTTTTCGTCGAGCGCCTTGGTCCACGCGACGTCCCCGCCGTCGGTCTTCGGCAACTCCTGGTAGCCGCGCCTTCCAGTCGATCGCCGGGGGCAGGTCGGGCACCTCGACGAACTTGACCGCGGGCGGTGGCGGCTTGTACGTCGGACGCCGCGGCTGCTCGACCGGCCGCCTGCGCGACGTAGCGCCTCGCCGGGCGCGGGCACCCCGTCGAAGAGGAACGGTCATGACCGGATTCGCCGTGGTGCATGCGGCCTCGATCAGCACGCGCCACGACCGCCGCGCAGCGCGGCGTCACGATCCGCGCCAGCCGCCGTCCCGCCAGGCGGTGGCGGTACCGATGTGCCCGGATCACCGCGGGGTCCTCGACGCCTACTTCCTTCGCCGACCGGGTTCGGCGGCGGGTTCAGGAAGCTGTCGTCGGCCTTCGTGTTGACGAGCTCGTACACGCCGATGCGGTGGTTCAGGTAGTCGCCGACGTAAATGCGGTTCTTGCTGTCGATGGCCACCGCGAGCGGATTCTTCAGCATGCCCGGGCACGGGTCCGCGCCCACCGAAGAACAGCAGGATCTGGCCCTTCGGATTGAAGATCTGCACGTTGCTCCAGCCGGAGTCGGCGACGTAGACGTTGCCGAACGAGTCGACCGCCACGCCTTTCGGCTTGTCGAACTCGCCCCAGTTGGTGCCGAGCTGCCCGAAGGTCGTCACGAACTTGCCGTCGGGATCGAACTTCTGCACGCGCGAGTTCAACGTGTCGCTGACGTACACGTTGCCCTGTCGCGTCGACCGCGACGTACGTGGGATAGCTGAACTGGCCGAAGTCGCCGCCGGGCGCGCCGCCGATCGCTCCGATCTGCTTGCCCGTTCAGATCGTAGATCTTGACGTTCTGCTCCTTCGCCTCGCGCGATCCCGTGTCGACCACGTACATGCGGCCGCGTGCCTTGTCGATCGCGAGGCCGTTCGGGCGCGTCGAGCTCCGGATCGGAGAACTCGTTGAGCTGCTTGCCGTCGCGGCCGAACACGCGATGCGACTTCCGCGCCGTATCGACGACGTACAGGTTCTCCTTGCGCGTCGAGCGCGATGCCGGAGGGAACGCCGACGTCGCCGAGCTTCGTGAACTTCTTGGTCTTGAAGTCGAACCTGAACACCGCCTGCTGCATCATGTCCGCGACATAGAGCCGCTCGCCGTCGTCCGACACTGCGAGACCGATCGGCTCGGCGATGCGGCCCGACGGCAGCTTCTCGCCCGTCAGGAACGCCGCGAGGTTCTCGCCAGAACGTCGCCTCGTCCGCTCAGGTCCTTCTCGCTCGTGATGGTGCGCACGAACTTGATGCGAGCCGGCAACGGCGGCGGCGGCCAGACCATCTTGGTCTCCTGCACCGGCGGTGCGCTCGCGCACCCAGCAACGACCATGGCGATCGCTGCCGCCATGACGGCGACGGGGATGGTCACGAACTGCTGCGGCTTGCGGCCGTGGAACATGGCTATCTCCTTGTATGGAACTGCTGCGATCCGCTGTCGCCGACGGTACCTGCCGGCCGCCTGCACGCCGTTGACCAGGGTCAACGCCCTACCCCCACGCGATTTCCGCCTCGTCAAAGGTCGTCCATCCAGCCGCTGACGAAGCGCGCAACAGTTGCTCCTTCGCACGCGATGCTTACGAGCACAGCCGATCAGCCGTGCGTGGGATCCTCGAGCTTTCGATACAGGCTCGACAGGCTGATGCCGAGCCGTCGCGCGGCCTGCCTGCGATCGCCGTCCGACGCCTCGACGGTGCGATGGATGATGTCCACCTCGAGACGCTGCATCTGCTCGCGCAGGCTGCCCGCGCTGATCGAATCGTCGGTGCTTCGCTGCTTCGGCTCGACCGCAGCGACGAGCGCCGCCGGCAGGTCCGCGACCGTGATGCAGTCGTTCTCCGCCAGGATGCAGGCACGGTTGATCACGTTGTCCAGCTCACGCACGTTGCCCGGCCACGCGTACGCCAGCAGATAGGCCTCTGCTTCCGGATCGATGTCCATCGGCGGCGAACCCGAGCCGTTGCGGCTGCTCGCCAGGAGAAACCGGACCAGCGCCTTGATGTCCGGCGCCCGCTCGCGCAGCGGCGGGATGGCGATCTGGAACATGCCGAGACGGAAGAAGAGATCTTCGCGGAAGCGGCCCTGCGCGATGGTCGTCGGGAGGTCGCGGTTCGTGGCCGCGACGATCCGCACGTCGACCTGGCGGGGCTGCTCGCTTCCGACGGCCCGCACCTGCTTGTCCTCGATGACGTGCAGCAGCTTGGTCTGCATCGGCATCGGCAGCTCGCCGATCTCGTCGAGGAACAGCGTGCCGCGATCGGCCTCGAGGAACAGGCCCTTGCGCGCCCGGTCGGCGCCCGTGAATGCGCCCTTCGTGTGGCCGAAGAATTCGCTCTCCATCAGCTGTTCCGGGATCGCGCTGCAGTTCACCGACACGAAGGGCTGGTCGCGGCGCGCGCTCTTCTGGTGGATGCTCTGCGCGAGGACCCCCTTGCCCGTGCCGCTCTCGCCGATGACCAGGACCGTGCTGTTCGTCGGCGCGACCTTGTCGACCAGGCGCTCGAGCTCGACCATCGCCGGTGACTGGAACCGGAACACCGACGAGCTGCGATCGTTCACGACCTTGCGCAGGACGCGGTTCTCCTCGCGCAGGCCGCGCAAGGCCTCGATCTGCGCAAGCCGGTGCAGCAGTTCCTCCCTGCCCCACCGGCTTCATCAGGTAGTCGTAGGCGCCGGCGCGCAACGCCTCCACGGCCGTTGCCACCGACGAGCTGCCGGTGATCATCACGAACACCGTGTCGATACCGGCGGCGCGCGTCTCGCGCAGCAGATCGATGCCGCTGCCGTCGGGCATGTTGATGTCGCAGAGCGCAACGTCGACATCGCCTCGCGCAAGCCGTGTTCGTCCCTCGCCGACGTCGTCCGCTTCGTCGACCAGATATCCGGCCCGCGTCAGAACGGTGACCAGGATCTGCCGCAGCGCGGGCTCGTCGTCGATCACCAGGATGTGGGAACTCGGCATGACTCAGTCTCCCGGGCGGTCCGGAGCGTGCAACGGGATGTGGATGGTCGCGGTGGTGCCATCGTCGGGCGTCGACGCCAGCGTGATCCGACCACCGGCCTTCTCCATGAGGCTCTTGCAGATGAAGAGGCCGATGCCGCGTCCCTGCCCCGCCGGCTTGGTGGTGAACGATTCATCGAAGGCGCGGTCGAGCACGTCCGGCGTCATGCCGCGGCCGTTGTCGGTGACCGCCACGTGCACTTCGTCGCCGACGATCCGCGTCGCGACGCGGATCCTGCTGGGACTCGCGTCGGAGCTGCGATCGAACGCATCCGCGGCATTGATCAGCAGGTTCATCAGTACCTGCGTGATGTGGTCGGCGACGGCAGTGATGGCGGGGAGCTCGCGGGTCCAGGATCTCCTCGAACTGGATGTTGCGGAAGCGCTTGTCGTAGCGGATGAACCCGCACGTCGAGCGGATCAGCGCGTTGAGATCGAGCAACTCGGGCTCCGGTGAACGCGGCGCCGTCAGTGCCGCCATCTGGCGCATGATGTGCGCGATGCGTTCGGTCTGATGCAGGATCTGCGCGGCGAACTCCTTGATCCGCCGTGCATGCGGGCGCTCGTCGCTGGCGCTCTCGTCGACGATGAACTGCGCGACGCCGGAGATCGCCGCGATCGGATTGCTGACCTCGTGGCCGATCGCCGACGCGAGCGATCCCACCGCCGCCATCTTCTCCTGGTGGAAGCGCTGCTGGCGCGTTCACCTCCATGCTGCTGCTCCCAGTCGCGCAGGTCGACCTGCATGCGGTTGACCGCATCGATCAGTCCGCCGACCTCGTCGCTCCGCACGTTGCGCAGCGGCTCACCGTCGTACCCGGCGACGATCGCCGACGCACGGTCCTGGAGGCGGTTGATGTCGCCGGCGAGTCTCGTGAAGAAGACGAGGATCACCGCCACGCTCGCGACGGCGCCGACGACGTTGGCGGAGATCGCGAAGACGCTGATGAACTGCTGCGTGTCGTGATATTGCTGGGTAAGCTGCGCGCCTCCCCGTTGCAGCCCTCTGCAGCACGTCCTGCAGCTTGACCAGCAGCACCTGCTCGCTGTCGCGAACCTGTGCGAGATGATGAGCCGCCGGCAGCGCCCTCACGGCGCCTGCCGCGCGCCTGAACCTCGTGACATCGTCCTCGACGCCGGGAAAGATCGTTTGCACCTCTTCCAGCGCGACGTTGAGCGCCTCGGAGATGCAGGCCCAGGTCGTCGAACGAGATCGGGCGTTTCTGGAGGCTATCCTGGGAATTCAGGATGTCCTGGCTTTCAACCAGCGAGTGCGCAAGCGCGTTGGCGATGGGCTCCAGCAGTCCGAGATGGGCCTGATTGGCCTCCATCTCCCCCACGATCGAGATCAAGCCGCGGCGCTCGTTCCCGAGGAAGACGGCGATCGCCGCGAGATACCCGATCAGGATCAGGATCGCGAGAACGCCTTTCGTGCGCAGCGTGAGATTGACGGCCATGGATGGGTCTGGTCGCCGCCACCGGCAACGTGAAACTCAGCAGTCCGTTCTCTGGATTCGCGGCTCGGGAGTGGTTGCCCGGCTACCGCTGCAAGGCTAGTCGAATCCGGAAGAGCGCTTTTGAGCGAGGTCAGCAAATCCTCTCGCGGACGGCAGCGTCGAATCAAACAGCCTCCCAACGGTCAACACGCGCCGTTCGCGCGGTGCGGGAAACGGTGGGTCTTGCGCCGATCGCAAGCGACGCAACGCCGCGGTGCGAATGCGTGCTGGCGCAGCTATTCGCAGCGGCGAGGCGGCGATTTGACGCAACGCCGTCGGATCCTCGAGCAGCCATTTGCGAAGCCGCCGCGGCAACGATCGGATGACCGCTTAGACCTGCATCAAGGCCGAATCAAGACGCCGTGGGATAGTGCGCGAGGTGTGTGCTGACCGCACGGGTCGTGCACGACAAGGATCCCGCCATGAAGAAGCTGCTCGTCCTGTTCATCGCCACGTTCGCATTCCAGCTCGCCTGGGCCGCAGGTGACGTGCCTTCCACTGACCAATCGGTATTGAAGGGCGAAGTGCTCGAAGTGCAGGACGCCGGTGCGTATACGTATCTGCGCCTCAGAACTGTGACGGGCGAAATCTGGGCAGCGGTGAGCAAGGCGCCCGTCAGGAAGGGCTCGGAAGTCACGATCTTCGACGCGATGGAGATGCAGGATTTCGAGAGCAAATCACTCGATCGCACATTTCCGACGATCTTCTTCGGCACCGTGGGCGTTGCTGCCGTGGCGGAGCCGCTCGATGCAGCCACAGTCGCGCAAATGCCGGCCGGACATCCGGACCTGAGCCAGATCCACGCCGGTCATCCCAAGACAGGCGACGTGCCGGTGACGAAGGTCAGCAAAGCGGAAGGCGCCACCGGCAGGACCATCGCGGAAGTCAACGCGGACCGCCTTGCGCTCAAGGACCTGCAGGTCACCATCCGGGCGACCGTCGTGAAGGTGACCGCCAATGTGATGGGCACGAACTGGGTCCATTTGCAGGACGGATCGGGCTCGGCTGCGGACAGCAGCAACGACCTCCTGGTTACGAGCAAGGACGAGCCCAACGTCGGTGACATCGTCGTCGCGGTAGGCGTGGTCAAGACCGATGTCGATTTCGGCGCAGGCTATTCGTACGCGGTGCTGGTCGCGAATGCTTCATTGCAGAAATAGGTAGAGACCCGGCGGCTGCGTGCTTCCGGTGGAAATCCGGCTGCCCAATTTGGAGGTCGGGCTTCAGCCTGACGTGGGCGCTGCCAGTGTTGCGCCTCATTGGAACGTCCTGCGGAACAGGACGTACGCAATCGAGTGCGGCACACCGAGCCCGTCGGGAATGTTGACACCCGCGCCGCTCAGCCCCTGGCACCGCTTAGCGTAAGTCCCGGATCCGGCGCGCATGTTCCGCGCTGGCACGAAGGTTGCCGTTCGTGCCTTCGGTCTGCATGCGGTGCACCGCCGCGTGGTCCTGAACACTACGAACGAGGAGCACCATGAAGCAATGCTGGGCGTGGATGGCTTTATCTTGCTTCCTGGTTCCTGCCGCCTGGGCGGCGCCGGTCTTCGTGACGTTCGAAGCCGCAGGTGCCAATCCAGCGGCGATCACCCCGACGCGTGACGCCTTCCGCACTGCCGTCGGTGGCGGCACCGTCGCCGGGGCCAATGGGTCGTTCGGCGGACTTCGGCGCGAGATCAACTGGGACGGCGTGCCCGATGCACGGTCGGATCCAAACGCTCTGCCTGCAGACTTCTTCAACGTCAACTCGCCACGCGGGGTCGTGTTCAGCACACCGGGAACCGGCTTTCTGGTGAGCGCCAACGCCGGTGGCGCTACGCCGGTGCTGTTCGGCTTCCCCAACGACTTTCAGACCTTCAGCGCGCAGAAGCTGTTTACACGCGACGAACAGCAACATCATCGATGTGAATTTCTTCCTGCCGGGGACGACCACGGCGGCAACCACCACGGCGTTCGGCCTGATCTTCGTCGATGTCGAAGTCGCCGGCTTGACCAAACTGGAGTTCTTCGACGACCTGAACGCGCTCATCTACTCGCGGGACGCGCTGGTCGCCGGGAATCAGGGGCTGAGCTTCCTCGGCGCCACGGTGACGGGCGGCTCCATCAGCCGCGTGCGGATTACGTCGGGCGCGAACACGATCGTCGCGAACGGTGTGCTCGGCAATCCAACCGACGACATCGTCGTCATGGATGACTTCCTCTACGCCGAGCCCGGACAGACGATCGCGACGGTTCCGGAGCCTTCCAGCATTGCGCTGATGGGCATCGGCTTGCTGGCCGGCATGACGTTACGGCGGCGTGCGCAGCGCTTTGCCGGTGCCGAACGGATGGCAGCGCGTCGTTGATCTTGCGCGAAGCCCGCGCGAAGCAGCGCGTGCGTAAACAGTTCGTTCAGCGACGGCGCGCTTGCGCAAGCGCGCGGCCTCTTCGGTGCGCTCGCGGGCGATAACTATGCCGCCCAAATCGGGAGATCGACGTCCGGGACGATCTCACGCGGCGGACCGACATCCTCGCTAGCGAGCTCCCCCGCGCTGATCTCCGTTGGAGCGAACAGCCTTTCCGCGACTTCGGCCGCGACGCACTCGCACCAATCCGGCACGCCGAAACATTCGGCGGGTTCGCCCCGCGTGTCGACCTCCCCAACACGCGTTCCCGTCTCGGGCCGGGATCCACGCGCGGCGAGACCGGACAACACCCCGGTAGCCGGCGCAGTGATGATGGCGGTGCCCACGGCAGCGATTGGCTGGCCAGCCACGACAAAATCTCCGATCCGGTGCCTCGACTGAAAACGGCCCGTGCACGGTGCGTACAGCGCCGTCCGAAACGTCTCGGACGCCATGGGATCACAACCGCGCGGCCGAAACCTGATTGCCCGTCGCTCCAGCGTTCGGGCGGTCACGAGGAGCAATCGTGATGTGCGCGCTGTCTCCGGGAATGAACGACGGTCCGATACCGACCGTGAGTACGCCATCAGGCGCCGAAGCAATCAGATTGGGCAATGTGCCGGCATGAAAGCAGCGGGCGTCGATCACGATCCCGGCATTCAATCCGGCAGCCACACCCGGCCAGGACCAGGTCGTGGCCGCGATCGTCGGCCGGTTCGCAAGCACCGTGGGGATGCTGCGCAAGCTGGCGCAGAACGTCGCCTGAACGCTGTCGACGCATGCACTCCCGAAATACCATGCATCGGTAAACGCCATCCCGCGTCGGATCCAGGGCGGATCCACCTCGTCGCAGACGACCACCGCGAGTCCGGACTTGCTCAGGCGAACGGCGATCGCCGATCCGAGCTCCGCCGAGCCGATCACAACCGCGAGCAACCGAGAGCAACGTGTGCGCATGAATCCGCTCCTTCGTCACCGACGAGGGCAGCGTAATGCGCGTGTGTTACAGCATTGTGTCGGTTGTGTCCCGGGAAGGTGGCGTAAGGGCGTGTATCGAGGCCGGCCCCTTGCCGCGGCGCCGGCGCCGCAAGCAAAGGCCCCGACAGTGATCGCCAATAGCGTTCTTTGAAAGGGGATGCGTCAAGCGTGGGACGTTGCCGAAACTACGACACGTGAAACTGCCGGATAGGGCGACACTCATATTCCGGCGCTACGGCGCGAAACTGTCCTCGAGTTGCCGCCAAAGTCACCGCGATGTGCTCCCTCTGCTGCTGGACGTCCCAACGTAGTGCGCGCGCCACACGCGACGCCATCCCCGCCGCGCTGGCGTAGCCGTCGGCTCGCGTTCCGAACGCACCCGGGGGAAGGAAGTCTGTGTTCGCTTTCGCACAGACGGCGGCAGCCCGTCGGCGTAGCTTCTGGCCAGTTCGCGTTTCCACCGGTTGACTTGCCCAGGAGCACCCATGAAGACATTGCTTGGTATGGTCGTTGGTGCAGTACCTCTGCTGACCGTCGACGCCGCTTTGGCACAGACGGGAACCATGATGAATGGCGATGGGGGGATGTGGAGTGGCTGGATGGGCGGATACGGCGGCCCATGGGCACCCGTGCTGCTGGTCATCCTGGCTGTCGGCCTCGTGGCGTGGTTCATCAAGCAAAAGGGCAAGTGAGCGCCGTGTGCGTTGCCCATTCACTTAACCAAATTTGGAAACTCTCATGAGCAGATCGATTGCAGTTGTCGTTGGTGCGGCCGTCCTCCTCGCCGTGGGCATGTCCTCGGCGCAGGACGCGAAAGTGCCTGCGCCGAGATCCACCTCCCCCACCACGCAGTCCGGCTCACCGAGCATGGGCCCGATGGACGAGCACATGAAGAAGTTGCAGGCGCTGCACGAGAAGATGGCGACCGTGGCGACGGCAGACGAGCGTCAGGCGCTCATGGCCGAGCAGCGGCAGGAAATGCAGCAAGGAATGGCGATGATGGACGACATCCACGTCATGCACCACGGCGGCCCCATGATGGGCGGCGATGGCAAGGGCATGAAGGGCAAGGCGGTGGACCAGAAGACGCAGATGCAGATGATGGACCAGCGCATGGACATGATGCAGCTGATGATGCAGTCGATGATGGACCAGCAAGGGGCCTCGGGCAGTCCCATGATGCCGGTGCCGACGAGGTAGGCGCGCCACGTCCGCGTCCGTTCCCGATCCGGGAACGGGCGGGGCTGCAAAGCGTCAAAGCGAGGGTAGGTCGCGCACGTCTGGTGCCACCGGAGACGATCCGTTTGCGCGGGGAGCATAGCTCGCATGAATTCGGCGTCCGCTACGCATGATCCAGCCCTCGCGCTGGACGATCTTTGCATCAACACCCTGCGCTTCCTCTCGATCGATGCGGTGCAGAAAGCCAACAGCGGCCACCCCGGGCTCCCGCTCGGCGCGGCGCCAATGGCCCATGTGCTCTGGACGCGGTTCCTCAAACACAATCCGGCCAATCCCCGCTGGTTCGACCGCGATCGCTTCGTGCTTTCCGCGGGACACGGATCGATGCTGCTGTACAGCCTGCTCCACGTGACAGGCTACGAACTGTCACTCGAGCAAATCAGGCAGTTCCGCCAATGGGGCAGTCTCACCCCCGGTCACCCGGAGCACGGCGTGACGCCGGGAGTCGAGGTCACCACGGGACCCCTCGGACAAGGCTTCGGCAACGGCGTCGGCATAGCGATGGCGGAAGCGCATCTGGCTGCGCGTTACAACCGCGATGGCTTCGAGATCATCGATCATTGGACCTACGCCATCGTGAGCGACGGCGATCTGATGGAGGGCATCGCATCGGAGGTCGCATCGCTCGCTGGCCATCTCAAGCTCGGCAAGCTGATCTATCTGTACGACGACAATCGGGTGACGCTCTCGGCGGGCACCGACATCACCTTCACCGAGGACCGCGCCCGACGCTTCGAGGCGTACGGCTGGCACACGCAGTCGGTCGGAGACGGCAACGACCTCGGGGCCATCGATCAGGCACTGCGTGCGGCCCGGGCCGAAACCGGACGCCCGTCGTTGATCCTGGTGCGCACGCATCTCGGCTATGGCTCGCCGAGCAAGCAGGATTCGTTCGAAGCGCATGGTTCGCCACTCGGCGAAGAAGAAGTGCGCGCGACCAAGCGAAATCTCGGCTGGCCCGCAGAGCCCGCGTTTGTCGTGCCCGATGCAGCGCTTGCGTATTTTCGTCGGGCGCTGGACCGAGGCGCGCAAGCGGAGGCCGCGTGGGGCGACCGGTTCGCCGCGTATGCAAGGGCTTATCCCGAACCAGCGCGCGAGCTCGAGCAGCTCATCAACGCCGAGATGCCGGCCGACTGGGATGCGGACGTTCCTGCATTCCCTGCCGACGCCAAAGGCATGGCCACCCGCGTTGCGTCAGGCAAGGTGATGAACGCGATCGCTCCCCGTCTGCCGGCGCTCATCGGCGGCTCTGCGGATCTCGACCCATCGACTACACGGCGCTCACCGGCCTGGGCGACTTCGAGCCGCCCGGCGCGAATGCCTTCGATCGACAGGGTTCGGACGGTGGCGGCTGGAGTCGCGCTGGACGCAATCTGCACTTCGGCGTGCGCGAGCACGGCATGGGTGCAATTCTGAACGGGTTGGCTGCGCACGGCGGAACCGTGCCTTTCGGCGCAACGTTCCTGGTGTTCTCCGATTACATGCGGCCGCCGATCCGCCTGGCCGCGCTGATGGGCCTGCACGTGGTCTACGTCTTCACTCACGACAGCATCGCCCTGGGTGAGGACGGGTCCACGCATCAGCCGATCGAGCAGCTCGCCGGCCTGCGCTCGGTCCCGCATCTGATCGTCATCCGTCCCTGCGATGCCAACGAAACGGCGGTCGCCTGGCGCGTCGCACTCGAAACGCGCGATCGGCCCGTGGCGCTGATCCTGACCCGGCAAAACGTCGCCACGCTCGACCGCACACAGTTTGCCGACGCCGATGGTCTGCGACGTGGTGCTTACGTGCTGGCCGATCCGCCCGACCGCAAGGCCGAATTGATCCTGATTGCGACGGGCTCGGAGGTCGGCCTGGTCGTCGCGGCGGCGCAGGTACTAATGGCGCAAGGGCGTTCATGCGCGCGTTGTTTCGATGCCGAGCTGGGAGCTCTTCGACGCACAACCCAAGGCATACCGCGACAGCGTGCTGGCGCCGTCGATCCGTGCCCGTCTCGCCGTGGAAGCAGGCGTAACGCAAGGTTGGCATCGCTACGTCGGAGACGACGGCGACATCCTCGGGCTCGAGCGTTTCGGCGCATCGGCACCGGGCGATGTCCTGTTGCGCGCATTCGGCTTTACCGTCGAGAACGTGGGCAAGCGCGCGCTCGCGGTAATGCGCCAGGCGCCACGACGATGCAGCTCGGAATGATCGGCTTGGGTCGCATGAATGCGAGCATGGTGCCGCGCCTGATGAAGAAGGGCCACGAGTGCGTCGTCTACGACTCGCGGATGGCGGCGGTTTCCCATCGTGAAATGCGCCACCAATGCGGCGGCCACGTCGAGCGTGCACGCGAGGTCCCCAAATGAGTGCGCCGGCGACGGCACGCCATGCCAATGACGAGCCGCACTCCGACGCACTGGTCGTCTTCGGCTTCACCGGCGACCTCGCCAGCAGGAAGATCTTCCCGGCCCTCTATGCGATGGTGAAGTCCGGGGCGTTGACGGTGCCGGTCATCGGTGTCGCATCGTCCCGATGGACGGCGGAGGAAGTGCAGCAGCGCGTTCGTGAGAGCGTGAGCCGTGAAACCACCATCGACGACGAGCCCGCATTCGATCGCCTGACCGCGCTGCTGCGCTACGTGAGCGGCGACTACGAGGATCCGGCGACATTCCGCGCGCTGAAGAGCGCGCTCGGTGAGGCACGGCGCCCGGCGTATTACCTCGCCATACCGCCGGCGCTTGTTCGCGACGGTGATCACGAGCCTGGGCGTCAATGGGCTCGGCGAGCAGGCCCGCCTCATCGTCGAAAAGCCCTTCGGCCGCGATCTCGCTTCCGCCATCGAGCTCGGCGCGATCGCGCATTCGGTATTCCCGGAGTCGTCGATCTTTCGCATCGACCACTATCTCGGAAAGGAGGCGATCATGAACATCCTCTATTTCCGATTCGCGAATTCGTTTCTCGAGCCGATCTGGAACCGCAACCACGTCGCCAGCGTTCAGGTCACGATGGCCGAGAGCTTCGGCATCGGCCGGCGCGGCCGCTTCTACGAAAGTGCAGGCTGCCTGCGCGACGTGATCGAGAATCACGTGTTCCAGATCGTCGCGCTGCTCGCGATGGAGCCGCCTTCCTACCAGAGCTATGCCGCGGTACACAGCGAAAAAGCGGCCGTGTTTCACGCGATGCGCGCGTTGACCCCCGAGGACGTGGTGCGCGGCCAGTACCTGGGTTACCGCAACGAGAAGGATGTCGCGGCCGATTCCGACGTGGAGACCTTCTGTGCATTGCGGCTTTTCATCGACTCGTGGCGCTGGGCCGACGTGCCGTGGTACCTGCGTGCAGGCAAGCTGCTGCCGAACACCGCGGTCGAGGTGCTGGTTCAGTTGAAGCCGCCCCCGCAGAAGCTGTTCGACGACTCCGCGCCGATCGAGGGCCGCGCCAACTATCTGCGAATCAAGCTGCAGCCCGCATCGGCACTGGCGCTCGCCGCTCGCGTCAAGCGCCCGGGCAAGGAGTTCGTGGGCGAGCAGCGCGAACTCTATCTTTGCGAAGATCCGCAAAGCGATGATTCGCCCTACGAACGGCTGCTCGGGGATGCGATGGCTGGCGAGAGCGCGCTCTTCACCAGCCAGGACGCGGTCGAAGCCGCCTGGGCCGTCGTCGACCCGGTGCTCGCAACTCACAACACCGCGCTTGCGTACGCGCCGGGGACATGGGGTCCGGCCGCCGCCGATCTGCTGATCGCCGGCGACGGTGGCTGGCACAACCCCTCGCCCGAAACCAACGCCGCCGCTGGGGGATGCGCGTGAAATCGGACGTGGTGTTCCTGCTGGACGTCGACAACACGCTGCTCGACAACGACCGGATCATCGTCGACCTGAAGCGCCACCTCGAGTGCGAATTCGGCGTGGCGAGCGCCGATCGCTACTGGACGATATTCGATGAACTGCGCAGGGATGGCGGGTACGCCGACTATCTCGGTGCGCTGCAACGCTATCGCGCCGTGGCCGAACACGGTGGCCAGTATGACCAGCGGCTGCTGCTGATGTCGAGCTTCCTCGTCGACTACCCGTTCGCCGAGCGCCTCTTTCCGCGCGCGCTCGACGTCATCGAGCACCTCGGCAAGTCCGGCCCGACGGTGATCCTTTCCGATGGCGACGTTGTCTTCCAGCCGCGCAAGGTGCAGCGCTCCGGCCTGTGGGAGGCCGTCCACGGTCGCGTCCTGATCTACGTCCACAAGGAACAGATGCTCGACGCGGTGCAGCGCCATTATCCGGCCCATCACTATGTGCTGGTCGACGACAAGATGCGGATCCTGACAGCGATGAAACGACTCCTTCAGCAACGGCTCACGACCGTCTTCCCGCGCCAGGGGCACTACGCGTTCGATGCGATCGAAGTCGCCAACTACCCGACGGCCGACTTCACGGTCGAGTGCATCGGCGATCTGGTCGGTCTCGACGTCGCGAAGAGATTGGAGAAGCGATGAACCTCAACGCCCGAGCGCTGCACGACCTCGGGCAGAGCCTGTGGCTCGACAACATCTCGCGGGACATCCTCGCGAACGGCACGCTTGCACGCTACGCTTCGGAGCTGTCGGTGACGGGACTCACCTCGAATCCGACGATCTTCGAGCATGCGATCGGAACGGGTGGCGCGTACGACGAGGCAATCGGCAAGCTCGCACGCCAGGGCGTGTCGGGCGAGGATCTCTTCATCGCGCTTGCGCTGGAAGATCTGCGTCAGGCGGCCGACCTGTTCCGACCGGCCTTCGAAGTGAGCGACGGCGTCGACGGCTGGGTTTCGCTGGAGGTGTCGCCGCTCCTCGCCGACGACTCGGCAGGGACGGTCCGCGCCGCGGCGCAACAGCATGCGGCGGCCGCACGACCGAATCTCTTCATCAAGATTCCGGGTACGCCAGCGGGCATACCGGCGATCGAGGAATCGATCTTCGGCGGCGTGCCGATCAACGTCACCTTGCTCTTCTCACGCGAGCAGTACCTCGCCGCGGCCGACGCGTATCTGCGCGGCATCGAGCGTCGAGTTGCTGCCGGCCTCGATCCGAAGGTCGCATCGGTCGCCTCACTGTTCGTGAGCCGGTGGGACGTTGCGGTGAAGGAAGAGATCTCACCGCCATTCCAGAACCGCCTCGGCATCGCCATCGCGATGCGCACCTACAAGGCGTACCACGACCTGCTCGCGTCAGCGCGCTGGCAAAGGCTCGCCCAAGCCGGCGCCCGACCGCAACGACTGCTCTGGGCCAGCACCGGCACCAAGGACCCCGCCGCGCGCGACACGCTCTACATCGAGGCGCTCGCAGCACCGGATACGATCGACACGATTCCCGAAAAGACGCTGCTGGCGTTCGCCGATCATGGCAAGCTCGGCCCTGTAATGCAGGTCGCCGGTGGCGACGCCGAGGCAGTGCTCGAGGAGTTCAGGCGCGAAGGCGTCGATACCGACGCGCTCGCCACACGTCTTCAACGCGAAGGTGCCGACGCCTTCTCGAAATCGTGGAAGGCGCTGTTGTCGCGCATCGCGGAAAGGAGCTCACAGCTCCGCGGTGACCATCGGATGCCATGGCCGACTTCCCTTCCCGTCTGATCGCATCCCGACACCGACATGGCCACCACGGTCAGCCCTCTCGCCGGCAAGGCCGCACCGCTTTCGCTGCTATGCGACGTGCCAAGGCTCGTCACGGCGTACTACACGGACGTCCCCGACCCCTCCGTGCCGGCGCAGCGCGTCGCGTTCGGCACCTCGGGACACCGTGGCTCGTCGTTCGACAGCTCGTTCAACGAATGGCATGTGCTGGCGATCACGCAGGCGATCTGCGCGTATCGAAAGAGCCGTGACATCGACGGGCCGCTCTTCCTCGGCATCGACACCCACGCGCTGTCGCAGCCCGCGTGCGCCAGCGCACTCGAAGTGCTGGCAGCCAATGGCGTCGACGTCATGCTGGCCACGCACGACGAATACACACCGACGCCCGCCATCTCGCACGCGATCCTGACCCACAACCGCGGCCGCACTTCGGGGCTCGCGGACGGCATCGTCGTGACGCCCTCGCACAACCCGCCCGACAGCGGTGGGTTCAAGTACAACCCGCCGCACGGCGGTCCCGCCGGCGAGGACATCACCGGCTGGATCGAGGCCGAGGCCAACGGCCTTCTCGAGCACGGCCTGGACGGCGTCAAGCGCATCACGCATGCGCGAGCGTTACATGCGGCGACGACGCATCGTCACGACTTCATCGATGGCTACGTCGCAGATCTCGGCAACGTCATCGACATGGACGCGATCCGCGACGCGAAGCTCCGCGTCGGTGTCGATCCGCTCGGCGGCGCGGGGGTGCACTACTGGGCGCGCATCGCCGAGCGTTACCGGCTCGACCTCACCGTCGTCAGCGACGAGGTGGACCCGACGTTTCGCTTCATGACGCTCGACTGGGACGGCCGGATCCGCATGGACCCATCGTCACCCTACGCAATGCAGCGCCTGCTCGAGCTCCAGGACCGCTTCGACATCGCGTTCGCCTGCGACACCGATCATGACCGCCATGGCATCGTCACTGCGAAATACGGCTTGCTCCCGCCGAATCATTACCTGTCGGTCGCGATCGATTATCTGTTCGCGCATCGACCGGGATGGGGAAAGAAGGCTGCCGTCGGCAAGACGATCGTCAGCACGCGCGTGATCGACCTGGTGGCCGCGCGGCTCGGCCGCACGCTCTACGAAGTGCCGGTCGGATTCAAGTGGTTCGCCGCCGGCCTGCTGGACGGCTCGCTCGGTTTCGGGGGCGAGGAAAGCGCCGGCGCATCCTTCCTGCGCTGCGACGGATCGGTCTGGACTACCGACAAGGATGGCATCGTCCCGGCGCTGCTCTCGGCCGAAATCACCGCGCACCGCGGGCGCGACCCCGGCACGTTGTACAACGCACTCGCAGATGAATTCGGCAACCCGGTCGCCGACCGTGTCGAGGCGCCGGCCACGCCGCAACAAAAGAAGCAGCTCGCGGCACTCACACCACAGCGAATCAAGGCAACCGAGCTCGCCGGCGAGAAGATCGCGAGCATTTTGAGTAATGCGCCGGGCAACGGGGCGCCGATCGGCGGCATCAAGGTGATCGCGCGAAGTGGCTGGTTCGCTGCACGTCCCTCGGGCACGGAAGACATCTACAAGATCTACGCCGAGAGTTTCAGCGGTACGGATCACCTGCAGCGCATCCTGGCCGAAGCGCAGGCGATCGTCGACCGGGCGATTGCGTCACCCTCTTCGCCGGGCGACCATGAGTGAACAGGCGCGAGTCAGCCATCCCAAGGAGCTTCTTTCGTCAGCGGACGTCGAGGGTTGGGACGCCCTCGCCGAGCTTGCCCTCGACATGCGCTCGTCGTGGAACCACGCCACCGACCGGGTGTGGCGGCGGCTCGATCCGGTGCTGTGGGAGCTCACGCATAACCCGTGGGTCGTCCTGCAGACGGTATCCCGGGACAAACTACGGCGCGAACTCGCCGATACCGCATTCCGCAAGAACGTCGACGATCTGGTGCAAGCGAGGCGCGATGCTGCGGAGGCGCCCGCATGGTTTCAGCAAACCTACCCGCAATCTTCGCTGAGCTGCGTTGCGTATTTCGGCATGGAATTCATGCTGAGCGACGCGCTGCCGATTTTCTCGGGCGGCCTGGGCAATGTCGCGGGTGATCAGCTCAAGGCCGCCAGCGATCTCGGCGTCCCGCTGGTCGGCGTGGGGCTGCTCTACCAGCAAGGCTATTTTCGCCAGGTGATCGACAAGGAAGGCGCACAACAGGCGCTCTTTCCGTACAACGACCCAGGCCAATTGCCGATCACGCCGCTGCGCAAGCCGAATGGGGAGTGGTTGCGGCTGGAGATTGCCTTACCCGGTTACTCGGTCTGGTTGCGCGCCTGGCAGGTTCAGGTCGGTCGCGCGAAGCTGTACCTGCTGGACAGCAATGACATGGCGAATTACCCAGCGCATCGGGGAATTACCAGCGAGCTCTACGGAGGCGGGCCGGAGCTTCGCCTGAAGCAGGAAATGCTGCTCGGCATCGGCGGATGGCGACTCCTCGCCGCGCTTGGCATCCGGCCGGAAGTCTGCCACCTGAACGAAGGTCATGCGGCGTTTGCGGTGCTGGAGCGCGCCCGAAGCTTCATGCAGGAGACCGGCCGCTCGTTCGAGGCCGCGCTGGCCGTCACCAGGGCAGGCAACCTCTTTACCACCCACACCGCGGTGGCCGCTGGCTTCGATCGTTTCGCGCCGGCGCTCATGCATCAATATCTCGTCGGTTACGCACGAAGGGAGCTCGGCATCGCATTCCGCGATCTGCTGGCCCTGGGCCGCCAGGATCCGAACGACTCGTCCGAGCCTTTCAACATGGCTTATCTGGCGATTCGTGGGAGCGGCGCGGTGAACGGCGTGAGTCGCTTGCATGGCGAGGTGAGCCGACGCATCTTCCTGCCGCTCTTCGAGCGCTGGCCGCAGGAGGAAATTCCGGTCGGACACGTGACCAACGGCGTCCACATGCCGACCTGGGACTCGGCGGATGCCGACCATGTCTGGACGCAAACCTGCGGCAAGCATCGCTGGCTGGGGACCGTGCAGACACTCGAGCAGGACATGCTCTGCATCTCCGACGCCGAGCTCTGGCGATTTCGCGCCGCCGCGCGCCGGTCGCTCGTCGAATACGCTCGCGAACGACTGTCGCGGCAGCTGGCGGCGTCGGACGCCCCGCCGGAAGAGGTCGATGCGGCGAGGCATCTATTCGATCCCGAGGCATTGACGCTGGGCTTTGCCCGGCGCTTCGCGACCTACAAGAGACCGAACCTGCTGCTGCATGATCAGGAGCGGCTCCTGAGCTTGCTGGGCAACGCCGAACGCCCCGTGCAGCTCATCATCGCGGGCAAAGCTCACCCAGCTGACCAGGCGGGCCAGGCGATGATCCAGGAATGGATTCGCTTCATTCGCCAGCGCGAATCGCGCTGGCATGTCATCTTCCTCGGCGACTACGACATGCTCCTGACGGAGCACCTCGTGCAGGGGGTGGACGTGTGGCTCAACACGCCGCGGCGCCCGTGGGAAGCATGCGGAACGAGCGGCATGAAAGTGCTGGTCAACGGCGGCATCAACGTGTCCGAGCTGGACGGCTGGTGGGCGGAAGCGTACACGCCGCAAGTGGGATGGGCGTTGGGGGACGGGCGGGAGCACGGCGACGATGCGGCCTGGGATGCCATCGAAGCCGAAGCGCTCTACGACCTGCTGGAACGCGAGGTAATTCCCGAGTTCTATGCGCGCGACGAAGAAGGCATTCCCCGCGCGTGGGTGGCACGGATGCGGGAAAGCATGGCGCGATTGACACCGCGCTTTTCCACCAACCGCGCGGTATGCGAATACACCGAGAAGCACTACCTCCCCGCAGCCTCGGCCTATCTCGCACGGGCCGCCGACAGGGGCCGGGGCGGCGTGGAGATCGTCGATTGGCGCCACGCTCTCGCCCATGCATGGAGCGCACTGCGCTTCGGCGAAGTGAAGCTTGACACGCGCGCAGAGCAACACGTCTTCGAAGTTGAGGTGTATCTCGATCGCCTCGACCCCGACGCGGTGCGGCTGGAACTCTATGCCGAAGGCGTCATGGGCGGCGCTTCGGTGCGACAGGAGATGAAGCGCGTTCGCCCGCTGGATAGCGCCTCCGGCGGCTATGTCTACAGCGGCGCCGTGTCCGCCGCACGCCCTCCGGACGACTACACGGCGCGCGTGATACCGCACCACTCCGGCGTGGCGGTACCGCTCGAAGCTGCCCGAATCCTGTGGCAGCGGTAATTCGAGACGAGCATGCGCACCTGACTTCGCCTGGCCCCAATGGAACGATGACAATGACGATGACGACTACCACCAACACGCTCGATTCGGAACTGCTCCGAAAAATTGACGCCTACTGGCGCGCAGCCAACTATCTGTCGGTCGGCCAGATCTATCTTTACGACAATCCGCTCCTCAAGCGACCGCTGGCACTCGCCGACGTGAAGCGCATGCTGCTCGGACATTGGGGCACCACCCCTGGGCAGAACTTCATCTACGCGCACCTGAACCGGATCATCAAGAAGTACGATCTCGACATGATCTACGTGTCAGGCCCCGGCCATGGCGGTCCGGCCGTCGTGAGCAACACGTATCTCGAGGGCACGTACAGCGAGATCTATCCCGACATCAGCGAGGACGAGACTGGAATGCGAAAGCTCTTCCTCCAGTTCTCGTTCCCCGGAGGGATTCCCAGCCACGCTTCGCCGGAGTGCCCGGGGTCGATCCACGAAGGTGGCGAGCTGGGATATTCGCTGAGTCACGCGTTCGGGGCGGTGTTCGACAATCCCGACCTGGTGGTCGCCTGCGTCGTCGGCGACGGTGAGGCGGAAACCGGGCCACTAGCCACGGCCTGGCACTCCAACAAGTTTCTCGACGCGGCCACGGACGGCGCGGTCCTGCCCATCCTTCATCTCAACGGTTACAAGATTGCGAACCCCACGCTTCTCGCGCGCATCACGCGCGAGGAATTGGAACAGCTGCTCCGCGGTTACGGCTGGACCCCGTACTTCGTCGAAGGTCATGAGCCGGCGCTGATGCACGAGGCCATGGCCGCCGCGCTCGACGCGGCAGTCGAGCAGATCAAGACGATCCAACGGCATGCGCGCGCTCAGGGTGACATCGCTCGCGCGCGCTGGCCCTTGATCGTTCTCGCTTCACCTAAGGGCTGGACCGGGCCGAAGATCGTCGACGGCTTGCAGGTGGAAGGCACCTTCCGTTCGCACCAGGTTCCACTCCAGCCGGCCGCGCATCCCGAGCATCTTGGGTTGCTGGAAGAATGGCTCAGGAGCTATCGACCTGAAGAGCTCTTCGACACGAACGGGCGCCTCAAGGCGGAGCTGGCCGATCTTGCGCCCGCGGGCGAAAGACGCATGGGCGCGAATCCGCACGCCAACGGCGGCATCCTCCTGCGCGACCTGCGCATGCCGGACTTCCGGGACTACGCCGTCGACGTGCCCTCTCCCGGAACGCGTGGCATCGGGGACACGCATGTGCTGGGGAGTTTCCTCCGGGATGTTGCAAAGCTGAATGACGAGCAGCGCAATTTCCGGATCTTCGGCCCTGACGAGACGCTCTCCAACGGCCTGGAAAGGGTGTTCGAGACGACGGACCGGCAATGGAATGCCGCGACGCTACCGAACGACGCGTTCCTCGCACCGACCGGACGCGTCATGGAAATGCTGAGCGAGCATCAATGCGAGGGCTGGCTGGAGGGCTACCTTCTCACCGGGCGGCATGGACTTTTCAACTGCTACGAGGCGTTCATCCACATCGTTGATTCGATGTTCAACCAGCACGCCAAGTGGCTGAAGGTCACGTCGCGCCTGGCTTGGCGACGCAACATCGCTTCGCTGAATTACCTGCTCGCCTCGCACGTGTGGCGCCAGGATCACAACGGCTTCACGCACCAGGATCCGGGATTCGTCGATCTCGTCGCGAACAAGAAGGAGGTCGTGCGTGTCTACCTCCCGCCGGATGCCAACTGCCTGCTGTCGGTGATGGATCACTGCTTGCGCAGCCGCCACTGCGTCAACGTCGTGATCGCCGGCAAGCACCCGGCGCCGCAGTGGCTGACGATGAGCGCCGCCGTGAAGCACTGCATCCAGGGCATCGGCATCTGGCAGTGGGCCAGCAACGACCAGGGCGTTGCCCCGGACGTGGTCATGGCCTGCTGCGGCGACGTGCCCACGCTGGAGACGCTTGCCGCCGTGTCGATCATGCGCAAGCATCTGCCGAGCCTGAAGATCCGGGTGGTCAACGTCGTCGACCTCATGAAGCTGCAGCCGCAATCCGAGCACCCGCACGGTTTGAGCGACGTGGATTTCGACGAGCTCTTCACCAAGGACAAGCCGGTCATCTTCGCCTTCCACGCCTATCCGTGGCTGATCCACCGGCTGATGTACCGCCGCACCAACCACGACAACTTCCACGTCCGCGGCTACAAGGAAGAGGGCACGATCACGACGCCGTTCGACATGACGGTGCTGAACGATCTCGACCGCTTTCACCTGGTGATGGACACCATCGATCGCGTGCCGCAGACGGGCGAGAAAGGCATCTACCTCAAGCAGCAGCTCAAGGACAAGCTGATCGAGCACAAGGAATACATCGACAAGTACGGCGAGGACCTGCCGGAAATTCGCCATTGGCAGTGGGGCGCGGCCGACGCCGGTACGCTCGCGTGATCGCCCAAGCCCAGAGCGGATCGCGGGCGAGCAACCCATCACCGAACACGACGTGACGATGCCGACACCCAAAGCAGGCAGGAACGAACTCCAGGCGATCGCGCACGACGCGATGCTCCAGCGCGGGCTGCTGCCGGACTTTTCGCCCGCGGTCATCGCGCAGACCGACCGCATCACGCAGGCTGCCGCGCCCGCCGGCGCGGCCGTTCGCGACTTGCGCGGCCTGCTTTGGGCGTCGATCGACAACGACGACTCCCGGGATCTCGACCAGCTCTCTGTCGCCGAGCCCGCGTCCGATGGTGCGGTCAAGATCCTCGTCGCCATCGCCGACGTCGACGCGCTGATAGCAAAGGATTCCGCGATCGACGGCCACGCATGGACGAACACGACCTCCGTCTACACCGCCGCAGAAATCTTTCCGATGCTGCCGGTGAAACTGTCCACCGACCTCACGTCGCTGGGCGAGGGTGAGGAGCGGCTGGCGATCGTGATCGAGATGGTGATTGCCGCCGACGGCACCGTCACCGCTTCGGACATCTACCGCGCGGCCGTGCTCAACCGCGCCAGGTTGGCCTACAACGGGGTCGCCGCATGGCTCGAGGGCACGGCGCCCGCGCCGCCCAGACTTGCGGCAGTGCCGGGACTCGATGAGCAGCTCCGCATCCAGGATCGAGCCGCGCAGGCGCTGCGCCGGGTGCGCCGCGCGCATGGCGCGTTGCGATTGGAGACCCTGGAAGTGCGGGCCGTCTTCGATGACGGCACGCTTTCCGATCTCCTGCCGGACAAGAAGAACCGGGCGAAGGAGCTGATCGAGGACTTCATGATTGCGGCCAACGGCGTCACCGCGCGATATCTCGACAGCAAGGGATTGCCCTCGCTGCGTCGGGTGCTGCATACCCCCAAGCGCTGGGACCGCCTCATGGCGCTCGCGGCCGAGTCGGGGGAGCAGTTGCCAGCGACGCCGGACGCCACTGCGCTCGATGCGTTCCTGACCAAACGCCGTCTGGCCGACCCGCTGCGTTTCGCCGACCTGTCGCTCTCTGTCGTGAAGCTCCTCGGCTCGGGCGAGTACACGCTCGACGTGCCCGGGCAAACCTCCGAGGGACACTTCGGATTGGCCGTGAAAGACTACGCACATTCCACGGCACCGAACCGGCGGTTTCCGGATCTCATCGCCCAGCGCCTGTTGAAGGCCGCACTCACCGGGCAGCCGTCGCCGTACACCAATGACGAGCTCGCGACATTGGCGCGCCACTGCACGGCGCAGGAAGACAACGCCGCCAAGGTGGAACGGCAGGTCGCGAAGTCCGCGGCCGCCCTGCTCCTGGCATCGCGGATCGGCGCGCAGTTCGATGCCATCGTGACCGGTGCGTCGGCGAAGGGCACATGGGTGCGCATATCGGGACCGACGACCGAAGGCAGGGTCGTCCGTGGATTCGAGGGCCTCGATGTCGCCGACAGGGTCCGTGTGCAACTCATTCACACCGACGTCGCACGCGGCTTCATCGACTTTGCAGCGGTGCGCGAGCGAACATGACTTCGATCGATCAGCCGCAAAAGCCGCTTGCCTACAAGAACGATGCGTTCCTCGACAGCGACGATGGCCGTCCGCTGCGTATCCTCGCCGAATACCTCGAGCCGCTGCACGCTTTCCAGCACGAGCGCATTTGCGACACGATCGTGTTCTTCGGCTCCGCGCGCCTCGCGCCGGACGGCCCGCTGGGTCGCTACTACGACGAGGCGCGCGAGCTTGCGCGCCGCGTCACCGCCTGGTCGAAGAGCCTTCCCTCGCACGCGCACAGGTACGTCGTCTGCACGGGCGGCGGCGGGGGCATCATGGAGGCGGCCAACCGCGGCGCCTCGGAGGCCGGCGGCAAGACCATCGGCCTCAATATCGGGCTACCGCACGAGCAGCAGCCGAATCCGTACATCACCCGCGAGCTGACGTTCCAATTCCACTACTTCTTCATGCGCAAGCTCTGGTTTGCGCATCTGGCGCGCGCCCTGGTGGTGTTCCCCGGTGGCTTTGGCACGCTCGACGAGTTGACCGAGATCCTGACGCTGATGCAGACGCGGAAAATCGAGCGCCACATTCCCATACTGCTCTACGGATCGAGCTACTGGAACGAAATCGTCGATTTCGGCGCCCTCGTCCGCCACGGCATGATCAGCCAGGAAGATCTTGCGCTGTTCCAGTTCGTCGACGATCCGGCAACCGCGCTTGCATTGTTGCAGGCGGGAATCGCGGCGGAGCTGGAAGAGGCAATACCGGCGATCGCGCACTCGAAAACGCCGCGGTGCTGAGGCGGCCTTGCGATCGTCAGCGCCACACGACGGCGATCAGTTGCACCCAGCGTTCGATGACCTGGTCGAGTCCTTCCCGGTAGTGCGCAAACGACGTTGACGTGGAAGTTACCGCCGCGGCCCGTTTCTCGCCGGCTCGCAAGCACGACACCGAGCGGGTGGGCGCTCCCGTGCTCGCGCGTTCAACGTGCGCGCCTTGCTCACTCTCGGTTCTACCAAACGCAAATTGCGCTACGCCTTGCCCCTTCGTGGTCCCAAGAAAGCCACAGGACCAAGCCCAGCAACGGCATGAGCACCACCTTGACTGTCCAGATTAGCTGCCTCCTTGGAAGCAAGACTCTGGAAAGTGTTGATGATCGCCCAGAGATCGGCGGCGAGGGTCCGGATGTTGCTGGAAGTGAAACTGGCGGAGAGGGCGGGATTCGAACCCGCGTTAGGGTATTACCCTAAACACGCTTTCCAGGCGTGCGACTTAAACCGCTCATCCACCTCTCCGTAGCCCACCATTTTACCTGAAGGGCTGTCCGCCGCCGGGCCCGCCCGCTCGCGGAATGTTTGGCGGCGGTCGTCCTCTAATCGACGTCGAACCGGAGGGCGTCGTGGCGAACAATCCCTTATCCTTGCACGGACAAAGCGCGCTCGTGACCGGCGCAAGCAGCGGGATTGGCGCAGCCGTTGCGCTGGCGGTGGGGGCGGCGGGTGCGCGCGTCGGCGTCAACTATCGATCCGGGCGCGATGGGGCCGAAGCGATCGCCGGACGCATTCGCGAGGCTGGCGGCGAAGCCATCGTGCTGGACGGGGACGTCGCCGACGAAGGCCAGGTGCTCCGCATCTTCGACGAGTTCGTGCGTGCCTTCGGCCGCATCGACATCCTCGTTGCGAATGCCGGCCTCCAGCGCGACGCCGCGGTCGCGGAAATGTCATTGGCAGACTGGTCGCACGTGCTCGACGTCAACCTCACCGGACAGTTCCTATGCATGCGCGAGGCCATCCGCCGCTTCGGCGCGCAACCGCCAACCGATGCATCTCGCGCACGCGGCAAGATCGTGTGCATGAGCTCCGTCCACGAAGTCATTCCGTGGGCCGGTCATGTGAACTACGCCGCCTCGAAAGCCGGCGTGTCGATGCTGATGAAGAGCGTCGCGCAGGAAGTCGCGCCGCGGCGCATCCGCGTGAACGCGATCGCTCCCGGCGCCATCCGTACGCGCATCAATCGTGAAGCATGGTCGACACCGGAAGCGGAGGCGAAGCTCCTCGAGCTCATCCCGTACGGCCGAGTGGGAGAGCCCGAGGATATTGCGCAGGCCGCGCTATGGCTGGTGTCCGATCTGGCGGATTACGTCACCGGGACGACATTGTTCGTCGACGGGGGAATGACGCTCTATCCCGCATTTGCGGACAATGGGTGAGGGTCCCAGGTCAGGCTGAAGCCTGACCTGCAGCCCATGTCGCATGACAATGAATGCGAAGCCTGACCCACGGTTATGTCAGGCTGACGCCTGACCCACAGCGGTGTGGGAATGAAGCCTTTCGTCACACCACATGGTGTCGACCTTGCGCCATGTCAGGCTGAAGCCTGACCTACAGCAAATGGCGATGTGAGTCCGAGATTGATTTACACCATGCGGCGCACGTCGCCTCATCCGCGCGGATCTCCGAAGCGCACCGCGCGATGCTCGCCGTCGCGTGGTGGCGTACGCATCAGCGCGGCCTTCGCGATCGAGACGAACTGACCGATCTTCGTGCCCTCGGGCTTCCAGTACTCCGCCTCGTCGACATCGACGCGCAGCAGCGCGAGGTTGGGGTCCGTCGGACCCTGCGGAAACCACGCTGCCACGATCGTGCTCCACAGCTCCTCGATCTTCTCGCGGTCCTGCACGAGATACGCCGTGCCGCATAGGGTCGCGTACACGTTGTCGCCGGTGTCGGCATAGGCGAGATTGACGTTCGGATTGGCCCCGACGGCCGCAGCCACCTCGCCGCTGGCGGGAACGAAGAACCAGATGGTTCCGTCGGGTTCGACCTGCTGCGTCGTCAGCGGCCGCGAGCGCAACGTGCCGTCGGTGTCCGCGGTGGTGAACATGCAGAACTTGATCTTGTCGACGCGTTCGCGCAGCAGCGCGCGCGCCTCGACGTCGGTCGATTCATGGGTGCTCGAGTACGTGGTTCGCTCCATGGGATTTCCTCCGGCGCCCGGGCATTCGCCCGCGAAGCGGGAACGATGCCACCACTTCGTGCCGGAGTCTGGCAGCGCACGCCGCGCGGCGCGCCGGACAGGACCGCGTCCCCGCGTAGGAGCGCGCCTACGCCTAAATCAGATTAGCCTGTCGCGTATCCGCGTCGACGACGGTCAACGCCGTCATGTTGACGATGCGGCGCACCGTCGCGGACGGCGTGAGGATGTGCACCGGCTTCGCAACCCCGAGCAGGACCGGGCCGAGCGTGACGTTCGAGCTCACCGCGACCTTGAGCAGGTTGAACGCGATGTTGGCGGAATCGAGCGTCGGCATGATGAGCAGGTTGGCATCGCCGGTCATCCGCGAATTCGGGAAATGTGCGAGGCGAATGCGCTCGGACAGCGCCGCGTCGCCATGCATCTCGCCTTCCACCTCGAGATCCGGCTCGCGTGCCCGGATGAGGGCCAGCGCGTACTGCATCTTCTTCGCCTGCGGGTGCGAGCTGCTGCCGAAGCTCGAATGCGAAAGAAGCGCCACCTTCGGCGTGATGCCGAAGCGGCGGATCTCGTCGGCCGCGAGGCAGGCAATCTCGGCGACCTGCTCGGCGGTGGGATCCGCATTGACGTACGTGTCCGCGATGAACACCGTGCGCGACGGCAGCAGCACCGCGTTCATCGCCGCGTAGGTCGCTGCCCCGCGCCGCAGCCCGATCACCTGGTCGACGAATTCGAGGTGCGCATGGTGATTGCCGTACGTGCCGCAGAGCATGCCGTCGGCATCGCCCTGGTGGATCATCATCGCGCCGATCAGCGTGTGCCGGCGGCGCATCTCGATCTTGGCGTACTGCTGGGTCACGCCTTTTCGCTCGGTGAGGCGGTGATACTCCTGCCAGTACGAGCGGTAGCGCGGATCGTATTCGGGGTTGATGACCTCGAAATCGACGCCCGCGCGCAGCCGCAGCCCGAAGCGCTGGATGCGCGTCTCCAGCACGGCCGGCCGGCCGACGAGAATCGGGCGCGCAAGCTTCTCGTCGACCACCACCTGCACAGCGCGCAGCACGCGCTCGTCCTCCGCCTCCGCATACACGATGCGCTTCGGCGCATTCTTCGCGGCCGTGAAGATCGGCTTCATCAACAGGCCGGAGTGATAGACGTATTGCGTGAGCCGGTCGCGGTAGGCCTGGAAATCCTCGATCGGCCGCGTCGCGACGCCGGAGTCCATCGCCGCCTTCGCCACCGCCGGCGCCATCGTCACGATGAGCCGCGGATCGAACGGCTTCGGGATGAGGTACTCGGCGCCGAAGCGCACGTCCTGCAGTCCATACGCCTGCGCCACGATGTCGGACTGCTCCGCCATCGCGAGATCCGCCAGCGCGCGCACGGCCGCGAGCTTCATCGGCTCGTTGATGCAGGTCGCGGCGACATCGAGCGCACCGCGGAACATGAACGGGAACACGAGGACGTTGTTGACCTGGTTCGGGTAATCCGAGCGCCCCGTCGCGATGACGGCATCCGGGCGAGCCGCCTTGGCGAGGTCGGGCATGATCTCGGGCTCCGGATTCGCGAGCGCCAGGATGAGCGGTTTGTCGTTCATCGCCGGGCAGCCACTCGGGCTTCAGCACCTTCGCCGCGGAGAGGCCGAGGAACACGTCGGCGCCCGGCAGCACATCGGCCAGCTTGCGCGCCTGCGTCGCTTTGGCGTAGCGCGCCTTGTGGTCGTCCATCAACTCCGTGCGCCCTGCATAGACGACACCCACGATGTCGCTCACCCAGATGTTCTCGATCGGCACGCCCATGCTGACGAGGAGATCGAGACACGCGAGTGCGGCAGCGCCTGCACCCGAGCACACGAGCTTGATGTCCGCGAGCTCCTTCCCCACGACACGCAGCCCGTTCAGGATCGCCGCGCCGACGACGATCGCGGTGCCATGCTGGTCGTCGTGGAACACGGGGATCTTCATCCGCTCGCGCAGCTCGCGCTCGACGTAGAAGCACTCCGGGGCCTTGATGTCCTCCAGGTTGATGCCGCCGAACGTCGGCTCGAGCGCGGCGATGATCTCGACGAGCTTCTGCGGGTCGCGCTCGTCGATCTCGATGTCGAAGCAGTCGATGCCCGCGAACTTCTTGAAGAGCACCGCCTTGCCTTCCATCACCGGCTTCGCGCCGAGCGGGCCGATGGCGCCGAGGCCGAGCACCGCGGTGCCGTTGGTGACCACGCCGATCAGGTTGCCGCGTGCGGTGAGATTGCGCGCCTCGGCCGGGTCGCGGACGATCTCGTCGCAGACCGCGGCGACACCCGGCGTATAGGCCAGCGCGAGATCGCGCTGGTTGATCAGCTGCTTCGTCGGCGCGATCGAAATCTTGCCGGCCGGCGACTGGCGGTGATACTCGAGCGAGGCGTCGCGGATTTCCTGGTCGGGCATTGCAGTTCCCCGGGCCTTGGGTGGCTGATCAGTCATCATAGCAATCCCGAAATCGGCCTCCGGAGGGCGCCCGGCCACGGTGCTGTTACGGAGTCCGTTACCACTCTTGACGCGGCGCAAAGATGGTCAGGGGCGCTTCGCTATAATCGCCCATGTTTTCACCTGCGTCGCACAGTCGCTGCGCCGGTCCCGACAGGCTCTCAACGCACGCGCCAGACGCGCCCAACCCACCCGATGCTCGAAGCGCATGATCTTGCCGCGCGCCGTGGCTTCAGTCGATTGTTCTCAGGCCTGTCGTTCAAGGTCGAGAGCGGCGAAGCCCTGGTGATCACCGGTGCCAATGGCACGGGCAAGACCACGCTTCTGCGGATGCTCGCCGGCTTCTCGGCCCCGGCCGGCGGCTCGATCTCCTGGAATGGACGTACCCTGCGCCCGTTCGATCCCGTGCTGCGCGGCGCGGTCGCCTTCGCCGGTCACCATCCTGCCCTCAAGGACGAGCTGACCGCCGAGGAAAACCTCGCCGCGCTCGTGGGCTTGTCGGAGCAAGGCGTCCCGAAGGACGCCATCCGCGCGGCACTCGACGGCGTCGCGCTCTCCCGGCAACGCAATCTGCCGGCTCGCGTGCTCTCGCAGGGACAGCGCCGCCGCATCGGCCTCGCCCGCCTGACCCTCGTGCGCCGCGCGCTCTGGCTGCTGGACGAGCCGGTGACGGCGCTGGACGCAGCCGGCACGGCCCTCCTCGCCCGCCTCGTCGGCGATCACGTCAACGCGGGTGGCATCGCCGTGGCGGCGACGCACACCCCGCTCGATCTGCCGCAGGCGCGCGTGCGCTCGCTGGCTCTGGCATGAGCGCCGCACGGCCGTCCGAAGGCGCTCGCCCCCTCGTCATGAGGGGGAAGGCGATGCCCGCCTCGCGGGCAAGCCTGGGGGAGCCTCCGCCATGAGCAGTGCCGCGCCGGTCCTGCCCGCGGTCGCCGACGTCGCGACGACAGCGCCCTCCGGCATCCTCGGCGGCGTGCGCTGGGCCCTCGTCCGCGACCTCAAGCTCGCAATGCGCTCGCGCTCGGAACTGGGCGTGCAGTTGCTGTTCTATATCATCGTCGTGTCGCTCTTCCCGCTGGCGACCAATCCCGAGCGCACGCTGCTCGCGACGATGGGCCCCGGTGTCCTGTGGGTCGCCGCGTTGCTGGCATCGCTGCTTGTCGCTGCCGCGGCTGTTCGCCGGCGATCACGCCGACGGCACGCTGGAGCAGATCGCCCTGTCGCCCTACCCCCTGGAAGCGCTCGTGTCCGGCAAGATCCTGGCCCACTGGATCACCACCGGTCTGCCGGTCGCCCTGCTCGCGCCAATCCTGGGCGTGCAATACGCGATGGATGGCGAATCCCTGACGGTGCTCGCAGCGGCCCTGCTGCTCGGCACGCCGATCCTGTCGCTGCTGGGCGCCATCGGCGCAGCGCTGACGCTCGGCCTGCGTGCCGGCGGCAGCCTGCTCGCGCTGCTGATCCTGCCGCTGTACGTTCCCGTGCTGATCTTCGGCGCTGGCGCGGTGGATGCGGTGCGCGCCGGGCTCGGCGCAACGGCCAACCTCTCGCTGCTCGGTGCCGGACTCCTGGCGGCCCTCGTCGGCGCGCCGTTCGCAGCCGCGGCATCCGTGCGCATCGCACTCGACTGATCGATCAACCATGGCCTCGCTCAACTGGTTCAAGTACGCCTCGCCGGCCACGTTCTATCCCGTAGCCGGCAGGATGATCCCGTGGTTCGCCTGGCCGGCGGCCGTGCTCGCCGCCATCGGCGTCTGGCTGGGGCTGTTCTACGCGCCGACCGATTTCCAGCAAGGCGAGGCCTATCGCATCATCTTCATTCACGTCCCCGCGGCGTGGATGTCCATGTTCCTGTATCTCGTCATGGCGTTCTGGGGCGCGCTCGCGCTCGGCTTCAACACGCGGCTGTCGGCGATGATGGCGCAGGCCATCGCCCCCACGGGCGCACTGATGACGTTCATCGCGCTGTGGACCGGATCCCTGTGGGGCCGTCCCACGTGGGGCACGTACTGGGCGTGGGACGCACGGATGACCTCCGAGCTCATCCTGCTCTTCCTGTATCTCGGCATCATCGCGCTGCGCAACGCGATCGACGATCCGCGCCGCGCCGACCGCGCGTGCGGCGTCCTGGCGCTGGTGGGCGCCGTGAACGTCCCCATCATCTATTTCTCGGTGCGCTGGTGGAACACGCTGCACCAGGGGTCGTCGGTGAGCCTCACCGCCGCGCCGAAGATGGCAGCGATCATGCTGAGCGGGATGCTGATCCTCTCGCTCGCCGCCTGGCTCTACGCCATCGCCGTGACCCTCGCGCGGGTGCGGGTGATCATGCTGGAGCGCGAGCGCGGCAGCAGCTGGATCAACGAGCTCCCCGAAACGCGCGCGGCGTAGAGACATGGACCACACCTACTGCGGGGCAATGCCTCGCGCCACGGAGATGAGCGGTGAATGAATTCCTCGCCATGGGCGGATACGGTTTCTACGTGTGGGGCGCCTACGGCGTCGCTGCGCTGGTGATCGCCCTCGAACTCGCGAGCCTGCGCGGCCGTCGCCGCCGTGCGCTCGAAGAAGCCAAGAGCGGCGGCTTCGAAGGTTCCGCCGCCGTACCTGCACCGGAGATCGCACGATGAAAGCCCGTCACCGCCGCTTCGCCTGGATCGCCGCCGGCGTCGCCGTTCTCGGCATCGCCGCCGCGCTCGTCCTGAACGCCTTCCAGTCCAACCTGGTGTTCTTCTTCACGCCCACCCAGATCGCGTCCAACGAGGTGCCGCACGGCCGGGCGTTCCGCGTCGGCGGCCTGGTCGAGGAAAAGAGCCTGCGCCGCGAGAGCGACGGACTCACGGTGCGCTTCAACGTCACCGACACCGCGAAGACGATCCCGGTGACGTATACCGGCATCCTTCCCGACCTCTTCAAGGAGGGCAAAGGCGTGGTCGCACAAGGCAAGCTCGGCACCGACGGCGTCTTCCATGCGACCGAGGTGCTCGCCAAGCACGACGAGAACTACATGCCGCCGGAAGCCGCCGACGCCGTGAACAAGGCGCAAGGCAAGGCCGTCGCGGAACAAGCCGCGAAGACCGTCGTTCGCTAAGGACTGCAGATGATCCCCGAGCTCGGACACTTCGCCCTCATCCTCGCGCTGCTGCTTGCCGCGATCCTCGGCACGCTGCCGCTCATCGGCGCCGCGCGCCGCATTCCTGCGTGGACGGGGCTCGCGCGGCCCATGGCGCAGGGACAGTTCCTGTTCATCGCCTTCGCGTGGGGCTGCCTCGCGTTCTCGTTCGTGAGCAACGACTTCTCGGTCCTCAACGTCGCGACCAACTCGAACTCCGCGCTGCCGGTGCAGTACCGGTTCGCGGCGACCTGGGGCTCGCACGAAGGCTCGATCCTGCTGTGGGTCTTCATGCTCGCGGGCTGGACGTTCGCCGTGTCGCTGTTCAGCCGTCACCTGCCCGAGGAGATGGTCGCGCGCGTGCTGGGCGTGATGGGCCTCGTCTCCGTCGGCTTCCTGCTGTTCCTGCTGCTCACGTCGAATCCGTTCGAGCGCGTGTTTCCCGCGCCGGCGGACGGACGCGACCTGAATCCCTTGCTGCAGGATCCGGGCATGGTGATGCATCCGCCGATGCTCTACATGGGCTACGTCGGGTTCTCGGTCGCGTTCGCGTTCGCCATCGCCGCGCTGATCGGCGGCCGGCTCGATGCGACGTGGGCGCGCTGGTCCCGGCCGTGGACGACGCTCGCCTGGAGCTTTCTCACCATCGGCATCATGATCGGGAGCTGGTGGGCGTACTACGAGCTCGGCTGGGGCGGCTGGTGGTTCTGGGATCCGGTCGAGAACGCCTCCTTCATGCCGTGGCTCGTCGGCACTGCGCTCGTGCATTCGCTCGCCGTCACGGAGAAGCGCGGCACGTTCAAGGCCTGGACCGTGCTGCTCGCGATCTTCGCGTTCTCGCTGTCGCTGCTCGGCACGTTCCTCGTGCGCTCCGGCGTGCTCACGTCGGTGCACGCCTTCGCGACCGATCCGCGCCGCGGCGTTTTCATCCTCGCGTTCCTCGCGCTCGTGATCGGCGGATCGCTCGCGCTGTTCGCGGTGCGCGCCCCGAGCGTCGGCAAGGGCGGCCGCTTCGACGTGATCTCGCGCGAGTCCGCGCTCCTCGCCAACAACGTGCTGCTCATCGTCGCCGCGGGATCGGTGCTGCTCGGCACGCTCTATCCGCTCTTCCTCGACGCTCTCAACCTCGGCAAGATCTCCGTCGGCCCACCCTACTTCGCGAGCGTGTTCGTGCCGGTCATGGCGCCGCTCGTGTTCCTCATGGGCGTCGGTCCGATGGCACGCTGGAAGCAGGCCGAGCTGCCCGAGCTGTGGGTGCGATTGCGCTGGGCGCTCGGCGTTTCGATCGTCACGAGCCTGCTGCTGCCGCTCTTCGGTGGCGAGTTCCGGCCGCTCGTCAGCTTCGGCCTGTTCCTCGCGCTGTGGGTCGTCACGTCGACCTTCGCCGGCGTGCGCGAGCGCCTGCGCGGCGTGCGCGCCGGCGTCTTTGCGCAGCTTGCACGGCAGCCACGCGGCTACTGGGGCATGGTGCTCGCGCATCTCGGCATCGCCGTGTTCATCGTCGGCGTCACCCTGGTGAAGGGCTACGAGACCGAGCGCGACGTGCGCATGGCGGTCGGCGACACGCTGCCGATGGCCGGCTACGTGTTCCGCTTCGACGGGGTGACCGAGACCACCGGCCCCAACTACAAGGCCGCGCGCGGGATCTTCGACGTGAGCAAGGACGGCAAGCACGTCTCGACGATGTATCCCGAGAAGCGCATGTACGTCTCGGGCGGCATGCCGATGACCGAGGCCGCCATCGAATCGCGTCCGTTCGGTGACCGCTACGTCTCCCTCGGCGAGCCCGTCGACGGCGGCGCGTGGAGCGTGCGCGTCTACAGCAAGCCGTTCATCACCTGGATCTGGATGGGCTGCATGCTGATGGCGCTCGGCGGGTTCGTGGCGCTTTCCGACCGGCGCTACCGGAGCGCGGCGCGACGCGAAGTCGCGCAGCTCCAGGGCGCGGCCGCGGCCGCACGTTGAGGATGCCGTGAACAAGTTCCTGCTCCCCCTCGGCATCTTCCTCGTCCTGCTGGTCTTCCTGTTCGTCGGCCTCGGCCTCAATCCGCGCGAGGTGCCGTCGCCGCTGATCGACAAGCCCGCCCCGCAGTTCAAGCTGGTGCAGCTGCACGACCCGTCGAAGACGCTCGCCACCGGCGACATGCAGGGCAAGGTGTGGCTGCTCAACGTGTGGGCTTCGTGGTGCGTGTCGTGCCGCGAGGAGCATCCGATCCTCGTGGCCCTCGGCAAGAGCGACATCGTCCCGATCATCGGCCTCAACTACAAGGACGAGTCCGCGGCCGGGCTCAAGTGGCTCGCGCAGAACGGCGATCCGTACAACCTTTCGATCGTCGATCGCGACGGCCGCGTCGGCATCGACTACGGCGTCTACGGCGTGCCGGAGACGTTCGTGATCGACAAGCGCGGGACCATCCGCTACAAGCAGATCGGCCCCATAACCACCGCTGCGCTCGAGCAGAAGATCCTTCCCCTCGTGCGTGAGCTGCAGAAGGAATCGTGAGACCCATCCTGAGACATGCGTGGCACGTGGCCGGCGCGCTCCTCGCCGTGCTGATGCTGGTTGCGGGCACCACCGCCCTCGCGGCCGAAGCCGTGCCCACGGCGCAGGATCCGGTCGCCGCGTCGCGCGCGGTGCGCCTCTCGGAGCAGCTGCGCTGCCTCGTCTGCCAGAACCAGACGATCGCCGAATCCAACGCCGAGCTCGCACTCGACCTGCGCCAGCAGATCCGTGAGCAGATCGCCGCCGGCAAGACCGACGACGACATCCTGCAGTACATGGTGAACCGCTACGGCGATTTCGTGCTGTACCGGCCGCCGTTCAAGGCGACCACGCTCGTGCTCTGGGGCGGCCCTGCCCTCCTGCTCATCGTCGGCGTGTTCGCGCTCGCACGCGTGTTGCGCGGCCGGCGTGCAGCGCCGGAAGCCGCCCCGCTCACCGAGGAGGAGCGGCAGCGTGCCGCGCAGCTCCTCGCCATGGATTCCTCGAAAGAACAACGATCGTGATCCCCTTCGCCGTCATCGCGGTGGCCATGGTGGCCATCGCCCTCGCGTGGCTGGTCGTACCGTTGCTGCGCCAGCGGCGCACCGCGTCGATCGCGCGCGAAGCATCGAACGTCGCCATCCTGCGCGATCAGCTGAAGGAGCTCGATGCCGATCTTCGCAACGGCGCCGTGAGTCCCGAGCAGCACCAGCAGGCGCGGCGCGAGCTCGAGCAGCGCGTGCTCGAGGAATCCGTTCCGCAGCAGCCGGCGCAGCCGACGAGCGTGGCCGCCACGTCCGCCGGCCGGCGCACGGTCTGGGCACTCGCGGCGGTCATTCCGGTTGCGGCCATCGCACTGTATGCGCTGTGGGGCAACTTCGAATCGTTCTCGCCGATGGCCCAGACCAGCCAGCACCAGATGTCCTCGGAGCAGATCGGGCAGATGGTGGCGAAGCTCGAGGCGAGGCTCCAGAAGGAGCCGGAGAACGCCGACGGCTGGCTGGTGCTCGCGCGCACCTATTACTCGATGGGCCGTTACCAGGAAGCGACCCGCGCCTTCGAGCGTGCATCGAAGCTGATCCCCGATGACGCGAGCCTCCTCGCCGATTACGCCGATGCGCTGGGCGCCACGCAGCAGTCGCTGCAAGGCAAGCCGACCGAGCTCGTCGCGCAGGCGCTGAAGATCGACCCACGTCACTGGAAGGCCCTCGCGCTCGCCGGCACGGCCGCATTCGACCGCCAGGATTTCAAGCAGGCCGTTGCGTACTGGGAGCAACTCAAGGCGGTCGCGCCCGCCGACCTGGAGATGGCGAAGACCATCGACTCGAGCATTGCCGAAGCGCGGCAGCTCGGCGGCCTCGCCGGTGCAGCGAACGCTGGTGCGCCAATGCCGGCCACGAGCGCGCCGAATGCGCCAACGGTGGCGAAGAATGCGCCGGCGGGCTCGCCCGCCGCACCCGCGATGCCCGGCAGCAAGCTCGAGGGCACCGTCAGCCTGAGTCCGCAAGTCGCGGCCAAGGCGAGCCCCGACGACCTCGTCTTCATCTTCGCCCGTGCCGCCGAGGGCCCGCGCATGCCGCTCGCGATCATCAAGCGCCAGGTGAAGGACCTGCCCGCGCCTTTCACGCTCGACGATTCCACGTCGATGGCACCCAACATGACGCTGTCGAGCTTTCCCGAGATCGTCGTCGGTGCACGCGTGTCGAAGTCCGGCAACGCGATGCCGGCGAGCGGCGACCTCGAAGGCGTGTCGCTGCCGGTCAAGGCCGGCGCGACCGGCGTGAAGGTCGTGATCGACCGCGCAGTGCCGTAGCGCAGTCCACTCACCTCGAGAAGCCTCGCGGCCGCAGCGAGGCTTTTTTGTTTCGTGCGTTCGGCTCCGCGCGCTGCATGCGAGACGGCATCGCATCGGCAGGTTGCATCGACGTTGCTCGCGTCACACGTTGCAACGCACGCGCGTCATCGCGTCGCACGTTCGATGCGCATCGCATGCGTCCGTACGATGACACGGCAGTGCATTTGATCTTCGGCAACAACGCATCGTTTTCCGCGGCGGCGACGACGCATCGCGGCATAGACTCGCCTCATGGTGGCCGCCCGCCACGAAGCTCGAGAGGATGTCATGTCATTTCGCCCGTCATCCCTGGCGCGGATCGTCGTCGCCGGCCTGTGCGTGCTGCTTCCCGCCATCGCCATCGCGGCGCAGGCCCAACCGGCGAAGAGCAGCGCAACGAACCAGAGCGGCACGTGCTACACGTGTCACGAGCCGATCAAGGCCTTTCACGCGACCGGCAAGCACAAGGACGTGGCGTGCGCGTCGTGTCACGACGGCACCGCGGAGCATCTGAAGGACGCATCCAGTCGTCCGGTGACGAAGACCGATCCCGCGGTGTGCGGCGGCTGTCACCGCAACCAGTTCGAGACGTTCTTCCGCATGAACTGGGACAAGACGGCGCGCGCGGAAAAATCGCGCGCCAGCGTCGGCATCGCCGAACCCCGCGTGGGACAAGCTGATGATGCCGCACGGCTTCACGCGCGAGCACAACGTGCCGCGCTCGCACGCCTTCGCGCTGTACGACCAGCTCGTGGTCGATCGCTCCTTCGGCGGGCGCTTCGAGCCGAAGACCGGGTGGCAATACCTCGCCACCGCAGGCGGCAACATCGACCTGTGGAACGTGCTCGAGGACAAGTTCCCCGGCCAGGACCACAAGGCGCTGAAGCCGGGGACAGCGGCGGCGGCCAACCCCGTCTGCCTCTCCTGCAAGACGCAGGATCACATCCTCGAGTGGGCGTACATGGGCGATCCGGTGCCGAACGCGAAATGGAGCCGCACCTCGAAGGTCGTCGACATGGCGAAGAGCGTCAGCCACTCGCTCAACTGCTTCTTCTGCCACGATCCGCACTCGACGCAGCCGCGGATCGTGCGCGATGCGCTGATCCAGGCGCTCACGCGTCCGGAGAAGGACACGCTGTGGCACAGCGATCCGCGCGGCGCCAAGATCGACGTCAAGGAGATGGGGCTGCGCGGCTACACGCGCAAGATCGCGATCCTCGACCGCTACGACACCAACCTGCAGTGCGGCCAGTGCCACGTCGAGTACAACTGCAATCCCGGCACCGATCCGAAGACCGGGCCAGCCCGTCACCATGACCGACCAGCGCGCGAACCATTTCCCGTTCAAGGCCGTCGGCGACATGGCGAAGCACTACACGGACCTGGGCTTCCGCGACTTCAAGCACGGGATCACGGGCGCGCTCCTGTGGAAGGCGCAGCATCCGGACGTCGAGACGTTCTACGGGTCGAAGCATCAGAAGGCCGGCGTCGAATGCAGCTCGTGCCACATGCCCAAGGTGCGCGATGCGAAGACGGGCAAGGTCTTCACGTCGCACTGGCAGACATCGCCGCGCCATTACGTGAAGGAGACCTGCCTCACGTGCCACAGCAAGTGGACCGAGCAGCAGGTGGGCTACGTCCTCGACTCGCTGAAGAACCGCTATGACGGCAAGCTGCGCAAGGCCGAGTTCTGGCTGACGCGGCTCGTGGACAAGTTCGAGGAAGCGCAGAACCTCGGCGTCGAGGCGGGCGTGCTGAACGACGTGCGGAAGAAGCACGACGAGGCGCACATCAATTGGGAATGGTGGACCGCCGTCAACGGCGCGTACTTCCACAATCCCGACGCCGCGACCGAGTCGCTCAACCGCTCGCATGACGTTCTCGCAGGAAGGCATCAAGCTGCTCGACGATGCGATGGCGAAGCGGCGCGAGCCGGCCCGTGCTGCGACGGCAAGCGCGGCCTCGGTCGCCGCAAACACGGCACCCGCGGCGGCCGCAGCAGCCAGGTAGCGCAGCGCTTGACCTGCGGCAAAGGCGAGGCCTCGTGCCTCGCCTTTTTGTTCGTGTCCAACGGATAATGCGCAGATGGACCCGAGTCCGGTCGCCTTCGCAGTGCTCGCCGTCGTGATGATCGCGGCCGCGCTGGCCCTCATCCTGCCCGCGTTGCGCCGGTCCCATCCGCGCCGCGCGCAACGTACTGCACTGGAGCTGCATGTCGAGTCCATGCGCGCCCTGCTGGCGGACCTGCAGCGTCAGCGCGCCGCCGGCGAGCTCGACACGGTGCAGTACGAGCACGCACGCGCGGAAGCCGAGCGGCGGCTGCTGCAGGAAGCGCCTGCGGCAACGGCGCCGGCCACCGCCGCCCCGCGGTGGGTGGGCGCGACGGTTGCCGTGCTGGTGCCCGTGCTCGCCGTGGCCGTGTACCTGACGCTCGGCGAGCCCGCGATGCTGCGCGCGCCTGTTGCCGACACATTGGCGACCGACACCGCCGTGCTCGCCCGCCACGCGCGCGAGCACCCCCGCGACGCGCGCGCCTGGATCCTCCTCGCCCGAGCGTACGTGAGCGACGAGCGCTTCGCGGATGCGGCGGCCACTTACGCACACGCGATCGAGCTCCCGCGGGCCGCGCGGGACGCCGCCGTGCTCGCGGAATATGCGGATGCGCTCGGCATGGCGCAAGGCGGTCGCCTGACGGGCGCGCCCGGAGCACTGATCGTCGCAGCGCTCGCTCTCGATCCGCGCCATCCGCAGGCCCTGGAGCTCGCGGGGAGCGCGGCGTACGAGGCCGGCGACTTCGCGGGGGCCGCCGCGCATTGGCAAGCGTTGCTCGCAGCGCTGCCGGCCGATGACGCTCGCGTGCCGGCGCTCGCAGCGGCGGTGAGCCGTGCCCAGCGGCTTGCCGCCGTCAATCTGCCGGCGATGGGCTCAGCGCGCGGAGAAGCGAGTCGATGAGATTCGATTGCGATGCGCTGGTGATCGGCGCGGGGATCAGCGGGCTCGTCGCAGCGCACAAGCTCGAGCACGGCGGCGCGCACGTGCGCGTGATCGACGCCGGCACCCGCCCTGGCGGCGTGATCGGCACGCGGCAACGCGACGGCTTCCTGTACGAGCTCGGGCCGAACAGCACGCTCGACACCACGCCGCTGATCAATGCCTTGCTCGACGACACGGGCATCCGGGGCGAGCGCGTCGAAGCGAGCAGCGCGTCGTCGCGCCGGTTCATCATTCGCGACGGCAAGCCTGTCGTGCTGCCCACATCGCCCGGCGCGTTCCTGCGCACGCGCGCGTTCTCGACGATCGGCGAAGCTGCGGCTGGCCCGCGAGCCTTTCATCGCACCGGCCCCGCCCGATGCCGAAGAATCGATCGCGGCGTTCGTGCGCCGGCGCCTCGGCCGCGAATTCCTCGACTACGCGATCGATCCGTTCGTCGCCGGGATCTACGCCGGCAACCCCGAGGAGATCTCCGTGCCGGCCGCGTTTCCGCGCCTGCATGCGCTCGAGCAGCGTTACGGCAGCCTGATCAAGGGCCAGATCAAGGGGCGCCGCGAGCGTGCACGCGGCGGCGAGCCCGCGAAGAACAGCGCCGGCAGCTTCTCGTTTCGCGGGGGCATGCAAGTCCTGCCGGAGGCGATTGCCCGCGCGCTGCGCGAAGTCGCCTACGCAACCAGCGCGACGTCGATCGAGCTCATCGACGGCGCGTTCGCGGTCACGTTCCAGGGTCCCGACGGTGCCGGGCGCATCCACGCGCGCAGTGTCATCGTCGCGGTGCCTGCCTACGCAGCGTCCGGACTGTGCGCAGGCATCGCGCCGGCGGCCGCCGATGCGCTGCGTGCCATCGAATACGCGCCGGTGGCCTCGCTGGTCACCGCATACCGCCGCGCGGACGTGCAGCATGCCCTCGACGGCTTCGGCTTCCTCGTGCCGCGGGTGGAGCATCGGCGCATCCTCGGTACGCTGTTCTCCAGCAGCATGTTCCCGGGGCGCGCACCGGACGACAGCGTGCTCCTGACGACCTTCGCCGGCGGGCGGCGCGATCCCGGCATCGCGGCGCTATCCGACGACGAGATCGCGGCCATCGTTGCCGAAGAACTGCGCGCGCTGGTCGGTGCGCCGCACCGGCCGTCTTGGCATGCCGTCACGCGATGGGCGAAGGCGATCCCGCAGTACACCCTCGGCCATCTCGAACGCTTGCGCCCCGTCGAGGACGCGGAAGTGCGCCTGCCCGGTCTCTTCTTCTGTGCGAGCTACCGGGGCGGTGTGGCGGTGGGTGATTGCATCAAGTCGGGCACCGCAGCAGGCGAGCGCGCCGGGGCTCATCTCGCGCAGCGCCAGCCAACCCTCGTCACGCGCTGACCGTTCGCCGTTGCGCGCTACGGCCAGAACGTCCGGCCGCAATTCCAGCACACCTCGAACGTCGCGGGGTTTTCCTCGTGACACCCCGGGCAGAACGTCCGGCCGCGTCGCTCCGCCTGCGCGGCATGCTCCCGCAGCACCGCCTGTGCGCGCGGCAGGTCCCGCTCGTCGTCGAGCCAGAGTTGGGGCATGGCGACGTCGGGGGGAACGTCGCCCACGATGCTCGTCATGTGCTCGTTGAACACATGCGCGGCGATGCCATGCATGCGCAGGATGTCGCGCAGCAGGTAAGCCTGGATCCTGTCGGAAGGTCGCAGCAGAAGAAGCATTGTAAAAATTTCCCGTTCCCTGACCGGCATTCTAGTCTCGCGGTCGCTGCTTCGCGTCGGCGTGGCGTGTAGTCCTTGTCCGATTCTCACCGCATGCCACCGGTGATATCTTTGCCCGCCCCAATTACGAAAAACGCAGCCTTCGGCGAGCGCTTGGTGCGCGTGCCCGGGCCTGTTCATGCGATGCATTCCGAACGATCGAACCCCGCGGCTCCGCCCGACAACGTCGCTCCGAGCGGCATCTCCGGTCTCGACCTCGTCCTGCGTGGCGGATTCACGCGCGACCGGCTTTACCTCATCGAAGGCCAGCCGGGCACCGGGAAGACGACGCTCGCGCTGCAGTTCCTGCTCGCCGGGCGCGACGCCGGCGAATCGTGCCTCTACGTCACGCTGTCGGAAACGGAAGCGGAACTGCGTGCGGTGGCGAAGTCGCACGGCTGGTCGATGGAAGGCATCCAGATCCTCGAGGTGGTCCCGTCCATCGAAGTCCTGAGCCCCGAGCAACACTACACCCTGTTTCATCCGGCCGAGGTGGAGCTCGGGGCGACGGCCAGCGCGATCCTGAAGGAGGTCGAACGCATCAATCCGCAGCGCGTGATCTTCGACTCGCTGTCGGAACTGCGGCTGCTCGCGGGCGACCCTCTGCATTACCGACGGCAGGTGCTCGCGCTGAAGCAGTTCTTCGCTGGACGGGGCTGCACGACCATCGTGCTCGACGATGCATCTAACGACGTGCAGGTGCAGAGCCTCGTGCACGGCGTGCTGACCCTCGAAGCCACGGCAGAGGACTTCGGCGGGCAGCGCCGCCGCATGCGGGTAGTGAAGTATCGCGGCGTCGGCTTCCACGGTGGCTATCACGATGCCGAGATCCGCAAAGGCGGCCTCAACGTCTTTCCGCGTCTTGCGGCGTCGCCGAAGCGCTCGTGGTCTGAGCGCGAGATCCTCGGCACGGGCGTTCCGGGCTTCGATGAACTCCTCGGCGGCGGCATCGAACGCGGCACCAGCACGCTCATCACGGGCGCCGCGGGCTCGGGCAAGTCGTCGCTCGCCGCGCAGGTGGCAACGGCCGCAGCCGAGCATGGGCAGCGTGCCGCATTCTTCCTCTTCGACGAGCGCATGCAGACGCTCGTCGAGCGCTGCAACGGGCTCGGCATACCGCTCAAGAAGCATCTCGACGCAGGCACCATCGATATCCGCCAGGTGGCCCCAGGCGATCTCTCGCCAGGGGAGTTCATGGCGACCGTGTGCAAGTCGGTCGACATCGACGGCGCGAGCATCGTGGTGCTCGACAGCCTCAACGGCTATCTCAACTCGATGCCCAACGAGCGGCATCTGCTGGTCCAGTTGCACGAGCTCCTGATGTATCTCGGCCACTCCGGCGTTTCGACGATCCTGGTCGGTGTGCAGCACGGCCTGATCGGGCAGAACATGAGCACCCCGGCGGACACGAGTTACCTCGCCGATTCCGTCGTGCTGCTGCGCTATTTCGAGGCGTTCGGAGTGGTGCGGCAGGCGATCTCGGTGCTGAAGCGCCGCGGCGGCAAGCACGAGCGCACGATCCGCGAGTACAGCCTCGACAGCGCTGGCATCGTCATCGGCGCGCCCCTGCGCGAGTTTCGCGGCGTGCTGACCGGTGTTCCCGTCTACGAGGGCGACCGCAGCCCGCTGATTGCGCAGCAGAATGGACACGCCAACAACAACACTGCGCCCTGAGCCAGGGATGTCCCCGGCCGAGCGCGAGCGGCGCGTCCTTCTGCTATGTCCCACCGGACGCGACGCGCACCTTGCGGCGCAGATGCTCGCGGGGGTGAGCATCGCGACCCAGGTATGCCCGACGCTCCCCTCGCTGCTCGAGGAGATCGAGTCCGGCGCCGGCTGTCTCGTGCTCGCCGAGGAAGCGCTCACGGACCGCGGCATCGGTCGATTGAAACAACTGCTCGAGAATCAGCCCGCGTGGTCCGATCTCCCCCTCCTCCTGCTCGCACGCCACGGCGCCGATTCCACGACGACCGGGCGGGCGATGGAGCTTCTCGGCAACGTGACGATCCTGGAGCGACCGGCGCGCGTCGCCGCGCTCACGAGCGCGATCCGCGCGGCGCTGCGAGCGCGCGAGCGGCAGTACGACCTGCGCGAGCAGCTGCACGAGCGGGAAGCCACCGCACGCGCCCTCGCCGAGCGCGACGAATCGCTGCGCATGGCGCTTGCGGCGGGCAACATGGGCGCGTACGACGTGGATCTTCGCACCGGCGAGTCGACATGGACCGAGGCGAGCTACGCGATCCTCGGCTTTCGTCCGTCGTCCGAATTCCGGCCGACTTTCGACGCATGGTCGTCGGGCATCGTGACCGAGGACCGGGAGGACGTGCTGCGCCAGCACGATGCCGCACGCAGAAGCAAGTCGCGCTACCAGCTCGAATACCGATTCGCGCGTCCTACGGATGGGAGGCAGATCTGGCTGACGGCCGTCGGACGCTTCATCTACGACCACAATGGCGTCGCCTACCGGTCGCTCGGCGTATTTTTCGACAGCACCCGCCGTCGTCAGCTCGAGGAGGACCTGCGCAGCGTCAACGCCACCCTGGCGCGTCTCGTGGACGATCGGACGCGCGAGCTGCGCGACCTCTCGCATCACCTGCTGGAGGTCGCCGAGAACGAGAAGCGCGCGCTCGCCCGGGAATTGCACGACGAGCTGGGCGCGATGATGACCGCGCTCCTCATCGACCTCGATCTCATTCGTCGCAAGGCCGAATCGCCGGCGTTGAAGGACGTCGCGAGTCGCGCGGCTACCCTGGTGCAGTCTGCCGCGATGGTGAAGCGGCGCATCATGGAAGGCCTGCGCCCGAGCGTGCTCGACATGATGGGGCTCGACGAAGCTTTGCGCAGCCTCGCCACGGAATTCTCTCATCGCACCGGGATTGCCTGCGGCGTCGAGCGTGTCGAACGTCTCGCGAGCGTCGATCAGAGGATTGCCATCGCGCTGTACCGCATCGTGCAGGAGGCGCTGACGAACGTGTCGAAGTACGCCGGGGCGACGCGCGTGGACATCTCCCTCGCCAATGGCGACGGCGTGCTCAAGCTGTCCGTGGTGGACGATGGCGTGGGCCTCCCGCAACGCGCCAACGGCGAGGCGCGCAATCGCTACGGCATTGCCGGCATGCGCGAGCGCGTGTCCTACCTCGGCGGCGATTTCGCCATCGAGCCCGGCGCCAACGCACGCGGAACCGCGGTGCACGTGCGCATCCCGCTCGCGCGCGATCCGACGCACACGCACGCCAGCACGCACTGAGTCGGAGTAGGCACGCTCCTACACGAAGTACCCCGTCAGCCTGACTGCCGCTCCCGGCGCGCTGGGCGACAGTCCACCCGATGCCCGCCGGGCGCACCTCAAGACAACATCGTGGAACCGCATGCACATGCCAGCACCGTTGTTCAAGTCGACGACGGCATCGATTTCGAAGATCAGGCGTACCTCAAACACTTCGTCGAGCAATACCTGACGTCGCGCGGCTACTCGGTCACCGCGCGGAACGTGCGCGTCGTCGTGGCCGCGATCGCCAGTTGCCGCGCCGAAGTCCTCGATGGTCCGGCGCTCGAAGCCTGCGTCGACCGCGCGCTCAACCCGGAGCTGCTGCGCCCCGCAGCGTGATCCCGAGCCCCGGCGCCGCGCGCCGGTGGTTCACTGAAGCCAACGATGCCGACGGCATTGATCATCCCCTTCCCGGGTCCCAAGGGCGGACGGCAAGTCACGCCCGAGCTCCAGGACCTGTTCGTGGACCGGTTCCTGCGCGCGCGCGGCGTCGAGGTCACCCAGACGACACGTGCGGTCGTCCTCCGTGCCCTCGTCCAGTTCCCCGGCGGGCTGCCCGCCCCCCGCGCCGACCTCGAGCGCTTCATCGATTTCGCGGCGGGGCCGCGTCTGCGGCGGTTGCGCGTCCAGGCCTCGGGTCGCGACGGTTGAATCGCACCTTGTAGGCCCTGTCCTACAGATCGCGCGCCTGCAGTAGGGCACCATGCGCTGTCCCCTGCCGTGGTGAGTGGCGGCCGCTTGCCCGCTCGCCCGAGGGTTATCTGGACGTGCATGGACCGCAGCGGCAAGACCTTCGAGTCGGAACACTCCTATCAGCGGCTGGTCGAGTCGGTCACCGATTACGCCATGTTCATGCTGGACGCGTCGGGCGTCGTTCGCACCTGGAGTGCAGGGGCCGCGCAGCTTTACGGCTACAGCGCCGCCGATGTCATCGGCAAGCACTTCTCCGCCTTCTATCCCGCCGCGAAGATCGCCAGCCACTGGCCGGAGCACGAGCTCGAGCAGGCCGCGCTCGTCGGCCGCTTCGAGGACGAGGGTTGGCGGCTGCGCGCCGACGGCACCCCGTTCTGGGCCAACGTGGTGATCACGGCACTGCGTGACGAGCACGGCGTCCTCGTCGGATACGGCAAGATCACCCGCGACCTCAGCGAGCGACGGCAGCAGGAGGAAGCCCTGCGCCAGAGCGAGGAACGGTTCCGCATGCTCGTCGACAGCGTCAAGGATTACGCGATCTTCATGCTCGATCCCGACGGCTTCGTCGCGAGCTGGAACCGCGGCGCCGAGTCGATCAAGGGGTACAAGGCAAGCGAGATCATCGGGCGCCACTTCTCCACGTTCTATCCCCCGGAGGCCATTGCGCGGCGGTGGCCCGAGAACGAGCTGCAGATTGCGCGCGAGCAGGGGCGTTTCGAGGAGGAAGGCTGGCGCGTGCGCAAGGACGGCACGCAATTCCTCGCGAATGTCACCATCACGTCGGTGTACGACGGCACCGGAACGCTGCGCGGGTTCGCCAAGGTCACGCGCGACCTGACGACGCGCCAGCGATTCGAGGAGATGCAGCGCAGCCAGCGCCAGACGAACAACTTCCTCGCGATGCTCGCGCACGAGCTGCGCAATCCGCTCGACCCGATCCGCCACGCGCTCGATCTCATGGCATTGCAGCCCGCGGACCCGAATGCGCGCGAGTGGGCGCGCGAAGTGATCGACCGCCAGGTCGCGCAGCTTGGGCGACTGGTGGACGACCTCCTGGACGTGAGCCGCATCACCAGCGGCAAGATCACCCTGAAACTCGAACCCACGAGCCTCGAGCAGATCGTGGCGGAAGTCGTCGAATCGGTACGGCCGCTCGCCACCGCGCGATCGCAAACGATCGACACGGCGGTCGAGGGCACGTCATTCGAGTGTCGCGTCGATCGCATGCGCGTCGCGCAAATCGTCCTGAACCTCCTCACGAACGCGGTAAAGTACACGCCCGTCGGCGGAAGGATCTCGGTTCGCGTGCTTCGCTCCGGGCCTTTCGGCGAAGTGCTCGTGTCGGACACCGGCCTCGGCATGTCCCCCGAGTTCGTGCAGCAGGTATTCGAGCCGTTCGTGCAGGGGGAGCGCACGCTCGATCGGGCGGAAGGCGGGCTCGGGCTCGGCCTCACCCTCGTCCGGCGCCTGGCGGAGATGCACGGCGGCTCCGTTTCCGCGGAAAGTCCCGGCGAAGGCAAAGGCAGCACCTTCACCGTGCGTTTTCCCGTGTGTGCGACCGTGACCGCCGGCGAAGAAACGCACCCCGTGCCAACCTCGGCGCCGTCGGCATCCGCCGGGTCGCGACGGCGCGTCCTGATCGTCGACGACAATCTCGATGCAGCGAACACGCTCGGGGCGCTTGGTGGCCGCGCTCGGACACCAGGTATGGACCGTGCACGACGGCGCGGCGGCGGTGGCGGCCGCGACCGAGCATCATCCGGACACCGTGCTGCTGGACATCGGTCTGCCCGGGATGAATGGCTACGACGTGGTCAGGAAGCTGCGCTCGATCCCGGGATTGCGGCGATCGACGATCGTGGCTTGCACCGGGTATGGCCACGACAACGATCGCATCGCCGTGCGGCAGGCAGGCTTCGACGACCACCTCGTGAAGCCGATCGAGATCGACCGGCTCCAGGAGATCCTGCAGCGCCTGCCGGCTACGTCACCCGTCGAACGTGCGCCGACGGTTACCGACAAGGCGCAATAGCGTCGCGGACTAATCGCCGCGGCGATCGCGTTGCATGCCCATGATCAATGTGCGCTCACCGGCGTCGCATGGCGGCGCCGGCGCGGAGCTTCCCCCGCGCGTTGTACAGCGTGCGCACCGTTGCCGGCCGCCGCTCCTCGTTGCGGGCTGCCATGCTCATCAGCCCCACCAAAATTGCACCTGCGTAGCCTCCGGCAATGAAGGCCACCAACATCCACCAGATCGACACCATCGCGTCCTCCGCATCGTGTCAAGCGTGATGGCATTGTTATGCTGGCGCCGGGAGACGCACCGTCAGGCGCGACAGGCGATGCGCTACTCGTTTGGCGCAAAAGTTTGTAGGGAAACCGGAAATAAATGCCTGTCGGGGCCGACGCGGCGCGCCGTTTCGTCAGGCGGGGCTGCACTTGACAGGGCGCGCCGGACATGCAGCCTTTCAACGCCGGCCCGGTGCCCGCATGCCCACCTGCTGCAGCATCGCCGCGGTCAGCTCCTGATCGCTCGCGTCTGCGAAAGCGCGCCACGGATCGCGGCGCATGGCACGCAGTCGCGCCGGCACGTTGCGGATGTTGAAATGGTCGAAGCGCACGTCATCGCGCAACTCCTCCCACGCGATCGGCGTCGATACGGGCGCATTGGCCTTGGCGCGCACCGAATACGCGGCGACTGCGGTCGCACCTTCGGCGTTGCGCAGGTAATCGACGAAGATCTTGCCGCCGCGGCGCACCTTGGCGAGCTTCGACGTGAACCGCTCGGGCGACGCATCGACCAGCAGGTCCGCGACGGCCTTGGTGAAGGCCTTCACCACGTCCCAGTCGTACGCGGGCCGGATCGGCACGACGACATGCAGCCCCTTGCCACCGGTGGTCTTGAGGAAGCCGCGCAGGCCCACCTGATCGAGCAGCGTGCGCAGCAGCTCCACCGCTTCGACGAGGGCGGTCCACTCGAGGTCCTCGTCCGGATCGAAGTCGAAGATCATCCGGTCCGGTCGCGCCAGATCCGGGCGGCGCGATCCCCATGGATGAAACTCGAGCACCCCCATCTGCAACAGCGCAACCACCGCCGGCACCGAGTTGGCCATCATGTACGTGCTGGTTGCGCCGCCCTCGCGGATGGGAACCTGCTCGACCACGTCCGGCGTGCCGGGCTTGACGTGCTTCTGATAGAAGCAGTGCTTGCCCCAGCCGTTCGGGCAGCGCACGAGGGTCAGCGGCCGATCACGCAACTCGGTGACCAGGCGCTCGCCGACGGCCTCGTAATAGTGCGCAAGATCGAGCTTGGTGTAGCCGGCTTCGGGATACAGGACCTTGGCCGGATTGGAGATCGCGATCCCGGCGACCTGACCGTCGGTCGATTGCGCCGCGCCGCTTCGCCGCGTCGTGGTGCGTGCTTCCGCACCCGCGCGAACCACGGCGCCGGCGGATCATCCGGCGCCTTCCCGGCGGCGGCTGTGGTCTTCCTCGTCTTTGCGCTCGTGGAACGTGACGCCTTCGCACGCGGTTGCGGCGTTGCAGGTGGCGTGGCCGCGGGTGCAACGGCCTGCGCCGATGTGCGCCGGCCGGCGCCCGCACGGGCGGGCTTCGCTGCGATCACCTCGCTGGCGTCGACGGGCTTCTCCAGCACGACGTCGGCCGCCTTCTTGTCCGCGCGCAAGCCCTGGAACGACGGGTGGCGCACCGTGCCATCGCGGGTCCACTCCGTGAACGCCACTTCGCCGACGAGCGTCGGCCGGATCCAGTGCGCGCCTTTCGCCTCGTAGCCGCGCGGCGGATTCACGAACGGCGGCGTGTCCTGTTCCATCTTCCTGAGCTTCGGCGCGAGGCTGCGCAGCAGCGCGTCATTGAAGCCCGTCCCGACCTTGCCGCAGTAGCGCAGGTTGCCCTCGGCATCGTGCACGCCGAGCAGCAGCGCGCCGAAGCCCATCCGCGAGCCGCCGGGATCGGTGTAGCCGCCGATCACCATCTCCTGGCGCAGCGCGCATTTCACCTTCAGCCAATCCGTGCCGCGGCGGTTCTGGTACGGCGCGTCGCGCCGCTTGGAGACGATGCCTTCGAGTCCGAGCCTGCACGCCTGCGCGTAGACGTCCTCACCCGGGCTCTCGAGGTGCTCGGAATAGCGCAGCATCGCCGGCTGGCCTTCGAGCAGCTGCTTCAGCAGGCGCTTGCGCTCGACGAGCGGCACGCGCGGAGAGATCGTAACCGTCGAGGTACATGAGGTCGAACAGCCAGAACGCCATGTGGCTCGCATCGCCGGCGGAGAGCGCGTTCTGCAAGGCCTGGAAGCTCGTGCGGCCGTCGTCCTGCATCACGACGACCTCGCCGTCGAGCCATGCGTCGCGTACCGGAAGTCGCGCGAGCAGCCGCGCGACCGCGGCGAACTGCGCGTCCATTCCTTGCCGTTGCGCGAGAACATCTGCGCCCCGCCCTTCGCCACGCGGCACACCATCCGGTAGCCGTCGTACTTGATCTCGTGCACCCAGGCGTCGCCTGCCGGGGGCGCCTTCGCCAGCGTGGCGAGCTGGGGCGACACCATGTCCGGCAGCGGCGCCTTGCGCGCGCCCGGGACCTTCGCCAACGCAAAAGACGGCTTGCGGCGTTTGATGTCGCCTCCCGGCACGTTGTCCGCGACACTCCGATTCGAATGCCACACGCGATCGGGCGCGGCGGCGATCTCGTCGAGGTCGCGCCCGCTCGCCACGCTGCGCGGCAATTCGTCCACGACGTGGGCACGCCGCTGCGCGCGTGCTCGTCGGCGATCTTGATCAGGAACCACGACTTGTCCTCACGGTCCTTGCCGCCCCACGCCCGCACCAGGGTCCATTCGCCCCTGAGCTTCTCGCCTTCGAGCCGGAACCGGATCTTGCCCTTGCGGTACCCTCGCGCGGATCGCCTTCCGGCACCCACATGCCGCGGTCCCACAGGAGCACGGTGCCGCCACCGTATTGCTTCGGCGGGATGATGCCTTCGAATTCCGCGTACTCGATCGGATGATCCTCGACATGCATCGCGAGGCGCTTGTCCGCGGGATCGAGACTCGGGCCCTTGGGCACGGCCCAGCTCAGCAGCACGCCATCGAGCTCGAGCCGGAAGTCGTAATGAAGGTGACTCGCGCGGTGCTTCTGGATCACGAACATGAGGGCCGTGCTCGTGCCCTTGCGCACGCGGCCTTCCGGCTCCGGAGTGATCTTGAAGTTGCGTTTCCTGCGGTAGAGGTCGAGCGCCATGGTGTCGGTGCCGGTGCATTTCGTGTGCCATCCCGATGCCGATTGCGGCAAGGCGGTCCGGCCCCTCGAAATTCCCGCGCGCCGTGCAACATTTACCACGCTTCGCCGAATCTGTACCGCGACCGGGCATGTCTCGCGCCCGGCGCTGTACGTCGTGGATGCATCGCCACCGTTGCGGACCCCAACCGAAGGCCTTACATTCATGGCGCCGCAGCATGGACGGTCGCGACCGGGCCCCAAGTCGCCGGCATCTTTCATGTCCGAACCGCGTCCAAGCCGTTTCCCGCTTCCGCTGACCCTGCTTTTCGTCCTGTGCCTGGCGCTCACGGCACTGGCGTCGGCTGCGCTGGTCATCGCGAGCATCGAGCTCGGCCGCTCCGTGCGGCAGGTCGAGCACACGCTGCAGGTGCAACGCACCCTCGAAATCCTGCAACTCACCGTGGTGGACGCCGAGACGGGCCAGCGCGGCTTTCTCCTCTCCGGCCAGCCGCATTTCCTGGAGCCCTACGTCAACGCCGTCGCCCGCCAGGCCTACTACTTCGGCACGCTCAAGCGCCTGACCGCGGACAATCCTGCGCAGCAGCAGGCGTTGCAGTTGCTCCAGCCGCTGGTCGATCAACGCCTGCAACAGCTGTCGTCCACGATGCGCGCGTGGCGCGAGTCGCCTGGATCCGAGGCCCTGCTCGAAGAGCTCAACCGCGGCAAGCAGCTCATGGACCGCGTGCGCGTCGGGCTCGAAGGCATGCGCAACGAAGAGGAGCGCATGCTGCAGGAGCGGCAGGCCGACGTCGACCGACGCGGCCGCTACGGCATCATCTTCCTGCTGCTTTCCAACGCGGCAAGCCTGCTCGGCCTCGCGGTGCTCTACGCCGCGATGCGCCGCTACGAGCGGCGGCGGCGTTCGGCGCAGGCGCAGCTCGCGAGCAGTGAACGCGAGTTCCGCGAGCTCTTCGATGCATCGCCCGTCGCGCAGGCCGAGTGCGACGTGCACACCGGCCGCCTGCTGCACGCTAACCGGCGGCTGGCGGAACTCACCGGGTTCACGCCCGAGGAGCTCACTCACACGACCGTGGTGGACCTTCTCCCGCGCGAGCACCGGCTCGACAACGCGCGCGCCTATCGCGATCTCGTCGGTGGCGAGCGTCAGGTGATGCGCATCGAGCAGTCGATCACGCGCAAGGACCGCAGCACGTTCTGGGCGCTGGTGCAGGTGGGCGTCGCGTTCGGGTCCGATGGAGCGCCGCAACGCACGCTCCTGACCGTCGATGACATCACCCAGCCCAAGCGTGTCCATGACGCGCGCGAAGGCGCGTACGCGCTGCTGCGCGCTGCGGCCGAAGGCACCGCGGGGCTCGTCTTCGCCAAGGACTTCGAAGGCAGGTACCGGCTCGCCAACAACGCGCTCAATTCGGCGTTCGGCAGGGACGTGATCGGCCACACCGACGAGGAGATCCTCGGCAACGTTGCCGCGGCGGCCGCGATGCGCGAGCACGACCTGAAGGTCATGGCGGCGCGGGAGCCGGTCACGGTGGAAGAGACCATTGCCTTCCCCACGGGACCGCGCACTTTGCTGGTGACCAAGGCGCCCTACGTCGACCGCGACGGCGAGCTCGCGGGCATCGTCGGCATCGCCACCGATATCAGCGCACGCGTGGAAGCCGAGTTCGCGCTGCGCGCCAAGCACGAGGCGCTGCTGCGGGAGCTCGCGGCGCGCGACGGGCAGATCGCGGACCTGTCGCAATGGCTGCTGCGCGTTTCCGAGGAGGAGCGTGCGCGTCTCGCGATGGAGCTGCACGACGAGCTCGGCGCGTCCATCACCGCCGTCTGGGTGGACGTGGTGAAGGTGCTCACCAGCCTGCGCAAGATCGCCCCGGAGCTCGCCGACAGGCAGCAGCGCGCGCTGGAAGCGCTCACCAGCACGTCGGAAAAGATGCGCCGCGTGACATCCGGCCTCCATCCGGTGACGCTGTCGCATCTCGGCCTGGCCGGCGCGATCGAGGACCTGCTGCGCGCATGGCGGGATCGCAACGAGATCGAGGTCCACTCGTCACTCCTGGATCCGCAGCCACCGCTCGCCCCCGAGCAGGAGCTCGCGTTGTTCCGCATCGCCCAGGAAGCGCTGACGAACATCGCCAAGTACGCCGACGCGCGACACGTCAAGGTGGCGCTGCACTCCACGCCGGACGAAATCCGCCTGACCGTGCTCGACGACGGCAAGGGACTGTCGCCCGAGCCACCGCGGCGCAACGCGCAAGGGATGATCAACATGCGCGAGCGCCTGCGACCGTTTGGCGGCACCGTCACCGTCGGACCGGGACCGGACGGCAAGGGCACCGAGGTGCTCGCCCGCCTGCCGCGGTCCCCGGCACCCGGCGCGGCCGATGAAAGCGACCACGCGGCGACGGCCGAGCGGCCGGCAGCGGGGAGCCACGACGAGCTCGACCGCGGCACACGCGGCGTCGCGCGAGCCACGCCGCAGGAGGAATCATGAGCAGCAACGACGCACCGCCTTCCGAGGCCCTCCCCACGGAAACGCTCGACATCGATCTGGCCGACGACTTCGCTGCAGCAACCGACGCCGACGGGCCATGCGTCGTCGGCATCGGCGCCTCCGCAGGCGGGCTCGAGGCGCTGAGCGAGATGCTCCCGCACCTGCAGAGCGGATGGGGCATGGCATTCGTGGTGGTGATGCACCTCGACCGTACCTATCCCAGCCATCTCGCGGAGATCCTCGGCAATACCTGCGAGCTGCCCGTGCGTGGAAGCGCACGATGGCCAGCGCATCGAGCGCGACACCGTGTACGTGATCACGCCCAATACAACTTTGGTGGTCGCCGACGGGCACCTTGCGGTGGGTACGCGCGAGCCGGGCGCACAGGCGCACATGCCGATCGACGATCTGTTCCGGTCCCTCGCGGAGCGGCGCGGACGCCGCGCCGTCGGCGTGATCCTGTCGGGTGGCGGCAGTGATGGCACGCTGGGTATCGCAGCGATCAAGTCGACGGGAGGCATCACCTTCGCGCAGGAGCTTTCCAGTGCGAAGGTCGACGCGATGCCGCGCGCCGCGCTGAACTCCGGTTTCGTGGACTTCTCGCTGCCGCCCACCGAGATCGCGCGCGAGATCGGTCGGATCGCAGCGCACCCTTACGTCAACGGCGCGTCCGCGGCGACCGACGGGCCCTTCACCGAGGAGCACTGGAAGCGGCTCTTCCGCATGCTGCGCACGTTCTCCGGCGTGGACTTCAGCCTCTACAAGCGCACCACGCTGCGGCGCCGCCTCACGCGGCGCATGGCCCTGCGTCGCGTCGAGCACGCGGACGACTACCTGACGTTGTTGCAGGACACGCCGGCGGAGCTCGACGGGCTCTACCAGGATTTCCTGATCCGGGTCACGAGCTTCTTCCGCGACCCGGCCACGTTCGAGGGCCTCGCGACCATCGTGTTTCCCCGCATCATGCAGATGCGCTCGGCGAGCGACCCGGTGCGCATCTGGGTGCCTGGTTGCGCAACGCGGCGAAGAAGCCTACTCGATCGCCATCGCGCTGTTCGAGTACCTCGGGAGCGCTGCGGCCATCGACGCCGATCCAGATCTTCGGCACCGACGTCAATCCACGCTCCATCGATCTGGCGCGGGCTGCCTGCTATCTCGACAACATCTCGGCGACCGTCTCGCCGGAGCGCCTGCAGCGTTTCTTCGTCGTGCGCGACGGGCAGCTACGAGGTCACGAAGATGATCCGCGACGTGTGCGTGTTCGCGACCCACAACCTCGGCCGTGATCCGCCCTTCTCGAATCTCGCCCTCGTGAGCTGCCGAAACGTGCTCATCTACCTCGACCCGGTACTGCAGAAGCGCGTCATGGGGCTGTTCCACTACGCGCTGAACCCGGAACGGTTCCTGCTGCTCGGTCCGTCGGAGACCGTGGGCGTGGCCAACGATCTCTTCGAGCTCGTCGATGCGAAGCGCAAGATCTACCGGCGCACGGGTGCCGGCCGCAGGATGATCGGCCAAGACCGCCGCGACGAGCCGACTGCGTTCAAGCGGCCACGCGCGAGCGTCGGCGCGGGCTCGCAGCTGCTCGACCTCGAGCACCTGCAGCGCGAGGCCGACCACCTCCTGCTGGCGCGTTTCGCACCTGCCAGCGTCCTCATCGACGACGGCCTCAACGTCCTCCAGTTCCGCGGCCAGACCGGGCGCTTCCTCGAGCACCAGCAGGGCGTTGCAAGCCTCAACCTGAATCGCCTCGTGCGGCCCGAGCTGCAGGTCGAGCTGTCACGCGCGATCGACGAGGCGCGCAATACCGGCAAGCTCGTGCGCAAGGAAGGCATCGGCCGTGCGCACGCGCGCGCCGAGCCGATCGACATCGAGGTGACGCCGCTCAACATGCGTCCCGAGCAGGGACGCTGCTATCTCATCCTGTTCGAGGCGCAAAGCAAGCCGCCGGAGCAGGCGCCGGCACCCACGGGCGGATTGCTGCACCGGCTGACGGCGCGGAGGGCACGCCATCCCGACCCCAACTCGCCCGAGTTGAAGGAGCGCGACGAGTTGCAGCGTGAAGTGGACGCTACGCGCACCTACCTGCAGGCCATCATGGAGGCGAACGAAGCGGCACAGGAAGAGCTGCGCACCGCGAACGAGGAGGTGCTCTCCGCGAACGAGGAGTTCCAGAGCACCAACGAGGAACTCGAGACGGCCAAGGAAGAGCTGCAGGCGGCGAACGAAGAGCTCTCGACGACCAACGAGGAGCTGCGGCATCGCAACGTCGAGCTGTCACAGGTCAACATCGAGCTGCGCAAGGCGCGCGATCACTCGCAGGCGATCGTGCAGACGGTGCGTCAGCCACTGGTGCTGCTCGATGCCGACCTGCGCGTGCGGCAGGCCAACCGCGCTTTCCACGACACGTTCGCCATCGCCAATGGCGATGCGGAAGATGCACTGTTCCTGCAGCTCGCGGATGGCGCGTGGAACACCGCCGGCCTCGGCGCGGCCCTGCAGCGCATGCTGCGCGACCATGTCCCGTTCATCGCCCACGACCTGACTGCGCACTTCCCGAAGATCGGCGAGCGCACGCTGCACATCGAGGCGCGGCACCTGACCGGCGATGTGACGCAGGGCACGCTGCTCCTGCTCACCCTCGACGATCTCACCGAGCAGCAGCGCACGGCACGGCTGCTGCGCGAGCAGTCGGAGCTCCTCGAGCAGGCGCACGACGCGGTCGTCGTCTACGAGCTCGGCGGCGCGATCCGATACTGGAACCAGGCGGCGGCGACGCTCTATGGATGGACGGCCAAGGAAGCGCACGGTCAGACGAGCGATCTCCTGCTGACGACGCGCCGCAGCGTCGCCGATCCGTCGTTCGATGCGACGCTGCGCGCGCAACGCCGGTGGTCGGGCCTGATCCGGCAGACTACGCGCGACGGGCGCGAGCTCGTGATCGACGCGATCTGTACGCTGGTCCAGCCCGAAGGCGGGTCACCCGTGGTGCTGGAGACCGCACGTGACGTGACCGGACAGGTTCGCTACGGCGGGAGCGTGCCGCCAGCGTCGGCACACATCGGCTGACGCGAGGTCCGCTCAGCGCGCCGCGCGCTTTTCCATGAGCAGCGCGCGAATCGTATCGGCGTTCGTGCCGGCGTCGCGCGCCTTGCGCTCGTAGGCATCGGCGACGAGCGGCCGGTCGTCCTGCCGCGAGCGCGTAGCGATAGCTTCCGCCAGGCGTGCGGACTCTTCCAGCGCGCGCGCCGCCGCGAACAGCGCGTCCTCCACGTTGTCGGCCTGGCTTTCGCTCAACTGTTCGCCGGCGAAGCTGTGCCCCGTGTGGCAGCGGAACCGCAGCAGGTGTTCGTCGTCGACCTGCCACAGCGCACCATGGCAGGACGGACAGGTGTACGGCGACAGCTTGCCGATGCGGTCGAGATCGGTCATCTCGTGCGCCTGCATGCGGGCCATCTGCACCTCCATGCCCAGGTTGGGTGGTGGCGGCGATCGGTTCGTGGTGGCGACGGCGTCGCGCGTGAGGCGTCGCGAGCAGCGCGCCCATCGCATCCGCAGCAACGCAGAAGTCCACCGGCAGGCTGGCGATGGCGTGCTGCGGCATGTCCGCGAATTGCGCGTCCGCGGGGTCCTGCACGACCGTGAGGCCGCCGCACGTGTGAATTCCCCACAGGCCCGACGTGCCGTCGTAGAGCATGCCGCTCATGAGCACGCCGATCACCCGCGGTCCGTACGCCCACGCCGCCGAGCGGAACAATGGGTCGATCGCGGGCCGGCTCCGGTTCTCCTTCGGCCCGCGGACCACGCGCATGACGCCGCGGTCGACGAGCAGATGCCGATCGGGCGGTGCGATCCGGATCTCGCCCGGGACGACGGGATCGTTGTCCGCGGCGTAGGCGGCCCGCAACGGACCCGCCGCGGTGAGGATATCGGCGAGGAGGCGCGGGCGCTTCCGGGCCGGTGTGGAGCACGACCAGGATGGCCGCCGCAAAATCCGGCTGCAGCCGCGACACGAGCGCGCGCAGGGCCGCGCTGCCCCCCGCCGATCCGCCAATCACGACGAGATCGCGATGCTGCAGGCCCCCGCCCGTCAACGCCGTTGCGGGCGAAGGGTTCGAAATGGCTGTTTCGATGGCGACCTCTCGCCAGAGAATTCGGATGTCAGCGATCCGTGGCGCCCGCAGGCGTCCGAAACCGCGCGCATTCCTGCTCCGATAGCAAAACGGCCCGGTGGTTCCCGGGCCGTCGTGGCTGGCAAGGAAAAACGTCGTTCTACGCGGCGGCGCCCTCTTCGGTGGCTTCGCCGGCGGGACGGTCGACGAGCTCGACCAGCGCCATCGGCGCGTTGTCGCCCTGACGGAAGCCGAACTTGAGGATGCGCAGATAGCCGCCCGGACGTGCCTGGTAACGCGGGCCGAGCTCGTTGAAGAGCTTGGTCACGACGTCGCGATCGCGCAGGCGGTCGAACGCCAGCCGGCGATTGGCGACCGTGGGCGTCTTGCCGAGGGTGATGAGCGGCTCCGCGACGCGGCGCAGCTCCTTCGCCTTCGGCAGCGTGGTCTTGATGATCTCGTGCGTGAGCAGCGAGTTGGTCATGTTACGGAGCATCGCGAGGCGATGGCTGCTCGTACGGTTCAGTTTGCGCAGGCCGTGGCGGTGACGCATGGCTTCTTCCTTCATCGACACTGCCACACCACGCGGCAGCGCTTCTTCGTTTGGTTTTATGCTGGAAATCGTCGGGGTTCCCCCGCGATTTCCAGGTAACGCCTTTCCGTTTTACGGACGATCCAACCCCGCCGGCGGCCAGTTCTCGAGCTTCATGCCCAGCGACAGTCCGCGCGACGCGAGCACTTCCTTGATCTCGTTGAGCGACTTGCGGCCGAGGTTCGGCGTCTTGAGCAGCTCGGTCTCCGTACGCTGGATGAGGTCGCCGATGTAATAGATGTTCTCGGCCTTGAGGCAGTTGGCCGAGCGCACCGTCAGCTCGAGATCGTCCACCGGACGCAGCAGGATCGGATCGACCTGCGGCGACGCGCGCTCTGCCGTGGGGCTCTCGGATCCCTGCAGGTCCGCGAACACGGACAGCTGCTCGACCAGCACGGACGCGGCATAGCGCACCGCCTGCTCCGGCTCGACGACGCCATTGGTCTCGATGTCGAGTACGAGCTTGTCGAGGTCGGTGCGCTGCTCCACACGCGCGCTCTCGACCGCGTAGCTCACGCGACGCACGGGGCTGAACGACGCGTCGAGCAGGATGCTGCCGATCGAGCGCCCGCCTTCAGGCTTGATTCGCGCCGTGGCGGGCTGGTAGCCGCGGCCGCGCTCCACCTTGATCTCCATCTCCAGCTTGCCGCCCGCGGTGAGATGCGCGATGACGTGCTCGGGATTGATGATCTCGACGTCGTGGTTGGGCTCGATGTCGGCGGCCGTCACGGGTCCTTCGCCGCTCTTCGCGAGCTTGAGCAGCACGTGGTCGCGGTTGTGCAGCTTCAGCACCACGCCCTTCAGGTTCAGCAGGATGTCGACGACGTCTTCCTGCACCCCGTCGAGCGCGGAGTATTCGTGCAGCACGCCGGTGATGCGGACTTCCGTCGGCGCGTAACCCGGCATCGACGAGAGGAGCACGCGTCGCAGCGCGTTGCCCAACGTATGTCCATAGCCCCGCTCGAACGGCTCCATCACCACCTTGGCGTGGAACGGGGACGTGCTCTGCACGTCGATGATGCGTGGCTTCAACAAGGCGTTGCTTTGCATGTATTACCTCGGATAGAGCGCCCGCGCTCGGCGCGCCGGGAAAGGCCGGTCGCGCAGCGCGGCCGCTACGTTGTTCCGCCGCGGGCGCTGTTACTTCGAATACAACTCGACGACCAGGCTCTCGTTGATGTCCTGCCCGAACTCGGAGCGGTCCGGCGCACCCTTGAAGGTCCCGGTCATCTTCTTGACGTCGACCTCGACCCACGAGGGGAAGCCGACCTTCTCGGCGAGCTGGAGCGAATCCTGGATGCGCAGCTGTCCCTTCGCCCGCTCCGTCGCGCTGACCACGTCGCCGGGCTTCACGATCGCGGACGGGATGTTCACCACCTTGCCGTTCACGGTGATCGAGCGATGGCCGACCAGCTGCCGCGCTTCCGAGCGCGTCGAACCGAGGCCCATGCGATAGACGACGTTGTCGAGACGCGACTCGAGCAGGCGCAGCAGGTTCTCACCCGTCGAGCCCTTGCCCTTGGCGGCGCGCTGGAAATACAGGCGGAACTGCCGCTCGAGGATGCCGTACGTGCGGCGGAGCTTCTGCTTCTCGCGCAGCTGGTTGCCGTAGTCCGACATGCGCATGCCGGACTTCACGCCGTGCTGGCCGGGCTTTACATCGAGCTTGCACTTGGAGTCGAGTGAACGACGCGCGCTTTTCAGGAAAAGGTCGGTGCCTTCCCGTCGCGCCAGCTTGCATTTCGGTCCGAGATATCGAGCCATTGCTATCCAGTAAGAAAAGTTCTGTTCGCCCCCGCCCGCGGCGGGGGGCGTGTCCAAAGTTAGATGCGACGGCGCTTCGGCGGCCGGCAGCCGTTGTGCGGGATCGGCGTCACGTCGGAGATGCTGGTGATCTTCATGCCCAGCGCGTTGAGCGCGCGCACGGCGGACTCGCGTCCGGGGCCGGGGCCCTTGATGCGCACCTCGAGGTTCTTCACGCCGTACTCGACGGCCACACGCCCGGCCCGCTCGGCCGCGACCTGCGCCGCGAACGGCGTGGACTTGCGCGAGCCCTTGAAGCCCGCGCCGCCCGAGGTCGCCCACGAGAGCGCGTTGCCCTGGCGGTCGGTGATCGTGATGATCGTGTTGTTGAACGACGCGTGGATGTGGGCGATGCCCTCGGCCACGTTCTTCTTGACCTTCTTGCGGACGCGCGCGCCGGCCTTCGGGTTCTGCGACTGTGTTGCCATGATTGTTCCTTGACCGTTACTTGGCGGCCGGCTTGGCACCGGTGCTGGCACGCGACTTCTTCGGGCCCTTGCGGGTGCGCGCGTTGGTGCGCGTGCGCTGGCCGCGGACCGGCAGGCCGCGGCGATGCCGCACGCCGCGATAGCAGCCGAGGTCCATCAGGCGCTTGATGCTCATCGTCACTTCGCGCCGGAGGTCGCCCTCGACCGTGAACTTGCCGATCTGCTCGCGCAGCTTGTCCATCTCGGCGTCGGACAGATCCTTGATCTTGGCCGTCGGCAGGACGCCGGCAGCCTCGCAGATCGCCTTGGCGCGCGGACGGCCGATGCCGTAGATCGCGGTCAGCGCGACTTCGGCATGCTGGTGGTTCGGAATGTTGACGCCTGCAATACGGGCCATGTTTTTACCGTGTCATCTCGTCTGTTTGCTGAGTGCTGGAAGCGCAGTGCTTACAGCTGATCACCCTTGCCGCTGCTTGTGTCGCGGGTCCGTGCAGATCACGCGCACGACGCCATTGCGCCGGATGATCTTGCAGTTGCGGCAGATCTTCTTCACCGAAGCCAGTACCTTCATTGCTTTTCCCCGTTCAGTTGCAGCTGCTGCTTCACTTCGCCCGGAAAATGATCCGCGCGCGCGAAAGGTCGTACGGCGTCATGTCCACGGTCACCTTGTCGCCCGGAAGGATCTTGATGTAGTGCATGCGCATCTTCCCGGAGATGTGCCCCAGCACGACGTGGCCGTTCTCGAGCTTCACCCGGAAGGTGGCGTTGGGGAGCATCTCGAGGATCTCGCCCTGCATCTGGATTGTTTCTTCCTTCGCCATCAGCGCGTGGGCAACCCACCCTTGAAGTTCGCCTTCTTCAGCAGGCTCTCGTACTGCTGGGACATGAGGTACGCCTGCACCTGGGTCATGAAGTCCATCGTCACGACCACGATGATCAGGAGCGACGTGCCGCCGAAGTAGAACGGCACCTGCTTCCACGCGATCAGGAAGTTCGGCACGAAGCACACCACCACGAGATACAGCGAGCCGATGAGCGTGAGGCGCAGCGAGATCCGCTCGATGTAGCGCGCCGTCTGGTCGCCCGGCCGGTAGCCCGGGATGAACGCACCGCTCTTCTTCAGGTTCTCCGCCGTCTCCTTCGGGTTGTACTGCAGCGCCGTGTAGAAGAAGCAGAAGAAGATGATCGCCGACGCGTACAGGATTTCATGCACCGGCTGCCCGGGCCCTAGCGTGGTCGCGAGGTCGCGCAGCCAGATCGTCGACTCGCCGCTGCCGAACCATTGCGCGAGCGTCGCCGGGAACAGGATGATCGACGACGCGAAGATCGGCGGGATCACCCCGGCCATGTTGATCTTCAGCGGCAGGTGCGAGCTCTGGCCCGCGTACACCTTGTTGCCGACCTGGCGCTTGGCATAGTTCACCAGGATCTTGCGCAGCGCGCGCTCCATGAACACCACGAAGCCGGTGACCAGCACCACCAGGATGGCGATCCCGAGCACCAGCGGGATCGAGTACGCCCCGGTGCGCGCCTGTTCCAGCGTGAGGCCGATGGCGTTCGGCAGCCCGGCCGCGATGCCCGCGAAGATGATCAGCGAGATCCCGTTGCCCAGGCCGCGCTCGGTGATCTGCTCGCCGAGCCACATCAGGAACATCGTTCCCGTCAGCAGCGTGACAGCGCTCACCAGCCGGAACGTGAGGCCCGGATCGATCACGAGGCCGGGCTGCGCCTCGAGCGCCACGGAAATGCCGAGTCCCTGGAACAGCGCCAGCACGAGCGTGGCGTAGCGCGTGTACTGCGTGATCTTGCGCCGGCCGGCCTCGCCTTCCTTCTTCAGTGCCTCGAGCGGCTGATACACCACCGTCACGAGCTGCATGATGATGGACGCCGAGATGTACGGCATGATCCCCAGCGCGAAGATCGAGAAGCGCTGCAGCGCGCCGCCGGAGAACACGTTGAACAGGCCGAGGATGCCGCCCTGCTGGTTGCGGAACAGCTCGTCCAGCACGCTCGCGTTGATCCCGGGCACGGGGATGTGCGTCCCCACCCGATAGACCACGAGCGCACCCAGCAGGAACCACAGCCGCCGCTTCAAATCGGCGTACTTGCTCCCGCTCTTCAGTGCCGGATTATTCGTTGCCAAACGTTTCTTCCCGTCCCGATGCGTCAGGCGAGGCTGCCGCCGGCGGCTTCGATTGCAGCCCGCGCGCCCTTGGTGGCCGCGAGGCCCGTGAGCTTCACCGCCTTGCCGAGCTCACCCGACTTGATGACCTTCGCCGACTTCGCGAGCGCGGGCACGATTCCCGCGGACTTGAGCGCGAGCAGGTCGATCTCCGTCACCGGCAGCTTGGCGAGATCCGACAGGCGCACTTCCGCGGTGTCGTTGCGCGTGGTCGACACGAAGCCGCGCTTCGGCAGCCGGCGTTGCAGCGGCATCTGGCCGCCTTCGAAGCCGACCTTGTGAAAGCCGCCGGAACGCGATTTCTGGCCCTTGTGGCCGCGCCCGGCGGTCTTGCCGAGGCCCGAGCCAATGCCGCGGCCGACACGGCGGCGGGGCTTCCTGGAGCCCTCGGCGGGCTTGATCGTATTGAGTTGCATCATGACTCCGTAGTGATCGGCGGCTATCCGGCGCTCAGGCCTTGGCCGGGCGCGCGTCGTCCTGGTCGAGCACCTTCACGAGGTAATAGACCTTGTTGATCATGCCGCGCACGGCCGGCGTGTCCTCGACCTCGACGGTGTGCTCGCGCCACTTGAGGCCCAGGCCGCGCACGGTGGCGCGGTGGTCTTCCTTGCAGCTGTTGATGCTCTTCACGAGCTTCACGCGGAGCTTCTGCTTGGCGTCTGGCACATCAGCGCCCGCACGGCCGCCCGAAGGGCGCTGATCGAACCCCCTCGGGGGGCAGCGAATGCGAATGCGATGAGCGGGGGTCGTTCATCTCAGGCCTCCATCAGCTGCTCGACCGTCATGCCGCGCTTCGCGGCGATGTCGGCCGGCGCATTGCCGTTCTCGAGCGCATTGATCGTCGCGCGCACGAGGTTGTACGGGTTGGTCGAGCCGTGGCATTTGGCCAGGATGTTGGTCACGCCGACGACCTCGAACACCGCGCGCATCGGACCACCGGCGATCACGCCCGTGCCGTCCGCGGCGGGCTGCATGAACACCTTGGTCGCGCCATGGCGGCCTTCGACGGCATGATGCAGCGTGCCGCTCTTCAGGCGCACCTTGACCATGCGGCGGCGGGCCTCTTCCATGGCCTTCTGCACCGCGACCGGCACTTCCTTGGCCTTGCCCTTGCCCATGCCGACGCGACCGTCGCCGTCGCCCACTACGGCGAGGGCGGCGAAGCCCAGGATGCGTCCGCCCTTCACCACCTTGGTGACGCGGTTGATGCTGATCATCTTCTCGCGCAGGCCGTCGCCGCGATCGTCCTGCTGCTGGTTGCGCTGTTGCTGTCGTGCCATGTCGTGTCTTCCTGGGTCAGAACTTCAGGCCGGCCTCGCGGGCGGCATCCGCCAGCGCCTGCACGCGGCCGTGGTACCGGTAGCCCGAGCGGTCGAACGCGACCGCCTCGATGCCGAGCGCCTTCGCGCGATCGGCGATGCGCTTGCCGACGAGCGCCGCGGCCGCCTTGTTGCCGCCGTTCTTCAGGTCCTTGCGGACTTCCGCTTCCAGCGTCGAGGCGCTCGCGAGCACCTTGTCGCCGGTCGGCGCGATGATCTGCGCGTAGATGTGGCTGTTGGACCGGCTCACCACCAGTCGCGTTGCGCGCTGCTCGGCAATGCGCACCCGGGTTTTGCGGGCGCGGCGGACTCGAGCGACGTTCTTGTCCATGAATTTCCTCGTTAGTCCTGTGGGTAGGGCCTCATGTGGGTCGGACTTCAGTCCGACGACCTGTCAGGCCGAAACCTGACCCACAGTCATCAATGCGGTTACTTCTTCTTGGTTTCCTTGATCACCACGCGCTCACCGACGTAGCGCACGCCCTTGCCCTTGTACGGCTCCGGCGGGCGGTACGCGCGGATCTCCGCGGCGACCTGGCCGACCTGCTGCTTGTCGATGCCCTTGACCACGATTTCCGTCTGCGCCGGCGTCTCGACCTTCACGCCCTTGGGCATCTGGTGCACGACCGGATGCGAGAAGCCCAGCGACAGGTTCACCTTGTCGCCGGCGGCCTGCGCGCGGTACCCGACGCCGACCAGCGACAGGCGCCGCTCGAAGCCGTCCGTGACGCCCTTGACCATGTTGGCCACCAGCGCACGCAGGGTGCCGTGCATCGCGTTCACTTCCGCGTTGGCCGCCTTGCACACGAGGTGATCGCCCTCGCGGTCGATGGACAGACCCTCGGGATACGCGCGGGACAGCGTGCCCAGCGGTCCCTTGACCGTGATCTCGCCGGCCCCGAGCGTCACTTCGACCTTCGGCGGCAGCGGGATCGGATGATTGCCGATTCGCGACATGTTGTTTCCTCGTTGTCCCGGTCAGGCGACGATGCAGAGCACTTCGCCGCCGACGCCGGTGGCGCGCGCCTTGCGATCCGTCATCACGCCGCGCGAGGTGGAGACGATGGCGATGCCCAGCCCGTTCATCACCCGCGGAATGTCGTCCTTGCTCTTGTAGATGCGCAGCCCGGGCTTCGACACGCGCTCGATCTTCTCGATCACCGGACGGCCCGCGTGATACTTGAGCGCGATCTCGAGGACGGGTTTCACCTCTTCGCCGGAGGTCTTGAAGGCGTCGATGTAGCCTTCGTCCTTCAGCACCCTGGCGATGGCCAGCTTGACCTTGGACGAGGGCATCGCCACGACGGCTTCCTCGCGCATCTGCGCATTGCGGATGCGGGTCAGCATATCGGCGATCGGGTCGGTCATGCTCATGCGTTCACCTCACCTGCAGTGTTCATTTACCAGCTCGCCTTGACGATGCCGGGGATCTCGCCACGCATCGCGAACTCCCGCAGCTTGTTGCGGCCGAGGCCGAACTTGCGGAAGAAGCCGCGCGGACGGCCCGTCATCGCGCAGCGGTTGCGCACGCGCGTCGGGTTCGCATTGCGCGGCAGCTGCTGGATCTTCTGGCGCGCGGCGAAGCGGTCCTCGTCCGAGACCTTCGGATTGTTCATGATCGCCTCGAGCGCTTCGCGCTTCTTGGCGTACTTCTTCACCATGGCGCGGCGCTTGGCGTCGCGGTTGATCAGAGCAAGTTTGGCCATGTCCGGTTAATTCCTGAACGGGAACTTGAACGCGGCGAGCAGCGCCTTCGCTTCGGCATCCGTCTTCGCGGTCGTGGTGATGGTGATGTTCATGCCCCGGACCTTGTCGATCTTGTCGTACTCGATCTCGGGGAAGATGATCTGTTCCTTGACGCCCATGTTGAAGTTGCCGCGGCCGTCGAACGACTTGCCCGACACGCCGCGAAAGTCGCGCACGCGCGGCAGCGCCACGTAGATCAGGCGGTCGAGGAACTCGTACATCCGTTCCTGGCGCAGCGTCACCATGCAGCCGATGGGATAGCCTTCGCGGATCTTGAAGCCCGCGATGGCCTTCTTGGCCTTGGTGATCACCGGCTTCTGCCCGGCGATCTTCTGCATGTCGGCGGCGGCGTTCTCGAGCAGCTTCTTGTCGCCGATCGCCTCGCCCACGCCCATGTTGAGCACGATCTTGCTCGAGGCGCGGGATTTCCATCGGCGACTTGTACCCGAACTGCTGGGTGAGCGCCGGCGCCACTTCCTTGCGGTAGATTTCCTTGAGACGAGCCATTTCCGTATCCGTAACGTCAGTTCCGAAGGGCCGACCCGAGGAACTGACAGAGGCCCCCTCGGGGGGCAGCGAGTGCCACACTACTGGGCCGGCACGAGCGTGGGGGCAGTTTCATCTCAGGCGTTGACCTGCTCGCCGTTGGACTTGAAGAAGCGGACCTTGCGGCCGTCCTCGAGCACCCGCACGCCCACGCGGTCGGGCTTCTGCGTCACGGGGTTCCACACCGCCACGTTCGACACGTGGATCGGCATTTCCTTGGTGACGATGCCGCCCTGCTCGTTCTTCATGGGGTTCGGGCGCTGGTTCTTCTTCACCTGGTTGATGCCGGACACGAGCACGTGCTCGGCGCCGACGATGGCGCTGACCGTGCCGCGCTTGCCCTTGTCACGCCCGGTGATCACGACGACGTTGTCGCCCTTGCGGATCTTCCTCATTTAGAGCACCTCCGGCGCCAGCGAGACGATCTTCATGAAGCGCTCGGTGCGCAGCTCGCGCGTGACCGGCCCGAAGATGCGGGTGCCGATCGGCTCGAGCTTGGCGTTGAGCAGCACGGCGGCGTTGGCGTCGAAGCGCACGAGCGCGCCGTCGTCGCGGCGCACGCCGTGACGGGTGCGCACCACGACCGCGTTGTAGATCTCGCCCTTCTTGACGCGACCGCGCGGCGCAGCGTCCTTGACGCTGACCTTGATCACGTCCCCGATGTGCGCATAACGGCGCTTGGAACCGCCAAGCACCTTGATGCACATGACTCGCCGGGCGCCGGTGTTATCGGCGACATCCAGCACCGATTGCATCTGGATCATTGCTGCATCTCCAACTTAACCCGCGTTTGCCGGGTCCCGGGTACCGGGTGCCGGCGCAAAGCCGCGGCCAGTTTTGGACCCCGCTCTGGTGGCGCCCGACCTTGCTCGAGCACCCCGGGGGAACACCGCGGCCGACTACTCTGCGTTGCCTGTCAGCGGCCGCGGCAGGCGAAACAATAAATTATGTCAGGAATTTGCGCTTTTGCGCAAGATCCCTGCCAGGAAACGACGTCAGACGAGACGCGCCTTCTCGAGGAGCTTCGTCACCCGCCACGCCTTGGTCTTGGCGAGCTTGCGGCACGCCTCGATCTCGACCAGGTCGCCGACCTTGTACTCGTTGTTCTCGTCGTGCGCGTGGTACTTGCGCGAGCGGGTCACGACCTTGCCGTAGAGCGGATGCTTCACCCGCCGCTCGACCAGCACCGTCACCGTCTTGTTCATCTTGTCGCTGACCACCCGGCCGATCTCGGTCTGGATGATCGTCTTCTTCACCGGCGCCTGGCCTTCGGCCGGCGCCGCCTGGGTCTGCTGCTCGATCATGCCTGCCTCGCCTTCTGGTGAATCAGCGTCTTCGCCCGGGCGATGTTGCGCCGCGCGCGCTTCAGCTTCGAGTTGTCCGTGAGCTGCTGCGTCGCCTTCTGCATGCGCAGGCCGAACTGCTCCTTGAGGAGCGCGTCGAGCTCGGTCTTGAGCTCATCGGCGGACTTGGCGCGCAGCGCCTTCTTTGCTTCGGATGATTTCATGTCGACCTCAACCCACCAGGCGATGCACGAACGTCGTGCGGATCGGCAGCTTGGCGGCGGCTAGCGCGAAGGCCTCGCGGGCGATCGTCTCGTCCACGCCGTCCATCTCGTAGAGCACCTTGCCCGGCACGATCTCGGCGACGTAGTACTCCGGCGTGCCCTTGCCGTTGCCCATGCGGACCTCGGCCGGCTTCCGCGAGATCGGCTTGTCCGGGAAGATGCGGATCCACACCCGGCCGCCGCGCTTGATGTGACGCGTCATGGCACGCCGCGCAGCCTCGATCTGGCGCGCGGTGAGGCGGCCGCGGCCGATGGCCTTGAGGCCGTACTCGCCGAAGCTCACCTTGTTGCCGACGGTCGCAACGCCCTTGTTGCGGCCCTTCTGCTCCTTGCGGTATTTCCTACGTGCTGGTTGCAGCATTCTTCGCTCCTGAGCGGCGCGGCGGGCGCTTCGGCGCTTCCGGCGCGGCGGCGGGCACCGCCGCCGGCTCCGCGTTGTGGGCCATGACCTCGCCCTTGAAAACCCAAACCTTGATGCCGATGACGCCGTACGTCGTCCGCGCCTCGGAGAGGCCGTAGTCGATGTCGGCGCGCAGCGTATGGAGCGGCACGCGGCCTTCGCGATACCACTCGGTGCGCGCGATCTCGATGCCGTTCAGGCGCCCGGAGCACATGATCTTGATGCCCTGCGCACCGAGGCGCATGGCGTTCTGCATCGCGCGCTTCATCGCGCGGCGGAACATGATCCGCTTCTGGAGCTGCTGGGCGATCGAGTCGGCGATGAGCTGCGCGTCGATCTCGGGCTTGCGGATTTCCTCGATGTTCAGGCCGACGTCACCGCCCATCATCTTGCGCAGGTCGGAGCGCAGCGTCTCGATGTCCTCGCCCTTCTTGCCGATGACCACGCCCGGACGCGCGCTGTGGATCGTGATGCGCGCGTTCTTGGCGGGACGCTCGATCGTCACGCGGCCGACGGAGGCGTGCGCAAGCTTCTTCTTGAGGTACTCGCGGACCTTGATGTCTTCCTTGAGCGTCGGGCCGAAGTTCTTGCTGTTGGCGAACCACTTCGACGCCCAGTTGCGGTTGACGGCAAGGCGGAAGCCGGTCGGATGAATTTTCTGTCCCATGGACTTTCCTTATTTGCCGTCACCGACGGTGACGTGGATGTGGCACGTCTGCTTCAGGATGACGTTGCCACGGCCCTTGGCGCGCGCGGTGAAGCGGCGCAGGTTCTCGGCCTTGTCGACGTAGATCGTCTTGACCTTGAGCTCGTCGACGTCCGCACCGTCGTTGTGCTCGGCATTCGCGATCGCCGACTCGAGCACCTTCTTGATGATCTTCGCGCCCTTCTTCGGGCTGAAGGCGAGCACGTTCAGCGCCTTGTCGACCGGCAGGCCGCGGATCTGGTCCGCGACGAGCCGGCCCTTCTGGGCCGAGAGGCGCACGCCGCGCAGGATTGCCTTGGTTTCCATCGCAGCCCCCATCACTTCCGCTTCGCGACCGGCGCCGCGACCTTCTTGTCGGCCGAGTGGCCCTTGAAGGTGCGGGTCAGCGCGAATTCGCCGAGCTTGTGGCCGACCATGTTCTCGGACACGTACACGGGAATGTGCTGCTTGCCGTTGTGCACGGCGATGGTCAGGCCGATGAAATCCGGCGTGACGGTGGAGCGACGCGACCAGGTCTTGATCGGACGCTTGTCGTTGGTCGCGCGCGCCGCTTCCACCTTCTTCTGCAGGTGGTCGTCGACGAACGGGCCCTTCTTGATCGAACGTGACATGTTCGCTATCCCTCGTTATGCCTTCGCCGCCTGGCGACGCCGCACGATCATGGAATCGGTGCGCTTGTTGCTGCGGGTCTTGTAGCCTTTGGTCGGCGTGCCCCATGGCGAGACCGGGTGGCCGCCGCCATTGGAACGCCCGCCGTGCGGGTGGTCCACCGGGTTCATGCAGATGCCGCGCACCGTCGGACGGATGCCGCGCCAGCGGTTCGCGCCGGCCTTGCCGATCGAGCGCAGGTTGTGCTCCTCGTTGCCGACTTCGCCGATCACGGCACGGCAATCGACGTGCACGCGGCGGATCTCGCCAGAGCGCAGGCGCAGCTGGGCGTAAGCGCCCTCACGCGCCAGCAGTTGCACGGCCGCGCCCGCGGAGCGCGCGACCTGCGCGCCCTTGCCCGGCTGCAGCTCGATGCAATGCACCGTCGTACCGACCGGCACGTTGCGCAGCGGCAGGCAGTTGCCCGGCCGGATCGGTGCCTCGGCGCCCGACATCAGCTGCGTGCCGACCGTCACGCCACGCGGAGCGATGATGTAGCGGCGCTCGCCGTCGACGTACAGCAGCAGGGCGAGATGCGCGCTGCGGTTCGGGTCGTATTCCAGCCGCTCCACCTTGGCCGCGATACCGTCCTTGTTGCGGCGGAAGTCGACGATCCGGTAGTGCTGCTTGTGGCCGCCACCCTTGTGCCGCATGGTGATGTGGCCGTTGTTGTTGCGACCCGAGCCGCGCTTCTGGCTCTCGGTGAGCGCGTCGACAGGCCGGCCCTTGTGCAGGTTCGGATTGACGACCTTGACCAGCGCGCGGCGGCCCGCGGAGGTCGGTTTGACTTTTTGCAGTGGCATGCTCAGGCCTCCGCCGCGAAGTTGATTTCCTGGCCCGGCTTCAGGCACACGTAGGCCTTCTTCCAGTTGCGCCGGCGCCCGGTGAAGCGGCCGAACCGCTTCTGCTTGCCGCCCACGTTGGCGATCTGCACGCTCTCGACCTCCACCTTGAACATCGCCTCGACGGCAGCCTTGACTTCGGGCTTGGTGGCGTCCTGCATGACGCGGAAGATCACCTGCTCGTGCTTCTCGGCGATGAACGTGCCCTTCTCGGACACGACTGGGGCGAGGAGCACCGTGGCGAGGCGTTCGCTGTTGAATTGCTTCGTGGCGTTCATGCCAGCATCTCCTCGAATTGAGACACGGCGGCCCGGGTGAGGACGACGTTGTTGAAGCGCACGAGGCTCACCGGATCGACTTCACGCGTCTCGAGCACGAGCACGTCCGACAGGTTGCGCGACGACAGGAACAGGTTGTCGTCGAGGTTGTCGGTGACGACGAGCACCGTGCCGGCGAGCCCGAAGGACTTCATCTTCTGCACGAACTGCTTCGTCTTCGGCGCGTCGACCACGAGCTGGTCCACCACCGACAGGCGGCCGTCGCGCACGAGCTGCGACAGGATGGCGGCGATGCCCGCGCGGTACATCTTGCGGTTCACCTTCTGCGTGAAGTTCTCGTCGGGCGAGCTCGGGAAGATCTTGCCGCCGCCGCGCCACAACGGGCTGTTCGCCTGCCCGGCGCGCGCGCGGCCGGTGCCCTTCTGCGCCCACGGCTTCTTGTGCGACTTGTTGATGTCGGCGCGGCCCTTCTGGGCGCGATTCCCGCCACGCGCATTCGCCTGGTACGCCGTGACGAGCTGGTGCACCAGCGCTTCGTTGTATTCGCGGCCGAATAGCGCGTCCGAGCCGGACATCGTCTCGGCGGGCTGGCCGTCGCCCTTGAGGAGTTTCAGATCCATGTCAGGCCCCCTTCTTCGCCGGGGTCTTCACGGACGGGCGAACGATGATGTGCGTGCCGTCGGCACCGGGCACCGAGCCCTTGATCAGCAGCAGGCCGCGCTCGGCGTCCACGCGGACGACGGTGAGGCGTCTGCGTCGTGCGCGTGACGTTGCCGTACTGGCCCGCCATGCGCTTGCCCGGAAACACGCGGCCCGGGTCCTGCGCCATGCCGATGGAGCCCGGCGTGTTGTGCGACCGGGAGTTACCGTGCGACGCGCGGTTGGAGCTGAAGTTGTGGCGGCGGATCACGCCCGAGAAGCCGCGGCCCTTCGTGGTGCCGGTGACGTCCACGTACTGGCCGACCGTGAAGGTGTCCACGCCGATGACGGCGCCGACCTGCAATTCGGCGAGCTTGTCCGCGGCGACCGGAAATTCGCGCAGCAGCTCGCCAGCCTCGACGCCCGCCTTCGCGAGGTGTCCTGCCTGCGGCTTCAGAACGCGCGTGGCGCGGCGCTTGCCGTACGTGACCTGCACGGCAGCGTAGCCGTCCTTATCCGGCGTCTTGATCTGGGTGACGCGATTGTTGGCGACGTCCAGCACGGTCACCGGGACGGCCTTGCCGTCCTCGGCGAAGATGCGGGTCATGCCAATCTTGCGACCGACAAGTCCGAGTGACATTTCAATCTCTCTCTGTTCTCGTTGCCCGGCGCTCGCCGGGTGCCGCCTGCAATTGGGCGGCCATGCACTTCAGGCGAAGCGTCTCGCCGACGACCTGTCAGGCTGAAGCCTGACCTACAAGCGAAGCGTCTCGCCAATTGCATGTCAGGCTGAAGCCTGACCTACAAGGTGAAACCTGACCTACAGCACCCGAACTATTGCAGCTTGATCTCGACGTCCACGCCCGCAGGCAGGTCGAGCTTCATCAACTGGTCCACCGTCTTGTCGGTGGGATCGATGATGTCCATCAGCCGCAGATGCGTGCGGATCTCGAACTGGTCGCGCGACGTCTTGTTCACGTGCGGCGAGCGCAGCACGTCGTAGCGCTCGATCTTGGTCGGCAGCGGCACGGGACCCTTGACCACGGCGCCCGAGCGCTTGGCGGTCTCGACGATCTCCTGCGCCGACTGATCGATCAGCTTGTAATCGAACGCCTTGAGGCGGATTCTGATTCTCTGGCTCTGCATTTTTCAGCTTTCGGCTGTCAGCTATCAGCTTTCAGCAAAATCTCGTTGATCGTTGCCGTGCCGCCGTCCTGGCCGCAAGGCGCGCTTGCTGACAGCCAGGCTGACAGCTGACTGCTGGCTACTCGATGACCTTCGCCACCACCCCGGCACCCACCGTGCGCCCACCCTCGCGAATGGCAAAGCGCAACCCCTCTTCCATCGCAATCGGCGCAATCAGCGTCACCGTGATCGACACGTTGTCCCCAGGCATCACCATCTCCGTCCCCGACGGCAGCTCCACGCTGCCCGTCACGTCCGTCGTCCGGAAATAAAACTGCGGCCGGTAGCCCTGGAAGAACGGCGTGTGCCGCCCACCCTCCTCCTTCGACAGCACGTACACCTCCGCCGTGAACTTGGTGTGCGGCGTGATCGAGCCCGGCTTCGCCAGCACCTGGCCACGCTCCACCTCCTCGCGCTTGGTGCCCCGCAGCAGCACCCCGACGTTGTCCCCCGCCTGCCCCTGGTCCAGCAGCTTGCGGAACATCTCCACCCCCGTGCACACCGTCTGCAGCGTCGGCTTCAGCCCCACGATCTCCAGGTCGTCGCCCACCTTGACGATCCCGCGCTCCACCCGCCCGGTCACCACCGTGCCCCGGCCCGAGATCGAAAACACGTCCTCCACCGGCATCAGGAACGGCCCGTCGATCGCCCGCTTCGGCTGCGGAATGTAGCTGTCCAGCGCGTCGGCGAGCTTCATGATCGAGCCCTCGCCCATCTCGCTCTTGTCGCCTTCCAGCGCCAGCTTCGCCGAGCCAATCACGATCGGCGTGTCGTCCCCCGGAAACTCGTACTTCGACAACAGCTCCCGCACCTCCATCTCGACGAGCTCCAGCAGCTCCTTGTCGTCGACCATGTCGGCCTTGTTCATGTACACGATGATGTACGGCACCCCCACCTGCCGCGCCAGCAGAATGTGCTCGCGCGTCTGCGGCATCGGCCCGTCGGCCGCACTCACCACCAGAATCGCCCCGTCCATCTGCGCCGCACCGGTGATCATGTTCTTGATGTAGTCGGCGTGCCCCGGACAGTCCACGTGCGCGTAGTGCCGCTTCGCCGTCTCGTACTCCACGTGCGCCGTGTTGATCGTGATCCCGCGCGCCTTCTCCTCCGGCGCCGCATCGATCTGGTCGTAGGCCTTCGCCTCGCCACCAAACTTCTTCGACAGCACCAGCGTCATCGCCGCCGTCAGCGTCGTCTTGCCGTGGTCCACGTGCCCAATCGTCCCCACGTTCACGTGCGGCTTCGTCCGCTCGAATTTGCCCTTGGCCATGTCGTCTACCTTCGTTTCAGAGTTGCTCGAGTAATCAGGTTTTCTTGTTGATCACTGCTTCGGCGACGTTTTTCGGCGCCTCGGTGTAATGCTTGAATTCCATCGAGTACGTCGCGCGGCCCTGCGAGAGCGAACGCAGCGTCGTCGAGTAGCCGAACATCTCGGCGAGCGGCACCTCGGCCTTGATGACCTTGCCCGTGGGCAGATCTTCCATGCCCTGCACCATGCCGCGACGCGACGAGAGGTCGCCCATCACGTTGCCCATGAATTCCTCGGGCGTCTCGACCTCGACCGCCATCATCGGCTCGAGCAGCGCGGGGCTCGCCTTGCGCATGCCGTCCTTGAACGCCATCGACGCGGCCATCTTGAACGCGTTCTCGTTCGAGTCGACGTCGTGATACGAGCCGTCGAACAGCGTGACCTTCACGTCCACGACCGGGAAGCCGGCCAGCACGCCGTTGGGCAGCGTCTCGCGCAGGCCCTTCTCGACCGCCGGGATGTACTCGCGCGGCACCGTGCCGCCCTTGATCGCATCCACGAACTCGAAGCCCTTGCCCTGCTCGTTCGGCTCCATCTTGAGCCACACGTGGCCGTACTGGCCGCGGCCACCGGACTGCTTGATGAACTTGCCCTCGACCTCGGTCGGCTTGCGGATCGCCTCGCGGTACGCCACCTGCGGGGCACCCACGTTGGCCTCGACGCCGAACTCGCGCTTCATGCGGTCGACCAGGATCTCGAGGTGCAGCTCGCCCATCCCGGAGATGATCGTCTGTCCCGATTCCTCGTCGGTATGCACGCGAAACGACGGGTCTTCCTGCGCCAGGCGATTGAGCGCGATGCCCATCTTCTCCTGGTCGGCCTTGGTCTTCGGCTCGACGGCGACGTGAATCACCGGCTCCGGGAAGATCATCTTCTCGAGCGTGATCACGTGGTCGGGATCGCACAGCGTGTCCCCCGTCGTCGCTTCCTTCAGACCCACCGCAGCCGCGATGTCCCCGGCGCGCACTTCCTTGAACTCCTCGCGCTGGTTGGCGTGCATCTGCAGGATCCGGCCGATGCGCTCCTTGCGGCCGCGGATCGGGTTGTACACGGTGTCGCCCGACTTCACCACGCCGGAGTAGACGCGGAAGAAGATCAGCTGACCCACGTACGGATCGGTCATGATCTTGAACGCGAGACCGGCGAACGGCTCCTCGTCGGCAGCCTTGCGCTCGCCTTCCTGGCCGTTCTCGAGCTCGCCCTTGACCGGCGGAATGTCCGTCGGCGCCGGCAGCAGCTCGATGACAGCGTCGAGCATGGCCTGCACGCCCTTGTTCTTGAACGCGGAGCCGCACAGCATCGGCACGATCTCGGAGGCGATCGTGCGCAGGCGCAGGCCGGACTTGATCTCCTCGGGCGTGAGCTCGCCGCCCTCGAGGTACTTGTTCATGAGCTCTTCGTTCGCTTCGGCGGCGTTCTCGACCATCTTCTCGCGCCACTCGCTTGGCGGTGTCGACGAGCTCGGCCGGGATGTCGCGCATGTCGTACTTCATGCCCTGGCTCGACTCGTCCCAGTAGATCGCCTTCATGCGCACGAGGTCGACCACGCCTTCGAACTTGTCCTCGGCGCCGATGGGAATCTGGATCGGCACCGGGTTGGCCTTGAGCCGCGACTTCATCTGGTCGTGGACCTTGAAGAAATTCGCGCCCTGGCGGTCCATCTTGTTGACGAACGCGAGCCGCGGCACCTTGTACTTGTTGGCCTGCCGCCAGACGGTCTCGGACTGCGGCTGCACGCCGCCGACCGCGCAATAGACCATGCACGCGCCGTCGAGCACGCGCATCGAGCGCTCGACCTCGATCGTGAAGTCGACGTGCCCGGGGGTGTCGATGATGTTGATGCGGTGCTCGGGGAAGTTGGCGTCCATCCCCTTCCAGAAGCATGTCGTCGCGGCGGACGTGATCGTGATGCCGCGCTCGCGTTCCTGCTCCATCCAGTCCATGACGGTCGCGCCGTCGTGCACCTCGCCGATCTTGTGCGAGACGCCGGTGTAGAAAAGGATGCGCTCGGTGGTCGTGGTCTTGCCGGCATCAATGTGGGCACTGATGCCGATGTTCCGATACCGTTCGATGGGTGTAGCTCGTGGCACTTTGTTTCGACGCCTGATTGGGCCGCACCGGGGATCGCCCGTGCAGCGGGTTCGCTATGGGCCAGGCTCAGCCTGACGCTTTTCCTCGTGGGTCAGAAGCGGAAATGCGAGAAGGCCTTGTTGGCTTCTGCCATGCGGTGCACTTCCTCGCGCTTCTTGACGGCGCCGCCACGGCCTTCGGCAGCCTCGATGAGCTCCGCCGCGAGGCGCTGGCCCATGGACTTCTCGCCGCGCTTGCGGGCGGCTTCGCGCAGCCAGCGCATCGCGAGCGCCATGCGGCGCACGGGGCGCACCTCGACCGGCACCTGGAAGTTGGCGCCGCCGACACGGCGGCTCTTCACCTCGACCATCGGTCGGGAATTGGCCAGCGCCTGGTTGAAGATTTCCAGCGGGTCCTTGCCACCCTTCTTCGAGATGGATTCGAACGCGCCGTACAGGATGCGCTCCGCGACGGACTTCTTGCCGGCGGTCATCAGCACGTTGACGAATTTCGCGACGTCCGTCGATCCGTATTTCGGATCGGGCAGGATCTCGCGCTTGGGAACCTCTCTGCGTCGGGGCATGGAAACCTCAGTTCGAACTCAGTTCAGATCTTGATCGTTGTGGCGCCGTTCACGCCTTCTTGGGGCGCTTCGCGCCGTACTTCGAGCGCGCCTGCTTGCGGTCCTTGACGCCTGCGGTGTCGAGGCTGCCGCGGACCATGTGGTAGCGCACGCCCGGGAGGTCTTTCACGCGACCGCCGCGGATCAGCACCACCGAGTGTTCCTGCAGGTTGTGGCCTTCGCCGCCGATGTAGCTGATCACCTCGAAGCCGTTGGTGAGGCGCACCTTCGCGACCTTCCGCAGCGCGGAGTTCGGCTTCTTCGGGGTCGTGGTGTAGACCCGCGTGCACACGCCGCGCTTCTGCGGGCTTTGCTGCAGCGCCGGGACCTTGCTTTTCGATACGGCGGGCTCACGCCCCTTCCGCACGAGCTGATTGATGGTTGGCATCCTGGTTTTCCGTTTCGTGCACTCGCGGCCGATATTCGCGTCGGGCGCGTTGCAGGCTGATTGCTTGTCGAAACTGCTACGGTGCAGCGCGGTCCTTCATCAAATCAAAGTGGCCCAGGGCTCGCTTGGGACGAGACGCTGTGGCCACTTTTCTGCGCCGCGGCCGCCGTTGCTGCTTCGGCGTCCGGGTACGCGGGCCATCCCGACGGCGGACTGTTGGCGCCCGGGAGGCGAAAAGACGAAAGAGTTTAGAGCCTTATGGCTCTTATGTCAACGTGCTGCTGCGGTGCGCAACGATGCGACGCATGGCCTGACACACAAGCACCACAGAGGGCTGCGGAACAGTCCGGCCGCGCCGGCTCCATGGTCCCGAAGATCGGGCCCGAGGCTGCCCGCCCGCGAGTCAGGGCGGGCCGTTCCAGTGGGCTCCGGCGCCGCTCAGGGCGGTCGGGCCTCGATGCGGATGGCCGCGTACCAGGCGGCGAGGTCGTCGATGTCGCGGTCCGACAGCGGCTTCGCGATCACGCTCATGACTTCGTGGACCCGCTTCCCGCTCCGGAAGTTGCGCAGCTGCTGGCCGAGATAGACGGCTGGCTGGCCCGCCAGGTTGGGGGCATCGGGGGCGGTGCTCACCCCCGTGTCCCCGTGGCACGGCACGCAGGTGGCGGCCTTGGTGCGGCCCGGCCAGGGCTCGTCCGCGCCGGCCGCCGCAAGCGGCACCAGCGCGAGGAACGCGAAGGCGGCTGATCGCCGCCCCCGGGAGCGAGTACCCACCGGCGTGCCTTCCGCCCTACTCGCTGTACGAGATCCGGTAAATGGCGCCGACGTAGTCGTCCGATACCAGCATCGAGCCATCCGGCAGCATGGCGACGTCCACCGGGCGGCCGCGATACCGCTTCGTGTCGGGGTCGAGCCAGCCGTCGGCGAAGACCTCGGTCTTGTCGGCCGTGCCATCGGCCTTGAGCGACGTGAACATCACGCGTGCGCCGATGGGTATCGTCCTGTTCCACGAGCCGTGCTGGGCGGAGAAAAGACCACCACGATACTTCGCGGGGAATTTCGTCCCCGTGTAGAACGCGAGCCCGAGATCTGCCGCATGCGCGTCCATGAGCACCTGGGCGTTGGTCACGTTCGGCGGCAGCGGATCCTTGTCGTAGCCGTTCTCGGTGATGCGCGTCTTGCCCTGGATCCACGGATAGCCGAAGAACTGCCCGGCCTGGGTGGCGCGATTGATCTCACCCGCGGGAATGTCGTCGCCCATGCCGTCGGTCTGGTTGTCCGTGAACCAGAGGGTGTTGTCCTTCGGGTTGAACTCGATGCCCACCGAGTTGCGGATGCCCGTCGCGTAGACCTCGCGCTTGCTGCCGTCGAAGGCGTTCATCCGGACGATTCCGCCGATCCCCAACTTCTTGTAGAGGTCGAGCTTGTCGCGCGCCGGCACGTTGAACGGCTGACCCATGGCGACGTAGAGCATGCCGTCCTTGCCGATGCGGCATACGCGCGCACCGTGGTTGAAGGACTCCTCCTCCACCGGGATGAGCTGGCCCTGCGGCACGACCTCGATCACGGCCACATCCGGGCCTTCGTAGAAGAACTCGGCCGCGGGGAAGTTCAGTATGCGGTTGTGCTCGACCACGATCAGGAAGCCGTCCTTGGTCCAGCACACGCCGTTCGGCACCTTGAAGTTGAGCGACGGCGCGAACGCCTTCACCTCGTCGGCGACGTTGTCGTTGTTGCGATCGGTGACCGCCCACACCATGGTCTTGCGCGTGCCCACGAAGAGCATGTTGGTCGATGGCGCGACCGCCATGTGGCGCGCGTCGGGAACGATGGCGTAGAGGTCGATCTTGAAGCCCGGCGGCAGCTTGACCTTCTTCAGGTTCTCGCGGATCGCGTCCGCGTTGCGGCCCGTCTGCGGGACCGTCGGGATGTTGAGATCGGTCGTCGCGACCTTGAACTGCTTGAGGTTGGCAAGGTTGTCGGCGGCCGCGAGCGCCGCGCCTGCAGTGACGGCGAACAATGCGGTGACGACGAGTGCCGCGCATCGGGATTTCAGCATCGCTTCCCTCCGTTGGGTGATGCGCCATGGCGCCATGGCGCTTGTCATGGCGGGGAACGTGCGGTGTCCCGGTCCGTCCCCGCGCTTGCAGTGTCCGCGCGTGGACAGGGCATCGTCAATACTGCGGCAGCGCCGTCCAGGGCGCCGCGCTGGAAGGGACAAAGAAAAGGGCCGGCTGCTTGCGCGGCCGGCCCGGAAGGTGATGCCGCGATCGTGGGTTACGCAGCGTCGGCGGAGATCTCCGAGGCTGCCGGTGCTGCGGCGGCGGCTGCTGCGGCTTCCGCCGCTGCCGCTTCTTCGCCGATCGCGGCGAACCCCGCCTCCGGACCCATGAGCTTCCGGCGCTTGCGCGCGTTGTGATACGCGAGGCCGGTGCCGGCGGGAATCAGCCGGCCGACGATCACGTTCTCCTTCAAGCCGCGCAGGTCGTCCTTCTTGCCCATGATGGCCGCCTCGGTCAGCACCCGCGTGGTCTCCTGGAAGGAGGCCGCGGAGATGAACGAGTCGGTCGACAGCGACGCCTTGGTGATGCCGAGGAGCATGTGCTCGTACACCGCCGGCTGCTTGCCCGCGTTCGTGGCCTTGTCGTTCTCGTCCAGGATGTCCGAGCGCTCGGCCTGCTCACCGGGGATGAACCGCGTTTCGCCCGGATCCAGCACCTGCACGCGCCGCAGCATCTGCCGCACGATCACCTCGATGTGCTTGTCGTTGATCTTCACGCCCTGCAGCCGGTAGACGTCCTGCACCTCGTCGGTGATGTAGCGCGCGAGCGCTTCCACTCCAAGAAGACGCAGGATGTCATGCGGATCCGCCGGACCGTCGACGATCGACTCGCCCTTGTTCACCACCTGGCCGTCGTGCGCCGTGACGTGCTTGTCCTTCGGGATCAGGTACTCGTGCGCGACACCGTCGAGGTCGGTGATGACCAGACGCTGCTTGCCCTTCGTATCCTTGCCGAACGACACCGTCCCGGTGACCTCCGCGAGCAGGCCCGCATCCTTCGGCGAGCGCGCCTCGAAGAGCTCCGCGACACGCGGCAGACCCCCCGTGATGTCGCGCGTCTTCGACGTTTCCTGCGGGATCCGCGCGAGCACCTCGCCCACGCCGACCTGCTGGCCGTCCTTCACCGTGATGATCGAGCCGAGCTGGAACGTGATGTTGACCGGGAGCTCGGAGCCCGCGAGCTTGATCTCCTCGCCCGCATCGTCGAGCAGCTTCACCTGCGGACGCACGCCCTTCGCCGCCGCGCCTGCACGGCGCTTCGGATCGATGACGACGAGCGTCGACAGGCCGGTCACTTCGTCGACCTGCTTTGCCACCGTCACGCCTTCCTCGACGTTCTCGAACTTCACGCGGCCGGCGTATTCCGTCACGATCGGCCGGCTCGTGGCATCCCACGTCGCCAGCACCTTGCCTGCCTTGACGACGTCGCCGTCCTTCGCCTGCAGCATCGCGCCGTACGGCACCTTGTGGCGCTCGCGCTCGCGGCCGTTGTCGTCGTGAATCAGCACTTCGCCCGAACGCGCGATGACGACGAGCTCGCCCTTCGCGTTGGTGACGTAGCGCATGAGCGGCGAGAACCGCACCGTGCCCGCGGACTTGCTTTCGAGCTGCGAAGCTGCCGCCGTACGCGACGCCGCACCGCCGATGTGGAACGTCCGCATCGTGAGCTGCGTGCCGGGCTCGCCGATCGACTGCGCGGCGATGACGCCCACTGCCTCGCCGACGTTGACGAGGTGACCGCGACCGAGGTCACGGCCGTAGCACGAGGCGCACAGGCCGTAGCGTGTGTCGCAGGTGAGCGGAGTCTTCACCTTCACTTCGTCGATGCCGAGGAGCTCGATCTGCTCGACCTCGTCCTCGCCGAGCAGCGTGCCCGCGTAGTACAGCGTCTCCTGCGATTCCGGGTTGACGATGTCCGCCGCCGCGACGCGGCCGAGGATGCGCTCGCGCAGCGGCTCGATGACCTCGCCGCCTTCCACCAGCGCCTTCATGGCGACACCGTTGGTCGTCTTGCAATCGTCCTCGGTGACCACGAGATCCTGCGTCACGTCCACCAGGCGACGCGTGAGGTAGCCGGAGTTCGCCGTCTTCAACGCCGTGTCCGCGAGACCCTTCCGGGCGCCGTGGGTGGAGATGAAGTACTGCAGCACGTTCAGGCCTTCGCGGAAGTTCGCCGTGATCGGCGTCTCGATGATCGAGCCGTCCGGCTTCGCCATCAGGCCGCGCATGCCCGCGAGCTGCCGGATCTGCGCTGCCGAGCCCCGGGCGCCGGAGTCCGCCATCATGTAGATGGAGTTGAAGGACTCCTGCTTGGCCGGGTTGCCGTTGCGGTCGATCACTTCCATGGAGCCCAGCTGGCTCATCATCGCCTTCGCGATGTCGTCACCGGCGCGACCCCAGATGTCGACCACCTTGTTGTAGCGTTCGCCCTGCGTGACGAGACCCGAGGTGTACTGCGCCTCGATCTCCTTCACCTGGGTTTCGGCATCCGCGATGATCGTCTTCTTCTCTTCCGGCACGAGCATGTCGTCCGCGGCAAAGGAGATGCCGCCGCGCGTGGCGAGCGTGTAGCCCGCCTGCATCAGCTTGTCGGCGAAGATGACCGTCTCGCGCAGGCCGCACCGGCGGAAGCTCGCGTTGATGATCCTCGAGATTTCCTTCTTCTTCAGCGGCCGGTTGATGGTCGAGAACGGCAGGTTCGCCGGGAGGATCTCCGACAGCAGCGCACGGCCGACCGTCGTCTCGAAGCGCTCGAGCTTCTCGGTGCGCTCGCCATCCTTCTGCTCGTACTGCTTCAGGCGCACCGTGATCTTGGCGTGCAGCTCGACCATGCGCGATTCGTACGCACGCGAAACCTCCGCGATGTCGGCGAAGAACATGCCCTCGCCCTTCGCGTTGATCTTCTCGCGCGTGGCGTAGTACAGCCCGAGCACGATGTCCTGCGACGGCACGATGCAGGGCTCGCCGTTGGACGGCAGCAGCACGTTGTTGGACGCGAGCATCAGCGTGCGCGCCTCCATCTGCGCTTCCAGCGAGAGCGGCACGTGCACGGCCATCTGGTCGCCGTCGAAGTCGGCGTTGAACGCGGTACAGACGAGCGGATGCAGCTGGATCGCCTTGCCCTCGATCAGCACCGGCTCGAAGGCCTGGATGCCGAGGCGGTGCAGCGTCGGAGCGCGATTGAGCAGCACCGGATGCTCGCGGATGACGTCTTCCAGGATGTCCCACACCACGGGCTCCTGCGCCTCGACCATCTTCTTCGCCGCCTTGATCGTGGTGGCGAGACCCATCGTCTCCAGCTTGTTGAAGATGTAGGGCTTGAAGAGCTCGAGCGCCATGAGCTTCGGCAGGCCGCACTGGTGCAGCTTGAGCTGCGGACCCACCACGATCACGGAGCGACCGGAGTAGTCCACGCGCTTGCCGAGCAGGTTCTGGCGGAAGCGGCCGCCCTTGCCCTTGATCATGTCGGCCAGCGACTTGAGCGGACGCTTGTTGGCGCCGGTCATCGCCTTGCCGCGGCGGCCGTTGTCGAGCAGCGAGTCGACGGCCTCCTGCAGCATCCGCTTCTCGTTGCGCACGATGATGTCCGGCGCCTTGAGCTCGAGCAGGCGCTTCAACCGGTTGTTGCGGTTGATGACGCGCCGATAGAGGTCGTTGAGGTCGGACGTCGCGAAGCGGCCGCCGTCGAGCGGCACGAGCGGACGCAGCTCGGGCGGCAGCACGGGCAGCACCTCGAGGATCATCCACTCGGGCTTGATGCCCGACTTCTGGAACGCCTCGAGCACCTTGAGGCGCTTGGCGATCTTCTTGATCTTGGTCTCGGACCCGGTGGCTTCGAGCTCCTTGCGCAGCGTCTCGATCTCGTGCGGGACGTCCAGCGCCTTCAGGAGCTCGCGGATGCCTTCCGCGCCCATGGTCGCCGAGAAATCGTCACCGTGCGTCTCGAGCTTCGCGAGGTAGTCGTCCTCGGTGAGGAGCTGCGCGCGGTTGAGCGGCGTGAGACCGGGATCGGTCACCACGAACGCCTCGAAATACAGGACGCGCTCGATGTCGCGCAGGGTCATGTCGAGCACCATCCCCATGCGGGAGGGCAGGCTCTTCAGGAACCAGATGTGCGCGACGGGGCTCGCGAGCTCGATGTGGCCCATGCGCTCACGGCGCACCTTGGCCAGCGTGACTTCCACGCCGCACTTCTCGCAGATGACGCCGCGGTGCTTCAGGCGCTTGTACTTGCCGCACAGGCACTCGTAGTCCTTCACGGGCCCGAAGATCTTGGCGCAGAAGAGGCCGTCGCGTTCCGGCTTGAACGTCCGGTAGTTGATGGTCTCGGGCTTCTTCACCTCGCCGTACGACCACGAGCGGATCTTTTCCGGCGAGGCGAGGCCGGTCTTGATCGCGTCGAACTCTTCTTCCTGGGTGACCTGCTTGAACAGATCCAGCAATGCTTTCATGCGTACTCCCGATTGATTCGTGTCGGAGCGAGAGTCAGGCTAAAGCCTGACCCACCTAGATGGGGATGGTTGCCCGCCATCAAAAGCGCTCCAGATCGATATCGATTGCCAGAGAGCGGATTTCCTTGACCAGCACGTTGAACGACTCCGGCATGCCGGCCTCGATCTTGTGGTCGCCCTTGACGATGTTCTCGTAGACCTTGGTCCGGCCGTTCACGTCGTCGGACTTGACGGTCAGCATCTCCTGCAGCGTGTACGCCGCGCCGTACGCCTCCAGAGCCCACACTTCCATCTCGCCGAAGCGCTGGCCGCCGAACTGCGCCTTGCCACCCAGCGGCTGCTGCGTCACGAGGCTGTACGGACCGGTCGAGCGCGCGTGCATCTTGTCGTCGACGAGGTGGTGCAGCTTCAGGACGTGCATGTAGCCGACCGTGACCTGGCGGTCGAACGCCTCGCCGGTGCGCCCGTCGTGGAGGGTGATCTGCCCGGACTTCGGCAGACCCGCGAGCTCGAGCATGCTCTTGATCTCCTCCTCGGTCGCACCATCGAACACCGGCGTCGCGAACGGCACGCCCCCGCGGAGATTGTCGGCGAGACGCACGATCTCGCCGTCGTCGAGGCTCTTCAGCTCCTCGGGCTTGCCGTGGCTGTTGTAGATCTGCTCCAGGAACTTGCGCACCTCGGCGGCCTTGGCCTGTGCCTTCAGCATGCCGTCGATCTTCGCGCCGAGGCCCTTCGCCGCCCAGCCGAGGTGCACCTCGAGAATCTGGCCCACGTTCATCCGTGACGGCACGCCGAGCGGATTCAGCACGATGTCGACGGGCGTGCCGTCGGCCATGTACGGCATGTCTTCCACCGGCGTGATCTTCGACACCACGCCCTTGTTGCCGTGCCGGCCGGCCATCTTGTCGCCAGGCTGCAGGCGGCGCTTCACCGCGACGTACACCTTGACCATCTTCTGCACGCCCGGCGGCAGCTCGTCGCCCTGCGTGAGCTTGCGCCGCTTCTGCTCGAACATCTGGTCGAACTGGACCCGCAGCGCGGCGAGCGATTCCTTCATCTGCTCGAGCTGCCGCGCGGCGTCCTCGTCCGCGAGACGGATGTCGAACCAGTCGTAGCGGCCCACGCCCTCGAGGTACGCCTTGTCGATCTTGGCGCCCTTCGCGATGCGCTTCGGACCGCCATTGACGACGCGGTTGGTGAGGAGCCGCTCGATCCGCGCGAAGGCGTCGTTCTCGACGATCCGCAGCTGGTCGTTCAGGTCCTTGCGGTAACCCTTGAGCTCGTCGTCGATGATCTGCGCCGCACGCTTGTCGCGCTCGATGCCTTCGCGCGTGAACACCTGCACGTCGATCACCGTGCCCGAGATGCCCGACGGCACGCGCAGGCTGGTGTCCTTAACGTCGGACGCCTTCTCGCCGAAGATCGCGCGCAGGAGCTTCTCTTCCGGCGTGAGCTGCGTCTCGCCCTTCGGCGTGACCTTGCCCACCAGCACGTCGCCGGCGTCGACCTCGGCGCCGATGTACACGATGCCGGAATCGTCGAGGCGCGAGAGCTGCGACTCGCCGAGGCTCGAGATGTCCCGCGTGATCTCTTCCGGACCGAGCTTGGTGTCGCGGGCGACGACCGACAGCTCCTCGATGTGGATCGAGGTGTAGCGGTCATCGGCCACCACGCGCTCGCTGATCAGGATCGAGTCCTCGTAGTTGTAGCCATTCCACGGCATGAACGCGACCAGCATGTTCTGGCCGAGCGCGAGCTCGCCCATGTCGGTCGAGGCGCCGTCCGCGATGACGTCGCCGCGGTTGATGCTGTCGCCCACGCGCACCAGCGGACGCTGGTTGATGTTGGTGTTCTGGTTCGAGCGCGTGTACTTCGTCAGGTTGTAGATGTCCACGCCCACGTCGCCCGCCGCGGTCTCGGCGTCGTTGGCGCGCACCACGATGCGGTTCGCGTCGACGTAATCCACCCGGCCGCCACGACGTGCCTGCACCGCCGTGCCGGAGTCGACCGCCGCCGTACGCTCCACGCCGGTGCCGACGAGAGGCTTCTCGGCACGCAGGCAAGGCACCGCCTGGCGCTGCATGTTCGAGCCCATCAGCGCGCGGTTCGCGTCGTCATGCTCGAGGAACGGGATGAGCGAGGCCGCCACCGACACGATCTGCGCCGGCGCGACGTCCATGTACTCGACCTTGTCGCTCGTCGAGAGCATGAACTCGTTGCGGCTGCGGCACGACACGAGCTCGTCGGACAGGCGTCCGTCGCTCCCGATCGCCGCATTCGCCTGGGCGATCACGAACTGCCCCTCCTCGATCGCGGAGAGATAGTCGATCTCGTCGGTCACCTTGGCGTCGATCACCTTGCGGTACGGCGTCTCGAGGAAGCCGTACTCGTTCGTGCGCGCATAGAGCGCGAGCGAGTTGATGAGGCCGATGTTCGGCCCTTCCGGCGTCTCGATCGGACACACGCGGCCATAGTGCGTCGGATGCACGTCGCGCACCTCGAAGCCGGCGCGCTCGCGCGTCAGGCCGCCCGGCCCGAGCGCCGACACGCGGCGCTTGTGGGTGATCTCGGACAGCGGGTTCGTCTGGTCCATGAACTGCGACAGCTGCGACGAGCCGAAGAATTCCTTGATCGCCGCCGAGATGGGCTTGGCGTTGATCAGGTCGTGCGGGAGCAGGTTCTCGCTCTCCGCCTGGCCCAGGCGCTCCTTCACCGCACGCTCGACCCGCACGAGGCCGGAACGGAACTGGTTCTCGGCGAGCTCGCCCACCGAGCGCACGCGGCGGTTGCCGAGGTGGTCGATGTCGTCGATCTCGCCGCGGCCGTTGCGCAGCTCGACCAGGATCTTGATGACGGCGATGATGTCGTCGTTGGTCAGCGTGCCCGAGCCCTTGAGCTCGGTGCGGCCGACGCGGCGGTTGAACTTCATCCGGCCCACGGCCGACAGGTCGTAGCGCTCCTCGGCGAAGAAGAGACCGTGGAACAGCGCCTCGACGGCGTCCTCCGTCGGCGGCTCGCCGGGACGCATCATGCGGTAGATGGCGACGCGGGCCGCGGTCTGGTCCGGCGTGTCGTCGGTGCGCAGCGTCTGCGAGATGTATGCGCCTTCGTCGAGGTCGTTGGTGTAGATGGTCTGCAGCGTGCCGACGCCGGCGTCGGCGAGCTTCTGCAGCACGTCTTCCGTGATCTCGTCGTTCGCCTTCGCGAGCACCTCGCCGGTGTTCTTGTCGACGACGTCCGTGGCGAGCGCGCGGCCGACGATGTATTCCGTGGGCACGCCGATGCGCTTCACGCCGCTGTCGGTGAGCTCGCGCACGTGCTTGGCCGTGATGCGCTTGTCGCGCTGCACGATCACCTTGCCTTCCTTGCCGATCACGTCGAACCGGGCCATCTCGCCGCGCAGGCGCTCCGGCACGAACTCGAGCTGCGGCCCCTTCGCCGTGAGGTGGAAGGTATCGAACTGGAAGAACTGGCGCAGGATGTCCTCGTTGGTGAGGCCGATGGCCTTCAGCAGCGTGGTGACGGGCATCTTGCGGCGGCGGTCGACGCGGAAGAACAGGAAGTCCTTGGGATCGAACTCGAAGTCGAGCCACGAGCCGCGGTAGGGAATCACGCGCGCCGAGAAGAGCAGCTTGCCCGAGCTGTGGGTCTTGCCGCGGTCGTGCTCGAAGAACACGCCCGGCGAGCGGTGGAGCTGCGAGACGATCACGCGCTCCGTGCCGTTGATCACGAAGGAGCCGTTCTCGGTCATGAGCGGGATCTCGCCCATGTAGACCTCCTGCTCCTTCACTTCCTTGACCGTGTCCTTGGCGGCTTCGCGGTCCATGATGATGAGCCGCACCTTGGCGCGCAGCGCCGAGCAATAGGTGAGGCCGCGCTGCTGGCATTCGGTCACGTCGAACGCGGGCGACAGCAGCGAGTAGCCGACGAACTCGAGTCGGGCATTCCCCGAGTGGCTCGAGATCGGGAAGATCGAGGTGAATGCGGCCTGCAGGCCTTCGTTCTTGCGGGCTTCGGGCGCGCTGTCCGACTGCAGGAAGGCGCGATACGACGCGAGCTGCGTCTCGAGCAGGAATGGAACCTCGAGCACGCTGGCACGCTTCGCGAAGCTCTTGCGGATGCGTTTCTTCTCGGTAAACGAATACTGGGGGGTGGTCGTCGTTGCGATGGTCATACCGTCTCCGAATTGCGGGCACCGCGCGGCGCGCGGTCACCCTCCGGCCTTGGACGCGCAGCCTGCGTGGCGGCGTCCGATGCCCATCGACTGGTCCGGGAGCGTTGCACTCCCCGGCTTGGTGGCTGGCCTCTACCAGCCGCTGGCGGACGGTACCCCGCGTACTGCCCGGGACACCCGACCATGCCTGTCTTCTGCAGTCGCATCAGAAGACGAAGAGAAGCGGACCGCCATTGCGGCGAGATCCGCTCGTCTTCGGCCTCTGCCCGGGAAGTAAGTTCACCCTCCCGGCCAAAAACTTCCCGCTTTGCCCGCACGGCGGGTCGGGACTTCACCCGCTTCGCCCCTGCGGTCCTGCCGATTCCTCGAGGCCAGGCTTTCCGCCTGACGCCGTTTGCAGAGGAACAAAGGCCGGCGGTCGCCCGCCGGCCCTGCACTACAGTCTTGAAGGTTATTTATTACTTAACTTCCACCTTCGCGCCGGCGTCTTCCAGCTTCTTCTTCGCGGCTTCCGCGTCGGCCTTGGCGATGCCTTCCTTGACCGGCTTCGGCGCACCGTCCACGAGGTCCTTGGCTTCCTTGAGGCCGAGGCCCGTCAGCTCGCGCACCGCCTTGATGACGTTGACCTTGTTCTCGCCGATCGCCGCCAGGACCACCGTGAATTCCGTCTGCTCTTCGGCAACCGGCGCCGCGGCACCGCCACCGGCGGGGGCTGCAACGGCTACGGCGGCAGCGGCGGACACGCCGAACTTCTCTTCCATCGCCTTGATGAGCTCCGACAGCTCGAGGACCGTCATCGAACGCGATCTTGTCGAGGATTTCTGCTTGTGCAACAGCCATGTTCTGCTCCTGAATCGTAAGGGTTCTATCGAATGGGTAATCGCGTCACGCCGCCTGCTGCTGCCGCTGCTCGTGCACCGCGGCGAGGGTCCGGACGAACTTGCCGGGGACCTCGTTCATCGTGCGCACCAGCTTGACGATCGGCGCCTGCATGGTGCCGAGCAGCTTGGCAATCAGCTCGTCGCGCGACGGGAGCGCAGCGAGGGAAGCGATGTCCTTCGCGGACATCACTTGCCCGGGCATGGCGCCACCCGTGATCACGAACTTCTCGTTGCCCTTGGCAAAGTCGGTCAGGACCTTTGCCACGGCAACGGGATCGGTGCCGATGCCATATGCCAGCGGACCGACCATCTTGTCGGCCAGCGAGGCGAACGGCGTATCGACGACCGCACGGCGCACCAGGGTGTTCTTGACGACCCTGAAATACACGCCGGAAGCCCGTGCATTCGCGCGAAGCTTCGTCATGTCCGCGACCGCCATGCCCCGATTCTCGGCCATCACGATGGCCTGCGCACCGGCGACCTGCTTCGCGACTTCCGCGACTACCGCCTGCTTCTGTTCCAGATTTAGACTCAAGGTCTACCTCCCATCCTTGTGAGCCGACGCCAACTTCGTATACGGCTGCCATGCTGCGTTGCTGCTCGCTCGCGATCCTCATGTACATCTGAGTACACTCCGGTCGCTCGCTGCGCTGCGCCTTGCCTGACGGCCATCTACTCGTTTGCCGCCTCCGCGCCGCCCGCAAATCATCGCGGCTGCTGCGGTGACCTTACGTCAGGAGTGATCCTGCTTGGGGGCACCATCTACGCTGGATCGGCATCGGAAAACAGGACCGAGGGTCAGAATCGAACCCGAGTTGCCTGTCCACCTCTTCCGTTTTGAGCTTGCGCTCCCGCGGTCTTTGACGGCCCGCCGGCAATGCACCGCCGGCGTTCCCTCAAAATTGCTGCAAATCACTTGTGGGTCAGGTTTCGACCTGACCGGTTCCTCAATGTGCTGCCGGTTGGGTGAAGCTCGTGGTGTCCACGCGCACGCCCGCGCCCATCGTGCTCGACACGCTCACCTTGCGCAGGTAAACGCCCTTCGAGCCCGACGGCTTCGCCTTGTTGAGCGCCTCGATCAATGCCATGAGGTTCGTCTTGAGCTGGTCGGCCTCGAACGACGCGCGGCCGATCGTGCACTGCACGATGCCGCCCTTGTCGGTGCGGTACTGCACCTGGCCAGCCTTGGCGTTCTTGACCGCCAGGGTCACGTCCGGCGTGACCGTGCCCACCTTCGGGTTGGGCATCAGGCCGCGCGGGCCGAGGATCTGGCCGAGCTGACCGACGACGCGCATCGCATCCGGCGTGGCGATGACCACGTCGAAATCCATGAAGCCTTCCTTCACCCGCGCCGCGAGATCGTCGAACCCGACGATGTCCGCGCCGGCGTCCTGCGCGAGCTTGGCCTTGTCGCCCTGGGCGAACACCGCCACGCGCACCGACTTGCCCGTGCCCGCGGGCAGCACGACCGAGCCGCGGACCGTCTGGTCCGACTTCTTGGCATCGACGCCGAGATTGACGGCCACGTCGATCGACTCGTTGAACTTGGCGGTGGCCGTTTCCTTGACGAGCTTGAGCGCTTCGTCGACCGGATAGGCCTTGCTGCGATCGACCTTCGAACGCACCGCCGTCACGCGCTTGGAGAGCTTGGGTTGCTTTTCGGTCGCCATGATCACTTCACTCCTTCGACCGTGATGCCCATGCTGCGGGCGCTGCCCGCGATGGTGCGCACGGCGGCATCGAGCTCGGCGGCGGTGAGATCGGGCATCTTCGCCTTCGCGATCTCCTCGGCCTGCGCGCGTGTCAGCTTGCCAACCTTGTCAGTGTGGGGGCGCTGGCTGCCCTTCTCAACCTTGGCCGCCTTCTTGATGAGAACCGTCGCGGGCGGCGTCTTCATCACGAAGGTGAAGCTCTTGTCCGCGTACGCGGTGATGACCACCGGGATCGGCAGGCCCGGTTCCACCTTCTGCGTCTGGGCGTTGAACGCCTTGCAGAATTCCATGATGTTGAGGCCGCGCTGACCCAGCGCCGGGCCGATCGGCGGGCTCGGGTTTGCCTTCCCGGCCGGCACCTGCAGCTTGATGAAGCCGACGATTTTCTTTGCCATTCCAGTTCTCCAGTGGGTTCAAGCGGGCCGCTCGAAAGCGATGCCCTCCCCGTTTCGTCCAACACACTCGGCATTTCGTACCGAGGGCGAAGCCCCGGCCGGAATGCAGACGATGGTTACGCCTTCTCGACCTGCGAGAAATCGAGCTCCACGGGCGTCGAGCGACCGAAGATCGTCACCGACACGCGAAGCTTGCTCTTCTCGTAATTCACGTCCTCCACGTTGCCGTGGAAATCGGTGAACGGGCCTTCCTTCACCCGCACCGCCTCGCCCATCTCGAACAGCACCTTCGGGCGCGGCTTCTCGACGCCTTCCTGCACCTGCTGCAGGATCGCATCCACTTCCTTCTGCGTGATCGGCGTGGGCTTGTTCTGCGAGCCCCCGACGAAGCCGGTCACCTTGGGCGTGCTCTTCACCAGGTGCCACGTGTCGTCGGTCATCTCCATCTCGACCAGCACGTAACCCGGGAAGAACTTGCGCTCGGAGATCGCCTTCTGGCCGCTCTTCATCTCGACGACCTCCTCGACCGGCACGAGGATCTGGCCGAACTGCTCCTGCATGCCCGAGCGCTTGATGCGCTCCACCAGGGCGCGCTGCACGCTCTTCTCGAACCCCGAATAGGCGTGGACGACGAACCACCGCTTGGACATCATTCGCCTCTTCCGGTAACCAGCTTCACGATCCAGGCGAGTGTCGAGTCGACGGAGAAAAGGAACAGCGCCATGACGACGACGAACGCGAACACGATCGCGGTGGTCTGCACGGTTTCCTTGCGCGTCGGCCACGAGACCCGCTGGGCCTCCTGCCACGATTCCTGGGCGAAGGCGAAGAACTGCTTGCCGGGCACGGACATGTACGCGACGACGCCCGCCGCGACCAGCCCGCCCAGCACCATGAGCACACGCAGCACGAGGGCGATCTCGGCGAAGTGGTAATAACCCCACACGCCTGCCACCACGCATGCCACGGCGAGCACGATCTTCACCTTGTCGACCGTGCCCGTCTTTGCCGCTTCAGTTGCCACTCGTATCCTTCAATTCGACCGGAACCCGGTCATTGCCGCCCCGCGCCGCATCGCGTCAGGGCAGGCCAGGAGGGAATCGAACCCCCAACCTGCGGTTTTGGAGACCGCCGCTCTGCCAATTGAGCTACTGGCCTATTCAGCTGTCCGCTTCCAGCAATCAGCTTTCAGCAAAATCTCGTTGATGTGATGTGCTGCCGTCTTGGCCGCGCGCGCTCGCTGACAGCCAGGCTGACAGCTGACTGCCGACTACTCGATGACCTTCGCCACCACCCCGGCACCCACCGTGCGCCCACCCTCGCGAATGGCAAAACGCAACCCCTCTTCCATCGCAATCGGCGCAATCAGCGTCACCGTGATCGACACGTTGTCACCAGGCATCACCATCTCCGTCCCCGACGGCAGCTCCACACTGCCCGTCACGTCCGTCGTGCGGAAATAAAACTGCGGCCGGTAGCCCTGGAAGAACGGCGTGTGCCGCCCGCCCTCCTCCTTCGACAGCACGTACACCTCGGCACTGAACTTGGTGTGCGGCGTGATCGAGCCAGGCTTCGCCAGCACCTGGCCACGCTCGACTTCCTCCCGCTTGGTGCCACGCAACAGCACCCCGACGTTGTCCCCCGCCTGCCCCTGGTCGAGCAGCTTGCGGAACATCTCCACCCCCGTGCACACCGTCTGCAGCGTCGGCTTCAACCCCACGATCTCCAGGTTGTCACCCACCTTGACGATCCCGCGCTCCACCCGCCCGGTCACCACCGTGCCCCGGCCCGAGATCGAAAACACGTCCTCCACCGGCATCAGGAACGGCCCGTCGATCGCCCGCTCCGGCTGCGGAATGTAGCTGTCCAGCGCGTCGGCGAGCTTCATGATCGAGCCCTCGCCCATCTCGCTCTTGTCGCCTTCCAGCGCCAGCTTCGCCGAACCAATCACGATCGGCGTGTCGTCCCCGGGAAACTCGTACTTCGACAACAGCTCCCGCACCTCCATCTCGACGAGCTCCAAGCAGCTCCTTGTCGTCGACCATGTCGGCCTTGTTCATGTACACGATGATGTACGGCACCCCCACCTGGCGCGCCAGCAGGATGTGCTCGCGCGTCTGCGGCATCGGCCCGTCGGCCGCGCTCACCACCAGAATCGCCCCGTCCATCTGCGCCGCACCCGTGATCATGTTCTTCACGTAGTCGGCGTGCCCCGGACAGTCCACGTGCGCGTAGTGCCGCTTCGCCGTCTCGTACTCCACGTGCGCCGTGTTGATCGTGATCCCCCGCGCCTTCTCCTCCGGCGCCGCATCGATCTGGTCGTAGGCCTTCGCCTCGCCACCAAACTTCTTCGACAGCACCAGCGTCATCGCCGCCGTCAGCGTCGTCTTGCCGTGGTCCACGTGCCCAATCGTCCCCACGTTCACGTGCGGCTTCGTCCGCTCGAATTTGCCCTTGGCCATGTCTTGAGACTCCTTCCGACGTCTGTTCGGTACGGTATTGCGCCTGGCGCCGCGATCCGCGGGCAGGCGCTGCTGCCCGCAAGCACCGGCCAGGCCGGTCGATGGTGCCCATGGCGCGGATTGAACGCGCGACCTCTCCCTTACCAAGGGAGTGCTCTACCACTGAGCTACATGGGCTCGGTCCGCTCAGTTCAGTGCGCCTTGCGGCGAGCCCTGCTGCGCGTCACTGCTGCTGCGCCTTGCTGACTTCCAATTCGCAAGCGCCCGGTGGACGCTTGCGAATTGGAGCGGGTGAAGGGAATCGAACCCTCGTCATAAGCTTGGAAGGCTTCTGCTCTACCATTGAGCTACACCCGCGATGCCTGTTCGACTTTGCCGGGTGCGCCGTTCCGCGGTCCTGTTCCTTCTCGTTGTTGGTGGAGGGGGAAGGATTCGAACCTTCGAAGGCAGAGCCGGCAGATTTACAGTCTGCTCCCTTTGACCGCTCGGGAACCCCTCCGACGGAAACTCGCAATGATAGCAAGTCGAGGGGACGTGCGCAAATTCCGGGGTGGAAGCGATAGCACGGACGGTGACCGATGGGGCACGCCCTGAGGCACCAAGATGCTGATTCACAACGAAAGCAACGCCAAGTCCCGCGGCGGCGCGGCAGCGACGGATTTTACGCGAACGGCACCGCCGACGTCCCGGGCGGCCGGACGCGGGCATTTTCTATAAACTCCAGCGCGTGAAGCGGCCGCGAAACGGTCGCCTGCGACATGTCCATCTCGACCTTCGACTACATCATCGTCGGTGCCGGCTCGGCCGGTTGCGTGCTCGCCAACCGGTTGAGCGCCGACGGGCGCCATTCGGTCCTGCTCCTCGAGGCGGGACCGACGGATCGCTACCCGTGGATCCACGTCCCCATCGGGTACGCGAAGACGATGTTCAATCCGGACGTGAACTGGTGCTTCAAGACCGAGCCCGAGCCGAACATGAATGGCCGGCAGGTCTACTGGCCCTGCGGCAAGACGCTGGGCGGTTCGAGCTCCATAAACGGCCTCATCTACATCCGCGGCCAGCCCGAGGACTACGACGAGTGGTCGGCGCGCGGCAATCCCGGATGGTCCTTCCGCGATGTGCTGCCCTATTTCCGCAAGCTCGAGCACAACGTGCGGGGGGCCAACGAGTGGCATGGGGCCGACGGCCCGCTCTGGGCATCGGACATCCCCACGCGGCATGAGCTGATCGAGGCCATCATCGCCGGCTGCGCGGAGCTCGACGTTCCGCGCAACGACGATTTCAACGGCGCGCGCCAGGAAGGCGCCGGGTATTACCAGCTCACCACACGGCGCGGCTTCCGGTGCTCCACGTCGGTCGCTTACCTGCGGCCCGCGCGCAAGCGACCGAATCTCGCGGTCGAGGTGAACGCGCAGGCGATGCAGGTGACGCTCGACGGCCGCCGCGCGAGCCGGCGTGGTGTACCGGCAAGACGGCCGCGACGTGACGGCGCTTGCGCGGCGCGAGGTCATCCTTGCGGCGGGGGCCTTGCGCTCGCCGCAGCTCCTCCAGCTCTCGGGCATCGGCGCGCCCGACCTGCTGCAGCGCTTCGGCGTTCCGGTGCGGCACGCGCTGCCCGGCGTGGGGGAGAACCTGCAGGATCATCTTCAGGCGCGCGTGATTTTCCGCTGCACCAAGCCGATCACGACCAACGACGTGCTCCGCTCCCGCTGGCGCACTCTCGCGATGGGCATGCGCTACGTGCTGACGCGCAGCGGCCCGATGGCCATCGGCATCAACCAGGGCGGCATTTTCGTGCGCACGGATCGCGCGCTTGGACCGTCCGGACGTGCAGTTCCACATCGCGACGCTATCGTCGGACATGGCGGGCTCGCCCGTGCACACGTTCTCCGGGATTCACGATGTCGGTGTGCCAGTTGCGGCCGGAGTCGCGCGGCTTCGTGCGCATGAAGTCGAGCGCCCCCCTCGATGCGCCGGCGATGCAGCCGAACTACCTGTCGACGGACACCGATCGCGCGACCCTCGTTCGCGGCCTCCGCTTTGCGCGGCAGCTTGCGGCGACGCGCGGTCTCGCGCCCTACGTCGTCGGCGAATACCGGCCGGGGCCCGAGGCGCAATCCGACGACGACCTGCTCGAATTCGCGCGCAATCACGGCGCGACCATCTTTCACCCCTCCGGCACCTGCCGGATGGGGCCCGCTTCCGATCCGACCGCGGTGGTCGACGCGCGTCTCGCGGTGCACGGAATCGCGGGACTGCGCGTGGTCGATTGCAGCATCATGCCGACACCGGTATCCGGCAACACCAACGTGCCGGTCATCATGGTCGCCGAGAAGGCCGCGGACCTGATCCTGGAGTCTGCGGCTGCGGCGTGACCTGGCAGGACCGCCTGCCTGAAGGAGAATTGCAATGGGATGTTGTCACGCCGATTTCGCGCTGGTCGAAGGCAGCGATCGCGGTTTCACCGTCGGGATGCCGACCTTCACGTTCGGCGCGGGTGTTCTCGCCGAGGCCGGCGAGCAGGCGCGCGAGCTGGGCTTGCGCCGCGTCGCGCTGTTCACCGACCCCTATCTGCGCGATGGCCCGCACGTGGCCAAGGTGCGTGATGCCCTGCGCGAAGCGGGCATCGAGGCCACGGTCTACAGCGACGTGAGCATCGAGCCGACCGACGCATCGTTCCAGGATGCGTCGCGCTTCGCGGCCGACGGCCGCTTCGACGGCTACGTGTCGGTAGGCGGCGGCTCGGTGATGGACACGTGCAAGGCCGCGAACCTGTACGCCTCGCATCCTGCGGACTTCATGACGTACGTGAACGCGCCCATCGGCGCGGGGCAGCGTGTCCCCGGGCCGGTGAAGCCGCACATCGCCTGTCCCACGACGTCGGGTACGGGGTCGGAAACGACCGGGATCGCGATCTTCAGCCTGCGCTCGATCAATGCGAAGACCGGCATCATCTCGCGGCGGCTGATCCCCACGATCGCGCTCATCGATCCCGACGTGACCGCAAGCCTGCCCCGCAACGCCGTCGCGGCGAGCGGGTTCGACTGCATGAGCCACGCGCTGGAATCGATCACCGCACGCGCGTGGCCGCGCCGGCTGAACCCGGCCAAGGGCGTACAGCGACCGGTGTCGCAGGGTGCCAACCCGTTCTCGGACATGCTCGCGACCGAGGCCCTCAAGAACGTCGGCAAGTACCTCGTGCGCGCCGTCGAAGACGCCTCGGATCGCGAAGCGCGCACGGAGATGATGTACGCCGCCATGCTTGCGGGCATCGCCTTCAACGCGGCCGGATGCCATCTCGCCGCACGGCCTGTCGTACGCGGTGTCGGGCCTCACGCGCGACTGGCACGTGGCCGGTTACCCCGAGGGCAAGAGCCTCGTGCCGCACGGCATGGCGGTCGTGCTCAACAACCCATCGGTGTGGCGCTTCACCGCGTCCGCGTGTCCGGAGCGTCATCTGCACGGCGCGCACTGTCTCGGCGCCGAGGCGCGTGGCGCAACCAACGCCGATGCCGGCGAGGTACTCGCCGGTCGCGTCATCGATCTCATGCGCGCCACCGCCATGCCCAACGGCATCTCGGCCCTGGGCTTCGACCAGACGCATCTCGAGGCGCTCGCATCCGGCGCGGAGCCGCAGTACCGCGTGATCAGAAACGCCCCGAAGGATGTCGACCGCGCCGAGCTGAAGTCGTTGTTCGGTGCGGCGCTGCGGTATTGGTGAGCGACCCGCGTCCTGCTCAGAAGGTGATGCCTCCTGTCACCATGACGTTGTCGCGGTCGCGCAACCCGTCGAACTTCGCGCGATTGGCGTAGCCCACGTACTTGACCTCGGTGAAATAGCCCGCCGCGGGCAACCGCGCCCCGTAGTCGAAGCGCGGCCATTCGGCGCGCAAGGCGAATTCGAACGAGCGCCGGCCTTCGTTCAGCTGGTTGTCGATCGAGTAGCCCTTCACGTCGTGCGCCCACGTGATGCTCGGCTTCCACTCGACCGTGCCGGTGGGGATGTTGAGCAGCGCCTTCAATCGGTACCCCCATGAAAAGCGGGTGAAGTAGCCGTCGTTGTCGCAGCCCGCGTTGCCGGGCGTCAGCACGCACGCTGTCTGCGTCGACGGTATGCCCGGGGCGGGGGCGATGCCGTACATGAATGCGCGACCATAGCGCAATCCCGAGCTCGCTCCGGCGAGGTCGGCCCACTGGGCGCCTATTTCGGCGAACAGGAAGCCGTACTCCCAGTTGAGCCAGCGCGGCACGCCATCGCCCTTCAGCGGCGGCACGAATGCGCCGCCGTTCATGACGAGCTGCGTCTTGTGCACGCGATCGTAGCCTTGCACTTCGTCGCCGATCGCCACGCTCGCGACGCGCGCGCCGGCGGGTCCGGCGCCCGCGGAGACGCTGCCGAACAGGAGATCGTTGGCGTTGATCTGCGCCGGTGCGTTGGGGGTGTACGAAAGCTCGGCGGCGGCAAGCCACGGACGATTGGGCCACGCCGTGCGCACGGAGATACCGAACGTGCGCACGTCTTCCGGATACACCCATCGCCCACGCACGGGCGTGGGCTGGAAGTCGTAGAGCTGACCGGGCGCACCGCGAATGCCATCGAGCGACGGCGCCGTGCTGTGGACGCTGAGGTAATGCAAGCCGAGCTGCGGCTTCGCGTCGCCGGCCACCGCCAGCGGCACCCACACGTTGATCCCGTACTGCCCGCTGTCGCGCGCCTGGCGTTCGTCGATCATGCGGATGAAGCGGCCCTGCGCCAGCGCCTCGCGTTCCGTCAGGAGCGAAGTGCCCACCACCTGGCCGATCTCGACGGCATTGCAGGTATGGCTCGTCGACGGATCGGTATTGACGTCATTGGCGGTGAAGTACGTTCCACAGGGCGCACCCACCGTTGGCCGCCACTCGTACTGATAGAACCCCGTCAGGGACACACCCGTCGCACCCAGCGTGACGCCGGCCGTGACCGCACCCACGGGGCGTGGCGTTTCCGGATCCCAGTACCCGGCTTGCGCGCCGAGGGGCAGCCACAGTTTCGCCTCGTCCTCGTCGAAATGAACGACCGGCCCCTGGGGCGCACGCTCGATCGCCGTGTGCGTGTAGCGCCACATGGAACCGGTCACGGGGAGGAGCGTGGGCTCGATGTAGCCGGGCCGCCGGAATGCGGGCACGTCGACGGGCATGTTGATGGTCATCCCGCGCATGAAGCGCGCGATACCGATACCGGACAGCACGGGCTGCTCGCCCACCCGAACGTCGAAGCTTGCGTCGCCCAGCTTCGTCGTGCCGTAAAGGAACGCGGCCGATAGAGCCGCTCCGGAGAAGCGTGCCTCGGGCTCGAAGCCCGCATCGCTGAGCTTCGCGCCGGGGGCGTAGCGCGTTGTTGGCATTTCCGTGCGGCACGCCGTGTCGCGCGAGCTGCTCGTCGTACCACCCCTTGGCGCGGATCACCGCTCCGACGTTGCGATAACGGATGTCGAGATCGGTGAACGCCTTGGCGACCGTCGAGAACACGTCGTTCGTGTCCGGGAAATTGAGGTTGGAGTCGTCGGCTCCGCCGCCGTAGGCAGTGGGAACTCCGGAGAACGGAGCGTTGGCACGCTTGATCAGCATGGGATCCGGATGCTCGACCCGGATGCCCGTACCGATCGTGGCGGTGGTGTTCCACCGGACGCGCAGATCGCTGGTGGACGGGAAATCGACGGCGCCTGCGGTCGAGGGAATGGTCAGGAGTGCTGCAAAGAGGACAGCGACGGTCGAGCGGTCGATCTGCATGGCGATCTCCTCGTTGTTCGTCGTCCATTGCTCGTGAGCATCGCGGCGTTGCGCAGGACCGCCATGTACGGCGCCTGACGCACAAGGCGCCACTGCAGAATAGAATCCCGGAGCACGCGTGGTCACCGCCCGCTCACGTCATCGGTTGGCAGCGCTCCCCGCAGCCCACCGGAAGTGCAGCGGCGGCCCGTGCGAGACAGGGAGCACCCATGAGCCGTGCTGCACGCAGTGTATTTATCTTCGGGCTCTACCTGATCGTTTTCGGCGGCACAGTCCTCGTCGCACCCAACGCCGTGCTCGGTGTCATGGGACTGCAGCCCACGGCCGAGCCGTGGCTTCGCGTCGCGGGCATGTTCATGGTGTTCTTCGGGTACTACTACTGCCGCGCCGCCCGCGCGGAGATGCGCGCCTTCCTGCGCTGGACCGTCGAGGTGCGCCTGGCAGTGCCGTTCGTGTTCGCCGCCCTGGTGGCGACGCACGTCGCGCCATGGCTGCTTCTGCCGTTCGGATTCGTGGATGCGGCGGCGGCGCTCTGGACGGCATGGTGCCTTCAGCCGCGCACGGCGTGATGGATCACGCTGGCTCGCGCTGACGCCACGCATGGCACGCTGCGCTCGCGCGCTTCGCTTCCGGCGCGTCGTCGCTCGTGCGACGGAAGTCAGGCGACGCGGCGCGCCCACGGCGCCTCCGTTGCGTCCGCCCGGTCGAAGCCGGACGCATGGTCGTGCATGCCCTCGAAATGGACCGCAAGCTGCGTAGCCGGCTGATTGTCTACACGGACGATGGCGTAGCAGCTCTTGTCGAACGACTGCACGGTGCGCCATGACACTCCGCCGAGCTGGGTGCTCACCCACGATCCTGCCGGCAGGGAGTGCGAATCCAGCACGTAGTCCTGCGGCTTGTTGTTCGCGAATGGATAGGGCGTGTAGACACCACTGCTGACGATCGACCATGCATGCAATGTCGTGGTGTCGTCGGCTGCCGCGATTTCGACGCGCGTGAACAGTGAGCAATGCGCATCGCCGGCGAGAAAAATCGTGTTGTCGATCCCCTCGGTCTTGATGAACCGAAGCACCTGGAGAGCCGCCTCGGGATAACCCAGCCACGAGTCGTCGCTCACGGCGCAGACCTGCGGGTTCGCGGCCGTGGACTCGAGAATCGGGAAGAGAATGCTTCCGGATGCCACGAACTTGGCCCGGGTCTTGTGCTCCTTCAGGAATGCACACAGCGCGTCAAGCTGCTCCGGCGACACGAATCGATTCGCCCTTCGCTCGCGCTCAAATCGCGTATCCATCACGAAGAACGGATAGCCGTGCGCTTCGAACGCATACCAGTGGCTTCCGGGCTGCTGCTGGACCCCCGGCAGGAGGATGGATGCGGGGCCGTGCGAGCCCTGGAATGCGTCGAACGCCATGATGCAGGACTGCACCTGTTGCTGCGAAGCCTTGGGCAGACCGCTGCGACCGTTGAAGTTGTCGAAGATCTCGTGGTCGTCTGGCGCCATGTAGACAGGCAGCCGCCGCATGAGCGCGCTCAGGCTGGGAAGCCCGAATGCATCGCGGTAGCGCTTAAAAAAATACTCCTTCGGCGTGCCGGTCACGAACAGGTCGGCGTTGTCGTCGAGATAGACCTGGTCGCCGACGAACAGCGCCAATTCGGGGCCATCCGGGCGGCGCGCATCCTCCAGCAGCTTGCCGAGCACCGCGTCGGACCGGCCGTGATCGAATGGCGTGCCCGGGGACATGCAGGACGCCAATGCGAATTCCAGCATGGTGCCGCTTCTCTCGCCGGGAATGTGCACCGTCGCTCCCTCGATCTCTTTCGGCTCAGCGGCGGAGGATCTTCACACCATTGAGATAGTCTGCGAACTCCAGCAGGTCCTCCGGGGAGATCGCGACGAAGGAGGCCCTGGCCGATGCTTCCTTCCCCGTGGCTTCCTTGTTGGCCGATGCATCCGTTGCGCCACCGTCCGCTTCCACGGAGTCGAGATGCAGATCCACTTGGTCCCCGTACAGCACGACACCGGCCGGGCCGAGCTTGGTGCGCGGATCAGGGATCGACGGCGCTCTTGCAGTCGGCATCCCGGCACGATCCGGGGGGTCGAGGAAGACGGGTATCTGCGCTTCGTCCGTCCATGGCACCAGCGGAAACGATGGCGTGTCGATCACGCGGTCTGGCGCGTGGTACTCGCCCAGGCAGAGCACCCGGCATGGGTGGCCGTCGGACAGGGGAATATCCGCGACGGCGATCGACGCCATGTCGTCGAACACGGTGTGCTGCGGCGCGACCCGCCAGCCTGCGCGGAAGGTCGGCTTGGCGCCGTCGCCGACGCTCCATGAGCAGGAACAGTCCAGTGCGGCTGACTCGCGGTGCTCTCGCAGTTGAGATCGAATGCGATGCGGGCGGTGCGCTGCGCAGGGTGCTGGTCCGGCACACCCCGGACCCAGCCCACGAACGGCCCGACTCGCGGCGAGCAGGACCACACGCATCGCCGTCGGCGTCGGCGCCACCGGCGACGGCGCGCCGACCCGTCCCCCTTCGCAACGACTGCGCAGCATGCGGGTGGCAGCCTCCGCCCGGACAATGAACGCGGCCATTGGCGCGTGCACGTCACGGTGCGCATTCATGCCGATGATCGGATCGAAATGTCCATAATCGCGCAGGCCGACATAGAACGCGAGTGGCGGGTTACCGGATAGCCGAACAATACGTTGACATGCGAGACGAATTGCTCGGAACCCGCGCGGGTCGAACATCTGCGACTGCTCGCCATGCACGACGAGGGCCGGCGCGCGCGCGAACACCTGGCGCAGGTGCGGGTCCGTCGGCGTAGCTGTTGCGCGCCTCGCGATCGACCACGCGGCCGCTGCGCGCGAAGTGCATGATCTGCCAGAACGTCGACAGATTGCCCGGCCCGTAGCAGTCGCCGAGTGCGTGCCGCATCTCCGAGCTGACGTTCTTGCGCAGCCACATCACGCCCAGCATCGCGCTCAGCCGCTTGATCGTCCGACGTCGGTGCTTCCTCCATCGTGAACGGGTAGCTGGAAGCCTCGCGGGATCGGACAGGACCACGCGATGCGGTCGAACAGCGCCTCGATTACGATCGGTGGACGATCCACCGTCGGGTGGACCGACGAAATCCCGAGCGCGTCACGCAGCGTGGCGATGAGCTCGGCACGCAGCGAGTTCGCCGCCGACGCCACCACGAAGGGTGTCACCTGCGAGAACACGTACGACTGGACGCAGTCGCGCAACGCAACGGTCGACCCGCCGGGCAGCTCGACCTGAAGCGGCGGTTGCCGCCAGCACGGCCATCGAGACATCGCGCCACCCATGCAATGTCCCAGGAGATGCACCTCGGGGCGTTCGCGATCTCGCAGCACGCGTCTCGACCATGGTTCGCACGTCGACCGCGGCTACCGTGTCGAAGTCCCACTGGAACTCGCAGGTCGGCAACGCGGAAGACGTTCGGACATCGGCCACCCAGACGTCGAAACCTTGCGCGCACAGGACTTGTGGCAGGTTGCGGCACCCTGGTCGATCGCCGCCGTCGTGCTAACTGCAGCGACGAGGCGGCGAAGCCGGGGAAGAGCATCACGGGAAAGGTCCTGTGGATCCCGCGAGCGGCGGTAGCGCGTCAGCAGGAGCTCGAGCTCGGGATCGACCCCCTCGAGCCGGCTTGCGCCGCCGCCGGCGCAGATGGGGCCGTGGCGCGCTTGCACCTTGCACCGTATGGAATTCGGGCCCGCGACACCCGTCGAGCCGCTTGGCGGTGCGCCGCCGCGGCTCGATGCCGTTGCCGCGCAGGGTAGTCCGGCGCCTGGAACCGGAACAACTGGATGGCAAACATCATGCGGGCGAAATACGCGCCGAACGACGCCATGGCCATCAGCCCGGACACGGCATCCGGTTCCTCGATGATGGCCGGAAGCCGATCGCGCAGGAGGTCGACGACGTCGAGCGCAAACCTGCCTTCCGTGACCAGCCGTCCCACGCTGTCCTGCGGCCCCCGTTCCACCACTCGCGCGTCGAACTCGAGCATCGACCGCCAGGCATTCACCTCCTCGTCGAAGGCCACGATCTTGGAGCCGCCGAGATGGTACGGTCTCCCACCGGACTCGAACCGGAGGTCGTAACGAACCTGTCGGTGCTCGCCGGCGTGACAGGCGACCGGCACGATGCTCAGCTTCGCGAAGAGGTCCGTCATGCCGTTGCGACCCGCCGCGCGGCGCGAAAACATCGCGTCGATGCCCCGTAGCACTTCGATCCTGCCGCGAACCTTCCACCATGAAACGAGGCCACGCAATGTCTGCGTGACGCCGCTCGCGGGCTCGGGCACGAAGAAGTCCATCGTGCCCCGTCACGTCGATGGCCTTGATCTCGGTGTAGCGCGACCCGAGGATGAGCTGCGACTGGTCCTCCGCCAGGACAGGCGTCCTTGCTTGAGGGTGAGGCGGCGAGCTGCCGGGATCATCGGTCGACCCGCGTGCGTGCAGCATGTCGTGGATGTCGTGCACGACGTACTCGAGATCGAGGACGATACTCGCGGCGCCCCTCCTCGGCTTCGCGCCAGGATGTCGTACCAGTCCGGAGATCGCTCCATCCACCGTCAGACGCAGGCGCTCGCGCAACTCGATCTCGACCTTCGGCCACAACGGCTCTCGCACCGGTGGCCGCGTGCGCTACACCTCCCGCGGCGGCTTCAAGGCCTCCGGTTTGTCGGACTTGCCGGACGCCGGCTGCGGCATCGCTGCGCGCACCGTGGCGTCGCGCGTCCAACCCTCTTCGTTCCGCAGCAAGTCGATCGCGCGCTCCGCCAGCGCGGTGATGGTGAGCGACGGGTTGATGCCCAGCGAAGTCGGGATGATCGACCCATCGAGCACGTACAGACCCGGATGCACGGGGTCCGGAGGGCTCTCGTCCTGCCTGCGCTGTGGCTGCACCGCTCCGCTCGGGCGCCGCGACGCGCGCAGCGCCGTCGTCGCTGTTCGCGGCGAACCGACGTACACCTGCCCCTTGTGATTCACCACGCCGCGATCGCTGCCATCCGCCATCGGGCAACCGCCGAGCGGATGCACCGTCAGGCGAGGACCCTTGGGAACTGTCGTGAGCACGGAAGTCAAGGCACGCGGCAGCGGCCTGCCGATCGGATCGACGAGCGATACGCCGCCGCGCTCGGGCAGCGTGAGCAGCTCCGCCTGCGCATCGTCGCAAGCTTCGCCATCGCGCACCGGCCAGGAGACGCGCACCGGCTTGAAGCCGGGATCGTCGAGCTCGTTGGTCAGCGCATCGAGCTCGAGCTTTCCGGCCGCAGAGTCATGCCCCATCGCGAGCAGCACCTGCGTGCATTTCAACGCGTCCGGAGACACGGCGAGCGCGTCGGTCCGCGCGGCCTTGTCGACCCGCGTTCGAAATTCCCCCAGCTCGGCCAGCAGTCCGCCGGTGGTGACGATCTCGCCGAACACCTCCGCGAGCGCACGCGGGATCGCACCGTCCTGCACGACGACCTGATTCTCCAGCGGACCTGGCCCCCCGCGTCCGTCGAACATGTGCGTGATGGTCGGACCGACGGGACGTCCGTCGTCGAAGCCGGCAACCGCGTTGACCTGGTCATCCTCGCAATACCGGAAGTGCAGGCCATCACCATTCGCCGAGAACCGGGACCCGATGGCCTTGGACAAGGAGAGGCCCTGCTTCTTCGAGCGCAACAGGATTTCGGTGCTGCCGAACGTACCCGCCGCGAGGATGACGACGTTCGCGTACAGGGTCGCCTGATCCTTCCTGCGGCGCCGTTCCGGGCGCTTCTCGGCATCCGTCGGCAGGACGCGGACGATGCCACCGGTAGGGAATGCGGTCGCTGGTGACGCGCTCGACGTGCGCGACGTGGGCTTCCGTGTAGATCTCGGCGCCACGCTGCCTGGCGATGGGCAGGTAATTGGTGGCCAGCGTGTTCTTCGCGTGGTAATTGCAGCCGGCCACGCAGTTGCCGCAGCCGATGCAGGGATGCCGACTGACGCCGAACCGGTTGGTTGCCATCAGGTCGTCGTCGGATCCGGGCGCACTGTCGGGTTGCGCGAATCCGGCCTGTGGACCGCGATCCTGACGGGGCGCGGGTCGCGATCGAGGTGGTTCGCGTCCGCCGCGCGCGTGCGCATCGCCGCGGCGAGACTCGCGAACCGTTCCTGCTTCGTGTAGCGTTGCGCGTCCGTCGTTCGCCGGGTGAGACCGAGGAGCCGCTCCGCGCGTCGCTGGTACTTCGCGAAGCGTTCCGGATTCTCGCCCGCGTCGCGCTTCAGCTCGAATGGCCAGGGATCGCGCCGGAACACGGCGGGGTCCGCACGTTCGGCGACGCTCGCATTGGCCTGCGATCCGCCGCCCAGCGCGGAATGGACCACGGCGGAGACGTCGCCATTGGCGTAGACGCGAAACAGCGCGTCCGTCGGCCCCAGGGCCGCGCCGCTCGCGCGACTGCTGCACGTGCATCGCGCGCGGGAGTTCGGCGATGCTTTCGGGAAAGTCGCCCGGCAGCCACTCCTTGCCGCGTTCCAGCACGACCACGCGCAGATCGCCAATCCCGTCGCTTCCGGGTCAGACCCGCCAGGCGCGCGGCGGCGACCGCACCGCCGTAACCCGAGCCGACGATCACGACGTCGAAACACGCCTCGGGTCGCGGCGACGCGTCTTCGATCGGAGGGGTATCGGCGTGGATCCGACGCTTTCGGCAAGGACCTCGAACTTCTCGCTGAGCCTAAACATCGCGCACCTCCAGATTGGGAACGAATCGGCCTCCACCTGCCACCACACGTCGAATTTCCTGCTCGAGGCGCTCTGCGGACACCGGCTTCGCCATGTACGACACGCCGTTCCGTCGTGCCTCTTCCGCCAGGTCCGCCGTCGCATCGCCCGTCAGCAGGATCGCCGGCAGATCGGACCGGCGTTCGCGCAGGGCGCGGATCACCTGCATGCCGTTCATGCTCCCCGGCAGCCGGTAATCGGAAACCACGATGTCCAGGCCGGCGATCACGCTCGCAGCGAGTGCAAGTGCCTCGGTGGCATCGGTCGCGAACAGGACGCCCGCCTTGCCCCCCTCGGCCCACAACGCGATGGCGTCCTGCAGGTCGGGATCGTCTTCCACGAACAGCAGCTTGAGCTCGCGGCCCCGCACCGTTGCAGCGACTTCCTCCTGCGGCGACGGCGTAGTTCCTGCAACATGGGAAGCACCCGTGGGGATGGCCACTTCGAACGTGGTCCCGCGGCCTTCGACGGAGTGCACGCGGATGCTGCCGCCGAGCACGCCGACCAGGCGCTTGACGATCGCGAGTCCCAGGCCGAGGCCGCCGGCACGGGCCCGGTGCGGGTTCTCGACCTGGAAGTACTCGTCGAAGACGTGGTCGATGTGCGCTTCCGGAATGCCGCACCCGGTGTCCGTCACCTCGAAACGCAGCGTGCCGTGCGTGTCCTTTCGAACCGTTGCGTGGATCGATCCGGCCGTCGTGAACTTGAAGGCGTTGTCGATGAGGTTGCGCAGCACGCGGGCGGCCAGGTGACTGTCGAAGACCGCCGATCCGGGATCGGCGTCCACGTGCCAGGCGACTCCGGATGCGGTGGCGCGCGGCACAAACTCTTCGTCCAGGCCGCGCGCGAAGGACTCGAGATCGACCGTGTCGTGATGCGGGATGACCGCGCCGGAATCGAGGCGCGAGATCTCGACCAGGGAGTCGAGGATCGATTCCAGCGTCTGGATCGGCGTGTTGAGCTTCGCTGCGACGCTCATCGCATCGGCATGGTCCGGCGCGCGCAGCAATCGTCCGTAGATGAGATTGAGCGACATCAGCGGCTGCCGCAGGTCGTGGCTGGCAGCCGCCATGAAGCGCGACTTGGCCTGCGATGCCTCCTCGATCTCGCGCCCCCGCGCCTCGATGTCCTGCAGCAGATCGACGTTCTCGAACCGGATCCGGATGGACTCCTCGGTCTTGGCGCCGATCTCGCGCGTGGTCTTCCACAGGTACAGCATCAGGAGGAGCAGCAGGAACACGATCGTCCAGCGATGCTCGAAGCCGAAGAGGAGCCACGCCGCAAGCAGGCAGCCTCCGAAGGGCGTGATGTAGCGCAGGAAGAAGCGCGGGTAGACGCTGCTGATGCCCACGGCACCCGCGATCCAGCCGACGCACAGCATGGTCACGATCGCCTGCGTCACCGGCGAGAGCATCGGGAAAAACGCCAGGATGCCGGCCCCGGCCGACGCGCCCCCTGCCGTCGTCAGCGCCAGCATGAGCTGGCAATGGTGCTGCAGCGCTTCGCCATCCAGACGCTCTTCGAGCGCACGCCGCGTGAGCACGCCGCGCACGGCGTAGATGCCGGCGACCGCGACCGCCCACAGGTAGGGCCATGCACCAGGAACGTGCTCGGCGCTGAACTGCGCCAGCACCGCGAGCAGCACGAAGAGGCCATACGGCGTCCGCGCCGAAGCGCGATAGAAGAGCCGGATCTGCTCCCCGATCACGATCTGCTGGTCCGCGTCCTGCCCCGCGGCGCGCGTGCGCTCGCCTGGAACGCTCGCTGTTGCGTCGCCGAGGCTTTCGCGCAATGCCATACGGTCCCCGCCAGACAGGTACTGCCAGCCAGTTCGGCACCGAGGGAAGCGATCGCCATGCGGTGATGTTTCCCGACCTCGCGTCGGATTGCATCACCCAAATGGGCGGTCCGCAACCAATCCCCGCTCCCATGGTGGGGCGGGCAACCATCCCTGTCCGCCCAGATGGCGGGCGCGGGCAACACTCCTCGCCGCCCCGACGGGGCGCACCTGGCCTAAGGGCGGACGCGCTCCCGCTCGCTGGCGCCGGCGTCCGCCGGTCCGAACCGGACGCGTATGCCGAGCCGCTGTGCGGCGATCACGGCCTGCGTGCGATTGGTCACGTCGAGCACGCGAAAGATGGCGCTGAGGTGGCTCTTTACCGTGTTCGCGGAAAGGTCGAGCTCGCGGCAGATGAGCTTGTTCGGCAAGCCCTTGATCAGCAGGTTGAGCACTTCCCGCTGCCGCAACGTGAGACCGGCGCCGATGCCCATGCCACGCTGCTCGTCCGCGGGTGACGTGGCCGGGCGCGCCGCCGGCGTCGCGGCCGATCCCGTGCTGCCGGTGCGGGCAAGGGCCTCCGGCGGCACGTAGATCCCGCCCGAGGCCACGAGCTCGATCGCGCTCACCAGCACCTCGCGCCGTGACGTCTTCGGGATGAATCCCATCGCACCGAGGTCGAGCGCCTCGAGGATGGTGGTCTGGTCGCACAGCGCCGACAGCACCACGACGGGCGTGTCCTCGTGCCGCGCGCGGTAGGTCTCCAGCGCTTCGAGGCCGGCAAACCCGGGCAGGCCGAGGTCGAGCAGGACCAGGTCGTACCGCGATCCGGCCGCGTGATCGCTCTCGAAGCTCTCGAGCGTCTCGAACCCCCTGGATGCGTGGTTCCCCGCGATCGACGCAACCAGCATTGCGACTGCATCGCGCACCAGCGGGTGATCATCGATGACGGCAAGTCGCATCGTGCTCTCCCGTCGCGTTGATCGTGGTTGTTTCCTGGACGCGCGACGACGACCCTCGCGTCGCGCCATTGCGGTCCTGTCGAAGCCGGGCGTGCCTCGCCGCGCTGTGGCGACGCATCCGCACGCACTCACCCTCGCCCATTCCGGTCCCCCATACGGGTGACGATTCGCTTCGTTCAGCTGATTACTGTTCCATCCAACGAGCAGCACCGCGGAACAGCAATCCGGCGCAGTTGGCCGGTCGGAAGCGGATCCGCCCCCTGCGGTCCGCATTGGCAGGCAGTTTGAACGAAGGAGATGACCATGAGCAAGCACTATCGAGTCTTGTTGATCGCAGCCGGACTCGCACTGGGTTGTGCCGGACCGACATACGCCGACGGCGACGGCGGCGACAACAGCATGAGCCAGTGGACCGGCGAATCGTACGCGGCATTTCAGCGCCGCGAGCTCGGCGACTTCCACAAGGAAACGCGGAGCATGGCCGGGAACGACAAGCCCGCCGACAAGGCGCGCACCAATCTCGCGACCGCGCCGGAGGAGCGCGCCGTGCGGAAGATCCGCAGCCCCTTCCGTGACGACACGGCGGGATGAGAGGACGTCGTCTGCGCTCGGGCCGGGACCAGCCGGCCGCACCCGGCCCGCACGCTCCATCCACCCATATCCAGGCGAGCAACCATGATTCCGCTCTTCCGCTTCGGATTGATCGCCAATTGCTCCACGCGCGACGGCGAAGGCTATCGCACGCCGCGCGCCAGGCTGCACGGGAGGCGCCATGAAGTTCTTCGATCATTTCCTGGTGATCTGCGCATTCGCGCTCTCCACCATCATGACCGCGAGTCTGTTCGCGACCTTCGCTGCATGGGGCTACGCCGCGCTCGGACCGTACGAGCGCGACCTGATCGCCGCCGCGTTTGGTGGCCCGCCCTCGGCCGCGGCCAGCGTTATGCCGGCCGGCGCCTCCGTGCCGCAGGTCAGTGACGAGTCCATCGTCGTCGAGTTCGAGCCGATCACGGTCATCGGTCACTTCCGCCCGGCACGCGAGCACCTCGCGCAGTCGCCGGCGGCAGTGTCGAACTAGCGGCTCGCCGCACCCGGCGAGGGGGCTTCATGCGCCGACGACCCGACGACGCTGCGACGCAACGTGACAACGACGACGAGCGCTCCGCCACACGCGACGCGGACGCCGTCACCACACGCGAGCAGGATGCGCCTTGCACGCACGCAGCGTGATCGGAGCGCCGAAGACCCCGGACCTGCAATCCGGAAACTTCGCTTCGATCCGCGTTCGCGCAGGCGTCGCAACGCGCGCTGAGCCGCACTGCCGCTCCGCCTGCACGCGGAGCCGTGATCCCGTGGTGGCGCTGCAAGGTACCGGCGCTCACCCGCGCAAGCCGCACGCGATCGGGCGGACCACCGGCGTCGTTGCATCGTCGCCGGGCGGGCACCGCAAGATCGACGCAGCCCTGGTCGATCGCCTGCACGACCTCATCCACCCGAAGCCATCTCACGCGCGTCCGCTGCGTCGCGCGCACGTAAGCAGCGCCGCATTGCACGCACGCACTCACGCCTCGTGTCACCCGAACGGGTGCGGCGTACACCACCCTTCTGCAGCTCGTTCGCTCCCCCACCCGGGTGACGATTCGATTCGCGCACCCGCCTATCTTGCAAGTCATCCGGTTTCCACGTTTCAGCCGGACTGGCGGGCGGATCAAGACACTTTCCGCTCAATCGTCGAAAGCAGGATGGCGGCAGCACCACCTACCCGTTGTCGCAGCCTGCAGAGTCAAGAGGAGTTGCGATGAAGACTGTGACCAAGAACGTGCTGCTGATCTCGGCCGTCATGCTGGCCCTCAGCGGCGCCGTGCGTGCCGAGGGCGATGGCGGCGACAACAGCATGAGCCAGTGGACGGGCGATTCGTATGCCGCATTCCATCGCGGCGAAGTCGGCGACTTCTACACGGATCCGCATGAGATGGCGGGAACCGACGGAAGCGACGAATCGCGCACCGAAGTGGCGTCCGCGCCGGCCGACCTGCACGGCGGTTCAGCGCCGTCCGCAGGCCAGCCCGGCAATCCGTTCCGCGACGACACGGCGGCGTAAGAGGACGTGCTCTGCGCACGGGCCGGGAGCAGCAGCAGGACCCGGCCCGCACGCTCCACCCAATCACACAGGCGAGCAATCATGGCTCCGCTCTTCCGCTTCGGATTGATCGCCAATTGCTCCACGCGCGACGGCGGACGTTACCGGACACCGCGCGCCAAGTTGCACGGGAGGCATCATGAAGTCCCTGGACCGTTTTTTGGCGACGTGCGCGTTCGTGCTCTCCACCATCATGAGCGCGACTCTGTTCGCGACTTTCGCTGCATACGGCTACGCCGCACTCGGACCGTCCGAGCGCGACCTGATCGCCGCCGCGTTTGGTGGTCCGCCCTCGGCCGCGGCCAGCGCTACCACGGCCAGCGTTTCCGTGGCGCAGCGCAGTGACCCGCCGATCGTGGTCAAGCTCAATCCGATCACGGTCATCGGTCGCTTCCGCCGACTGCGCCAGCGCCTCGCGCAGTCGCCGGCACCCGTCGCGAACTAGCGGCCGGCACGCTCACGCGAGAACATCATGTGTCGATCGCCTGACCATTGCGCAACACCACGTGGCGACGAACGCTTCGCACTGCGCGGCGAACGTCGCCACCATGGGCGAGCGGGCGCGACGCAAGATGCGCAGCTTTGCCGCACGCTTGACTCGACGCGCGTCGTGGTCGCACCATGATTCTGCCGCAGGGGTGTACGAACAAGCAGAACAGTGCGGCGAAGGGCGGCACATGTCGCGGCAGTGGTTCGCAGCGCGAAGCTCCGGCAGGCAAGCCAGCACATCCTGCCTCATCATCGCGTGTGTCCTGGCCCTGCTCGCGGCGCCCACCACGGCCGGCGCGCAGGCCGCCGCCGCGATGTACCAAGGCCCCTATCTCTCGCTCTGGTCGCCGACGACGCGCGACACGAGCTACCTCTACGCGGGATGGCTGCAGCGCTCGTCCGACGACGGAGCGCCCGCGCACACGGTGCTGAGCGTAGGCGCGCAGTTCGGCGTGGCCAACGCGGCCGGCGTGCACCAGATCGTGTTTGGCGTCGCTGCCGAAGCGTGGTCGATGCCCGGTTCGCTGTCGATGCTGACCGGCATCGAGGCGAGCACGATCAATCTCGAGCCGAACAATTTCTACCGCAAGATCTCCCTGTGGTCGACGTTCAAGAACCGCGCGGACGACCAGTACTGGACGCCTCCGGCGCAACCCATGAACGTCGACAGCCAGGCATTGCGCATCGAGTCGCAGCCCGGCACCGGATTCGAGCGCGGCATCGTGTTCGCGCAGTACTCGCTGTTTCCGTCGGCACGGCTCGCACGACCGGCGGCGATCGACCTCACCGAGATCCCGGACGCGCAGATCGGCAACATCGATCTCATCCGCATCCGGCAAGGCGTCTCGCTGCGCTACGACCCCAAGGCCGGCGAGCTGTACCTGTACAAGGGACCGTGATCAGGGCGCAACGCCGGCCTCGAGCAGCGACTCCCCCGGCCGCACGCGCGTGAAGCGCACCGGCACCTTTTCCACCGTCATCGTCGTATCGGTCGCCGCGCGCACGCGGGTGAAGGTCGAGGTGGCAAGATCGCCGGGTTCGGGGAAATCCGCGCGGAAGTGGGCGCCACGCGAGTCGTCGCGCGCCTGCGCCGCCTGCACGATCACGCGCGACACCGCGATCAGGTTCGCCATGTTGAGCCAGTCGTGCCACGTGAGGTTGTAGGCGCGCGATTGCGCCGGCGGCAACCCGACCTGCCGCAACTCGTGCTCGAGCCCGTCGAGGCCCGCCGCGGCGCGTTGCAGGCCCGGTGCATCGCGCACGATGCCCGCGTCATCCCACATCAGCGCGTACAGCCGCTCGCGCACGCTCTCCAGGGCCCGCGGCTGCGTGCCGACGGCCGTGCGAAACGGCTGCTCCGCACGCGACGTTGCCGCCGCCATCGCACCCGCGTCGGGCTCGCGCCATGGCCGCGCTGCAGTGAGCCAGTCGGCAATGCTGTCGCCCGCAATGCCGCCGAACACCGTCGAATTCGCGACCCCGTTGCCGCCCAGGCGGTTGGCGCCGTGCACGCCGCCGGAATCCTCCCCCGCCACGAAGAGCCCCGCGCGCTCGGTCGCGCAATCCAGCCCGAACTCGACGCCGCCCATCATGTAGTGCGCCGTCGGCACGACCTCCACGCGGCCCGCAGCGAGATCGAATCCGCAGTCCGCGCAGCGCTCCACCATACCCTTGAACTGGCGGCGCACGTTGTCGGGTCCCAGATGGCCCATGCTGATCCAGACCCCGCCGTTCGGCGTCGTCCGGCCCGCGCGCATCTCGGCGAAGATGCCGCGTGAAACGATGTCGCGCGTGGCGCGTTCGCCGCGCGCGTCGTACCGGCTCATGAAGCGCTCGCCGTTGCCATCGAGCAGGTAGCCGCCCGATCCGCGCAATCCTTCCTCGAGCACCGTGCCGGTCATGCGCGTGTGGGTCCCCGCGAGCAGGCCGGTCGGGTGGAACTGGACCATCTCCATGTCGCGCAGCGGCAGTCCCAGACGCAACGCCATCGCCAGTCCATCGCAGCTCTTGTCACCGGATGGCGTATGGAACTTGTACATCGTCGGGCCGCCGCCGGTCGCGAGCAGGACGGCGCGCGCCTGCACGAATACGTACTCGCCCGTACGCAGGTCCACGAGCAGCACGCCCGCGACCTCGCCGTCGCGATCGACGATGAAGTCGATGGCGCGGCATTCCTCGAGGCGGTGAATGCCGCGCGCCCATACCTGCTCGGCCAGGCGATTGATGATCTCGATGCCGGTCAGGTCGCCCTTGTGCACGGTGCGGTCGAAGGTCTGCCCGGCGAACGCCTTCTGGTGCACCGTCCCGTCGGGATTGCGGTCGAAGAAGCAGCCGAGCTCGTTCTCGAGCTCGTGGATGCGTTCGATCGCGCCGTTGACCAGCCGCCACGCCAGATCCTGATCGGGCAGCCATTTGCCGCCTTCGATCGTGTCCATGAAATGGCGCTCGACGGAATCGCCCGCCGCGAGCGCGACGTTGTACCCGCCCTGCACCATGCGCGTGCACCCGCACTTGCCGAGCAGACCCTTGACGGCGATGGTGACGTGCAGCGCCGGGTTCGCCCGGTGCGCATGAAGTGCCGCGAACAGCCCGGCGCCCCCGGCACCGAGGATCAGGAGGTCAGTGCGCAGTCGCTGCACGAGGCTCGATCATGGTTCACGGGCGCACACCGAGACGCGCGAGCACCGCGGCCCGGCGTGCGTTGGCATCGTCGGAAACCGCGTCGTAGAGGCTCCCGCCGTGCGCGTCCATCGCGACGAGCAGCGGTCCGAAGTCGTGCACGCGAAAGCGCCACAGACTCTCGGGGTTGAGGTCGTCGAGATCGACATCCTCGATGGCGTCGATCCACGTGGTCTCGAGCGCCGCAGTGCCGCCGATGATGGCGAGATACACCCCGCCGTGATCGCGGAATGCCGCCTGCGAAGCGGATCCGAGCCCACCTTTGCCGATGATGATCCGCACGCCATGCTGCGTCATGAGCGGCTCGGTGAAGCGCTCCATCCGCGCGCTCGTGGTGGTGCCGATGCAGACCGGCGCGTATCCGGATGGATGCTCCGGCGAGACGGCCACCTTGCGCACGTTTGGCGCCGTGTGGATGACGGCATGACCGCGCAGGTCGAAGCGCGTCGCGCGGCCGTGGTCGAACATCGCGATCTGCGTGGCGTCGCGGATGCCGAAGAGCGTGCCTTGCAGGGTCACGGTGTCGTTGACGCGCAGGGCACGGATCGCCTGCTCGTCGACAGGACAGGACAGCTCGTGGTGACTCATGCTGGTCCGAGTGCGAGGCGCTCGTCGCGCGGGATGCGGTGGCGCTCGATCCAGTAGGCCCACGCCACGAAGAGCCAGCCGGCAACGCCCGTCCACGCGAGCGCCCGCACCGACGGCGGCGGCGGGCCGAAGACGCTCGCGACGTAGATGATGCCCAGCACCACGACGAACGCCCACCACGCCCAGCGGCCCGTGCGATCACGCGCCCGGGTGGCGCGGCCGTAGAGCCAGATGCCCCCGAGGAACAGTACGCCTTCGACGAGCAGCGTCGCGGGCAGCGAGTCCCAAAGGCCGAGCCCGAGCAACGCGCTGCCGGGCCACAGCGGCATGTCCGGACGATGCGAGATCACGTCGAGCACCCAGTGCGAAAGGACGAGCGCGGCCACGCACGCGGCGCCACGCCCATCCCGGCGCACGGCGTAATAGGCGCCGCCCAGCAGCGCGGCCCAGAGGGCGTCGAACACGAGGCTGTGCGTATACGGATACCACGTGAAATCGAGCGGTGTCACGGCGGTGATGCCCGGCGCGATGCGAACGCCCTCGATGCCCGAGCAGCAGCAGGATCGGCCAGAGCCCGTCGACGAACTGCGCGGCGAGCACGAGCGTGCCCAGCGATGGTCCCGGCGCGACCTGCTTGCCGGCCATCGCCACCCCGAAGTGCCCGAGAAACATGCGTCCGCGCTCAGTATCCGTACCGCGTTTCCGCGTCGGTCAGCACCGCACTCGCCCGCCGCGCCGAGTGACACTGCATGTTCACGGCGACCGGATTCATGGTGATGTGCGTGGCGGCGAGCTCGATGTGCACGGCGAACGCCGTTGCATCGCCGCCGAGACCTTGCGGGCCGATGCCGAGCAGGTTCACGGCCTCGCTCAATTCCGTTTCGAGACGGGCGCCCTCGGCGTCGGCGCAGCGCGTGCCCAGCGGCCGCGTCGCGGCGACTTTCGCGAGATGCACGCAGAGGTCCGAGGTGCCGCCAACGCCGACGCCGACGATCGTCGGGGGACAGGTCTTGCCGCCGGCGGCGAGCACGCAGTCCACGACGAAGCGCTTGATCGCGTCGATGCCCTCCGCGGGAATCGCCATGCGCAGGAACGAGTTGTTCTCGGAGCCGCTGCCCTTCGGAATCATCTCGATGCGCACGCCGGCGAGATCCGACGCGAAGTCGATGTGGATCACCGGAATGCCGATCCCGCACGACGTGTGCTCGTTGCGGCGCGTGAGCGGATGCACGACGGAAGAGCGCAGCGGGTGCTCGCGCGTTGCGCGCTCGCAGCCCCGGCGTATCGCGCTCTTGAGCGCCATGCCATCGATGTCGACGCCGGGTCCGATCGTCACGTTGTAGATCGGGAGCCCGGTATCCTGGCAGAGCAGGTTGTCGGTGCGCTCGGCGACGGCGATGTTCTCGATCATGGTGCCGAGCACCGTGCGTGCCGTGCCGCCGGTCTCGCGCGCCGCAAGGCTCGCGAAGCCCGCCTTGATATCCGGCGGCAGGTGCTTGAGCGCGCGGATGTAGAGCTCCTTCGCGGCGTCCTCGATGCGTGCAGGCGAGATCTTCATGGCTGGAGCAGGTTGAGCCCGAACGATAGCGCGCAAACGACCGCCACGCCGAAGCCGATCGCGATCAGCGTCGGCTGCCACGATGCCCGCCAGCCGCGCAGCTCGGCGAACATGAGGCGCAGGCCGCCCGCGGTGTGCGCGGCGAGCAGGAAGACCAGCACCACCTCCGACGCGCGCACCAGCGGCCGGTCCGTCCACGAGAGGAAGCCGTCGAGGGCCGCTTCCCCGGTCAGCGCCTGGCCGAGCACGATGAAGTGCGCCGGCAGGAACACCGTGAGTGCGATGCCGGAGAAGCGATGCACCGCGAACGCCCACCATCCGGCGTGCCCGCGGGCGCGCCACTCCTGGGTGAGTTGCAGCGAACGCGAGCTCATCGCGCCCCTCGTGCGGTTCTGGTCATTCGGGCGCTCATGCCGTGGTCACCGCCATCACGGCCCGCAGGCCGCCCGCAAGGAGCAGCACGCCGACCACGAGCGCCGCGACGTCGAGCGCGCGTCCGCGCGTTCCGAGCCATTCGCCGATCGCGGTCCGGAGTCCGAGGGGCGCATGCACGGCCACCGCGACCACGAACAGTGCGTAGAACGCGCCCCACGCCGCGCTGCCGCGGGTGCGTCCGAGGATCTCCGCGGCCGTGAGCCCGCCGCGCACTGCGACGATCATCGTCACGAGATGCACGAGCACGCACACTGCGAGCACCGCCGGCGCTGCCGCGCGATGCAACCCAGAGCAGCGCTTCGCGCCGCGCGGGACTCATCGTCCGATCTCCGTCGTTGCGCCCGGCACGAACCCGGGGACGGCGCACGTCGACGAAAACATTCGCGCGGCAGCAAGCAGCGCGGCGAAGCTCATTCGATCTCCCCGCGCAAGGCCGCGAGCGCGCTCGCACGCTTGAGGCCCGCGATCGACTCGGTCGGCGCGAGCTGCTTGGGACAGCGCTCGGTGCAGGTCTGCTGCGTATGACACGCGTGACAGCCGGCGTCGCCGGCCACCGCCGCCAGGCGCGCAGTGCGTGCACCGTCGCGCACGTCGTTCTGCAGCGTCCACGCGCGATTGAGCGCCGCCGGGCCGAGATAGGCCGGATTCCACGTCACGACATCGCAGCTCGCGTAGCACACGGCGCAGCCGATGCATTCGATGGCGGCATCGATCGCGCGGCGCTGCGGGGAGTCCGGCGCGACCGCAGCGAACGGATCGCGCCGCGTCGCGGTCGGCGCGAACTGCCCGCGGGCGCGCGTCCACTTGTCGAAGAACTCGCGCATGTCGGTCACGAGATCGCGGATCACGGGCAGGTTGGCGAGCGGCGCGATGTCGAGCCTTCCGTCGCGCGCGACGGTCTGCACGTGCGTGCGACAGGTCCACCGGGCGCGGCCGTTCACGGTCATCGCGCACGATCCGCACATGCCGACCCGGCACGCGAACCGGTACGCGAGAGTCGGATCGAGCTCGCGCTGGATGTACGTCACGACGTCGAGCACCGTCTGGCTGGGCGCCTCGCGGCACTGCATAGGTCGCATAGCGCCCACGGTCGGCACCATCGCTGCGGAAGACACGCACCTCGAGGTGACGCGCGGCGGATTCGGGACGTGGGCTCGGCATGATTGAACGGTGCGCGCAGGCGATGGGCGCGCATGAATGATACCGCGCTGCGCTGTTGCGCCGCACCGCGCACGTGTCGGCCGCGGGTTGCATCACTCCTGCGCGAGCTTCAGGCGCTGCACCTTGCCCGAGGGGCCCTTCGGCAGCTCCGTGAGGAAGCGATAGGCGCGCGGGGCCTTGAAGCGGCCGAGGAGCGCCAGGCAGTGCGCGCGCAGCTCGTCCTCGGTGACATGCATGCCGGGCTTCAGCACGACGCAGGCGAGGATGTCCTGGCCATAGTCTCGGATCGGGGATCCCCACCGCCGCCGCCTCGAGCACCGCCGGATGCTGCAGCAGGGCCTCGTCGATCTCGCGCGGCGCGATGTTCTCGCCGCCCTTGATGATGAGCTCCTTCAACCGGCCGGTGATGAAATAGAAACCGTCCTCGTCCCGATAGCCGAGGTCGCCTGTCGCGAGCCAGCCGTCCTTCGTGAGCGACTGCTCGGTCAGCTCGGGCGACTTGTAGTAGCCCATCATCACGTTCTGGCCGCGGACCTGGATCTCGCCGCGTTCGCTTGCCCCCAGCACCGCGCCATCCGGCGCGACGACCCGTGCCTCGACGCCGATGGGCAGGCCCGGCGAACCGAGCCTGCGCTCGTCGTGCGCGAGCGGATTGGCGAACGCGACGGACGCACATTCGGTGAGGCCCATCGCTTCGAGCACGGAGATGCCGAAGCGCTCCTCGAAGGCGCGATGCTGCTCGGGCGGCAACGGCGCGGACGCCGAGCGCGCGAAGCGGACGTGCCGGCAGGCCTCGGCCTGCCCTGCGGTGAGCTCGGCGCCATTCAGGAGGTACGCGATGATGGTCGGCACGACGTTGAGCCACGTCGGCCGGTAACGCTCGACGAGCGCCCACCAGTGCGAGGTGCTGTAGCGATGCGGCATCACCACGCTGCCGCCCGATACGAGCGGCGTCAGGGTCGCGATGCATTGCCCGTTGATGTGATACAGCGGCAGCGAGGACAGCACGCGGTCGCGCTCGGTCAGCTGGTGCGCCAGCGCGACGGCGCGTGCCGCGTACACCAGGCTCGCGTGCGAGAGCAGCGCGCCCTTGGGCTGGCCCGTCGTGCCCGAGGTGTACATGAGCAATGCCGGCGCATCCGGCGCGGGCGGCGCCGGGCACGCGCCGCTCGCGTGGCCGCGGAATCCGAGCCGGTCGACGTCCGTCGGGCGGATGATCGCGCCACAGCCGCTGCGTGTTGCGGCGTCGCGCAGACGATCGACGTTGGCGCGGTCGGCGAAGACCAGGCGCGTGCCCGAGTGCGGCAGGATGTAATCGAGCTGTGCATCCTGCGCGAGGAGGCTCATGGGCGCGACCACGTAGCCCGCGTACATCGCCCCGAGGAACAGTGTCGCGGCACTGGCGCCGTTCGGCAGCAGGAACGAAACGACCGCGCCCGGCGGAATGCCTGCGGCAGCGAGTTCGCCGCCGATCGCGCGGCACGTCTCGCGCAATGCCGCGTAGGTGATCGTCAGCCCTGGCTCGGGTGCAAGCAGGAAGGGCTGGTCGGGCTGCTGCGTGGCGCGCGCGTCGATGACCGCGCGGATGGTGCGAATGGACACGGGTGGTGCGGCGGGCGTCGGTGCGGAATGCGGCCGGGCGGATCAGAGCTTGTGCTTGCGCCGGTAGGCGCCGAAGAGCTCGTCGTCGTCGGGCTCGTGCACGCGCCCACCGGGGAGCGGCCGCACGACGCGCGTGATGTTGAGGAAGTGACGCCAGTTGAGATTGTCGGACAGGCTGTTGCGTCCCCAGGTGCCGCAGCCCATCGACAGCGAGAAAGGCAGCGCATTGTCGAAGCTGCCCCCGGTCGCGAAGCAGTGCGCCTGGTTGACGATCACGCGGCACACCGGCAGCGAGAGGCCCAGCGCCAGCGCGCGCGCTTCGTTCTGCGAATGCAGGCCGACCGAATGTCCGGCACCCTGGAAGCGCAGCAACCGCTCCGCGAGCGCGGCCGCCTCGTCGAAGTCGCGCGCCCGGTACAGCGCGAGGACGGGCGAGAGCTTCTCGCCGGAGAACGGATGCGCCGGGCCGATGGCGTCGCGCTCCTGCGCCACCACGAGGACGCCCGCGCGCTGCAGCGCTTCGCGCGCGAGACCCGCACGTTGCGCGATCACGGGTGCGGATTGCGCGACGAACGCCGGACTGAGCTTGCCGGCGGGAAACATCGCTTCCTGCAGCGCTCCGGCCTCCGCAGCGGTCAGCACTGCGCCGCCCTCGCGTTGCAGCGCGGCCACGAAGCGGTCGTACACGGCATCGTGCACCACGACCGCGTTCTCGGACGAGCAGCTCGTCGCGTTGTCGAACGTCTTGCTGCGCGCGATCTTGGCGGCGGCATCCGCGACGTCGGCCGTTTCGTCGACGATCACCACCACGTTGCCCGCGCCGACGCCCAACGCCGGCGTGCCGCTGCTGTAGGCCGCGCGCACGTTGGTCGCGGAGCCGGTGGCCACCACGAGGTCGGCCTGCCGCATGAGCTCGAGGGTGTGCGCGCGATCGACGGGCGCCGGCAGCTGCTGCACGAGGTCGCGCGGGGCGCCGATGCGGTCGAGCTCGGCGTGCACGTATTCCAGCAGCAGCGCGAGCGTCGACTGTCCCTTCGGCGACGGCGCCAGCACGATCGCGTTGCGGCCCTTCAGCGCGTTGACGATGTTGTTCGCCGGCGTGGCGCCGGGGTTGGTCGACGGCGTGATGGCGGCGACGACGCCGGCCGGACGTGCGATCTCGATCAGTCCACGCGCCGGATCGTCGGTGATGACGCCAACGGAGCGCACCCCCTGGAGGTCGCGCAAGAGACCGATCGTCTTGCGCCGGTTCTTGGCGATCTTGTCGGGTACGTTGCCGAGTCCGGTGTCCGCCACCGCCCGCTCGGCGAGCGCGCGGTTGCGCGCCGGCTCGACGATCGCCCATCCGGCGGCCGTCGCCGCTTCGTCCGCCTGCTCCTGCGTCCAGGCGTCCGCGATCGCCTGCGCGGCGCGTGCCCGCGCGATGATCGCGCCGACGCGTTCCCGCACCGCGGCCCCGGCTTCGACGCCGTCCGGCGCTCCCATCGCCTCCGCTTCCCGCTTCACCGTTCCTCTGACCCCGCCCGAACGTTCTCGCGCCCGATCAGCGCTTCGCTGCCGTGGACTTGTATTTCGCAAGGTGTCGCACCGGCATTGCGAGCGCGTCGCGACGGAAGGGGTCGCCCAACTCGCGCGTCACCATCATCTCGAGGATCGTGGTCTTGCCCTCGGACTGCGCGCGCGCCGCGGCCTGCAGCGCCGGCCCGACGTCCGACACCTGCGCGATCGTGTGACCTTCCGCGCCCATCGCCCGCGCCACCGCCGCCCAAGACGGTTGCCTGTCGAGGTTCACGCCGACGAAGCGGTTGGCGTAGAAGTCCACGTGGTTCTTCTTTTCCGCGCCCCATTGCCCGTTGTTGAACACGACCGCCGTGACGGGGATGTTCTCGCGGACGCAGGTCTGGATCTCGCCGAAGCTCATGCCCCACGCGCCGTCGCCGACGTACGCGATCGCCGGACGCTCGGGCGCTGCGAGCTTCGCGCCGATGATGGTGGGGAAGGCGTATCCGCAGTTGCCGAAGCTCATCGCCGCGAACATCGATCGCGGCCGGTCGAAGCGCAGGTAGCTGTTCGACACGGAGCAGATGTTGCCGATGTCGGTGGAGACCATGGCGCCCGCCGGCATCGCCTTCTCGAGCTCGCGCAGCATCTGCCGCGGGTGCATGTTGCGCGAATCGCGCGACACCTCGACGGACCACGCATCGCGCTCGTGCGTCCATTCGCCGAGCTCCTTTTCCCACGCCGCCTTCTCGTCGCGGATGCTGCGCAGGCGCTCGTCGCGGTTGCCCTGGGCCGCGAGCTGCCGTCCGGACAGCCGCGTGACGAGCGCGCGGGCGGCGGCCGCGGCGTCGCCGCAGATGCCCACCGTGATCGGCTTCACGAGGCCGAGCATCTTCGCGTCTGCATCGACCTGGATGATCTTCGCGGTCTTCGGCCAGTAGTCGAGACCGTGCTGGGGGAGCGTGCCGAACGGCCCGAGACGCGTGCCGAGTGCCAGCACCACGTCGGCGCGTGCGATGAGCTTCATCGCGGCCTTCGAGCCCTGGTAGCCGAGCGGGCCGCACCACAGCGGATGCTGCGCGGGAAACGAATCGTTGTGCAGGTAGCTGTTGCATACGGGCGCCTGCAGCAGCTCGGCGAGCGCCACGGCGTCGGCCTGCCCTCCGCCCATGACGATGCCACCGCCCGCGACGATCACCGGGAATTGCGCACTCGCGAGGAGCGCCGCCGCGTCGTCGAGGCTCTGCTCGCCGCCCGCACCGCGCTCGATGCGGATCGGCTGCGGGATCTCGCATTCGATGTCGCCGTAGAAGAAGTCGCGCGGGATGTTGAGCTGGGTCGGTCCCATCTCGAGCAGCGCACGGTCGAACGCGCGGCCGGTGAGCTCGGCCATGCGCGCCTTGTTGTTGACGTGCGCCTGGTACTTGGTGATCTTGGAGAAGAACGGCAGCTGCTCCGTTTCCTGGAAACCGCCCAATCCCAGCGTCATCGATCCCGTCTCGGGCGTGACCACCACCACCGGCGAGTGCGCCCAGTACGCAGCCGCGATCGACGTCACGAAATTGGTGATGCCGGGACCGTTCTGCGCGATGCACACGCCGTGCCGTCCCGAGACCCGCGCGTAGCCATCCGCCATGTGTCCCCCGCCCTGCTCGTGCGCGACGGAGACGAAGCGGATGCCGGCGAGCGGGAAGAGATCGAGCGCGTCCATGTACGCCGACCCGACGATGCCGAAGACATCCTTCACTCCCTGAGCAACGAGGGTTTCGACGAACGCCTCGGACGGCGTCATCGTCTGCCGTCCCGCGACGGCGGCTGACTGCGGGAGGTCGACGGGCTTGTTCATGGCATCTCCGAAAAATGAGGTGCGGTGCGGCTCGCAAAACGGGTCGAAAGTGTGTCACACGGCGTACGCATGCGCAAACTCGAACCCACGAAAACAGGCGGGTTTCATTCCGTTTCTTGATAAAGTGCACGCATGGCCAAGCGCGATCAGATCCCGCCCCTGCTGCGTGCCCTCGCCGTGCTGGAGCAGGTTGCGGCCAGCGGGCACGCGCTGTCGCTGCAGGAAGCCGCGACCGGCGCGGGACTGCCGAAGCCCACGGCATACCGGATGCTCGCGGTGCTGGAGGAGGCAGGATTGATCGCGCGCGAGCCGGCGGGCCGGCGCGTCACGCCGGGACCGCGCCTCGCGCGCCTCGCCCTCGACGTAATGCTCAATGCTTCGTTGCGTGCACCGCGCCGGGCGATCCTCGCGTCCCTCGCGAGCGCCGTGGGCGAGACGTGCAACCTCACGATGCTCGACGGCGACAGCGTGATCTATCTCGATCGCGTCGAGAGTGCGTGGCCATTGCGCGTGTCGATGCAGCCCGGCTCGCGCGTGCCGCTGCATTGCACGGCCAGCGGCAAGCTGCTGCTCGCGCTGCTGCCTTCGGCGCGCCGCACGCGCCTCGTCGAAGGACTCGCGCTCACGCCCTACACGCCGCAGACGATCACCAGCCCAGGGGCGCTCGATCGCGCGCTGAAGCGCATTCGACGCGACGGGCTCGCCACCGACAACGAGGAGTACCTCGCAGGGCTCGTGTGCGTGGCGGTGCCGATCCGGACGGCCGCGGGACGCGTGGTGGCATCCGTCGCAGTGCACGCGCCGCTCGCACGGATGAGTCTCGACCAGGCGCTCGCGCACGTGCCGCTGCTCGAACGCGCGGCCGCTGCGCTCGGCGACACCTTCGGGGCCGGTGCGGTGCGCACGTCGTCCGCCCAGGCAGGCGCAGCACTTCCGGCGTCGCACGGGCGGTAAAAGCCGCATCGATTTATCGGATTCCGGAACAGCGCGCATCGCGCGCTTGCGGAAGTTCAGCGGTGTGGCTAGCATCGCCCGCCTGACAGGTCGCATGTTCGTCGCGTGCCCACCAACAACCGCGAGGTGTCCATGAATCGGCGTTCCGTATTCGGGCTTCTGCTGTTGGTCGTATCGCTCTCCTTCTCCTCCACCGCAGCGACGCAGACGACCCCGCCGGTGCGCCTGCGCATCCAGACGGCCGTGCCGTCGGCGAGCATCTACTTCGAGCTTCTCAAGAAGATGGGTGACCGCGTCGACCGCATGTCCGCCGGGCGCGTGAAGATGGAGATGCTCCCCGATGGGGCGATCGTCGGTGCGTTCGAGATTCTCGACGCGGTCGACAAGGGAATCGTGGAAGGCGGCTATGCCTGGACGCACTACTGGTCGGGCAAGCATCCCGCGGCCGGGCTCTTCTCGAACCCGATGGCGGGGGCCGGCGTCGGGCTCGACCAGTTGTCGCACGTCGCGTGGATCTTCGAAGGCGGCGGCTACGATCTCTATCGCAAGCTCTACAGCGACGTGCTGAAGGTCAAGGTCGAGCCCATCTTCGTGCAGCCGATGGGCCCCGACCCGCTGGGCTGGTTCAAGCGGCCGATCAACTCGACCGAAGACTTCAAGAAGATGAAATACCGCGCGCCGCCCGGAATCACCGGCGAGATCTTCAAGGAGATGGGTGTTACCGCAGTGGCGCTCCCCGGCGGCGAGATCGTGCCCGCGGCGCAGCGCGGCGTGATCGACGCGGCCGAGTGGATCGGTCCCGCCGACGACCTCAACCTGGGCTTGCAGACCGTGTGGAAGCACTACTACCTGCAGGGCCTGCACCAGTCCACCGACATCGGCGAGATCCTGATCAACAAGGGGGTCTGGGACAAGCTCTCGCCCGACCTGCAGGAGATCATCCGCACCGCGGCGATGGCGTCGATGACGGAGACGTACACCTACAACGTGTACCGGAATGCGCAGGCCGTCGTGAAGCTCCGCAACGATTTCAAGGTCGAGATCCACGACACGCCGAAGGACTTCTTCCCGCAGTTCGTGCGCGCCACCAACGTGGTGCTCGACCGCTACGCCGGCAAGGACGCGTTCTTCAAGCAGGTGCTCGACTCGCAACGCAACTTCGCCAAGGTCGTGGTCCCGTACTGGACCAAGATCCTCGACCTGTACTCCAACCTGGGCAACGCGGCGCTCGCCGCGCCCGCGAAGTAGCGTTCCGCGGCCGGCGCCTCTGCATCCATCGACTGATCGCAGGGGCGCCGGTGCCGCATAACGAAGGTGCGCTCGACCGCCTGACCGCCGCGCTCGACTGGCCGGCGCGCGCGGTGGGCAAGGTCATCGCCTGGCTCATCCTGCCGATGGTCGGCAGTCTCGTCTACGAGGTGATCGCGCGCTACGTGTTCGACGCGCCCACCGAGTGGGCGTACGACATGACCTTCATGCTGTACGGCACGTTCTTCATGCTCGGCTCGGCGTGGACGCTGCAGCGGCAGGGCCACATCCGCACCGACAGCTTCTACGCCAACTGGTCGGCCCGCACCAAGGGGCGCGTCGACCTTGCCTGCTACCTCGTGTTCTTCTTCCCCGCGATGACGATCTTGCTCGTGCTGTCGTGGGACTATTTCGTGCGCTCGTACGGGCAGAACGAACGGATCGTCACGAGCCCCTGGCTGCCGATCGTCTGGCCCTTCAAGCTCGTCATGCCGGTGAGCGCCGCGCTGCTCCTGCTGCAGGGCGTGTCGGAGTTCCTGAAGAGCCTGCGCGCCGCGCTGCAGAAGGACGACGTGTGAGCGCCGAAGGCCTGCCGCCGCGCCACGCGTGCCGTGCCGGCCTCGCGGGGGCGGGCCGATGAGCACGGAATGGCTCGGACTCCTCGCGCTGGTCGTGCTGTTCGGTGCCATCTTCATCGGCTTTCCGATCGCCTTCACCCTGATCGCGGTGTCGGTGATCGTCGGCTACTTCTCCCTCGGACCGCTCGCGCTGCACCTGATGACGCTGCAGGTCTTCTCCGTCATGCGCGACCCCACGTTGGCTTCCGTGCCGTTCTTCCTCTTCATGGGGTACCTGCTCGAGCAGTCCGGATTGATGGAGCGGCTGTTCCGCGGCGTGCAGCTCGCGTTGCGCAACGTCCGGGGCTCGCTCTATCTCGCCGTGCTCGTGACCGCGACGATCTTCGCCGCAGCCACGGGCATCGTCGGGTCGTCGGTGACCCTCCTCGGCGTCATGGCGGCGCCGGCCATGCGGCGCAGCGGCTACGACGTACGGCTTTCCGCGGGCGTGATCACCGCCGGCGGCACCCTCGGCATCCTGATTCCGCCGTCGGTCATGCTCATCGTGATGGGACCGGTCGTCGGCGTTCCGGCCACGGATCTCTTCGCCGCAGCGGTGCTGCCCGGCCTCGTGCTGTCGGGTCTGTACATCACGTACGCGCTGTTTCGCAGCTGGCTCAATCCGGCGCTCGGGCCGCCGCTCGCGGCCGACGACCAGGCGGGCTCGATCGGCGAGGTCGTCCGGGAGCTCGTCGTCGGCATCGCGCCGGTGGTGGTGGTCATCGCGGCCACGCTCGGCGTCATTCTCGCGGGCATCGCCACCCCCACCGACGCGGGTGCCGTCGGCTCCTTCGCGGTGCTGCTGCTCACGCTCGGCTACCGGCGTCTCGACTTCCGCAAGCTGCGCAATGCGGTATACGCGACGCTGCTGACGTCGTGCATGATCCTGCTGCTCGTCGCCGCGTCGAACTACTTCGGCGCCGTGTTCTCGCGCATGGGCAGCGCGACGCTGATCGCCGAGTCGCTCCTGAAGCTCGACCTGCCGCCCACCGCGATGCTCGTGCTGATCCTCGGCATCATCTTCCTGCTCGGCTGGCCGCTGGAATGGGTGCCCATCGTGCTCATCATCGTGCCGATCCTGCTGCCGCTGGTGCAAAAGCTCGGCATCAACCTGGTGTGGTTCTGCACCCTCGTCGCCGTATGCCTGCAGACTGCCTGGCTGTCGCCGCCCGTGGCGCTGTCCGCCTATTTCCTGAAAGGCGTGGTCCCGGAATGGGACCTGAAGGACATCTATGCCGGGATGATGCAGTTCATGGTGCTGCAGGTGGTGGGACTCGGGCTCGTGCTCGCCTTTCCGCAGCTCGCGCTGTGGCTGCCCGCGCTGCTGCGTGACTGACGATGCGCAGCGACGCTCAGGCGCCCCCGCCGAGGAAGGCGTCCACCGGTGTGTGGTCATAGCCAAGCGCTTCGGCCACCGGCGCGCACGTCACTTTACCGTGCGCGATGTTGAGGCCGGCCGCGAGATGCGGATCGTCCGCGAGCGCCCGCGTCCAGCCCTTGTCGGCGAGCGCGAGAACGAACGGCAGCGTCGCATTGTTGAGCGCGAAGGTGGACGTGCGCGGCACGCCGCCCGGCATGTTCGCCACACAGTAGTGCGTGACCCCATCCACGACGTACGTCGGATCGGCATGCGTCGTCGGCCGCGACGTCTCGAAGCAGCCGCCCTGGTCGATCGCGACATCGACGATCACCGAGCCCGGCTTCATCCGTCGCACGAGCTCCGCCGAGACGAGCTTCGGTGCGGACGCGCCGGGGATGAGCACGCCGCCGACCACGAGATCGGCGCTCGTCACGTGGCGCTCGATCGCATCGCGCGTGGAGAACACGGTGTTGAGCGGCCGGCCGAACTGCCGCCACAGCGCCCGCAGCACTTCCGTGTTGCGATCGAGCACCCAGACTTCCGCGCCCATGCCGAGGGCGATGTGGATGGCGTGCGAGCCGACCACCCCGCCGCCGAGGATCACCACCTTCGCCGGATCCACGCCGGGCACGCCGCCCAGCAGGATGCCGAGCCCGCCGTGCGGCTTCTCGAGGTAGTACGCGCCGGCCTGGATCGACATGCGTCCCGCGACCTCCGACATCGGCGCCAGCAGCGGCAGGCCACCGAGCGCGGACGGTCACCGTCTCGTACGCGATGCACACGGCCTCGCTCGCGACGAGATCGCGCGCCTGGTCCGGATCGGGAGCGAGATGGAGATAGGTGAAGAGGATCTGACCCGCGCGCAGCATGCTTCGCTCGATGGGCTGCGGCTCCTTCACCTTGACGATCATCTCCGCGGCATCGAACACCTCCGCCGCGCTGCCCACCACGTGCGCACCGACCTTGCGATACGCCTCGTCGTCCATGCCGATGCCCACGCCCGCATCGTGCTCGACGACGACGGAGTGGCCGTGCGCCACCAGCTCGCGCACGCTGCCGGGCGTGAGACCCACCCGGTTTTCCAGCACCTTGATCTCCTTCGGCACGCCGACGCGCATATGAAGTCCTGTGCATGGGGGAAACGGCCCGCAGGTTATCGCGACGCGCCTCCGGCCGCCAGTGGCGCCGCCGGCGCAAGGCCGGCCGCCGTCTCGCAGCTGCACGATGCCGGGTGTACGATGGACGACCACCTTTCCCCGCGCCGCTCGACCGGGACGGCGCTTTCCTCCGGAGACCCGACATGGGACATGCCGAACGTACGCTGCACGAACAGGCCGCCACCGCCCCACTCGCGATGGACGCGTACTGGATGCCTTTCACGCCGAACCGCGATTTCAAGCACGACCCGAAGATCGTCGTGCGCGCGGAAGGCATGCACCTCTGGAACGACCGTGGCGAGAAGCTGATCGACGCGTCGTCGGGGCTGTTCTGCGTCAACGCAGGTCACTGCCGGCGCGAGATCGCCGATGCGGTTTCCGCGCAGTTGCGCGAGCTCGACTTCATCGCTCCGTTCACGCGCGGACATCCGAAGCAGTTCGAGCTCGCCACGCGCGTCGCGGAGCTCACGCCGGGCGATCTCAACCGCATCTTCTTCGTCAACTCGGGGTCGGAGGCGGTGGACAGCGCGATGAAGGTCGCGCTCGCATATCACCAGGCGCGCGGCCAGGCCGGACGCACGATGTTCATCTCGCGCGATCGCGCCTATCACGGCGTTAACTTCGGCGGCGTGGCGCTCTCCGGCATCGCCAACAACCGGCGCAAGTTCGGCGCGGGCGTCGCGGGTGTCGCGCACATGCGCAGCACGTACATCAAGGAAAACTTCTTCGCGCGCGGTGAAGGCGCGCACGGCGCGGATCTGGCCGAGGACCTGCAGCGCCTGGTGAACCTGTACGGCGCCGAGAACATCGCCGCATGCTTCGTCGAGCCGATCGCGGGCTCGACCGGGTGCCTCGTGCCGCCCAAGGGTTATCTCAAGCGCATCCGCGAGATCTGCGATGCGAATGGCATCCTGCTGGTCTTCGACGAGGTGATCACCGGTTTCGGCCGCACGGGCCAGGCCTTCGCGTCACAGAGCTTCGGCGTGACGCCCGACCTCATGACGATGGCCAAGGGCATCACCAACGGCGCGCAGCCGATGGGCGCGGTGGCGATCAGCGAGCGCATCCACGACACCGTGATCGGTGCGGCGGCCGAGGGCGCGATCGAGTTCTTCCACGGCTACACGTATTCCGGCCACCCCGCGCCGTGCGCCGCCGGGCTCGCGACCCTGGACATCTACCGGGACGAAGGCCTCTTCGAGCGCGGGCAGGCGCTCTCGCCCTACTTCCTCGACATGCTGTTCTCGCTGAAGGATGTGGGGATCGTCACCGACATCCGCGGCTACGGCATGTTCGGCGCGGTGGACGTCGCCGCGGATGGCACGCCCGGCAAGCGCGGTCACGCGTTCCAGAAGAAGCTGTTCGACAACGGCCTGCATCTCAAGGCCACCGGCGACGCCGCGATCATCGCCCCGCCGCTGATCGCCGAGAAGGAGCATATCGATAGAATCGGCGACATCTTGCGCAGGACGCTCGCCTCGCTCTAGCATCCGCAGGCTTTGTCCGCTCACCCCGAGGAGGAAACATGCAACGCTGGTTCGCAGGTGTCTTGCTGGCGGTAATGGGAACGGCGCCCGCGTGGGCGCAGAAGGAAGTGACCATTGCCTACCAGGACATGGTGGTGCCGTACCGCATTGCGCAGGAAGCCAAGGAGCTCGAGAAGGCCACCGGCTACAAGATCAGCTGGAAGCAGTTCGGCGGCGGCGGCGAGGTGATCAAGGCGATGGCCTCGGGCGCCGTGCAGATCGGCGAGGTCGGTTCGGCGGGCGTGTCAGCGGCGGTGTCGCGCGGCGAGCCGCTGGAGCTCTTCTGGATCCTCGACGACATCGGCGACGCCGAGGCGCTGGTCGCGAAGAACGGCTCGGGCATCAATTCCGTCGCGGACCTCAAGGGCAAGAAGATCGCGATGCCGTTCAACTCGACCACGCATTTCCACACGATGGTCGCGCTGGAGCAGGCCAAGATCAATCCGGCGGACGTGCAGATCCTCAACATGCGCCCGCCCGAGGTGCGTGCGGCGTGGCAACGCGGCGACATCCAGGCGACCTACATCTGGGATCCCGTGCTGGCCGAGGTGAAGAAGGACGGCAAGGTCATCCTCACGTCCGGCAAGCTGTCGGCGGACACCGGCAAGGCCACGTTCGACGGCTACGTCGTCAACAAGGATTGGGCGAAGAACCACCGCGACTTCATGGTCGCGTTCGTCAAGGTGCTCGCGGGCTCCGACGAGAAGTACCGCGCGAACAAGGCGAAGTGGACGCCGGATTCCGCCGAGGTGAAGGCCGTGGCGAAGTGGTCGGGTGCGAAGCCCGAGGATGTACCCAATGGCATGGGTCTGTACCGGTTCCCGACGCTCGCCGAGCAGAATTCCAAGTGGCTCGGCGGCGGCAAGAACGGCGTGGCGGCGAAGGCACTCGCGGCCACCGCGCAGTTCCAGTTGTCGCAGAAGCAGATCGAGAAGACGCTCCCGGATTATTCCGCGGTGGTCAACGCGAGCTACGTGCAGGCTGCAGGCGGCAAGTGACGGGACTGTCCGGACGCCCGCGCGCACCGGGGCCCCGGACGGCTCGCGCCTCGAACGAGCGGGGCCCGCGCGCGGGCTCCCGCCCCGATTTCCGATGAGCAAGCTCGAGATCCGCGACCTCAGCGTCAACTACGCCGGGAGCGCCGGCAACAACACGCACGCGCTGTCGCACATCGATCTCGCCCTCGACCCGGGCGATTTCGTGGTGGCGCTGGGCGCCTCCGGCTGCGGCAAGACCACGCTGCTCTCGTGCATCGCCGGCTTCATGCAGGCCTCCGCGGGCGAGATCGTGCTCGATGGCCGCCCCGTGACGGGACCCGGCGCGGAGCGCGGCGTCGTGTTCCAGAAGCATGCGCTGATGCCGTGGCTCAACGTGGTCGAGAACGTCGAGTTCGGCCTCCGCATGCGCGGCGTGCCGCGCGCCGAGCGCCGGCGCGTGGCCATCGACAAGCTGCGCCTCGTCGGGCTCGAGAAGTTCCAGAACCAGCCCGTGTACCAGATCTCCGGCGGCATGCAGCAGCGCGTCGGTCTCGCCCGGGCGCTCGCGAGCGATCCCGAGGTCATGCTGATGGACGAGCCCCTGGGCGCGCTCGATGCGCTGACCCGCGAGCAGATCCAGGAGCTCATCCTGGTGCTCTGGTGGGAAACCCGCAAGATGTTCTTCTTCATCACCCACAGCGTCGAGGAGGCCCTCTTTCTCGCCACGCATCTCATCGTCATGACCCCCTCGCCCGGGCGCATCGCGCATCGCTATCGCGTCGATTTCGGCCGGCGCTTCATCGAGTGCCGCAATGCGCGCACCGTCAAGGCCGATCCGGAATTCATCCGCCTGCGCGAGGAGATCCTGCAGGTCATCCATTCCGCGCCGACCACCGGCGAGGGTGAGCTCGCGCAGACGAGGGCCGCTTGAACGCGAAGTCCGCTGCCGTCGAGGCGGCTGCCCCTGTCCCTGCCGCGACGCCGCCGGTGAGTGCCGAGGGCCCCGTGCGCACGGTGTCCGGCTATCGGCTGCCGGGCGAAGGATCCAGCACGATCATCAGCATCGTGACCGTCGTCGGGCTCTTCGTGCTCTGGTGGGCGGCGACGCACCTGGGCTGGATTCGCGACATCTTCCTGCCCGCGCCGGAACGCATCGTCACGAGCTTCGCCGACGCGTGGCGCGGCGACATCCAGGGCGGCAAGCCGCTCTCCGAGCACTTCTGGTGGAGCCTCTGGCGGGTGTTCGCGGCGTTCGTGTTCGCCTGCATCACCGCGATTCCCGTCGGCATCGCGATGGGCGTGTCGCGCATCGCGCGCGGCATCTTCGATCCGCCGATCGAGTTCTACCGGCCCCTGCCGCCGCTCGCCTATCTGCCGCTGATCGTGATCTGGTTCGGCATCGAGGAGACGGCGAAGATCGTGCTGATCTACCTCGCGTGCTTCGCACCGCTCGCCATGGCGGCGCGCGCCGGCGTGCGTGGCGTGATGATCGAGCAGATCAATGCGGCCTACTCGATGGGCGCGTCGCGCTGGCAGGTGATCTGGCACGTCGTCATCCCGGCAGCCATGCCGGAGATCTTCACGGGGATGCGCATCGCCATCGGCTTCGGCTGGACGACGCTCGTCGCCGCGGAGATGGTGGCCGCCACGGCAGGTCTCGGCCAGATGGTGCTGAACGCATCGAACTTCCTGCGCACCGACGTCGTGATCATGGGCATCGTCGTGATCGGCATCGTCGCCTACCTCTTCGATCTCCTCATGCGCTACGTCGAGCGTGCCGTGGTGCCCTGGAAGGGCAAGGTCTAGCTCGAAACCGGCCGTTCTGGGTCGAGCCGGGTGGCTGTCGCGCGCGTCCTTTCATCGGACGCGATTTGACAATCCGCGCGGCTCTTGCGACGCTGCCGCAATGCTCGTGCGTCCCCACATCCAGCGGCTCGTCGAGCGCGCCCGCATGCGGCCGGCGGTCCGTGCAGGATTCGTGTTTCCGACCGATCGCGACTGGCTGCAGCTTGCCCTGTCGGCCGCGTTCGCCGGCTTCTTCGCGCCGGTGCTGATCGGACCCGAGGCGCGCATCCGCGACAGCGCCGCACAGGCCGGGCTCGACATCTCGCCCATTCCCATCGCCAACACGCCCGACTCCCCGCGCGAGGCCGTCGCGTGCGCGCTCGAGCTCGCGCGTGCCGGCACCGTGCGCGCACTCGTTCGCGGCAGCCTTGCGAACGAGGATCTCCTCGGACCGATCGTAGCGAGCGAGTCCGGCTTGCGCACCGAACGCCGGCTGTCGCATGCGCACTTCCTCGACCTGCCCGGCCGCGCGCAGGGCATGCTCCTCGCCGACGCCGTGCTGAACATCGCACCGACGCTCGGGGCCAAGAAGGACATCGTGCACAACACCGTCGAGCTCGCCATCGGCCTCGGCATCGCGCAGCCGCACGTCGCCGTGGTGACGGCCTCGGCCATGGTGAATCCTGCGCTGCCGTCGACCCTCGACGCGAGCTCGCTCAAGACGATGGCCGCACAGGGACTCCTTGGCAATGCCATCGTCGACGGTCCGCTGCCGCTCGATGCCGCGCTGTCGGCGGACGCTGCGCGGGCGCAGGGCCTCGGCGTGGATGTCGCCGGTCACCCGGACGTGCTGATCGTGCCTGCCATGGAGCCTGGCGCGCTGCTGGTGCGCGCCATGACGGCGCTGACCGGCGGGTTCGCGGCGGGACTCGTGCTCGGGGCGCAGCTCCCGATCGTGCTGCCCTCGCGCATCGATGCCATGGAAGTGCGGATGGCCTCGTGCGTGCTCGCTGCGCTCCACGCCAACCGCGACGACGGTGCAGCGCGCCAGGTGCGGACCGGCGCGATCCCTCGCGTCGAAGCGTCGCTCGCCACCGGCAGGCCCGCCGCCTCCTGATCCGCGCCACGTGCGCAGACGTTGTGCCGGGCAGCCGTCTCGGTGCATGATGCGCGTGCCTTTTCGTTGCTCCCCCTCGCCGCGCGCCCATCTCGCATTCCGTTGCGACCGAAGCTCAATCTGTTTCCGTTCCTGGCCTGGCGCTTCACACCGGCCACGTTCAAGGCCGATGCAATCGCGGCGCTGGTCAGTGCGCTGCTCGTGCTGCCGCAGGGCGTCGCGTTCTCCACCCTCGCCGGCCTGCCGCCGCAGTACGGCCTCTACGCCGCGATGCTGCCGGCCATCGTCGGCGCGCTGTGGGGGTCGTCCTGGCACCTCGTCTCGGGGCCGACGAACGCCACGTCGCTGATGGTGTTCGCGTCGCTCGGCGCGCTCGCGATCCCCTTCGGCGCCGATTACGTCCGTCTCGCCCTCACGCTCAATCTGATGCTCGGCGTGACGAAGCTCGCGCTCGGCATCGCGCGCCTGGGCGTCCTGACCAATTTCGTGTCGCAGACGGTGATCGTCGGGTTCACGGCGGGCGCAGGCGTGCTCATCGTCGGCGCACAGCTGCGGAATTTCCTCGGCATCACGCTGCCCACGTCGGCGTCGTTCGCGGCGGGCATCGCCGACGTCGTCACGCACGTCCGCGACGCCAATCCGTGGGCGGTCGCGGTCGGAGCTGCCACCCTCGCGATCGCGCTGGTGTCGCGCCGGATCACGCCGCGCGCGCCGCACCTCCTGCTGGGCCTCATCGGCGGCGCGCTGCTCGGCGCGTGGATCAACCGGTCGGGCGTCGCGCACCTCGCGACCATCGGCGCGCTGCCGTCCGCGCTGCCGCCGCTCTCGATGCCCGACTTCGATCCCCACGACGTGGCGCGCGCTCGCCCCGGCGTGCCTCGCGCTGACCCTCATCGGCCTGACGGAGGCGATCTCCAGTGCGCGCGCGGTCGCGTTGCGCTCGGGCCAGCGTATCAATGCCAGCCAGGAGTTCATCGGCCAGGGCCTCGCCAACATCGCCGGCGCATTCACGTCGTCGTATCCGTCGTCCGGATCGTTCAACCGGACCGGCGCCAACTACGAGGCCGGTGCGCGCACGCCGCTTGCCGCGGTGCTTTCCGCGTTCGTGCTGGCCGGCTTGCTCTTCTTCGTCGGTCCGCTGGCGACCTACATCCCGCTGGCGGCGATGGCGGGCCTGCTGTTCCTGGTCGCGGCGGGTCTCGTGGACCTGCACACGATGCGCAGGATCGTGCGCACGAGTCGCGGCGAGACGCTGGTGCTCGCGATCACGTTCATCGCCACGCTCGCGGTTCAGCTCGAGTTCGCCCTGCTGGTCGGCGTGCTGGCGTCACTGCTGGTCTATCTCAACCGCACCACCCGTCCCCACCTCACGCCGGTGTGGCATGTGCGCGACGCATCCGGACTGCGCCTCGCGGAACGCGGCCACGCCGACTATCCCGAGGGAGACCTGCTCGTGCTGCGCGTGGATGGATCGCTCTTCTTCGGTGCGGTCGATCACGTGCGCGACGCGCTGCACGCCTATCGGTCGGGGCCGGGCGCGCGACGCCGCATGCTGCTCGTCGGCAGCGGGATGAACTTCATCGACGTCGCGGGCGCAGACATGCTCGTGCAGGAGGCCCACCTCGCGCGCGCCGCCGGGGCCGCGCTGTACCTCTGCAGCCTCAAGCCGCGGGTGCGGGAATTGCTCGAGGCCGGCGGGTATCTGCATGCGTTCGGGCACGACAACGTGTTCGAGACCGAGGCGGAAGCGCTGCGTGCGCTCGGGGCGGAGGACGACGGATCGACCGATGCGCGCAGTCAGGCTGAAGCCTGACCTACGTGCATCGTCAGGCTCGGTTCGCTGTAGGTTCGGCTTCAGCCGAACATTCGCCGGATCGTCAGGCTGAAGCCTGACCTACAGTGCATCGCCAGGCTCGGTTCGCTGTAGGTTCGGCTTCAGCCGAACATTCCCCGGATCGTCAGGCTGAAGCCTGACCTACAGTGCATCGCCAGGCTCGGTTCGCTGTAGGTTCGGCTTCAGCCGAACATTCCTCGGATCGTCAGGCTGAAGCCTGACCTACAGTGCATCGCCAGGCTCGGTTCCCTGTAGGTTCGGCTTCAGCCGAACATTCGCCGGATCGTCAGGCTGAAGCCTGACCTACAATGCATCGCCCGTCGCGGTTTCCTGTAGGTTCGGCTTCAGCCGAACATTCCCCGGATCGTCAGGCTGAAGCCCGACCCACAGGCGTCACACCATCAGGCGGCGCGAAACCGCGCGCAATCCATGAAGTACCGCGTCGCGCCGCCCTCCTTCTCGACGATGAGACCATGGATGTCGGTCTCGAAGCCCGGGAAGCGCTCGTTGAAGCTCCGCGCGAACTGCAGGTATTGCACGATCGTGCGGTTGAAGCGCTCGCCGGGAATGAGAAGCGGAATGCCCGGCGGATACGGCGTCAGCAGCACGCTCGTCACGCGACCCTCGAGATGGTCGATTTCCACGCGGTCGATCTCGCGATGCGCCATGCACGCGAAGGCGTCCGACGGCTTCATCGCGGGCTGCATGTCCGACAGGTACATCTCGGTGGTGACGCGCGCCACGTCGTTCGCCTTGTACATGTCGTGGATCTGCTGGCAGAGGTCGCGCAGGCCGACGCGCTCGTAGCGCGGCTGACGCGCGCAGAACTCGGGCAGGATCCGCCACAGCGGCTGGTTCTTGTCGTAGTCATCCTTGAACTGTTGCAGCGCCGTCACCAGCGTGTTCCACCGGCCCTTGGTGATGCCGATCGTGAACATGATGAAGAACGAGTAAAGGCCCGTCTTCTCCACGATCACGCCATGTTCGGCGAGGAAGCGCGTGACGATGGACGCCGGTATGCCCGTCTTCGCGAACTTGCCGGACACGTCGAGGCCAGGAGTGATCACCGTGGCCTTGATCGGATCGAGGATGTTGAAGCCCGGCGCAAGGTTGCCGAAGCCGTGCCACTTCTCGTTGGCCCGCAGGATCCAGTCCTCGCGGCTGCCCATGCCCTCGGGCGCGAGGCGATCGGGACCCCACACCTTGAACCACCAGTCCTTGCCCCACTCGGTGTCCACCTTGCGCATCGCGCGGCGGAAGTTGAGCGCCTCGATGATCGACTCCTCGACCAGCGCGGTGCCGCCCGGCGGCTCCATCATCGCCGCCGACACGTCGCACGACGCGATGATCGCGTACTGCGGCGAGGTCGACGTGTGCATCAGGTACGCCTCGTTGAAGATGTGGCGGTCGAGCTTGCGGGTGTCCGACTCCTGCACGATGATCTGCGACGCCTGCGAGATGCCGGCGAGCAGCTTGTGCGTCGAATGCGTCGCGAAGATCAGCGACTCCTTCGATCGCGGCCGGTCGCGGCCGATGGCATGCATGTCCTTGTAGAAATCGTGGAACGTCGCGTGCGGCAGCCACGCCTCGTCGAAATGGAGCGTCTCGACGCTGTTGCCGAGGGTCTGCTTCAGCATCTCGACGTTGTAGGCGACCCCGTCGTAGGTGCTCTGCGTGATCGTCAGGATGCGCGGTTTCTTGTTCTTCGCCGCGCGGGCGAAGGGATTGGCCTCGATCCGCCGCTGGATGCTTTCCGGCATGAATTCGGCGAGCGGGATCGGTCCGATGATCCCCAGGTGATTGCGGGTCGGCGGCAGGAACACGGGAATGGCGCCGGTCATCGTGATGGCGTGCAGGATCGACACGTGGCAGTTGCGGTCGACGAGCGCGATGTCCCCGGGCGCGACGTTCGCGTGCCACACCATCTTGTTCGACGTCGACGTGCCATTGGTGACGAAGAAGCAGTGGTCGGCGTTGAAGATGCGCGCCGCGTTGTTCTCCGCCGCCGCGACGGGACCCGAGTGATCGAGGAGCTGCCCGAGCTCGTCGACCGAATTGCACACGTCCGCGCGCAGCATGTTCTCGCCGAAGAACTGGTGGAACATCTGCCCCACGGGGCTCTTGAGGAACGCCACCCCGCCGGAGTGACCCGGGCAGTGCCACGAGAACGAACCATCCTGGGCGTAGTCGACGAGAGCGCGGAAGAACGGCGGCGCCAACGAGTCCAGATACGAGCGCGCCTCGCGGATGATGTGCCGGGCCACGAATTCCGGCGTGTCCTCGAACATGTGGATGAAGCCGTGCAGCTCGCGCAGGAGGTCGTTCGGGATGTGGCGCGAGGTGCGGGTCTCCCCGTACAGGTAGATCGGAATCTCGGAGTTCTTGAAGCGGATCTCCTGCACGAAGGCGCGGAGCTGCTTCAGCGCGGCGTTGGTCTCGTCGGGCGTACCACCCCCGAATTCCTCGTCGTCGATCGAGAGAATGAAGGCCGAGGCGCGGCTTTGCTGCTGGGCGAATTGCGACAGATCGACGTAGCTCGTCACGCCGAGGACCTCCATGCCCTCCTTCTCGATGGCCTGGGCGAGTGCGCGGATGCCGAGGCCCGACGTGTTCTCGGAGCGGAAGTCCTCGTCGATGATGACGATGGGGAAGCGGAATTTCACTGGTGGTGATCCTCTGAGGCGAGTGCCGGGCACTCCAATGCAAAGGGCCGTGGCGGACGTGATCCGGCACGGCGAAGGCGCGCATTATGGGACGATTCGCCGACGCTGGCTACGGAACCGGCGGCGTCGCGCTCGACGTGTCGCGCAGGGGATCGACAGGCGGCGTGGGCGGGGGTTCCGCCGCGGATGCTACACTCGGCCGCCCCTCCCGGGCCCCTCATCGCATGCGCGTGCCCGTCAACGATCTCTCCCGCGGCACCGCCGGCATCGCGCCGGCGCTGCGCAGCGCCATGGAGAGGGTCCTCGCGCGCGGGGCCTTCGTGCTCGGACCGGAAGTTGCGGCCTTCGAGGAGGAGTTCGCCGCGTATTGCGGCGTGGCCCATTGCGTCGGCGTCGCGTGCGGCACGGACGCTCTGGAGCTGGCCCTGCGCGCCGTCGGCGTGGGCCCGGGCGACGAGGTCGTCACGGTGGCCAATGCCGGCATGTACTCGACCCTGGCGATCCTCGCGTGCGGCGCCGTGCCGGTCCATGCGGACGTCGACGATGCCACGCTCACCCTCGCCCCGGCAGCGCTCGCCCGGGCCGTCACGGGGCGCACGCGCGCCGTGATCGCGACGCACCTGTACGGACGCCTCGCCGACATGGATGCCCTGTCCGCGACGCTCGCAGGACGCGCCGTGGCGCTGGTCGAGGACTGTGCACAGGCGCACGGCGCGCGCCGCGGCGGCGGCCGCGCGGGCAGCTTCGGCGACATCGGCTGCTTCAGCTTCTACCCGACCAAGAACCTCGGTGCGCTCGGCGATGGCGGCGCGCTCACCACGCGCGACGCTGCGCACGCGGGGCGCCTGCGCCAGCTGCGCCAGTATGGCTGGGATCGCAAGTACCACGTGGCGCTCGCGGGTGGCCGCAACAGTCGTCTCGACGAGATCCAGGCGGCGGTATTGCGCGTGCGGCTGCCCCTCGTCGACGACGATAATGTGCGCCGGCGCAGCATCGTCGCGGCGTACGCGGCGGGGATCCGCCACCCCGGCATTCGGGTACCCGCGCTGGCCGGCGAAGACTGCGTCGCGCATCTCGCGGTCGTGCGCTGCAATGGGCGCGACGCCCTGCAACGGCACCTCGAGATGCATGGCGTGGGGAGCGACGTGCATTACCCGTTTGCCGATCATCTGCAGCCCATCATGGGATCACGGCGAACGGCCGTCGCTGCCGATCACGGAGCGCGCTTGCGCAGAGGTGCTGACGCTCCCGTGTTTCCCGGCGATGTCCGACGCGGAAGCGGCGCACGTGATCGCCGCCTGCAACGCATGGCCGAACTGAAATACTCGCTGGTCATCCCGGTGTACCGGAACGAGGAATCGATCCCGGATCTCGTCGCCGCGGTGCAGCGCCTGGACGCCGCGCTGGGGCACGCGCTCGAGACCGTCTTCGTGATCGATGGCAGCCCGGATCGCTCCGCGGAGCTGCTCGATGCTGCGCTGCCCGGCAGCGGCGTGGCGGCGCAGCTCGTGCTGCTCTCGCGCAACTTCGGCTCGTTTCCCGCCGTGCGCGCAGGCCTCGCGGCGGCGCGGGGACGGTATTTCGCGGTGATGGCCGCCGACCTGCAGGAGCCCGAGTCGCTCGTGCTCGATTTCTTCAGGAGCCTGGAGAGCGAGCCGGTCGACATCGCGCTCGGCGTGCGCACGGGCCGCAGCGATCCCATCGCGACGCGGGCCGGCGCCACGCTCTTCTGGACGCTCTATCGCCGCTTCGTGCAACCCGAGGTGCCACCGGGTGGCATCGACGTGTTCGGCTGCAACGCGGCCGTGCGCGAGCAGCTCCTGCAGCTCGAGGAGGCGAATTCGTCGCTGGTCGGACAGCTCGTCTGGCTGGGCTTCCGGCGCAAGCTCGTGCCCTATCGCCGCCTGCCGCGACTGCACGGCCACAGCGCGTGGACGTTCGGCCGCAAGCTGCGTTATCTCGTCGACAGCCTCTACGCCTTCTCCGACCTGCCGATCCGCGTGCTGACGTGGGCGGGGCTTGGCGGCCTCGCCGCGTCCGTGCTGCTCGCAATCGTGGTGCTCGTCGCGAAGCTGCGCGGCGACATTCCCATCCCGGGCTACACCGCCACCGTGCTGACCATCATCTTCTTCGCCGCGCTCAATTCGTTCGGCCTCGGCATCATCGGCGCGTACACGTGGCGCGCCTATGAAAACACCAAGCGCCGGCCGCAGGCCATCGTGCTGGCGACGCGACGCTTCGGAGAACCGTGACCATGGATCCATTCATCCATCAACACGCGCTGTGCGAATCGCCCCACGTGGGCGCCGGCACGCGCATCTGGGCGTTCGCGCACGTACTGCCCGGCGCGCGCATCGGCCGCGACTGCAACATCTGCGATCACGTGTTCATCGAGAACGACGTCACCGTGGGCGACCGCGTGACCGTCAAGTCCGGGGTCCAGCTCTGGGACGGCATCACGCTCGAGGACGACGTGTTCGTCGGGCCCAACGCGACGTTCACCAACGACCGCTTCCCGCGCAGCCGGCAATGGCCGGCGACCTTTCCCCGGACGGTCGTGTCGCGCAACGCCTCGATCGGCGCGAATGCCACGATGCTGCCCGGCGTCACGATCGGGCGCAATGCGATGATCGGTGCGGGCGCGGTGATCACCCGCTCGGTGCCGCCCAACGCCATCGTGGTCGGCAATCCGGCACGCATCATCGGCTACGTCGATTCCGCCGACGTCGCGCCGGGCACCGCAGTCGACGAAGCGGTCCCCGCCACCCCGGCCGCCGAGCCGCTGCCGGTCCGCGGGGTCGTGCTGCACCGGCTGCCGATGATGCAGGACATGCGCGGCCGCCTCACCGCGGGGGAAATTCCGCGCGACGTGCCGTTCGCACCGCGGCGCTACTTCCTCGTGCACGCCGTGCCGAGCGGCGAGACGCGCGGCGCGCACGCGCACCGCAAGTGTCACCAGTACCTCGTCTGCGTGGCGGGCGCATGCTCCGTCGTGGTCGACGATGGCACGGCACGCGCGGAGCTGCGGCTCGACAGCCCGTATCTCGGTCTCTACGTGCCGAACATGGTGTGGGCGATCCAATACAAGTACACGCGCGACGCCGTGCTGCTGGTCCTTGCCTCCGAGCCCTACGACAGCGCGGACTACATCCGCAACTACGACGATTACCTGGCCGCCATCGGCCGCCGGTAATCGTGGGGCGCCTGCACCAATTCCTGCGCTTCCTGGCGAGCGGCGCCGTCAACACGGCGGCGTCGTACGCCGTGTTCCTGGCGCTCCTGCCCTTCACGCACTACCTCGTCGCGTACAGCATCGGGTACGCCTTCGGCATCGCGCTGTCCTACCTGCTGATGACGCGCTTCGTCTTTCGCAAGGCCGCGCGGCTCGCGACGGCGATGCGCTTCCCCCTCGTGTACGTCGTGCAGTACGCGCTCGGCTCGGCGGTGACCTACGCGCTCGTGGAATACGCGCACGTGCGGCCGTTCATCGCGGCCCTCGGCGCGATCGTGGCGACTATCCCCGTGACGTTCATCCTCGCGCGCACGATCTTCCGCGCCTAGCCTCGTTCCTGTGCCTGCCAGGCGCGGATCGAAGGCGCCTGCTCGCGCACCCAGCCCGACAGCGTGAGCGCAGCGCCGGCATAGGCGATGACGCAGGCGCTCGCGACGACGATTGCGGCGCGTGGCATTGCACGCAGGCGCAGCCACGCCCACGCGGCGAGCGGGCCCGCCAGCACGAGCAACGGCAGGCCGAAGCGCATTTCCACGGCGGTCGTCGCATGCACCGCGATGTGGGCAGCCGCGACGACGGCAACCATGATGGCCACGGTTCGCGATGCGCGTCCCCACAGCAGCACTGCGCCAATCAGCGCGAGTGCCACGAGGGCGTGGTTGAGGATGCCGAGCGGCACGCGGTACCAGGGATCGAGGTCGCGGCTGTAGGTGAACAGCAGGTCCTGATCGAGCATGTTGAAGACGTGCAGGCCGAGGGTGCGGGCGCCGGCACCGGGATGCTCGACGTACCACGCCAGCGGGCGCGCCGGATCGATAGGGCGTCCCGCGACGTACGGATTGCGATAGAAGATCGACGGTGTCGGCACCGGCGGCATCGCCGTCGCGTACTTGATGTTCTCGATGCCCCAGATCTGCTGGTTCTGGCCGAGGCGCGCGACGACGAGCGGTGTCGCCGTGTCCCAGAACCGCACGTTGTTCGCGTACTGCGGCATCATCGGGATGACGATGCCGGCGAGTGCCAGCACCGCGGCGATCGTCCACCTTCGCCATGGCACGCGCAGGACCACGACCAGCACGACGAGGCCTGCCAGCCATGCAGAGAGGCCAAAGAGATTCGCCGGCCGGAGCATGACGGCGAACGCGGCGACGAGCGTGCCGGCCAGCACCAGCGGCGCGGACAGGCGACGGTCCACATGCATGCGGATCCAGCAAGCCGCGACCAGCATTACGAGCGAGAGCGACAGGCTTTCCGTCAGGCTCTCGGGCGTGTACGACAGCGCGAAGAGGTTAAGCGCGAGCGTGACGAATACCCAGCGGGCGAATCGCGGATCGGCGCGTGCAACCGCGTGGCGCACCGCCGCCGCCGCGATGAGATATCCCGCGAGCTGGCATTCGAAGATCACGAACTGCCACGACAGGTGGGTCGCGGCGGCGAGCGTCTCGAGCCTGGCCAGCACCAGCGGATAGCCGTAGGTGCGGATGTTCGAGTAGAAGAACTTGGTGAAGAGCCCGTTGCGCGCGATGTCCTGCGCGATCTCCAGGTAGTTCTTCGCGTCGAAGTCGGAGGGATACCGCACGATGCGGCCGTAAAATAAATGGGCGATCAGCACCGCCGCGCCTAGAGCGAGCCACTCGCCGCGCGACCACTGACGCCCGTGTCGCCAGGCGTTCACTGATGTGCCCCCACGCTGGCGGATACAGCCGCTGCGCTGCCCCCCGAGGGGGCGCAATTCGCGCCTTGGGACGGCCCTGCGGCACTCATGGATATGCCCCCACGCTGGCGGATACAGCCGCTGCGCTGCCCCCCGAGGGGGCGCAATTCGCGCCTTGGGACGGCCCTGCAGCGCTCATGGGGCCGCCGCGGGGTCGAGGCGGATCGAGCGGAGCTCGTAATACACAGCGACGCACCAGTTCACGATCTGCCCCGGATCGGTGGCGATGTCCACGGCATGCACGGTGACAGGCGCAGGCGCACGGATGGGGCCGACCACGCGCTCGGTGAACCGCTCACCCGCGCGCAAGCCAGCGTCGCGCGCGAGCTGCTCGTGCCGGCGGGCCGACGCAAGGTCGTAATCGGCGCCGAGCTGCACGGCGATGGCGACCGCGGCGGCAAGGGCAACCAGCGCCGCGATGTTGCGTGCCGCGCCACCGGCACCGCGCAGCACCGGCAGCAGCAGGAGCAGTGCGCTCGCCAGCAGCGCGACCAGCAGGTACAGGCCGTTGCGCGGCGCGAACTGCGCCGGGGCCGCGAGCACCGGCACGAGGCTGAGCACGCCACCGAGCGCCAGCGCGCCCGCTTCGCAGGCACGCCCCGACACCGTCGCCGCATCCGCGGCAAGGCGCGTCCGGGCCACGGCTCGCCCGACGAACGCGATCGCGAGCAGGACGATCACGCCGGCGAAGAGCGCCATGCCGGTACGCAGCGTGGTCACCAGCATCCCGGCGTACGCATCCGCCAGGAAGCGAGCATCGACGTTGAACGAGCCCGGCGTCGCATTGGCGCGCAGATAATTGCCGGGGGCGGCCACGAGGATCGCGAAGCCGCAGGCAAGCCCGATGCCGCGCGCGACCAACGCCGGGCGCGCATCCGGCGCGGCGCGCCACCACCGCCACATCGCGCATGCCAGATAGCATCCCGCGATCGGCAGGACGAGCTCGATGGAATTGCCGAGCAGCACGCTCACGACGAACCAGTACGCGACGTGCCGCCGGCCCGGCGCAGGTGCCGCGCGCAGGCCGTTGAGCCAGTGCAGCAGCAACAGCAGCGGCAGGCCGTACACGATGGCGCCGGTCGGCCAGTACACCGTCTGCCCCAGGAGCGCATAAATCCCCGGCACCAGCACGCACAGCACGACGGGCCACAGCCACCAGCGCTCGCGCGCATCGACGAAGGTCGCGATCTGCCAGGCTGCGAGCACGAGTCCGCCCGCCATCGCGACGCTGATCCAGCGCAGATGGGCGACATCGAGGATCGCAGCGAGCGCATACAGCGGCAGCCCGGTCACGAGCCGGCCGCTCCACTGCGTGTAGAGCCACTGCAACGCGCCGTCGACACCGAGCAGCCGCGCGAGCACGCAGTTGCAGTAGTCGTCCGCGGATGGCCAGTTCGCCCAGGCGAGGCGCACCAGCGCGATGGCGACGAGGACCAGTGCCGCGGCGGAGGCGGCACGCGCCGTGCGTCGCAGCCACACTGCCGGCACGTCGCTCACGCACGCCTCGCGGGCGACCGCGCCCTGCACGTCGACGCACGACAGGCTGCCGCGCCGTGCGCCACGGGCGTCAGATCTTGGGCAAGGTGACGCCCTGCTGGCCCTGGTACTTCCCGCCGCGATCCTTGTACGACGTCTCGCAGACCTCGTCGGACTCGAAGAAGATGACCTGCGCCACGCCTTCGTTGGCGTAGATCTTCGCAGGGAGCGGGGTCGTGTTCGAGAACTCCAGCGTGACGTAGCCCTCCCACTCCGGCTCGAAGGGCGTCACGTTGACGATGATGCCGCAGCGGGCGTAGGTGCTCTTGCCGAGGCAGATCGTGAGCACGTTGCGCGGAATGCGGAAGTACTCGACCGTGCGCGCAAGAGCGAAAGAATTGGGCGGGATGATGCAGTAGTCCCCGGTGACGTCGACGAACGACTTGTCGTCGAATTTCTTCGGATCGACGATCGTGGAGTTGAGGTTCGTGAAGAGCTTGAATTCACTCGAGCAGCGGATGTCGTAGCCGTAGCTCGACGTGCCGTAGGACACGATGCGCTGGCCGTTCACCTCGCGCACCTGCCCGGGCTCGAACGGCTCGATCATCCCGTGCTCGCGCGCCATCCTGCGGATCCACCGATCGGACTTGATCATGCAACTCGCCTCGCAAAAGTGGCGGCGATCATACCACCGCGGCGGGCCGCTCCCGGCGCGTCGCGGGGCCCGCGAGCCGCGCGCGCAACACGCGCCGCAGCGGCACTTCGTAGCATCGCCACACGATGCCCGAGACGACGAGCAACGCACCCACGAACAGCCAGAAGAGCGGCACGGGCGCCATCGTGGTCGAGCCCAGCACCAGCCGGTACACGAGCTCGCGCATCGGGTCCTGCAGCATGTACACGGCGTAGCTCATCTCGCCCAGTGCGACGAGCGGTCGCGAGGCGAGCCAGCGCGTCCACGGCGACGCGTCGAGGGCGAGCGCACCGATGAAGAGCGCGAAGAGCGGCGCGAGCAGGCCGTTGGTGGAGGACAGGAAGCCGCCGCCCGCCGGCAGGCCGCGCCAGAGCGCGACCAGCGACGCCGCGATGCAGTGCCGAGCTCGCGAGCACGAGGATGAACGGCGCGCCGGTGCGCGGCGTTGCGCTCGTGCGCCAGCCGCAGCGGCGGATGAAGAGCTGCGCCGCCACGCCGACGAGGAACGAGTTGAAGTGCAGCAGCGGATCGTAATGGAGCGCGTTGTGGCCCGCTTCGGAGAGTGCGCGTCGAGCGCCTCCCGCCCGACATGAAAACCGACCTGCGAGACCAGCCAGACGACGCCAACGACCAGGAGGGGACGCGCGATGCCCGGCATGCGTCGCAGGAGCGGCATGCAGAACGGGAAGGCGAGGTAGAAGAACGCCTCGGCTGAGAGCGACCATCCGGGCGGATTGCCGGTCATGGCGAATTGCGGCAGCCACGCCTGGATCATCGCGGCATTCAGCACGAATGTCGCGAGCGGCCGCGCGCCGTTCGTGGCCCCGCCGAGCGACATCATGAACAGCAGGGAAAGCAGGTACACGGGGTAGATGCGCGCGAATCGCGCCGCCCAGTACGCGCGGCGGTCCGCGCGATCCTGCAGGTCCCAGTACACCGCGGCCATGATGAAGCCGGACAGGACGAAGAAATAGCTCACCATCGTCGTGCCCTGGCGCAGCAGGTACGCCCACGGCAGATCGTCGATGAACGGGATGCCTCGGCCGAAGTGCGTGAACACCACGCACATGGCGGCGACGAACCGGGTGAAGGTGAGCTTTTCCATCCGCCGGCCGGGATGGTGCGCGCGACGGCGCGGCGCCGCAGGACGGCGCGCTACGTGTTCTGGACCTTGATGCTCGGGAACTTCGACGAGAAGTCCTCGGCCTTCTGCGCCACGAACACGGCTGTCTTGCGGGCGATCTCGCGATAGATCGACGCGATCTTCCCGTCGGGGTCGGCGACGACCGTCGGGCGACCGGAATCGGCGTGCTCGCGGATGTGGATGTCGAGCGGCAATCCCCCGAGGAACGGCACGTTGTAGTCCGCGCACATGCGCTTCGCGCCGCCTTCGCCGAAGATCGCCTCCGCATGGCCGCAGTTGGAGCACACGTGCATGCTCATGTTCTCGACGATGCCGACGATGGGAACGCCGACCTTCTCGAACATCTTGAGGCCCTTGCGTGCATCCATCAGCGCGATGTCCTGCGGCGTGGTGACGATGACCGCACCCGTCACCGGCACCTTCTGCGAGAGCGTGAGCTGGATGTCGCCGGTGCCGGGTGGCATGTCGACCACGAGGTAATCGAGGTCACGCCAGTTGGTGTCCTTCAGCAGCTGCTCGAGGGCCTGCGTCACCATCGGACCGCGCCACACCATCGGCGTGTCCACGTCGATGAGGAAGCCGATCGACATCGCCTGCACGCCATAGGCCTCGAGCGGCTCGAGGGTCTTGCCGTCCTTGGACTCCGGGCGGCCGGCGATGCCGAGCATGGTCGGTTGCGACGGACCGTAGATGTCCGCATCGAGCACGCCGACCGACGCACCTTCGGCGGCGAGGGCGAGCGCGAGGTTCACGGCCGTCGTCGATTTGCCGACGCCGCCCTTGCCCGACGCGACCGCGATGATGTTCTTCACGCCGTGGATCAATTTCACGCCGCGCTGCACGGCATGCGAGGAGATCTTCTGCGTGAGGTTGACGGTCACGCGGCCGATGTCCGGCAGGCCCGCGAGGCCTTCGGTCACCATCCGCCGCAACGACTCCATCTGCGACTTCGCGGGATAGCCGAGCTGCACGTCGACGGTGACGTCGCGGCCCGCGATGGTGATCTTGCGCAGCTCCTTCCCCGAGACGAAGTCCTTCCCGGTATTGGGATCGATCAGCGTGCGCAGGCGGGTCTGGACATCGGCTTCGGTGATTGGCATTCGGAACTCCGTGTCGCCAGGGTGTTGCGTGGGGGAAACCAACCGATTTTAGCAAACGGGCCCATCCGCGCCGGGTCTTGCAGGTCGATTTGCTAGAATTCGACTTTCGCACCGACCCCGTCAAGCAATGCCGCCCGCAGTGAACGGCCGACAGCTGTTCGTCACCACGGCGCTACCCTACGCCAACGGCCCGTTCCACATCGGGCACATCATGGAGTACATCCAGGCCGACATCTGGGTGCGATTCCAGCGCATGCAGGGGAACAAGGTGCACTTCGTCTGCGCGGACGACGCCCACGGGGCGCCGATCATGCTGAAGGCGGAGGCCGAGGGGATCACCCCGCAGGAGCTCGTCGGCCGCATCGCGGCCACGCGCCCGAAGCATCTCGCCGGGTTCCACATCAGCTTCGATCACTGGCACTCGACCGACTCGCGCGAGAACGTCGAGCTCTCGCAGGACATCTACCGCCGCCTGCGCGACCGCAAGCCGTCGCTCGTCACCACGCGCACCGTCGAGCAGTTCTTCGATCCGGTGAAGGAGATGTTCCTCCCGGATCGCTACATCAAGGGCGAATGCCCGAAATGCGGTGCGAGGGACCAGTACGGCGATTCGTGCGAGGTCTGCGGCGCGGTGTACGCGCCGACGGACCTCATCAATCCGTACTCGACGCTCTCGGGCGCGACGCCCGTGCGCCGGTCGTCGGACCACTTCTTCTTCCGCCTGTCCGATCCCGCGTGCGTGGCGTTCCTGCGCGAGTGGACGCAGACGCCGGGACGGCTGCAGCCTGAAGTAGCCAACAAGGCGCTGGAGTGGCTCGGCGAGGACAAGCGGGAGGGCGACGCGGGACTCGCGGACTGGGACATCTCGCGCGATGCGCCCTATTTCGGCATTCCGATCCCCGACGCGCCGGGCAAGTATTTCTACGTGTGGCTCGATGCGCCGGTGGGATATCTCGCGAGCCTCAAGGCGCATCTCGCGCAGCAGGGCACCGATTTCGCGGCCTTCCTCTCGCAGCCGGACGTCGAGCAGTATCACTTCATCGGCAAGGACATCGTCTATTTCCACACGCTGTTCTGGCCGGCGATGCTGCACTTCGCGGGCGCGCCATACCGCGTGCCCGACAACGTGTTCGTGCACGGCTTCATCACCGCTCTGGGCGAGAAGATGTCGAAGTCGCGCGGCACCGGCGTGAGCCCGGAGATCTATCTCGACCTCGGTCTCAACCCCGAGTGGCTGCGCTATTACATCGCCGCCAAGCTCAACGCGCGCGTCGAGGACGTCGACTTCAATCCCGAAGACTTCGTGAGCAGGGTGAACAGCGATCTCATCGGCAAGTACGTGAACATCGCGAGCCGCGCGGCGACGTTCATCGCGCGGCACTTCTCCGGACGCCTCGCCGCGCGGCCGGTCGACCGCCTCGAGACCGGCCGGCGGTTTCCCTCGCATGCCGTGGCGCGGGGCGCCGAAGCCGAGATCGCGCAGTTCTACGCGCAACGCGAATACGGCAAGGTCGTACGCGAGGTCATGCGCATCGCCGATCGCATCAACGAGCGCTTCGACCAGGCGCGACCGTGGGAGCTCGCGAAAGCCGAGGCAGCGCGCGCCGAGCTGCACGACGTGTGCTCGGATGCACTCAACGCCTTTGCGGTGCTCACCGTGTATCTCGCGCCGGTGCTGCCCGTGACCGCAACGCGGGTCGCGGCCATGCTCGGCATGCCGGCCCCGCTCGACTGGAATGCGCTCGACCACTGGGTGAGCGCCACGCAACCCTATACCCACCTCATGACCCGGATCGATCCCAAGCAGATGGACGCCCTGCTCGAAGGCCCGCGCGCTGCCGCGGCCCCGTCGGCGCCAGCGGCGCCGGCAATCACCGTGGGCACGCCGCAAACCGGCTCGACGAAGGCGCATGGCGACAAGCTCGCCGGCGCCGTGGCCAAGGCATCCGGCAGCGAGTCGCGATCCGCGGCGCCCGCCCTGGCAGCCGACGCGTCCGGCACGACGCCGCAGATCGGCATCGAGGATTTCACGAAGGTGGATCTGCGCATCGCGCGCATCGTCGCGGCGGAGCACGTCGAAGGCGCGGACAAGCTGCTCAAGCTCACGCTCGACATCGGCGCGCTCGGCACGCGCACGGTGTTCGCGGGCATCAAGTCGGCCTACCGGCCCGAAGATCTCGTCGGTCGCCTGACGCCGATGGTGGCCAATCTCGCGCCGCGCAAGATGAAGTTCGGCCTTTCCGAGGGCATGGTGCTCGCGGCCTCGGGCGACGCGCCGGGCATCTATCTGCTGGCGCCCGACAGCGGCGCGCAGCCGGGGATGCGCATCAAGTGAACACGATGGGTGGACGCTTCCCGCGCCCCCGCATGACACTGCACGACAGCGTCCTGCGAATGCTGTCGCCCCGCCGGGCGTCGTGAACGGCGGCGGCCTGATCCTGACGCTTGCGGCCGTGGTCGGCTGGCTGGCGATCGGGACGCTCGGCCTCGTCCGCCCGCGCGACCTGCGCTTCATCAGCCACGGGCTGTTCCCGGCCGGCGCGATCGTCGCGATCCTGCTCGCGATCGGCGCCGTCGGCGCCCTGGGCCAGCCCGCCGAAGCTCGCGTGCTCGGCCTCGGCCTGCCCGACCTGCCCTTCCACGTGCGCCTCGATGCGCTCTCCGCGTTCTTCCTCCTGCTGCTTGGCAGCGCGAGCGCCGCGGTGTCGATCTTCTCGTCGGGCTACTTCCGCTCGAGCGAAGGCACGGCGCCGGGCGCGATCTGCTTCCAGTACCACGCCTTCCTCGCGGCGATGGCGCTGGTGCTCGTGGCCGACGACGCGTACCTCTTCATGGTCGCGTGGGAGACGATGGCGCTCGCGTCGTTCTTCCTCGTCACCACCGAGCACCGCATTCCCGAGATCCGGCGCGCCGGCATTCCTGTACCTGCTGATCGCCCACATCGGCGCAATCGGCATCCTGCTCTGCTTCGGGGTCCTGCAGGGCGGCCACGGCGACTACACGTTCGCGGCGATGCGCGCCGCCGACCTGCAGGGACTCTGGCCTACGGCCGCGTTCCTGCTCGCGCTGTTCGGCTTCGGCGCGAAAGCGGGCTTGCTGCCGCTGCACGTGTGGCTGCCCGAAGCGCATCCGGCGGCGCCGTCGCCAGTGTCGGCGCTCATGAGCGGCGTCATGCTGAAGACTGCGATCTACGGCCTCCTGCGCGTGATCTTCGACCTCCTGGGCGTGCAGATCTGGTGGTGGGGCGTGCTCGCGCTCGCGCTCGGTCTTCTCACCGCGCTGTACGGCGTGATCTTCGCGTGCGTGCAGACCGACATGAAGCGCCTGCTCGCGTACTCGTCGATCGAGAACATCGGCATCCTGGTCGCAGGCATCGGCCTCGCGCTGCTCTTCAAGGCCTACGGCAAGAACCTGCTGGCCGCGATCGCCATGACCGCGGTGCTCTATCACGCCCTCAATCACGCGTTCTTCAAGAGCCTGCTGTTCCTCGCGACGGGCTCGGTCCTGCACGCCACGCGCGAACGCAGCCTGGGACGTCTGGGCGGCCTCATCCACCGCATGCCGTGGGTGGCATGGCTCGCGCTCGTCGGGACGCTCTCGATCGCCGGCCTGCCGCCGCTCAACGGCTTCGTCTCCGAATGGCTGTTGCTGCAGGCGTTCCTGTTCACGCCGGAGCTGCCGCAATCCTTCGTCAACATGCTCGTGCCGGTCGCGGCCGCCGCGCTGGTGCTCGCAGCCGCGCTCGCCGGCTACGTCATGGTGAAGTTCTACGGCGTGGTGTTCCTCGGCCGCCCGCGCGAGGCGAACCTCGCGTACGCCCAGGACGCCGGACCGTTCGAGCGCGTGGGCCTCGCGTATCTCGCCGTCGGCTGCGTCGTGCTCGGGCTCTTCCCGATGGCAGTGATCCGCCTCATCGATCCCGTGAACACGCTGCTCGTGGGCAGCGGCGCACTGCGCGCGGGCAGCAGCAGCTGGCTGATGCTGGCGCCGATCAATCCGGATCGCGCGAGCTACAGCCCGATCGTCGTGCTCCTGGTGATCGCGGTGGCCGTCCTGCTGACCGTCCAGCTCGTGCATCGCTTCTACCACGGCCGGGTGCGGCGCGCGCCGGCGTGGGATTGCGGCTTCCCCGGCCAGACCGCGCGCATGCAGGACACCGCCGAAGGATTCGGGCAGCCGATCCGGCAGGTGTTCGAGCCGTTCTTCCGGATGGAGCGGCACCTGCCGAGCCCCTTCGATCGCGAGCCGCATTACGCCGTGAAGGTCGACGACGGGTTCTGGCACTGGATGTACCTTCCCATCGCGCGCGCCGCGGAGTTCGCCGCGCGCTTCGTCGGGCGCATCCAGCAGGGGCGGATCTCGGTGTATCTCGTGTACAGCTTCGTGACCCTGCTCGCGCTCCTCGCGTTCGTGCGATGACCCTCGGCGGCCTCCTCTCGCAGCTGCTCCAGGTCGCCATCGCGCTGGCGCTCGCGCCGTTGCTGGTGGGCTGGGTGAACCAGTGCCGCGCGTGGCTGCAGAACAAGTCGGCGCCGTCGCTGCTGCTGCCCTACCGCACCATCCGCAAGCTCTTCATGAAGGATGCGGTGGTCGCGGAGAATGCGTCGCCGATCTTTCGCATCAGTCCGTACATCGTGTTCGGCGCGATGTGCTGTGCCGCGGCGATCGTGCCGTCGCTCGCGACCGACCTGCCGTTCGGCAGCGCCGCCGACACCATCGCGCTGGTGGGCCTGTTCGCTCTCGCGCGCGTGTTCATCGCCCTCGCGGCCATGGACATCGGCACGGCCTTCGGCTCGCTGGGGGCGCGGCGCGAGATGTTCGTGGGCTTTCTCGCCGAGCCGGCGCTCCTCATGGTGCTGTTCACGGCGTCGCTCATCTCCGGCAGCACCTCGCTGCCGACGATCGTCGATACCCTCGCGCATCGCGAGTTCGCGATCTACCCGAGCCTCGCCTTCGCCGGCGTGGCGTTCACGATGGTGTCCCTCGCCGAGAACGCGCGCATTCCGGTGGACAACCCGTCCACGCACCTCGAGCTCACGATGATCCACGAGGCGATGGTGCTCGAGTACTCGGCGCGGCACCTCGCGCTGATCGAGTGGGCATCGGCGCTGAAGCTCTTCAACTACTCGTGCATCGGGCTCGCGATCTTCGTGCCGTTCGGCATCGCGCAGGGCGGCGACTGGCTTGGCGTGCTGGGCGCCGCGCCGGCGCTCGTCGCCAAGCTCGCCGTCGGCGGCTTCGGCCTCGCGCTGATCGAGACGCTCTCCGCGAAGATGCGCATCTTCCGCGCACCGGAGTTCCTCGGCACCGCGTTCCTGCTCGCGGTGCTGGCGATGCTCGTCAACCTGCTGCTCGGCACATGAGCGCCGGGCACCACGGCCGCGTGGCGGAGATCATCCAATGACGAGCCTGCCGCTCTACGCCCAGCTCATCAACCTCCTGGCGGCCCTGCTGCTGCTGCTCGCGTTCGCGATGCTCGCGCAGCGGCGCGTGCTGTCGCTCGTGAACCTGTTCGCGCATGCAGGGCCTCGCGCTCGCCATCTCCACGGCCGTCGTCGCGTGGGGCACGCACCAGTCGCATCTCTACTGGTCGACCGGCCTCACGTTCGTGCTGAAGGTGCTCCTGCTGCCGTGGCTGCTGCATCGCCTCATCCGGCGGCTCGACGTGCGCTGGGACGTGGAAGGGCTGATCAACATTCCGACCACGATGCTGATCGGCATCGTGCTGGTGGTGTTCTCGTTCAATCTCGCCGTGCCGATCTCGCAGCTCGCGAGCACGGTCACGCGCGCGACGCTGGGCATCGCCATGGGCTCGGTGATGCTGTCGTTCCTGATGATGATCACGCGCCGCAAGGCCATCCCGCAGGTCATCGGCTTCCTGTCGATGGAGAACGGCCTCTTCTTCGCGGCCACGAGCGCCACCTACGGCATGCCCATGGTGGTGGAGCTCGGCATCGCGCTCGACGTGCTCGTCGGCATGCTGATCCTCGGCGTGTTCTTCTTCCAGATCCGCGAGCAGTTCGACAGCCTCGATCTCAAGCATCTCGAGAAGCTGAGGGAATCCGACTGATGATCGAGGTCCTGCTGGTGCTCGGCATCCCCGTGGCAAGCGCCATCGTGCTCGCCGCGCTCGGTGCGCGGCCGCAGGCGCCCACGGTGAACGTCGTGGCGAGCCTGCTGACGCTCCTCGCGGCGCTGGGCCTCACGGTGCGGGTCATCGCGGACGGACCGATGCTGGTGCTCGACCGGCAGTTCTTCGTCGATCCGCTCAACGTCTTCCTCGTGACGCTCACGGCGTTCGTGGGCTTCACCACGTCGATCTTCTCGCGCCCGTACATGCGCATCGAGGAGGAGCACGGGCGGCTCACGCCCGCCAAGCTGCGCCTCTATCACAGCATGTACCAGCTCTTCCAGTTCACGATGCTGCTGGCGCTGCTCACCAACAACATGGGCATCCTGTGGGTCGCGATGGAGGCCGCGACGCTGACGACCGTGCTGCTCGTTTCGCTGTATCGCACGCCCGCGAGCCTCGAGGCCGCGTGGAAGTACTTCATCCTGTGCGGCGTGGGCATCGCGCAGGCGCTGTTCGGCACCATCCTGCTGTACTTCGCCGCCGAGCGCGTGCTGGGTGCCGGTGGCGGCGCCCTGCTCTGGACCGAGCTCAACGCGGTGAAGGCGCAGCTCGAGCCCACCGTGCTGTCGATCGCGTTCGTGTTCCTGCTCGTGGGCTATGGCACCAAGACCGGCCTCGTGCCGCTGCACAACTGGCTGCCCGACGCGCACGCCGAAGGTCCCACGCCGGTGTCCGCCGTGCTGTCCGGACTGCTGCTCAACGTGGCGCTCTATGCCGTCGTGCGCTGCAAGGTGCTCGTCGAGGGCGCCGTGCACACCGGGTTCGCGCGCGACCTGATGATGGCCTTCGGGCTGCTGTCGGTGGTCGTCGCGGCCTTCCTCCTGTCGCGGCAGAAGGACCTGAAGCGACTCTTCGCGTACTCGTCCATCGAGCACATGGGCATCATCACGTTCGCGTTCGGCATGGGCGGCGCGATCGCCAACTTCGCCGGCCTCTTGCACATGACCGTGCACTCGCTCACCAAGTCCGCCATCTTCTTCGCGGTGGGCCATGCGAGCCAGAAGACGGGCACCCAGCTCATCGAAGGGATCCGCGGCCTCGTCACGCATCAGCCCGATGATGGGCTGGGGCCTCATGCTGGGAACGCTCGCGATCCTCGGCATTCCGCCGTTCGGCGTCTTCGCGAGCGAGTTCCTGATCCTCACCACCGCCATGAAGCAGCAGCCCTGGGCCACGCCGTTCCTGCTCGCCGCGCTGGGCATCGCGTTCGCGGCGGTGGTGTCGCGCGTGCAGCCCATGGTATTCGGCGACACCACGGCGAAGCGCCTGCCGCACCGGCCGGCAATGATCCCCGTCTACACCCATCTCGCCCTCGTGCTGATGCTCGGGCTGTGGATCCCGCCTTATCTCGCCGACTGGTATCGCCAGGCGGCGCGACTCATCGGCTGAGCGCGGACATGAACCTCTCCGTCCTCGGCCTCACTCCCGCCATCCTCCCCGCATTCGTGCCTGGCCGGCGCTACACGGTCGACGCCATGCAGCTCCTCGCCGCGTGCCGCGTGGCGTGGGAACAGGGCGGGCAGCTGGTCGCACTGTGGGCGAGCGACGACCGCGACCGTCAGCGCGGCTTCACGCTGCGCTTCATGCTGCGCGATGCGGAAGGCCTGACGCTGCTGGAGCACGCGCTGCTCGACGCCGACGCGCAGTTTCCCGACGTCTCGGCCGATCTTCCCGACCGCGAACCGCATGCAGCGCGCGGTCTACGATCTCACCGGCGCGCAGTCGGGCAGCGACGACCAGCGCCCGTGGCTGTGGCAGGCGAGCTGGCCGGTGGACCAGTTCCCGTTGCGCCGCGACTTCGTGGCGTCGCCGAAATGGCAGCCCGGGATCGAGGACTATTCGTTCGTGAAGGTCACCGGCGACGGCGTGCACGAGATCGCGGTCGGGCCGGTGCACGCAGGCACGATCGAGCCCGGCCACTTCCGCTTCCAGGTGGTCGGCGAGAAAGTCCTCCGCCTCGAGGAGCGGCTCGGCTACGTGCACAAAGGCATCGAGAAGCGGTTCGAAGGCATGTCCCTTGCCGACGGCGCGCGTCTCGCGGGCCGCATCTCCGGCGACAGCACCGCGGCCTATGCCTGGGCCTATGCGCAGGCCGTCGAGTCCGTGTGCGCACTGCAGGCACCGCCGCGCGCCGCGTGGCTGCGGGCGCTGCTCGTCGAGCGCGAGCGTCTCGCCAACCACCTCGGCGATCTCGGCTACCTCGGCAACGACGGCGGCTTCGCGTTCGGGCTCGCGCAATTTGCGCGCCTGCGCGAGGACGTCGTGCGCCTGAATGGCGCGGCGTTTGGCCACCGCCTGCTGATGGACTGCATCGTCCCCGGCGGCGTCGCGCGCGACCTCGAAGCGGCGCACGCGCTCGCGCTGGGCGCGCAATGCGATGCCATCCTGCGCGAGATCGCCGTGCTGCGCGACATCTACGACGAGCACGCGGGGTTGCAGGACCGCTTTCGCACCTGCGGCATCGTTACCTCCACTCTCGCGACGACGCTCGGCATATCCGGCCTCGCGGCCCGCGCGAGCGGCATCGGCCGCGACCTGCGCTGCGACTTTCCGGTCGCGCCCTACGACAAGCTCGGCGTGCGCATCGCGACCCGCAGCGAAGGCGACGTCGCCGCGCGCGTGGCGGTCCGGTTCGACGAGGCCATCGAGTCGCTGCGCCTCATCCGCATCATCCTCGACGCGATGCCGGAAGGCGACACCCGTGCCGCGCTGCCCGATGCGCCGGCGTTCCGGCTCGGCGTCGGCTGCGTCGAAGGCTGGCGGGGACCGGTGCTGATCGCGGTCGAGACGGGGACCGACAACGTGATCCGGCGCTGCCATCCGCACGATCCGTCGTGGGAGAACTGGCCGGTGATCGAGCATGCGGTCATCGGCAACATCGTTCCCGACTTCCCGCTCATCAACAAGTCGTTCAACCTCTCCTACAGCGGGCACGACCTGTGATCGCGTTGCCATCGTGAAAGGGCACGAGCACCGATGCTGACCATACTGAAGCAGATCGCGCGCACCGGCGTTCGCACCGAGCCCGCTCCGGCGCCCGCGATGGACGACGTGGTGACGTCGCGCCTGCAGACGGACATCCTGCGCACGCTCGGCCGCGCGCTCGCGATCCGCCACGTGGACGCGGGCTCGTGCAATGCGTGCGAGCTCGAGATCCACGCGCTCGGCAATCCTTACTACAACATCGAGGGCCTCGGCATCCGTCTCGTCGCGAGCCCGCGGCACGCCGACATGCTGCTGGTCACGGGGCCGGTGAGCAAGCACATGGCGATCGCATTGCAGCGAACCTACGATGCGACACCGGACCCGAAGCTCGTCGTCGCCGCGGGCCAGTGCGCCTGCGACGGCGGCATATTCGGCGAGAGCTACGCGACCCTGGGACGAGTCTCCAACGTGATTCCCGTGGACGTCGAGATTCCCGGCTGTCCACCGACACCGACCGCGCTGCTGCAAGGCATCCTCGCCGCGATCACGCCGCGCGCGAACGGCGAGGACGCCACCACCGCGAGCAGCAACGGCGCGGCCTGACGGCGAGCCGCGCCGTCAGCCCAGGAGGTCGCCCGACACCTTGCGCGTGCGGCCGCGCGCGGAGCCCGCGGGCGGGGCGGGCTGCTTCGGCCGGCGCGGTGCATGCGCCTCGAGCACCGGGCGCAGGTAGCGCCCCGTGTGACTTTCCGCAGTCTTGACGATCTCCTCCGGCGGGCCTTCAGCGATGATGCGCCCGCCGCCCGCGCCGCCTTCCGGACCCAGATCGATGATCCAGTCCGCGGTCTTGATGACGTCGAGGTTGTGCTCGATGACCACGACCGTGTTGCCATGGTCGCGCAGGCGATGCAGCACGGTGAGCAGCAGCTCGATGTCGTGGAAGTGCAGCCCCGTCGTCGGCTCGTCGAGGATGTAGAGCGTGCGTCCGGTGTCGCGCTTCGAAAGCTCCAGCGCGAGCTTGACGCGCTGCGCCTCGCCGCCGGACAGCGTGGTCGCCGACTGGCCGAGCGTGATGTAGCCCAGGCCGACATCGAGCAGGGTCTGCAGCTTGCGTGCGACCGCGGGCACCGGCTCGAAGAAGGCGTGCGCCTGCTCGACGGTCATCGACAGCACCTCGTGGATGTTCTTCGCCTTGTAGACGATCTCCAGCGTCTCGCGGTTGTAGCGCTGGCCGTGGCAGACGTCGCACGGCACGTACACGTCCGGAAGGAAGTGCATCTCCACCTTGATCAGACCGTCGCCCTGGCACGCCTCGCACCGGCCGCCCTTCACGTTGAACGAGAAGCGCCCGGGTCCGTAGCCGCGCTCGCGCGCTTCCTTCACCTGCGCGAAGAGCTCGCGGATCGGCGTGAAGAGTCCCGTGTAGGTCGCCGGATTGGAGCGCGGGGTGCGGCCGATCGGGCTCTGGTCGACGCTGATCACCTTGTCGAAGAACTCGATGCCGTGCATCTCCTCGAACGGCGCCGGCTCCGCGGCGCTCCCGTACAGGTGCCGGGCAACCGCGTGATACAGCGTGTCGTTGATGAGCGTGGACTTGCCCGAGCCCGAAACCCCGGTCACGCAGACGAAGAGGCCGACCGGCAGGTTGAGCGTCACGCCCTGCAGGTTGTTGCCCATCGCGCCGGTGATCACGAGCTGGCGATCGCCCGCGGCGCGATGACGGCGCGTCGGCATGGGGATCTGCCGATGTCCGGCGAGGTACTGCCCGGTGAGGGAATGCGGCGCGCGGCGAATCTCGTCCGGCGTGCCCTGCGCGACCACCTGTCCGCCGTGCTCGCCGGCACCGGGACCCATGTCCACCACGTAGTCCGCCGTGAGGATCGCATCCTGGTCGTGCTCGACGACGATCACGCTGTTGCCGAGATCGCGCAGGTGCTTGAGCGTCGCCAGCAGGCGATCGTTGTCACGCTGATGCAGCCCGATCGACGGCTCGTCGAGCACGTACATCACGCCCGTGAGGCCCGAGCCGATCTGGCTCGCGAGACGGATGCGCTGGGCCTCGCCGCCGGAGAGCGTCTCCGCGGAGCGGTCGAGCGAGAGGTAGTCGAGGCCGACGTTGTTCAGGAACTGCAGCCGGCTCACGATCTCCTTCACGATCTTGTCGGCGATGGCCTGCTTGTGGCCGTCGAGCTGCACGTGCTCGAAGAAGTCGATGGCCTGCTTCAGCGGCCACGCCGAGATCTCGAATATGGCCCGCGCCAGCGCGCCGTGTCCCGACCTTCACGTGGCGCGCCTCGCGGCGCAGGCGCGTACCGGCGCACTCGGGACACGGCTTGTTGTTGAGGTACTTGGCGAGCTCCTCGCGCACCATCAGGGAATCGGTCTCGCGGTAGCGCCGCTCGAGGTTGGGGATGATGCCTTCGAAGACGTGCTCGCGCACCTGCGGCTTGCCGCGTTCCGAGATGTAGGTGAACGGGATCTTCTCGTCGCCGCTGCCGTACAGCACGACCTGCTGCACGCGCTCGGGCAGCTTCGCGAACGCGCGCTCGAGGTCGAAGCCGAGATGCTTCGCGAGCCCCTGGAGCATCTGGAAGTAGAACTGGTTGCGGCGGTCCCAGCCCTTGATCGCGCCGGACGCGAGCGATATCTGCGGGAAGGCGACGACGCGCTTCGGATCGAAGAAGCTGATCGAGCCCAGGCCATCGCAGCGCGGGCACGCACCGAGCGGATTGTTGAACGAGAAGAGCCGCGGCTCGAGCTCGGCGAGGGAGTAGTTGCAGACCGGACACGCGAACTTGGCCGAGTACAGGTGCTCGACACCGGTGTCCATCTCGACCGCGATGGCGCGACCGTCGCCGGTGCGCAGCGCGGTCTCGTACGACTCCGCGAGACGCTGCTTCAGGTCGGGCCGCACCTTGAGGCGATCGACGACCACCTCGACCGTGTGCTTGGTGGTCTTGGCGAGCTTCGGCACCGCATCGATCTCGTAGACCTTGCCATCGACGCGCACCCGCACGAAGCCCTTGGCGCGAAGCTCCATCAGGAGATCGAGCTGCTCGCCCTTGCGGTTCACGACTGCCGGCGCGAGGATCGCAAGCTTGGTGTCCTCGGGCATCGCGAGGGTCGCATCCACCATCTGCGAGATCGTCATCGCGGCGAGCTTCTGCTCCGGATGGTCGGGGCAGTACGGATCGCCGACCCGCGCGTACAGGAGCCGCAGGTAATCGTGGATCTCGGTGACCGTGCCGACCGTCGAGCGCGGATTGTGCGACGTCGCCTTCTGCTCGATGGAGATCGCCGGCGAGAGGCCCTCGATCAGGTCCACGTCCGGCTTTTCCATGAGCTGCAGGAACTGGCGCGCGTACGCGGACAGCGACTCGACGTAGCGGCGCTGGCCCTCGGCGTAGAGCGTGTCGAACGCGAGCGAGCTCTTGCCCGAGCCGGAGAGACCCGTGATGACGATCAGCCGCAGCCGCGGCAGGTCGAGATTGACGCTCTTGAGGTTGTGCGTGCGTGCGCCGCGGATGCGGATGTATTCCATCGTGCTGGAGGCCAGCCGAAGCGGCCTCGCCCTGTTTCGCGCCACGGTGGGAGGCCGCTGCGAGGCGGCCGTCTCCGGGCGGGTGGGAATGAAACCCGGCGGTCTGTGCTTCTCGTGCGTGGTTGTCGTGCGTCGGGAGCTGATCCCGCGCTGCTGTCGGGCCTTCGCGGCTGCCGGATAGGCGTCGTTGCTGCGCGAAGCCGCGTCGTGCGGCCGAGGTCCGAAGGAAGCGGGGTAACCTGCTACTATACCGCTATTCCGCCGCCGTTTCTAAGGCCGGATTTCCCCGCGTTTTGCTCCCCGCGCAGTCCTGAACCGCATGCCCGATCGCCCGTCCGACGCGGTTTCCCGCGCCCGCGATTCCTCCGCCGCGCCCGTGCGGATGACGTCTGCCGAGCGCCGTGCGACCACCGGGCTCGCCAGCATCTACGGCCTGCGCATGCTGGGCATGTTCATCGTGCTTCCCGTGCTCGCGCTGTACGCCGAAACGCTCCCCGGCGGCCGCGACCACACCATGATCGGCCTCGCGCTCGGCGCCTACGGCCTCACGCAGGCCGTGCTGCAGGTTCCGTTCGGCTGGGCGTCCGACCGGATCGGTCGCAAGCCGGTGATCATCGCCGGCCTCGTCATCTTCGCGCTGGGGAGCTTTCTGGCCGCGTGGGCGCCCACGATCGAATGGGTGATCGCCGGCCGCACCGTGCAGGGTGCCGGCGCCATATCGGCTGCCGTGATCGCCCTCACCGCCGATCTCACCCGCGACAGCGTGCGCACCCGGGCGATGGCCGCCATCGGCATGACCATCGGCGCGACCTTCGCCGTGTCCCTGATCGCCGGCCCGGCGCTCACCGCCGTCATCGGCGTGCCCGGCGTGTTCGCGATGACCGGCGTGCTGGCGCTCCTCGCGATGCTGGTGCTGCGCGCCTCGGTGCCGCAGCCGGACCTGCACGAGCGCCCGGCCCTGGAACGCGGACAGTGGGTGCGCGTCCTTGCCGACCCCGATCTGCTGCGGCTCAACTACGGGATCTTCGCCCTGCACGCCTCGCTGATGGCGCTTTTCGTGCAGGTGCCGTTCATGCTGCGCGACGGCGGCATCGCGCCGGCGCGGCATTGGCTCGTGTACCTGCCGGTGCTGGTCGCGTCGGTCGTGCTGATGATGCCCGCGATGATGCGATCGGACTCGGCGACGCGGGCGAAGCGGATATTCATCGGTGCCGTGGCCGTGGTGTTCGCCGGCCAGGTGCTGCTCGCGCTGCCCGGGCACGGGCTGCCGGTCACGATCGGCGCGCTGGTGGTGTTCTTCACCGGCTTCAACCTGCTCGAGGCGACGCTGCCGTCCCTGATCTCCAAGTTCGCACCGGCCGGCGTGAAGGGCACCGCGGTCGGCGTCTATTCCAGCGTGCAGTTCCTGGGCACGTTCGTCGGCGGGGCCTGCGGAGGCTGGCTGTCGCAACGCCACGGTCCCGGCGCAGTATTCGCCTTTTGTCTGGTGCTGACCGGACTCTGGTTTGCCGTAGCATTCACGATGTCGGCGCCGCCGACGCTCGAGCGCGTCGCGCAGTGAGCGCCGCACGCCTCATTCGCCCACAAGGAGAAACAGCATGGCTTCCGTGAACAAGGTGATTCTGATCGGCAATCTGGGCGCCGATCCGGAAACGCGTTTCCTTCCGAGCGGGGAAGCGGTGTGCAACATCCGCATCGCCACGACGGAGAAGTGGAAGGACAAGGCCAGCGGCGACATGAAGGAAGCCACCGAATGGCATCGCGTGAGCCTCTTCGGCCGCCAGGCCGAGGTCGCCGGCGAATACCTGAAGAAAGGCTCCCCGGTCTACATCGAAGGCAGCCTGCGCACGCGCAAGTGGCAGGACAAGGAAGGCAAGGACCAGTACTCGACCGAGGTCCGCGCCGACCGCATGCAGCTGCTGGGCGGACGCGGGGGCGGTGGCGGCGGCGGCGATGCCGACTTCGGCAGCAGCGCCCCACGCAGCGGTGCCGGCAGCGGCGCCGGCGGCGGTGGCGGTGCACGCAGCTCCGGCGCGCCGAAGAAGCCCGCCACCGACGACTTCGACGACGACATCCCGTTCTGAGCGCGCGCCCGCACGGGCGCAGCGTCGCTGCCTCTCGGTGCGCGACGACCGCGGCCATTCCCGGACCTGTCGTCGCCGCGGGTGACGGCCAGGGAGGCTAGGTGATCACACCGCCGCCGAGGCACACGTCGCCGTCGTAGAGCACCAGGTACTGGCCCGGCGTCGGCGCCCATTGCGGGGCGTCGAACGTCACCGTGCAGCGCGCTTCGTCGCCGAGCTCGACGCGGCACGCGGCATCCGTCATGCGGTAGCGCGTCTTGGCGGTTGCGCCGGCAAGCACATGCCCTGCAGGCGCGCGGCCGGCGATCCAGTGCAGCGCCTGCACCTCCACGCGCGACCGATATAGCGCCGGATGCTCGTGGCCCTGCACGGCGACGAGCGCATTGCGCGAGTGATCCTTCCCGGCGACGAACCACGGCAGGTCGCTCCCGGCGCGCGTGCCGCCGACGCGCAGGCCCTGGCGCTGGCCGAGCGTGTAATACGCGAGGCCGCTGTGCTCCCCGATCACGTCGCCATCCACCGTCACGATGGGGCCGGGCGTACGCGGCAGGTAGCGCGCGAGGAAATCGCGGAACGGCCGCTCGCCGATGAAGCAGATGCCCGTCGAGTCCTTCTTGCCCCACGTGGGAATCCCTTCGCGGCGCGCGATCTCGCGCACGTCGCGCTTCCTCGTCTCGCCCAGGGGAAACAGCACTGGACGCAGCTGATCCTGCGACAGCCGGTGGAGGAAGTAGCTCTGGTCCTTGGTCGCATCGAGTGCCTTCCGCAGCTCGACGCCATCCTCCGCGTGCCGCACGCGCGCGTAATGGCCGGTGGCGATGCAATCGGCGCCGAGCGCCAGTGCGTGGTCGAGGAATGCGCGGAACTTGATCTCGCTGTTGCACAGCACGTCCGGGTTCGGCGTGCGGCCGGCCTGGTATTCGCGCAGGAACTCTGCGAACACGCGCTCGCGATACTCCGCGGCGAAATTGACGGCTTCGAGGTCGATGCCGATGACGTCGGCCACCGCCGCCGCATCGACGAGGTCTTCGCGCGACGTGCAGTATTCGTCGGTGTCGTCGTCCTCCCAGTTCTTCATGAACAGGCCGACGACGTCGTAGCCCTGCTGCTTCAGCATCCAGGCGGCGACCGACGAGTCGACGCCGCCGGACATGCCGACGATGACCTTGCGCGCGCTCATCGGGCTGCCATCGCGCGGCTCGCGCTCCGGTGTTCGCGCTCGGAGCGGCCCTTCGCGGCCGTCGAGCTACCTTCGCGCTGCGCGCTCCGGTGTTCGCGCTCGGGCGGCCCTTCGCGCTCACGGCAGCTCCGTCAGGAGCGTGAGCGGCAGCCGCTTGCCCGCGAGGAAGTCATCGATGCAGCGCATGACGAGAGGACTGCGATGCTCCGCGCGCCGCGCCTCGAGTGCCGCGTAGTCGAGCCAGCTTGCGCGCACGATCCCGCGATCGAGCGCGCGCTGCGCATCGTGCGCGGTGACGCGGGCCTCGAACGCGAAGCGTACATAGGTGGCCATGGTACCCGGCGCCTGCCACCGATAGATGCCGACGAGCGCCACGGCGGCGACGTGATACCCCGTTTCTTCGAGCGTCTCGCGCGCGGCCGCGTCCACGAGGCTCTCGCCTGCTTCGAGATGGCCCGCGGGCTGGTTGATCCGCACGCCGTTTCGCGTGTGCTCCTCGACGCACAGGAACGCGCCGTCGCGCACGACGATCGTGGCAACCGTGACTGCGGGGCGGGGATAACGCGCGTCGTTCATTGCGTCCCGTTCAATGCGTCCGTCGGCATCAAATAAAAAAGGCAGGAGCATCGCCCCTGCCTTTTCGACGAAGGGAAGCCGATTACTTCTTGGCTTCTGCCTTCTTCGCGTCGGCCTTGGCCATGTCCTTCGCTGCGTCGGCCTTGGCTTCTTCCTTCTTCGCGTCCTGCTTCGCCATGTCCTTCTTCGCGTCGGCCTTGATCTCTTCCTTCTTCATGTCGGCCTTGGCGACCTTCTTGTGCGCCTTCGCTTCGGCCTTCGCCTTCTTGGTGTCGGCCTTGGCTTCGGCCTTCACTTCCTTGGCTTCTTCCTTCTTGGCTTCGGCTTTCGCTGCGGGCGCCGCGGGAGCGGCAGCGGGAGCAGCGGTCTGAGCGGAGGCGGCAACGGCAAATGCACCTGCAATCAATGCGACGAGCAGCTTGTTCATGTATGTCCCTGAGTGTCGTTGTTCAAACCCGTCCGTGGCGTCTTTTGCAGCGGCGCGGCGGCGTAGGTCGTAGTGGGTAAAGCCTTGAGATTGTAACGGTTTTTCCGGAAAAGAGGCAACCCGCTTGCCGTGAGTTGCCTCGTCCGCCTGGCGCCCTGTTACTTCGCGGCGGGCGCCGCGGTGTCCGCGGGCTTCGCCGTCTTGGCGGTCTTCTTCGCGCCCTTCTTGGCGGCCTTCTTGTCCGCGTGCGCAACGTGACCCGCCGTGGTGGCGTCGCCCGATGCCTTGGCAGCCGGCGTCGCGGGCGTTGCCGGGGTCGCCGGCGTGGCGGGAGTGGCCGCCGAACCGGCGGTGGCCGGAACCGCCTTGGTGGCCGGCGTGGCGGGGGTCGCCGTCGTCGTGCCCGACGGAGTGGTCGACTGGGCGAACGCCGTCAGGGCGAAGGCGCTGGCGATCAGCGCCATCAGAAGCTTGCTCATGGGGTATTTCCTCGGTGGTGGTGGATGGCCGACACGTACTCGCTGTGTCGTTGCCATTAACGCGGTCGTGTCAAGCCGGTTGACAGATCTCGTTACAGCTGCATGCGTCGCGCGGACACGCTTATGTCACACCCCGATCTCGCGCTGCAGCCACGCGCGCAGCATCGCGATCGTCACGGGGCGCTTGGTCGAAAGCGAGTGGCGATCGAGTGCCGCGAGAGTCGAAAGGAGTGTCGCCATATCCCGACGTCCGTGCACGAGGAGGTAGCTGATCACGTCGGGCGCGAGCGTGAACCCGCGCCGGCGTGCGTAGGCGAGCAGCGCGGCGGGCTTGTCTTCGTCGGACAACGGAAGGATCTCGTAGACGAGACCCCAGCCGAGGCGCGTGCGCAGGTCGTCGCGCACCACCATGCGCGCGGGCGGGATGCGACTCGCCGCGAGCAGATGATGTCCCGCGGCGCGCAGCGCGTTGTAGACGGTGAAGAGCCGCGCCTGCGCCGCATCGTCGGCGGTATCGATCGCGTCGATCACGACGAGGTCGCATCCGCCGAGGGTCGCGGGATCATGGGTCGCGAAGAGTGCCGGATCGTCGCAGTGCACGACACGCTGGCCGCGCGCAGCGGCCGCCGCGGCCGTCGCGCGCAGGAGATGCGACTTGCCGGCGCCTGGCGCGCCCCAGACGACGAGTCCCGTTTCCGGCAGCGTGCCGTTGGCCAGCCGGGTCAGCGCTGCCACCGCCTCGGCATTGCTGCCGACGAGATAGTTCGCGAACGACGGCGGCTCGGGCGCCGTGAGCTCGAGGACGAGTTGCTCGGTCATTCCCGGTAGATCTGCGACGCGATGTAGGCAGCACGCAGCCGCCGCAGCGCCACCAGCAGCATCGCCGACACGGGCAGCGCGAGCAGGACGCCGACGAACCCGAAGAGCTCGCCGAACGCGAGCAGCGCGAAGATCACCATCAGCGGATGCAGCCCGATGCGGTGGCCGACGAGCGTCGGCAGGAGCACGTAGTTCTGGAGCAGCTGTCCGCCGAGATAGACGCCCATCACGAGCAGGAAGGCCGGCCAGCCGGTCCACTGCAGAAGTGCCGCCAGCGTGCCGAGCAGGAGCCCGATGCCGAAGCCCACGTACGGAATGAACACGAGCAGTCCGGTGATGATGCCGATCGGCACGGCGAACTGCAGTCCCACCAGCGACAGCGCGATCGCGTAGAAGCTCGCGAGCGAGATCATCACCAGCATCTGGCCGTGCAGGAATTCGGCGAGCACGTGATCGATCTCGTGCGCCATCCCGCTCAGGAGCGGCTCCCAGCGACGCGGCACCAGCTCGTCGAGCCGCGCAACGATGCCGCGGCCGTCGCGCAGCAGGTAGAACATCACGACGGGGATCAGGGCGAGGTTGACGATGAGGCTCACGAGCAGCAACCCGCCCGTCTTCACCCCCGACAGCAGGCGCAGTCCGAACTCGCTGGCCTGTTGCGTGTTCTGCGTGATGAGTCCGCGCAGCGTCGCGATGTCGAGCGCGATCGTGCGCCCGAGCGCATCCTGCAGCCACGGCGCGATGTGCGCGGCCCAGAAGTCCACGAGCAGGGGAAGGCGGCCCAGCAGCAGCGTGATCTCGGCCTGCACCAGCGGAAAGATCACCAGCATCAGGGCGAGCACGAGGCCCATGAGGAGCGCGACGGAAAGGAGCGTCCCGAGAGTGCGGGGAATCCCGGCGCGCGCACAGCGATTGACCACGGGCGTGCCGAGATACGCCAGGATGATGCCGACCAGGAACGGCGTCAGCACCCGCCCCAGCCAGTGCAGGGCTGCGGCGGCCACGAGGAACGCCCCGGCGATCCAGAGGTATTGCCGCATCGCCAGCGGCTCGGCCCGCGGTACCGCGGGCGCCGCTCCGGCGGGCGCCACGGGCAGCACGGGCGTGCCGAGCGGCGCGGAGCGTTCCGCGGCCGCCGTCCTGCCTGCCTCGCCTTGCTCCATGATCGATCCGGTAAAATCGCCGCAGCGACGCACTTTACCGCGCCGACGGGACGAAGCTCAATTCGCCCGTCTTTTCCCCTCTCGCCTCCCCATGCCAACCACCATGCCGCCGGGCCTCTCCTATCGCGATGCAGGCGTCGACATCGACGCGGGCGATGCGCTGGTCGAGCGCATCAAGCCGTACGCGAAGCGCACGATGCGTCCCGAAGTCCTCGCCGGCATCGGCGGCTTCGGCGGACTCGTGGAGATCGGCAAGCGTTTTCGCGAGCCGGTGCTCGTCGCCGGCACCGACGGCGTCGGCACGAAGCTCAAGCTCGCATTCGAGCTCGCGCGCCACGACACCGTCGGCATCGACCTCGTCGCGATGAGCGTGAACGACATCCTCGTCCAGGGTGCGGAGCCGCTGTTCTTCCTCGATTACTTCGCCTGCGGCAGGCTCGACGTCGACACGGCGGCCGCCGTGATCAAGGGCATCGCTCTGGGTTGCGAGCAGGCAGGCTGCGCGCTCATCGGGGGAGAGACGGCGGAGATGCCCGGCATGTACCCCGACGGCGAATACGACCTCGCGGGCTTTGCCGTCGGCGTGGTGGAGAAGAGCCGCATCATCGACGGCAGCACCATCCGCGCCGGCGACGTGGTGCTCGGACTCGCGTCTTCCGGGCCGCATTCGAACGGCTATTCGCTGGTGCGCCGGATCGTCGCCGCGGCGAATGCGTCGCTCGATGCGCGCATCGGCGAGCGGCACGCTGGGCGACGCGCTCATGGCGCCCACGCGCATCTACGTGAAGCCGCTGCTCGCGCTGATGCAGGCCGTGCCGGTGAAGGGCATGGCGCACATCACCGGCGGCGGCCTCGTGGAGAACGTTCCGCGCGTGCTTCCCGGCTCCTTGCAGGCACGGCTCGAGCGCGGTGCGTGGCCGCGGCCCGCCGTATTCGACTGGCTGCAGGCACAGGGTCGCGTCGAGGAGGCCGAGATGCATCGCGTGTTCAATTGCGGCATCGGCATGGTCGTGATCGTCGCGGCCGAGCATGCCGAGCAGGCGCGCAATCTCCTCGCACAGCACGGCGAGCACGCGTACGACATCGGCCGGATCGTGCCGCGCGCGGAGCATGCGCCGGCGACGGTCGTGGCGTGACGTGGCGGCGCTGCGCATGCGGGCCATCCCGCGCATCGGGGTGCTCATCTCCGGACGCGGCTCCAACCTGCAGGCGCTCCTCGATGCCGAGCGCGAGGGTCGGCTCGGCGGCAGCGTCGCGCTGGTCATCAGCAACCGCGCGCACGCGACCGGCCTCGAGATCGCGGCGCGCTTCGGCGTCGCGACGCAAGTCATCGATCACGTGGAGCGCGAGCGCGCCGCGTTCGATGCGGAGCTCGACGCCGCGCTCGTGCGCAACGCCTGCGATCTCGTGGTGCTGGCGGGCTTCATGCGCATCCTGACGCCGGAGTTCGTGCAGCGCCGCGCGGGCGCGATGATCAACATCCATCCCTCGCTCCTGCCGGCGTTCGGCGGCCTGCACACGCATCGCCGCGCGCTCGCCGCAGGCGTGCGCATCCATGGCTGCACGGCGCATTTCGTCACGTCCGACCTCGACCACGGGCCGATCATCGCGCAGGGCGCGGTGCCCGTGCTTCCCGGTGACGACGAAGCACGTCTGGCCGCGCGCGTGCTCGCGATCGAGCACCGGATCCTGCCTTTCGCCGTGCGAGCGTGGTGCGAAGGCCGGCTCGTCATCGAAGGCGACCGCGTGCGCGTTGACGGTGAAGTGCCGCAACTGCATGCGCTGCAGGTGCCTGCCGCCGCCTGATCGAGGCAGGATCACCCGCCGGGCGGAACGCCCCGGCGCCATGCGCATCGAATCCAAGTGACCACCGTCGACGACGCCCTGCCTTTGGTTTCTCCCGTGCTGCGGCGCGGCCCCGTGCCGCGCCGGCGCTGGGGTGCGCGGCGTCCGTTCGTCGTCGCGCTGGCGATCTCGATCGCACTGCACCTCGCCTTCTCGTTCTGGCCCGAGCCGCTGCCGGACACCCCGGATTCCGTGCCGCTGCAGGCGACGCTGACGGAGCTGCCGCCACCACCGGTCGTCGTCACGCCCGAGCCGCCGAAACAGAAGCCCCGGCCGCGCAAGCGTCGTGCGAGCCCGCCACCCATGCCCGCGCCGGTGCAGCAGGAGGCGCCGGTCGTGGCCGATGCCGCGCCCAGCGCTCCTGCCGAGACGACGGCGGCTGCCGAGCCCGCCCCCGTCGAGGCGCCTCCGGCCGCATCGGCGCCCGGCGCCTGCCGTCGCCGAAGAGACGGAGCTGCCACCACCGCCGCTGGCGGAGGTTCCCGACAAGACGCTGCCGCCGCGCGTGGACCTCGTCTATCGCGTGTTCTACGGCACGCAGGGCTTCTTCGTCGGCGATGCCACGTACCGCTTCGAGCACAGTGCCAACCGCTATCGCATCGCGACCGTGGGCGAGGCGCGCGGCCTCGCTGCGCTCATCCTCCGCGGGCAAGGGAAGATCGAGAGCGAGGGCCTCATCACGAGCGCGGGACTGCAGCCCGACCAGTTCGCGGTCGTGCGGGGCAAGGGCCGCAAGCGCGAGGTCGCGCAGTTCGACTGGGAAGCGGGCATGGTCACGCTCGACGACGACAAGTCGGCACCGCTCGAGCTGCCCACGTACGATCCGCTGGCGTTCCTGTGGCAGTTCTACTTCATGCCCCCGACGACGGACGAGCAGAGCTTCGCGATCGCCACCACGAAGCGTGTCTATCGCTACACGTTCACGCGCGAAGCCACCGAGGCGATCGAGCTCCCGAGCGGACTGGTGCAGACCGAGCGCTGGCATCGCCGCAGCGAGGATGGGAAGACCGACGCATTCGTCTGGCTTGCCCCGACGATGCATTATGTCGCCGTGAAGATGCGCTTCTCGAACACCGATCGCGGCACCGTCGAGGCGCTGCTCGACGCCATTCGTGTCGACGAAACCGTGGCGCAGCGGTGAGCATTCGCGCGAACCAGATCGCGGCCCTTGCCGCCGCCATCGGCGAGCTGTGGAAGCTCGAGGGCCCGGCCGACGCACTGCTGCACCGCTTCTTTCGCGCGCACCCGCAGATGGGTCAGCAGGACCGTGCCTTCGTCGCCGAAGGTGTGTTCGCGTGGCTGCGCCGCCGCCGCTCGCTCGAAACGCTTGCGCAGACGCGCGCGCCCGCACGGCTGGCGCTCGCGGTCACCGTGCGCGAGCTCGGCCACAGCGTGCGCGAGCTCCAGGAGGCCGTGAAGCCGGACGCCGTCGAGTGGTTGCGTGCGTTCAAGTCGCGGCTCGCCACGCCGCTCGAAGGTGCCGTCGCGCAGGACCTGCCCGACTGGCTCTGGGAACGCATGGTGGCGAGCTTCGGCGAGGTCGAGGCCACGGCGCTGGCGCGCGCACTCGCGCAGCCTGCGCCGCTGGATCTGCGCGTCAATACGCTCAAGCGGCGGCGCGAGGAAGCGCAGGCGGCGCTCGCCGCCGCCGGCATCGATGCCGTGCCGACGCCGTACAGTCCCGTCGGATTGCGCATCGCCGGGCGGCCCGCGATCAACCGGCATCCGCTTTTCACCGCGGGCGATATCGAAGTGCAGGACGAAGGCAGCCAGCTCGTCGGCTGGCTGCTCGCCCCGCGGCGACAGGACATGGTCGTCGACTTCTGCGCGGGATCCGGCGGCAAGACGCTGCTGCTCGGCATGCTCATGCGCTCGCAAGGTCGGCTGTATGCCTTCGACGTCTCGGAGAAACGGCTCGCGAACCTGAAGCCGCGCCTCGCCCGCTCCGGACTGTCGAACGTGCACCCGCAGCTGATCGCGAACGAGCGCGACACGCACGTGAAGCGCCTCGCCGGCAAGATCGATCGCGTGCTGGTCGATGCGCCGTGCACGGGCTTCGGTACGCTGCGCCGCAATCCCGACCTCAAGTGGCGGCAGACGCCGGAGGGACTCGCCGAGCTCGTCGCCAAGCAGGCGGCCATCCTGCGCGCGGCCGCGACGCTGGTGAAGCCGGGCGGCCGCCTCGTGTACGCGACCTGCAGCATCCTGCCCGACGAGAACGAGCAGATCGTCGGCGCCTTCCTCGAGGCGCATCCCGAATTCCGGGCAGTCCCGGTGGCCGCAGAGCTGGCGCACGCGAAGATCGAACTCGACACCGGCCCGATGCTGCGGCTGCTGCCGCACGTGCACGGTTGCGACGGCTTCTTCGCGGCCATCGTGGAGCGGCGCGCGTCGTGATCACGCGTGCACGGCGCCTGCTCCTCGTCGGCGCGATCCTGCTCGGTGCTGCGGGAGCCATGCCGACGACGCACGCCGCGGTACTCGCCCAGGCCGGCGCCGTCGAGATCCTGTTCACGCCGGGCGACGCCATCGACCGGCGCATCATCGCGGCGATCGAAGCGGCCCGCGATCAGATCCACGTGCTCGCCTACGCGTTCACGCACCAGGGCATCGCCAATGCGCTGGTCGCCGCGCGCGCACGCGGCGTCGAGGTGATGGTCGTGGCCGACCGGGTGCAGGCACTGGAGTTGCCGCACACCGTGCTGCCCGATCTTCGCCGGCGCGGCATCGCCGTATGGCTCGATCGCGCCGCGGGCAACGCGCACAACAAGGTGATGATCGTCGACCCGCGCAGCGTGCGTCCCACGACGATCACGGGGAGCTACAACTTCACGCGCGCCGCGCAGACGCACAACGCCGAGAACGTGGTGATCTTCCATGGCAACCGCGATGTCGCGCGGCTCTACGAGCGCTATTTCCAGCGCCGACGCGGGCTCGCCGACGCGTGGGGCGCCGATGGTCCGCGGATCGCGCGCACGTCAAGCCGAGCGCGCACAACGCCCGGCGCCGGAGCAGCCTTTCGTCGAGCGCACGTTGCCGTGATGCCACGGGCCGCGACCCGTGGGACTCCGGTATAGTCTCGCGGCGTGTTCACCCCCGTCGATTTCACTCGCATCCAGACCGCGCTGGCATCGCGCCACGGCTGGATCGAGCTCGCGATCATCGCGCTCTGCGCGCTGATCGCGTGGGCCGTCGATCTGCGCCTGGAGCGGCGCCGTGCGGCGCTGGCGCCGCCGCAGGGCTCGCCCATGGCCCTTTCGCTGGGCAGCGTCGCGCACGCGTTCTTTCCCCTCGTCGCGCTCGCGCTGCTGGCCATTGCGCGGGCCGCGTACCGGCGGTACGCGCCGCCGTTCTTCCTCGATATCGCGATCCCGCTCGCGGTCGCGGTTGCCGCAACGCGACTGATGATCTATGCGCTGCGGCGGCTCTTTCCCGCCCAGCGCTGGCTGCCGGCATGGGAGCGGGGCCTGACGCTCGCCGTTCTCGCGCTGCTGATCCTGTACTACGTGGGCGTGCTGCCGGAGTTCGCCGCCGATCTCGACGCGATGCACGTGCCGCTCGGCAAGGGGGAGCTGTCGCTGCTGGCGATCTCCAAGGGCGTGCTGATGATCGTGCTGACGCTCGTCGTCACGCTCTGGGCGTCGGGCATCGTGGAGCAGCGCCTGATGCGCAGCGATTCGCTGGAAGGCAACGTGCGCGTCGTGCTCGCGAAGTTCATCCGCGCGGTGCTGCTCGTGCTGGCCGTGCTGCTCTCGCTGCAGGCCGTGGGCATCGACCTGACCGTGCTCACCGTGTTCGGCGGCGCGGTGGGCGTCGGTATCGGCCTTGGCTTGCAGAAGCTCGCGAGCAACTACATCGCCGGGTTCACGATCCTGCTCGACCGGTCGATCCGCATCGGCGATCTCGTGACGGTGGATGGTCGCTTCGGGCTGGTCGCCAAGGTCACGTCGCGTTACGTGGTGGTGCGCAGCGGCGACGGGGTGGAGGCCATCGTGCCCAACGAGACCCTGGTGACCACCACCGTGCTCAATCATTCGTACACGTCGAAGGACGTGCGGATGGCGGTCAACGCGATGGTGGCCTACGACAGCGACGTCGATCAGGCGCTGGCAATGCTGGAAGCGCTCGCCGCGACCGAACCGCGCGTGCTGAAGACGCCGCCGCCACGCGCGTTCCTGGCGCGATTCGCGGACAACGGCATCGAGCTCGAGCTCGGGGTGTGGCTCAACGACCCGGAAGCCGGGCAGCTCGACCTGCGCAGCGCGCTCAACCGCAAGATCCTCGCCGCCTTTCGCGAGCGGGGCATCGCCATGTCGGCGCCCCCGCGCGAACTGCGCGTGGTCGCGGGCGCCCAGTCCGGCCTGCTCGGGCCGCCGACGGCGCCATCGCCCGGATGACGGCTTCGCGGCACCGTCCGGGAGCGCCCCGGTGCCATCGATTGCGCCCCCGGCACTGAACGGGCGGGTGCGCACGCTGTCCATGCAGCGGGCCGGAGATGCGTCACCTTGACGCTGATCATGGGAATCCTCACCAGCCCTGTATAATCGTGCGCTTGCGTTTTGCCCCAACCGCCCGCTGCGCCGGGCTCCTACAAGGCTGCCATGCCCTTTGATTTCCTTGATATCGTTGCCAACGGACTGACCCCCCTCCCCTGGTGGGGCGTCGTCGTGGTGGCGCTCGTGTTCACGCACATCACCATCGCCAGCGTCACGATCTTCCTGCATCGCCATCAGGCCCACCGCGGCCTCGACCTGCACCCCGTCGTCAGTCACTTCTTCCGGTTCTGGCTGTGGCTCACCACGGGCATGGTCACCAAGGAGTGGGTCGCGATCCATCGCAAGCACCACGCGAAGTGCGAGACCGAGGAAGATCCGCACAGCCCGCAGACGCGGGGCATCCGCAAGGTCTTCTGGCAGGGCGCCGAGCTCTATCGCGACGAAGCCAAGAACCAGGAGACGATGGAGAAATACGGCCGCGGCACGCCCGACGACTGGATCGAGCGCAATCTCTACACGCGCTTCTCCTGGGAAGGCGTCGGGCTGATGCTGATGGTCAACCTCGCGCTTTTCGGACCGATCGGCGCCACGATCTGGGCCGTGCAGATGGCATGGATCCCGGTAACCGCCGCCGGCATCATCAACGGCATCGGCCACTACTGGGGCTATCGCAACTTCGCCTGTGCGGACGCTTCCACGAACATCGTGCCGTGGGGGATCATCATCGGCGGCGAGGAGCTGCACAACAACCACCACGCCTATGGCTCCTCGGCCAAGCTCTCGTCGCGCTGGTACGAGTTCGACATCGGCTGGATGTACATCCGCATCCTCGCCTTCTTCCGCCTCGCCACGGTCCGCAAGGTCGCGCCGAAGCTGAAGGTCGCCCCGAGCGCAAAGCACGCGCCCGATCTCGCGACGCTGCACGCGGTGATCACGCATCGCTACACCGTGGCCTCGCGGTACGCGCGGAGCCTGCGCGAAGCCTGCGCCGCCGAGGTGCGCCAGCTGCGCGAACGCGCGGAGCTCGCCCATCTGCCGAACATGGCGCGCCTCAAGCGCTGGCTCGCCGCCGACAGCCCGGATGCCCTGCCGGAACGCGAACGCGCGACGCTGTCGCAGCTCGTCGAACGCAGCCAGGCGCTGAAGACGATCTACGCCATGCGCCAGGAGCTCAACGGGCTCTGGGAGCGCTCCACCGAATCCAGCGAGCAATTGCTGGCGCGCCTGCAGGACTGGTGCCAGCGCGCCGAGGCCTCCGGCATTCCGCCGCTGGCGCGCTTCTCGATGGAATTGAAGCGCTTCGCGTAAGCCTTCTCCGGTATGCGAAAAGGCCCGCCTCGGCGGGCCTTTTTCATGGATGGCAGGTCAGGCTGAAGCCTGACCCACAGATCTTGGCGGCCATCGTAGGTTCGGCTTCAGCCGAACGCCTTTAGTCAGGCTGAAGCCCGACCTACAGATGTTGGCAGCCCTGCAGGAATCGTAGGTTCGGCTTCAGCCGAACGCTTTTGGAGGGCTGAAGCCTGACCCACTGATGTCGGGGCCTTGCAGAAGAAAACAAAAAAGCCCGCCGGAGCGGGCTCGATTCGGTGCTGCGCGGACCAGCTTACTTGAGCTTGGTTTCCTTGTAGTTGACGTGCTTCCGGGCGACGGGATCGAACTTCTTGATCTCCATCTTCTCGGGCATCAGCTTCTTGTTCTTGGTGGTCGTGTAGAAGTGGCCGGTGCCGGCCGACGACTCGAGCTTGATCTTTTCGCGCATGGTGCTTTCCTCGTTCTCGGACTAAGGGGCCGCGCTGGCGCGGGCCGCTTTCGGATGCGTCAGAAGCGCTCGCCGCGGGCGCGAAGCTCCGCGAGGACGACCTCGATGCCCTTCTTGTCGATGGTGCGCAGGCCGGCATTGGTGAGCCGCAGGCTGACCCAGCGCTTCTCGCTCTCGACCCAGAACCGGCGCTGCTGCAGGTTGGGCAGGAACCGGCGGCGCGTCTTGTTGTTCGCGTGCGAAACGTTGTGGCCCACCATCGGGGCCTTTCCGGTGACTTGGCAGACTCGAGCCATGGCTCGCTCCTCGTTGATCGTGTGGCGCCGCCGCGTACCGGGAGTGACCACGGGCGCGCAGCAAAGCTCGGCATTATAGCCCGGATTCGCTCCTCATTCAACCATTTACGGTCGCCGGCCGGGCGCGGCGCCTCAGAGCAGGCCGCGCTCGGCGAACGACACGAGCCGCGACCCCGCCACCACGAAGTGATCCAGCGTGCGGATGTCCACCAGCGCGAGTGCCTGGCGCAGCGCCTGCGTCAGGAGCTCGTCGGCACGGCTCGGCTCCGCCACTCCGGACGGATGGTTGTGGGCGAAGATCATCGCGGCCGCGTTGTGCGAGAGCGCGGCCTTGACCACTTCGCGCGGATAGACGCTCGTCTGGGCGAGCGTGCCGCGAAAGAGCTCTTCCGCCGCGAGCACGCGATTCTGGCTGTCGAGGTACAGCCCGAGGAACACTTCGTAGGGCCGCGATGCGAGCGCCAGCCGCAGGTAATCGCGGACGGCCTGCGGCGACGCGAGACTGTCGGCCTGCGTGGCTTCCTCGGTCAGCACGCGACGCGCGAGCTCCAGCACCGACGCGAGCTTCGCGGCTTTCGCCGGGCCGAGCCCGCGCGCAGCGGCAAGTTGCATCGTGCTCGCTGCAAGCAGCGCGGAGAGACTGCCGAAATGCGCGATGAGCGCACGCGAGAGATCCACGGCGTTGCCGCCACTGGATCCCGAGCCGATCAGGAGCGCGATCAGCTCGGCGTCCGACAATGCCGCGGGTCCGCGCGCGTGCATGCGTTCGCGGGGTCGCTCCGACAACGGCCAGTCGCTCATGGTCATGACGCGCACCCTTGGGACAACGCGGCCGAGTGTAAACTGCGCGCGTTGCTGCCCTGCATCGATCGCAAGGATGAACATGGACGAAGCGCGCGCGATCTCGCGCATCGTGCTCGGGATCACCGGAGGCATCGCGGCCTACAAGGCGGCGGAGCTGACGCGCCTCTTCGTGCAGGCGGGCGTGCGCGTGGACGTGGTCATGACCTCGGCCGCGTGCCGCTTCATCACGCCGCTCACGCTGCAGGCGCTTTCGGGGCATCCCGTGCTGACGGAGCTCTGGGCGTCGGGCGCCGACAACGGCATGGGGCACATCGACCTGTCGCGCGGCGCCGATGCGATCGTCGTCGCACCGGCGTCCGCGGACTTCCTCGCGAAGATGGCGCAGGGTCACGCGGACGATCTCCTCTCGACGCTCTGCTGCGCACGCGACGCACGACTCTTCGTGGCGCCGGCGATGAACCGGCAGATGTGGTCGAACGCGGCGAACCAGCGCAACGTCGCGCGACTCGAAGCCGACGACGTGGTGGTGCTCGGACCCGGGAGTGGCGACCAGGCCTGTGGTGAAGTCGGCGTCGGACGCATGCTCGAGCCGGAGCAGATCTTCGAGGCGGTCATGAGCGGTCCGCAACCGCGCGTGCTCGCCGGGCGCAACGTGCTGCTCACCGCGGGTCCGACGTTCGAGGCGATCGATCCGGTGCGCGGCATCACCAATGCGAGCTCCGGGCAAGATGGGCTATGCGCTCGCGCGCGCGGCGGCGGAAGCCGGCGCACAGGTCACGCTGGTGAGCGGCCCGACGTCGCTTCCGACACCGGCCGGCGTCACACGCATCGACGTGCGCAGCGCGGCGGAGATGGCGCAGGCCGTCGACGCGCACGTTGCACGCGCCGACGTGTTCATCGGGGTCGCGGCGGTCGCGGACTACACGCCCGAGCAGGTGGCCTCGGAAAAGATCAAGAAGAGCGGTGCGCCATTGACGCTGACACTCACGCCCACCATCGATATCCTGGCGACGCGTCGCGGCGCGCCCGCATCCGCCGTACTGCGTGGGCTTCGCTGCCGAAAGCCAGGACGTGCTGCGCCTCGGCGAGGAGAAGCGCCGGCGCAAGCGCGTGCCGCTGATCGTCGCCAATCGCGTGCAGGACGCGCTCGCGAGCGACGACAACGAAGTGACGCTCCTCGATGACGACGGCGCGCATCCGTTGCCGCGCATGGACAAGCTCGCCCTGGCGCGCCGTCTCGTCGCGGAAATCGCGGCACGACTGCCCGCGCGCACGCCACGCTGAACCCAAACGCCGTGCACATCGCCGGCGCGTTACCGAACGAAATTTCCATGACCGCTGCCAAGATCGCGCTGCGCGTGCTGGACGAGCGCATCCGCCCGCACCTGCCGGCCTACGCCACGCCCGGATCCGCCGGCATGGATCTGCGCGCCTGCATCGATGCACCGCTGCGTGATCGCACCGGGCGACACCGTGCTCGTTCCGACCGGCGTTGCGATCCACATCGGCGATCCGGGCCTCGCCGCGGTGATCCTTCCGCGGTCGGGCCTGGGGCACAAGCACGGCATCGTGCTCGGCAATCTCGTGGGTCTGATCGATTCGGACTACCAGGGTCCGCTGATGGTGAGCTGCTGGAACCGAGGCCACGAGACGTTCACCCTGCATCCGCTCGACCGCCTCGCGCAGCTCGTCATCGTGCCGGTCGTGCAGGCGGCGTTCGAGGTCGTCGAGACGTTCGAGGAAAGCCACCGCGCCGAAGGCGGCTTCGGCAGCACGGGACGCTGACAGCGAGACCCGGCGAGCCGCTACAGCAGCGCGCTCAGCGGCACGTGGGCGGTACGTGCTGCGACGATCCTGCCGTCACCTTGCACGTCCACACGAGCGGATCCTCGAGTCGCACCGGCCGCTCGGCGTGAGCGTCACCACCGGATCGACCGTTGCGCCGGTGTCCCGCGTCGAGAGCGTGATCACTCCGGTAACGTCGGTGATCACCACCGTCGCGACATAAGGCGCGGAGTTGGCGTTGAACACGTAGCCTGTATTCGCGGCCGTGACCTTCGCGACGCCGCCGAGGCTCCATGCCGTTTCGGCGACGGCGGTCTTCGCCGGCAGGGACACGGAAAGTGCCTCCGTCACCTTCGCACGCACCGTGTAGTCCTGGTAGGCCGGGAGGGCGATCGCGGCGAGGACGCCGATGATCGCGACCACGATCATCAGCTCGATCAGGGTGAAACCGCGTTGCTTCCCAATGTTCATGACAATGTGTCGGCGGATGACGGGCGTGAAAAAGCCCGGACGATGCTCTGTCCGGGCTTTTGCGGAGAGTGCGCGGAGGCGATTACGCGCGGCAGCTGGCCGGCACGTGCTTGTCCAGTCGCCGCGTCGTGCGTGCACACCCACGTGATCGGATCTTCCGCAGCGGCTTGCGTCGGCGTCAGCACGAGCACCGGATTGGCGGTCGCACCCGTGGCTTGCGTCGTCACCGTGATGACGCCCGTCGCGTCCGTGATCGTGATGCTCTTCACGTAGGTTGTCGCGTTGGTCAGCTTGTAGCCGGTCTTCGGCTGCAGTGACGTTACCCAGGCCGCCCAGGCTGGCAGCGGTTTCCGCCACCGCCGTCTTCGCCGCGGACGCGAGCGACAGGCCTTCCGTGACCTTCGCGCGAATCGTGTAGTCCTGGTACGCCGGCAGTGCGATGGCGGCCAGGATACCGATGATGGCGACGACGATCATCAGTTCGATCAGTGTGAAACCTTGTTGTACGCGCTTCATGAGCTATCTCTCCGTTCTGGTGGGGGGCAAGGGGTTCTTGATTCGGGCACTCCAGCGATGCTCGACTCCTTCGAGCAATGGGTATGCCAAGCACCGCAGGGCCGAATCGACCGTTCGTCCGAAGAGCTCAACCAGCTGATCAGTAACGCAATTGTCCCCTGCTGCGGGCGGCGTGCGGGGGCGCTTTACCGACCCGGGATATTCCAGCGGCATACTGACCGGACGTGATGCGGACAAGAGTGTGACGCCTCGCGGCACCGAAGGCCAGCACGGCTCGGGGTTTGTCCGATACAGGTGTTGCGCGAGCGCAACGCCGACGTCACGTCGGCAGATCGGGCGGTGCGGAGAATTCGATGCGCGCGCCCGCAACCTCGATCACGTCGCCGGGCGCGAGCAGCGTCCCTGCACCATCGACGACCGCACCATTGACGAGGGGCGGCGTGCTGCCTTCGCCCCCTGCCACGATGTAGCCGCGCGGCGTGCGGCGCACGAGCGCGACCTGCACGCCGGCGCGGCCGACGGAGGTCACGTCCTTGGTGAGCGCCAGCGTGCGCCCGGCGCTCGGCCCGGAAAGCACGATCAGATGCGGAGGCTGATCGGCGTCGAGATGTGCGGCGACCACGCGCGATACCGCTGCAGCCGAGCTCTGCGCTGCGGAAACGGTGTCGGCGGACATCGCCGAGCGCGGTGGGCGCCGCGCCTCGGGCGCACTGGTGCCCGTTGCGCGATGGTCGGTGCGCCGGTCCCAGTGCGTCGGGCCGGACGGCGTGGCGCTGTTCGTCGCCGCCGTTGAAAGTGTCCGAGCCGTACCCACCGCGCACGGCGTAGTGCCGGCGCGCATCCGGTTGCGCGTGATCGTCCGCGAGATAGACGAGCCGCTGCCGGCCGACGTCGATCAGATCGCCATCGCGGAGGAAATGCTTCTGGACGGGCTCGCCGTTGACGAGGGTGCCGTTGGTGCTGCCGAGGTCCTCGAGGAACGAGTCGTTGAGGATCGTGACGATCGCGGCATGCTCGCCGCTCACCGCCGGATGCGGCAGGCACACGTCGTTGTCGGCGCGCCGGCCGATCGTGATGCGCTCCTTGCCGAGCGCGATGTCCCGCGTGGCGCCGTCTTCCAGGAAGAGCACCAGCTTGGCCATGGGTCAGGTCTTCTTGCTCGCGAGCCAGCGCTGCACCCAGCCGGAGCTCGGCAGGAACTCGGGCGGCACGCGCACGAGGATCACCGAGATGTTGTCGCGCCCGCCGTTCTGGTTGGCGAGATCGACGAGGCGCCCCGCGGCTTCGGGCAGATTGCCCCGGCGCTCCGCAACCACCGCGTGCACCGCCTCCGGATCGACCATGTCGGTGAGCCCGTCGGAGCAAAGCAGGTAGATGTCGTCCGCTTCGACGCGATACTCGGCGATGTCCGCGGGCACGATGGCCTCGATGCCGAGCGCGCGCGTGACGAGATTCTTGTTGAGCGAGTACTTCGCCTGCTCGGGCGTGAGCACCCCGCTGTCGATCTGCTCCTGCAGCAGCGAGTGATCGTGCGTGAGCTGCTCGAACTTGTCGGCGCGCAGGCGATAGCAGCGCGAATCGCCGATGTGCCCGATGCTGATGCGGTTGCCGCACACCACGGCGGCCACGAGCGTGGTGCCCATGCCGGCGCACTCGGGGCGCGCCTGCGCGGCCTCGTAGATGCCCTTGTTGGCCGCGGCGATCTGCTGCTGCAGCAGCATCGCCGCATGCGTGAGCCCCGTCGCGATGTCGACCTTCGACAGCTCGCGCTCCGAGCGCAGCTCCGGCACGAGGCCGCCGCTGATGACGTTCACGGCGATCCCGCTCGCGACTTCGCCGGCGTTGTAGCCGCCCATGCCGTCGGCGAGCACCGCGAGGCCCGCTGCCGCGTCGACGAAGATGCTGTCCTCGTTGTGGGTGCGCACCATTCCCGGGTGCGACAGGCTGGCGACGTCGAGCGAAGCGGAGTTCATGAGGCGCGGGGCCGTGGGTCAGGCCGCGAGTGTAACCGCCCGCGCGCGGTGCCGCGAGCGTGTGATGCGCCTTCGCGACGAACGTGCGCTGACGCGTCGTGCTTGTGTTGCACAACCGCCGCGACGCGCGCGATCAGCTGGTGGCGGCACCTTCACGCTGCCGCCGCGACAACCACATGCCGATCGCGACGACGAGGATCACACCCACGGTCGGCGCGATCCAGTGCAGCTGCGGCGCCGTCGCGGCGATCCAGTCGCGCACCGCCGAATCGCTGACGGCGATCTCGCCCGCGATGTAGCCGAGCAGACCGCCGCCGGCGATGACCAGGATCGGGAACCGCTCGATCAGCTTCATGATGAGCTGCGCGCCGAGCACCACCAGCGGAATGCTGATCACGAGCCCGAAGATCAGGAGCGTGAGACTGCCCTTCGCCGCGCCGGCAACGCCGATCACGTTGTCCAGGCTCATGACGAGGTCCGCGATGATCACCGTCTTCACCGCCGAAATGAGCTTGTCGCTCGCCTCGATCTCCTCGCCGTCGCCTTCGTCCTCGGCGATCAGCTTGACGCCGATCCACAGCAGCAGTGCCGCGCCGATGAGCTGCAGATAGGGCAGCTGCAGCAGCTTCACGGCGAAGAACGTCAGGATGACCCGCAGCACCACGGCGCCGATCACGCCGTAGAAGATGCCGAGCTTGCGCTGCTTGTGCGGCAGGTTGCGGCAGGCGAGCGCGATCACCACCGCGTTGTCGCCCGACAGCAGGATGTTGATGACGATGATCTCCAGTCCTGCGATCCAGAACTGGGGTGTGCCGAATTCCACGAAACGCCTCCTCCTGTTTTGCCGCCGGGTCTTCCCGCCCGGCCGTGGCGCGGCCCGGAGCCTCGCCTGATGCCGCCGACGCACGCTGCGAGCCCGGCCGGTGGCCGCGCTCGACTCGCATCGCGCCGGTTACAGCACGGACTGGAGCAGCTTCCCCATCTCCGCGGGGTTGCGCGTCACCTTGATGCCCGATGCCTCCATCACTTCGAGCTTCTCCTGCGCCGTGCCCTTGCCGCCGGAGATGATCGCCCCGGCGTGACCCATGCGCTTGCCGGGTGGTGCGGTGACGCCCGCGATGAAGCCGACGATGGGCTTCTTCATGTGCTCCTTCGCCCACAGCGCCGCCGCTTCCTCGTCGCTGCCGCCGATTTCGCCGATCATCACCACGGCTTCCGTATCCGGGATCGTCGTTGAAGAGCTTCAGCATGTCGATGTGCTTCAGGCCGTTCACCGGATCGCCGCCGATGCCGACCGCCGGTCGACTGGCCGAGCCCGAGCTCCGTCAGCTGGCCGACCGCTTCGTAGGTGAGCGTTCCCGAACGCGACACGACGCCGATGCGGCCCTTGCGTGTGGATATGGCCCGGCATGATACCGATCTTGATCTCGTCGGGCGTGATGATGCCCGGGACAATTCGGTCCGAGCAGCAGCGTCTTCTTGTTGCGCATGCGATCGCGCGTCGCGATCATGTCGCGTACAGGAATGCCTTCCGTGATGCACACGACAAGATCGAGTCCCGCATCGACCGCTTCGTCGATCGCGGCCGCCGCGCCGGCCGGGCGGCACGTAGATGACGCTGACGGTGGCTCCGGTCGCCTGCTTCGCTTCGCGCACGCTCGCATAGATCGGAATGCCCTCGAAGTCCTCGCCGGCCTTGCTCGGATTGACCCCGGCGACGAAGCAGTCGCGCCCGTTCGCGTACTCGCGGCACATGCGCGTGTGGAACTGACCGGTCTTGCCGGTGATGCCCTGCGTGATCACCTTGGTGTTTGATTGACCAGAATCGACATGAGTCCCTCGTTCAGTGGGCCGCTAGCGGCCTGGCGTTGACCCTTCGCCGCGGCGACGACCTTCTCCGCGGCTTCGGCCATGTTGTTGGCGCTGATGATCGGCAGCCCCGACTCCGCGAGGATCTTCCTGCCGAGATCCTCGTTCGTGCCTTTCATGCGCACCACCAGCGGCACCGGAAGGCCCACCGCCTTCGACGCGGCCACCACGCCTTCGGCGATGGTGTCGCACTTCATGATGCCGCCGAAGATGTTGACCAGGATCGCCTTGAGGTCCGGGTTGCGCAGCATGATCTTGAACGCTTCCGTGACCTTCTCGGCCGTGGCGCCACCGCCGACGTCGAGGAAGTTCGCAGGCTCGCCGCCATAGAGCTTGATGGTGTCCATCGTCGCCATGGCGAGCCCGGCGCCGTTGACGAGGCAGCCGATGTTGCCGTCGAGCGAGATGTAGGAGAGGTCGTACTTCGACGCCTCGATCTCGGCCGGATCCTCCTCGTCGAGATCGCGCATCTCGAGAATGTCCGGATGCCGGAACAGCGCGTTTGAATCGAAGTTGAGCTTGGCGTCGAGCGCGATCACCTTGCCGTCGCCGGTGAGGATCAGCGGGTTGATCTCGGCGAGGCTGCGTCGGTCTCGACGAACGCGCGATAGAGCCCCTGCAGCACCTGCCGTGCCTGCGGCACGGCTGGCGTCGGGAATGCCGATCCGGCGCGCGACGTCGTCCGCTTCCGCGTCGGTGAGCCCCTTCGCCGGGATCGATGAACACCTTGTGGATCTTCTCCGGCGTCTTCGCCGCGACTTCCTCGATGTCCATGCCGCCTTCCGAGCTTGCCATCAGCGCGACCCGCTGCGTGCCGCGATCGACGACCATGCCGACGTAGAGCTCCTTGCTGATGTCGGCACCGTCCTCGATCAGCAGCCTTCGCACCTTCTGTCCGGCAGCGCCCGGTCTGGTGGGTCACGAGCTGCATGCCGAGGATGCTGCCGGCGAGACTCGCGCACCTCGTCGAGCGACCGCGCGAGCTTCACGCCGCCGCCCTTGCCGCGGCCGCCGGCGTGGATCTGCGCCTTCACCACCCACACCGGACCGCCGAGCGACTCGGCGGCCTTGACGGCGTCATCGACGGTGAACGCCGGGATGCCGCGCGGCGTCGGCACGCCGTAGCGGCGAAATATTTCCTTGCCCTGATACTCGTGGATCTTCAACGGCGGCTCCTTGGAACGGCGGCTTGCGGAAGAAAGCTGGGTTACGCGTGCGGACGGTGAGCGTTGCGGGTCACGCCGCGCCGCGATACCAGGCCGGATAGAACTCGCGCACGGTGTCGGTGGACTGCTCCAGGGCGTGGCAGCGGTCGAGCTGGAACGGCTTGCCCTCGCCCGGCTCGATCTCGCGACGCAATCCGGCGAAGGTCTGCAGCGCGGCCGTGGGAATCGCCGCGATGAGCTCGGTGAGATGCGTGCAGCCTTGCACCCCGCCCATGGCCTCGTAGAGCGCCGCGCGAAAGCCGTGCAGCAGGTTGGTGCCGACGAGCTTCGCGTAGGCGGCGTTGATGCGTTCGCAAGCGCCCGGGATAGGGCATGCGCTCGGTGGAGGTGGCGACGGCGCGGATGAGAAAGTCGCGATCGATCGTCACGCGCGCCCACAGGTCGTGGATGGCGTCGCCGGCCGGGCGCACCCCGGTCATCAGGGTGTAGTCGTCGTCCTTGACGTCCGACGAGCCGTGCCTCGATGTCGAACAGCCCGTCCTCACGCCGGAAACCTTCGAATTCCATGCGGCGGACATGCAGGCGGCGGCGGGCGACGGGAGTGGGCGGAAGGGGCATTCGGATCGGGAGGCGGAGGCGCTCGCGCATCGCGCCCGGTGATCTGCGCTGCGCGGGCTCGCGAACGCTCCCGCGGGCGCCCGCGGGACGGGCAGCGAACTTGGCTACAATCGGCGGCCAAACACTGGATTTTAAGCCGTGCCACGGGCACGCCGCAACCGAGCCATCGCGACGCACCATGTCCTTCGTCCTCGCCCTCGACCAGGGAACCACCAGCTCCCGCGCGCTCGTGTTCGATCACGCGGGCAACGTGCGCGCGGTCGCACAGCAGGAATTCGGCCAGCATCTTCCCGCAGCCGGGATGGGTCGAGCACGATCCGATGGAGATCTGGGCCACGCAGTCGGGCGTGCTGCACGAGGCGATCGCCAAGGCCGGCATCGGCGTGCAGGACATCGTGGCCCTCGGCATCACCAACCAGCGCGAGACCACGGTGCTCTGGGAGCGCGCCACCGGCCGGCCCGTCGCGAACGCCATCGTGTGGCAGGACCGCCGCACGGCCGGGCTGTGCGATGCATTGCGCGCCGCGGGCCGCGCGCCGCGCATCGCGGCGCTCACCGGCCTCGTGATCGATGCCTACTTCTCCGGCACCAAGCTCAAGTGGCTGCTCGACAACGTGCCGGGTGCGAGGGAACGCGCCGCGCGCGGCGAGCTCGCGTTCGGCACGGTGGACAGCTGGCTCGTGTGGAATCTTACCGGCGGGGCGCGCCACGTGACGGATGCGTCGAACGCGAGCCGCACCATGCTGTACGACATCCATCGCGGCGCATGGAGCGACGAGCTCCTCGACCTGCTTCGACGTTCCCCGCAGCGTGCTGCCCGAGGTGGTGGCATCGTCGGGGGTCGTGGGCGAAGCACTGCTCGGCGGACGCGCGGTTCCCATCGCGGGCATCGCCGGCGATCAGCAGGCCGCGCTCTTCGGGCAGGCGTGTCATGCGCCGGGTCTCGCGAAGAACACCTACGGCACCGGCTGCTTCCTGCTCCTCAACACCGGCGAGCGCGCCGTCGCCTCGCACCAACCAGCTCGTCACCACGATCGCATGGCAGCGCGAGGGACGCGTCGATTACGCGCTGGAAGGCAGCGTCTTCATCGCCGGTGCGGTGGTGCAGTGGCTGCGCGATGGCCTCAAGATCATCCGCACCGCGGCGGAAGTCGAGGCGCTCGCGGGGTCCGTGGCCGACAACGGCGGCGTCTATCTCGTGCCTGCATTCGCCGGCCTCGGTGCGCCGCACTGGGATGCCTACGCACGCGGTGCGATCTTCGGCCTCACGCGCGGCGCCACCGGCGGCCACCTCGCCCGGGCCGCGCTCGAGTCGATCGCCTATCAGAGCGCCGACGTGCTCACCGCCATGCAGCGCGACGCCGGCCTCGAGCTCACGGAGCTGCGGGTCGACGGCGGCGCGACGCGCGAACGACATGCTGATGCAGTTCCAGGCCGACGTGCTCGGCGTGCCCGTCGTGCGGCCGAAGGTGCTGGAGACGACCGCGCTCGGCGCGGGCTACCTGGCGGGACTCGCCGTGGGATTCTGGAAGGATGCCGGCGATGTCGCAGCGAACTGGCAGGTCGAGCGCCGCTTCGAGCCGGCGATGACGCGCGAGCGCGCCGCAACGCTGCGCGCCGAATGGACGAAGGCGGTCGCGCGCGCGAAGGGCTGGGCACAGTCCTGACCCGCCGACGCCTGGGCACCGGCAAGCAGTCCGTGCCGTGAACGGGCTTGCGGGTTGCGCTGAAAGGTGCATATACTCGCAATATATGTGCACCTGCTCCTATTCCGGTGACCAGCGCCCCTGAACGCGCGCCGGTTGCGCGCCTCCCCTCTCCCGCCTGTGCGTGCGGTCGCCTGCGGCGCGCGACCCGCGCCCTGACGCAGCTCTACGACGACGCGATGGCGCCTTCGGGGCTGCGGGTCACCCAGTTCTCGCTGCTGCGCAGGCTCGACCAGGACGGCCCGACCCGCATTTCGCAGCTCGCGGCCAAGCTGCTGCTCGATCGCACTGCGCTCTCGCGCAACCTCGATCCACTCGTCGCGCGGCGGCTGGTCCGCGTCGTGGCCGGCGACGACGCACGCACGCGGGAAATCGCGCTCACAGGCGCAGGACGCACGGCGCTGCGCGCAGCGACCCCCTATCTGGCGGCGCGCGCAGCAGGTCGTGGCCGCGCACATCGGCGCGGAGCGCCTCGACCACGCTGATCGACACGCTGGGCGAGCTCGAAGTCGCTCCACCCAGCACTGCATGGCGCAGCGAACCTCGGGACCGAACCATGACAACATCCGCCGCTCACGCCGCACTGGCGCACACCCGCAGTCGTCCTCGCCTGCGGCGGCCTCATCCTCACCCTGTCGCTCGGCATCCGGCATGGCTTCGGGCTGTTCCTGCAGCCGATGAGCGCGGACCTGCACTGGGGCCGCGAGACGTTCGCGCTCGCGATGGCGGTGCAGAACCTCGCGTGGGGCGCGACGCTGCCGTTCGCGGGCATGCTCGCGGACAAGTATCGGCGCGCACCGCATGGTGCTCGCAGGCACCGCGTTGTATGTCCTCGGCCTGGTGCTGATGGCGCACAGCACGACGCCGCTGATGATGGTGCTGACGTGCGGCGTGCTCATCGGCGTCGGGCTGTCGGGGGTCACCTTCAGCGTCATCCAGGGCGTGCTCGGCCGCACGTACCCGCCGGAGAAGCGCAGCATGGCGCTGGGCATCTCGGCCGCCGCGGGCTCGTTCGGCCAGTTCGCGCTGCTCCCCGTCACGCAGGTGCTGCTGACGCATGTCGGCTGGTACGGCGCGCTGCTCGCGCTCGCCGCGATCGCGCTGCTGATGGCGCCGCTCGCGGCGGCGCTCGTCGAGCGTCGCGAGTCGCATGCGCAAGGGCACCAGTCGGCCTCGGCCGCGGTGCGCGAGGCCGCCGCGCATCGCGGCTACCTGCTGCTGACGATCGGCTTCTTCGTCTGCGGCTTCCAGGTCGTGTTCGTCGGGGTGCACCTGCCCGCGTACCTTGCCGACCACGGCTTCCCGGCGGAGCGTGGCCGTGACCGCGCTCGCGCTCATCGGCCTCTTCAACATCATCGGCACGTACTCGACGGGCTGGCTCGGGAGCCGCATGCCCAAGCGCTACATTCTCTCGCGCGATCTACTTCGGGCGCAGCGTGGTGATCCTGTTGTTCATCCTGCTGCCGCTCACCACGACCACCGTCTACGCCTTCGCCGTCGCGCTCGGCCTGCTGTGGCTGTCGACCGTGCCTCCCACCAACGGCATCGTCGCGCAGATGTTCGGCGTGCGGTACATGGCGATGCTCTCGGGCATCACCTTCTTCAGCCACCAGATCGGCAGCTTCCTCGGCGCATGGCTCGGCGGCAAGCTGTACGACACCACCGGCAGCTACGACGTCGTGTGGTGGCTGGCGATCGCTCTCGGCGTGCTCGCGGGACTGCTCAACCTTCCCGTCGACGAGCGCGCGATCGCACGCCCGCTCGGCGCGCGCGGCTTCGTAGGATTGCCGAGCGATCCGCGCGTCGCGGTCAGCCGCGGGACAGCGCGGGTGCCGGCGGCAGCACGTCCGCCGCGATGCGGTCGACGGCGTCGGTGATGATGCCGTCCACGCCCCAGCGCCCAGCTCCTGGACGCGTGCCGCGTCGTTCAGCGTGTAGGCGAGCACGCGGTAGCCGCCGGCGTGCGCGGCGCGCACGACGGCCTCGCTCAGCACCTTGTGATTGGCGTCGAGCGCCACGCATTCCAGGCGTTGCAGCCGCGCGAGCCAGTCGGCGGGCAAGTTCGTCCAGCAGCAGCGCGCGCGGCAGCTCGGGCACGGCATCGCGTGCCGCGATCAGCGCGTCCTCGGAAAAGGACGAGAGCAGCGGCGGCACCTCGGCATCGCGCCACAGCGCCTGGGCGTCGAGCGCGACCGCGGCGCCCGTCTCGCGCTCGCGACCCGGCGTGGGCTTGATCTCCACGTTGCAGGCGACGCCGTGCGCACGCGCCCAGCGCGCGATCGCGGTGAACGTCGGCAACGCCTCGCCGGCGTACTGCGCCGAATGCCAGCCGCCGGCGTCGAGACGCGAGAGCTCGCGCCACGGCAGCGCGTCGGCGCGGCCGCGACCGGTGGTGGTGCGCTCGAGCGTCGCGTCGTGCATCAGGAACGCGACGTTGTCGGCGCGAGCTTCACGTCGAATTCCACCATCGCGATAATGATGGGCTTGCCCGACACGCATCGCGGTCAGCGTGTTCTCCGGCGCGAGCTTGCCTGCGCCGCGATGGGCGATGAGGCGCGGATAGGGCCAGTTGCCCGCCGCCGTCCGTTGTGCGGCCTTGGTGTCGCTCATGTGCACTCCCCCGAGGCTCAGCGCAGCCGTGCGCCGCTCTCCGCATCGAACAGGTACACGCGCTCGGGATCGGCGCGCAGGGGAAGCGTGCTGCCCACGGACGGCATGCGTCCATGCGGCACGCGCGAGATCACGTTGCGGCCGCCGACATCGAGATGCAGCAGCGTGTCGGCGCCGAGCGCCTCGACGACCTCCACCGTGCCCGCGAGCGAACGCGTCCGTTTCGCCCCGCGGGTGCGAGATGCTCGGGCCGCAGTCCGATGGTGACGGCCTTGCCTGCGGGCGCCGCGACGGCACGCGGGAAGCGATCCCGGCGCCATCGATCACGACGCGACCGCCCTCGGCCATCTTTCCGGGCAGGAAGTTCATCGCCGGCGAACCGATGAAGCCCGCCACGAACACGCGACGCCGGATTCTCGTACACCTCCATCGGCGTGCCGATCTGCTCGGCACGACCGGCGTTCATCACGACCATGCGATCGGCGAGCGTCATCGCCTCGACCTGGTCGTGCGTGACGTAGAGGCTCGTCGTCCGCAGCCGCCGGTGCAGCTTCTGGATCTCGAAGCGCATCTGCACCCGCAGCTTGGCGTCGAGATTCGACAGCGGCTCGTCGAAGAGGAACACCGCCGGCTCGCGCACGATCGCGCGCCCCATGGCGACGCGCTGGCGCTGCCCGCCGGACAAGCTGGCGCGGCGTGCGCGACAGCAGCGGACCGAGCTCCAGGATCTCGGCCGCACGCTTCACCCGGGTCTCGATGTCGGCCTTCGCGAGTCCGCGGATGCGCAGGCCGTAGGCCATGTTGTCGAACACGCTCATGTGCGGATAGAGCGCGTAGTTCTGGAACACCATCGCGATGTCGCGGTCCTTCGGCTCGAGGCGGTTCACCACGCGATCGCCGATGCGGATGTCGCCGCTCGTGATCTCCTCGAGGCCCGCGACCATGCGCAGCAGCGTCGACTTGCCGCAGCCGGACGGCCCGACGATCACGATGAACTCGCCGTCGGCGACGTGCATCGTCACGCCGTGGATGACGGCATTGCCGCCGTAGCTCTTGCGGACGTCGCGGAGATCGACGTCAGCCATGCGCCGCGCTCCCGTCTCGAGGTCGCGTAGGAACAGCGCGCATCATTTCTCCGAATCGACGAGGCCCTTGACGAACCACTTCTGCATGAGCAGGACCACGCAGCGCCGGCGGCAGCATCGCGAGCATGGCCGTCGCCATCACCAGGTTCCACTCCATCGCGGCGTCGCCGCCGGACGAGATCATGCGCTTGATGCCGATGACGGTCGTGTACATGTTCTCGTCGGTCGTGACGAGCAGCGGCCACAGGTACTGGTTCCAGCCGTAGATGAAGAGGATGACGAACAGCGCGGCGATGCTCGGGCGCGACAGCGGCACCACGACGTCCCAGAAGAAGCGCAGCGGCCCGGCGCCGTCGATGCGCGCGGCCTCGGCGAGCTCGTCGGGAATCGTCAGGAAGAACTGCCGGAAGAGGAACGTCGCGGTCGCCGACGCGATCAGCGGCAGCGTGAGACCCGTGTACGTATTGAGCATGTGCAGGTCCGACACGACCTTGTACGTCGGCAGGATCCGCACCTCGACCGGCAGCATCAGGGTGACGAAGATCATCCAGAAGAAGAACGTGCGCAGCGGGAACCGGAAATACACGATCGCGAACGCCGACAGCAGCGAGATGGCGATCTTGCCGATGGCGATGACGAGCGCGCTCACGAGACTGTTCAACATCATGCGGCCCACGCCGGCCGTCGCCTCGCCGGCGCCGTGCGCCAGCACCGCGAGGTAGTTCTCGACCAGGTGGCGTCCGGGCAGGAGCGACATCGGCGCGGCGAGGACTTCCTCCGACGTCTGGGTCGAGGCGACGAACGTGACGTAGACCGGGAACGCCACGATCGCCACGCCGAGCACCAGCACGAGATGGCTGACGAACGTCAGGACGGGCGGCCGGTGTCTCGATCATGACGGGCCTTAATAGTCTGACCTTCCGCTCGACGTACCGGAACTGCACCACGGTGAGCGTGATCACGATCGAGCATCAGGATGACCGACTGCGCCGCGGACCCGCCGAGGTCGAGCGCCTTGAAGCCGTCGTGATAGACCTTGTAGACGAGGATCTCGGTCGCCTTGGCCGGGCCGCCGCTCGGTCGCGGCGTCGATGATCGCGAAGGTGTCGAAGAAGGCGTAGACGACGTTCACGACGAGCAGGAAGAACGTCGTCGGCGACAGCAGCGGGAAGACGATCGTGAAGAAGCGCCGTCCGGGCCCGGCGCCGTCGATCGCGGCGGCCTCGATCAGCGACTTCGGGATCGACTGCAGGCCGGCGAGGAAGAAGAGAAAGTTGTAGCTGACCTGCTTCCACACCGCGGCGATCGACGACCAGCAGCAGCGCCTGATCGCCGTTCAGCACGTAGTTCCAGTCCACGCCGACGTGCTGCAGCCAGTGCGCGATGATGCCGAGCGTCGGATTGAACAGGAACATCCACAGCACCGCGGCGACCGCCGGCGCCACCGCGTAGGGCCAGATCAGCAGCGTCTTGTAGGCCGTCGCGCCGCGCAGCGACGCGGTCGGCGAAGACTGCGAGGACGAGCGAGATCGATGAGACCGAGACGCCGCGACCAGCACCGAGAAGACCGCGGTGACCCGGAACGACGCGAGGTAGTGCTCGTCGTGGAACAGAGCTGAGCGAAGTTCTCGGCGCCGACGAACTGGACGCTGCCGCCGAACGCATCCTGGAGCAGCACCGACTGGTAGAGCGCCTGCACCGCCGGCCAGAAGAAGAACACCACCGTGACGGCGATCTGCGGCAGCACCAGCACGTACGGCAGCCACCACGAGCGGAACCGTGCGCGCTTTTCCATGGATCGCTAGTGTTCCGAATCGGAAGTCCGTTGATGATGCTCTCGATGGCACGAGCGCAACGAATTGCCGACGCGACGCTAAGTGGCGCACGCGGAGCGCGCCCGGCTTGCGCTCGTCGCCGCCAAGCCGGACATCCTCCCGCTCGTCCGCTGCCTACTCCTTCGCGGTGCGAGCAAAGCGCTCCACGAGCTCGTTGCCGCGCGCGACCGCGGCGTCGAGCGCTTCCTTGGCGTCCTTCTTGCCGCTCCAGACGTTCTCGAGCTCCTCGTCGATGACGTCGCGGATCTGCACGAAGTTGCCGAGGCGGATGCCGCGCGACTTGTCGGTCGTCTTGACGATCATCTGCTTCACCGAGACGTCGGTGCCGGGGTTCTTCTCGTAGAAGCCGGACTTCTTGGTGAGCTCGTAGGCCGCCAGCGTGATCGGCAGGTAGCCGGTGGTCTGGTGCCAGTCGGCCTGCCGCTCCGGGTCGCGACAGGAACGTGAAGAACTTGGCGACGCCCTTGTACTCGTCCTTCGGCCGTCCCGACATCACCCACAGGCGACGCGCCGCCGATGATCGTGTTCTGCGGCGCGCCCTGCACGTCGGCGTAGTACGGCAGCGGCGCGACGACGAACTTGAACTTGGCGTTCTGGCTTGATCGTGCCGTACGCGGCCGACGACGTCGTCAGCATCGCGCACTCGCCGCTGTAGAACTTCGCCTCGGGCTCGTTCTTGCGCCCGGCGTAGGTGAAGTAGCCCTTCTTCGCCCAGTCCTGCATGTTGGCGATGTGCTTCACCTGCAGCGGGCCGTTGAACACGAGCTTCGGATCGTTGCCGGCGAAGCCGTTCTCCTTGGTCGCGAACGGCACGTTGTGCCACGCGCAGAAGCTCTCGAGCTGCACCCACGACTGCCAGCCCGTCGTGAAGCTGCACGTCGACGCGCCGGCCGCCTTGATCTTCGCGGCGGCGGCCATCACCTCGGGCCACGTCGCGGGCGCGCGGTTCGGGTCGAGCCCCGCCTTCGCGAACGCGTCCTGGTTGTAGTAGAAGACCGTCGTCGAGCTGTTGAACGGGAACGACAGCATCTGGCCCTTGGTGTTGGTGTAGTACCCCGCCACCGCCGGGATGTAGATCTTGGTGTCGAACTTCTCGCCGGCGTCGCTCATCACCTGGTACACCGGCTTGATCGCGCCCTTCGCGCACATCATCGTCGCCGTGCCGACCTCGAACACCTGCAGGATCGCCGGCGCGTTGCCCGCGCGATACGCGGCGATCGCCGCGGACATCGCCTCGGGATAGCTGCCCTTGAAGACGGCGACGACCTTGTAGTCCTTCTGGCTCTCGTTGAAGTGCTTCGCGAAGTCGTTGATGCGGTCGTTGTTGGCGCCGGTCATGGCGTGCCAGAACTGGAATTCGGTGACGGCCTGGGCGGATGCGGCGACGCCGAACAGCGCGGCCGCGAGCACGACGCGACGGAAACAGACCGGTGCGACATGAGTTCTCCTCGCGATGGATCGGCGATCAGCGTGCCTCTGCGGACAGGATTCTATTTCAAATCGACGTCGGCAGCACGACGGTGCGTCGACCCGCGGATGACGCTTCGTAGCGTGCAGCTGGCTGCCGTGGCGCGCGCTCGCGGCATCCGGCCGCGCGCCTGCAGGTGCTGCATTGCCGCAGTCAGTCGGCGCCGTGCACGGCGAGCGGCGCGCGCTGGGCGGGCATGGCGACCGGCGCGGCACTGCCACGGGCTGCGTGCGGCATCCGTACGCGCGCATGCCGCCCGCGAGCAGCGTGTAGGCGGTCGGCACCACGAAGAGCGTGAGCAGCGTGCCGAACGCCATGCCGCCGACGATCACCCACCCGATCTGCGTGCGCGATTCCGCGCCGGCGCCGGTGGCCAGCGCCAGCGGCAGCGGCCCCGAGCACCATCGCGCCGGTCGTCATCAGGATCGGCCGCAGGCGCAGCGTCGCGGCGTCGATCACCGCGTCGCGCAGGGTCTCGCCCTTGGCGCGCAGCTGGTTCGAGAACTCGACGATCAGGATGCCGTGCTTGGTGATGAGGCCGACCAGCGTGACGAGCCCCACCTGGCTGTAGATGTTGAGCGTGCCGCCGGTGAGCCACAGCGTCAGCAGCGCGCCCGTCATCGACAGCGGCACCGACAGCATGATCACGAACGGATGGACGAAGCTCTCGAACTGCGCCGACAGCACGAGATAGATGAACAGCAGCGCCAGCACGAACGTGAAGTAGATCTCCTTGCCCGACGCGCGGAACTCGCGCGACTGGCCGTCGAGGTCGGTCTGCGCCGTCGTGCGGCAGCGAGCGCTTCGCGGCGTCGTCCATGGCCTTGAGCGCGTCGTCGATCGTGTAGCCCGGCAGCAGCGTGCCGGTGATCTTCACCGCGCGCAGCCGGTTGAAGTGATTGAGCGACTGCGGCGCCACGCCCTCGCGCACCTCGACGAGGTTCGACAGCTGCACCATGCTTCCGTCGCGCGCGCGCACGTAGGCGTCGCTGATGTCGGCCGGCGTGGTGCGATCGAGCGGCGCGACCTGCACGATCACGTCGTACTGCTCGCCGTCCCGCTTGAACCGCGTCACCTGCCGGCCGCCCAGCATCGTCTCGAGCGTGCGGCCGACGGTGTCGACGGGCACGCCGATGTCGGACAGCTTGTCGCGATTGATGTTGACGCGGACCTCCGGCGTGTTGAGCCGCAGGTCGATCTGCAGGTTCTGGATGCCGGGGTACTTGCGCGCTTCCTCGACCAGGCGGTCGACGATGCGCTGCAGCTCGGCATACGGCACCTGTGCCATGACGACGTACTCGATCGGCGTCGAGCGGAACGACTGGCCGAGCGACGGCGGATTGATCGGGAACGCGATGGCGCCGGGGATCGGCTGGAACTTCGGCCGCAGCTCGTCGGCGATCTGCTGCTGCTTGCGCTTGCGCTCCTCCCACGGCTTGAGCCGCAGCACGGCGCTGCCGTCGACGACCGTCGGGAAGCCCGAGATCGCGGTGTAGGCCGCGGCCTCGGGGATCTGCGAGTAGAGCTCCTCGATCGGCTTCAGCTGGTCCGCCGTGTACTGCGGCGTCGAGCCCTGCGGCGCCGTCACCAGGCCGAAGACACGCCGCGATCCTCGAGCGGCGAAAGCTCGGACTTGAGGCTCGCGAACAGGACGCCGCCGCCGGCGAGCACGACCACCCAGCCGATCACGACGACCCAGCGGGCGTGCAACGTCGCACCCAAGCGCACGGCGGTAACCGCGGGTGAGCGCCGCACAGCCAGCGCTCGATCACGAGATACAGCGTCGAGTGCTTCGTCTCGTGCCGCAGCAGGAGCGAGCACATCATCGGCGATAGCGTCAGCGCGACGAAGCCCGACACCAGCACCGCGCCCGCGAGCGTGAGCGCGAACTCGATGAAGAGGCGCCCGGTGCGGCCGGTCGCGAACGCGAGCGGCGCGAACACCGACGTCAGCGTGAGCGTCATCGCCAGGATCGCGAACCCGATCTCGCGCGCGCCGTGGATCGCCGCCTGCCTGCGCGGCATGCCTTCCTCGACGTGCCGGAAGATGTTCTCGAGCATCACGATGGCGTCGTCGACGACGAGGCCGATCGCGAGCACCATCGCGAGCAGCGTCAGCGTGTTGATCGTGAAGCCGAACGCGTACATGAGCCCGAACGCGCCGACGAGCGAGACCGGGATGGTCACGATCGGGATGATCGTGGCGCGCAGGCTGCGCAGGAAGAAGAAGATCACGAGCACCACGAGCAGCGATGGCCTCGCCGATGGTCTCGAACACCGACTTGATGGAGCGGTCGATGAACACCGACGTGTCGTACGACACGATGAGCTTCATCCCGGGCGGCAGGCCCTCGTTGATCTTCTCGACTTCGGCGCGCACCGCCTTCGAGAGGTCGAGCGGGTTCGCGACCGCCTGCTTGATGACGCCGATGTTGAGCGACGGCCTGCCGTTGAAGCGTGAGACGGTGCGCTCGTTGACCGGCCCGATCTCGGCCTTGCCGACGTCGCGGATGCGCACCGGATAACCGCCGACGTTGGCGACGATGATGTTGCTGAACTGCTCGGGCGAGCGCAGGTCGGTCTCGGCGACCACCGTGAACTCGCGCGCCTGCGACTCGATGCGGCCCGCGGGAATCTCCGCGTTCTGGCGGCGGATCGCGTCCTCGACGTCCTGCACGGTGAGCCGGTACGCGGCGAGCCGCGTGCGATCGAGATCGACGTGCATCGACACCTGGCGCTCGCCGAAGATGCGCACGTCGGCGGCACCCGGCAGCACCGAAAGCCGCGGCTGCACGTAGCGCTTGACGTAGTCGGACGCTTCGAGCGCCGACTGGTCGCCCGCCTCCACCGAGATGTAGATCACCGGCTGCGAGTCGGCCTCGACCTTCGCGATGATCGGCTCGTCGATCGTGTCCGGCAGCTTGCCGCGCGCGCGCGCAACCTTGTCGCGCACGTCGGCCGCCGCGGAATCGGGATCGCGCTTGAGCGAGAAGCGCACGTTGATGCGGCTCGTCTCGGAGCGGCTCTGCGAGGTCATCAGCTCGACCCCTTCGATGCCCGCCAGCGAATCCTCGAGCGGCTTCGTGACCTGCGACTCGACCACCTCCGCGGACGCGCCGCGATACGTCGTCGACACGCTGACCACCGGCTCGTCGATGCGCGGGTACTCGCGCACCGACAGCCGCGTGTACGAGATGATCCCGATCAGCAGGATGATGAGCGACAGCACCGTCGCGAAGACGGGCCGCTTGATGCAGATCTCGGGTAGTTGCATGGCAGGCTCCGGCCTTGCTGCGGGACGACGCGGGCGCGCGCTTCGCTCGTGCGTCAGGACCTGGCGCCCGGTTGGGCGGCGTCGGCCTTGGCGGGCGCCGCGCCGGAGCGTTTTTCGGTGCCGCACTTCCGCCACCGGCGCGCGCGGCGGCGGCGGCTTCGCGGCCGTCCGCGGCGGTGGTCGTGGGCTTGGGAGCGTCGACGCGCGCCACCTTGAGCTGCACCCCCTCGCGAATCTTGAGCTGGCCGGCGGTGACCACGACGTCCTGCGGCTCGAGGCCCTTGACGATCTCGGCCTTGCCGTCGCGGCGCTGGCCGACTTCGACTTTCACACGCTGGGCGCGCCCGTCCACCACGCGGAAGACGAACTGGTCCTCGCCCTGGGGCACGAGCGCCTGCTCGGGCACGACCAGCGCCTCGCGCTCGACGCGCGTGATGAGGCGCACGCGCGCGAACATGCCGGGCCGCAGCGTGGTGTCGGGGTTGCGCACCTGGGCACGGATCACGAGGGAGCGGCCGGCGGCATCGACCAGAGGATTGACCGCGAACACCTGTCCCGGGAACACGCGACCGGGTTGCGCATCGAGCGTGACGTCGAGCGTCTGACCGACCTGCACCTGCGAGTAGTAGATCTCCGGAACCCGGAAGTCGACCTTGAGCGGATCGATCGCCTCGAGGTTGACGATGTCCGCGCCCTCCTTGACGTAGTCGCCGATGGAGATCACGCGCAGGCCGATCACCCCGGTGAAGGGCGCCTTGATCTCCGTCTTCGCGAACTTGGCTTCGGCCAGCGCCACCGACGCCTCGGCCACCTTCAGGTTGTTCTCCGCCTCGTCGCGCGCCTGGGCCGAGATGAAGTTCTGCTTCTGCAGGTCGATGGCGCGCTCGTACTTGTTCTTGGCGAGCGTGTAGTTCGCGCGCGCCTGCTTCACGTCGGCATCGTTGATGGAGGTGTCGAGGCGCACGAGCGGCGAACCCTTGCTCACGCGCTGGCCCTCCTTGAACATGATGGCGCTCACGCGGCCGGCGACTTCTGGCCGGATCACGACCGACTCGTCCGAGCGGAGGCTCCCGACCGCAGTGATCGTCTGGGGCATGGAGGCCAGCGTGACCTTGGTGGCCTCGACCGTGATCGCCTGTGGGGCGCCCGGTCCCGCGCCCTTGCCTTTCTCGTTGCCTGCCGCCGCGGACGCACCGGTGGGGCCGCTCCCGGCGGCGGGATCCCGGTGCGTGCCGGCCCAATAGCCGGCGCCGCCGGCCACGAGGATGCCGACCACCGCGAAAGTTGCAATTACCGCTTTGTTCATGCCCAAAGTGGCCAGATCCGGATAAAACCCCCATTATGCGCCGGGAGCCCGTGGCGCGCCAAACCGTCGCGCCGCCCGTCGACGCCGTTGCTACAATCGCCGCCCACCCGCCGTCCTTCCGGAGTTGCCGTGACCGTTTCCATGTCCGATCCGAACCGCGCCGAAACACGAGCCGCCGGTCAAAGCAAGACGCGTCGCAATGCGCTCGCGATCTGCGCCGCCCTGCTCGTTGCCCTGCTGCCGCTGCATGCCGGCGCACAGTCGCCATCGAGCTATCCGAGCAAGCCGGTGCGGCTGGTGGTTCCGTTTCCGCCGGGCGGGCCGCTGGACGTCATCGGCCGCCTGATCGCGCAAAAGCTCACGGAAGCGTGGGGCCAGAGCGTCGTCGTGGACAACCGTCCAGGCGCGGGCGGCAACATCGGCGCCGACGCGGTGGCGAAGAGTCCGCCTGATGGCTACGCCGTCGTCATGGGGGCGCTGTCGACGCACGCGGTGAATCCGCATCTCTTCCCGAAGATGCCGTACGACGCCGTCAAGGACTTCGCGCCGATCACCCTCGTCGCGATCACGCCCAACGTGCTCGTGGTGAATCCGTCGCTGCCGGTGAATTCGGTCCGCGACCTGATCGCCTACGCGAAGGCGAATCCGGGCAAGCTCGCGTTCGGCTCGGGGAGCAACGGGAGTGCCGGACATCTCGCCGGCGAGCTCCTGAAAGTGGACGCCGGCATCGACATGATCCACGTGCCGTTCAAGGGCGGTGCACCCGCGACGCAGGCGTTGCTCGCGGGCGACACGCAGCTCATGTTCGACAACCTCGCCAACGCGATGCCGCAGGTCAAGTCGGGCAAGCTGAAGGCGCTCGCGGTCACGACGGCGCAACGCTCGCGGCTCGTGCCGGAGCTGCCGACGATGGCCGAAGCCGGCGTGCCGGGTTTCGACATCTCCACGTGGTTCGGCCTGCTCGCTCCGGCCGGCACGCCGCGCGAGATCATCGCGAAATGGAATGCGGAAGTGACGACGATCCTCAACTCGCCCGAGATGCGAGAGCGCCTGACGGCGCAGGGCGCGGATCCTGCCCCGACGACACCCGAGCAGTTCAGCGCGTTCATCCAACAGGAGCTCGCGAAATACGGGAGAATCGTCAAGGCTTCCGGCGCCAAGGTGGACTGACCATCCGCAAAGCATCGACCACGTTCCGGGCAGAGCCGGCCACGCAAACCAGGAGGAGGTTCATGGCAATCGGTGCACTGAAGCGGTTCGCCGCGCTCGCTGCGGCAGCATGTATCGGCGTGTTGGCCGTTCCCCTCGCGCACGGTCAGGGCGCGGCCTATCCCACGAAGCCGATCCGGCTCGTGGTGCCGTTCCCGCCCGGCGGCGCGACCGACATCCTCGCGCGCGCCATCGCGCAACGCTGGTCCGACACGCTCGGCCAGCAGGTCGTCGTGGACAACCGCCCCGGCGCCGGCGGCAACATCGGCAGCGAGCTCGTCGCCAAGGCCGCGCCGGACGGCTACACGCTCCTGATGGGCACGGTGGGCACGCACGCCATCAATCCGAGCCTGTACTCGAAGATGCCGTACGACCACATCAAGGACTTCGCACCGGTGATCCTCGTCGCGGGGGTGCCGAACGTGATGGTGGTCAATCCGTCGGTGCCGGCGCACACGGTGCAGGAGTTCATCGCCTACGTGAAGGCCAATCCGGGCAAGGTGAACTTCGCTTCGTCCGGGAGCGGCACGTCGATCCATCTTTCCGGTGAGCTGTTCAAGGTGATGGCCGGCGTCCAGATGACCCACGTGCCTTACAAGGGCAGCGCTCCGGCCCTGCAGGACCTGCTCGGCGGACAGGTGCAGGTCATGTTCGACAACCTGCCGCCCTCGCTGCCGCAGATCAAGGGCGGGAAGCTCCGTGCGCTGGGCGTCACGTCGGCCGCGCGCGCGCCGGCACTGCCGGATGTGCCGACGATTGCCGAGTCCGGCCTGCCGGGCTTCGAAGCGTCGTCGTGGTTCGGCGTCCTGGCCCCGGCCGGCACGCCACCGGCGATCATCGCGCGGCTCAATGCCGACGGCGTGAAGTGGCTGGCCACGCCCGAGGCGAAGGAAAAGATGGTGACGCTCGGCGCAAATTCGGCGGGCGGCACGCCGGAGGATTTCGCCGCGCACATCCGTGCCGAGACGGCGAAGTGGGCGAAGGTGGTGAAGGAATCCGGCGCGAAGGTGGACTAGCGCTTGTGGGTTCGGCTTCAGGTCTTGTGGGTTCGGCTTCAGGTCTTGTGGGTTCGGCTTCAGCCGAACGCCTTTCGGCACGTCCCAAGTCAGGCTGAAGCCCGACCTACAAACACACGCGACATGGTTCCCGGGAGCATCATGGTTCCCGGGAGCATCATGGTTCCCGGGAGCGCCATGTAGGTTCGGCTTCAGCCGAACATGGAGTCAGTGTAGGTTCGGCTTCAGCCGGACATGGAGTCAGTGTAGGTTCGGCTTCAGCCGGACATGGAGTCAGGCTGAAGCCTGCCGACCTCTGTCGTCGAACTCGCGCGCTCAGCGCCGACGGCATTCGGCGGGCAGGTACTTCTGCCCGATGTCGACCGGAATGCACAGCCAGCGCACCTGCTGCTGCGCATTACGGGTCGGCGCGAGCAGGATCGCCTTGCCGTCCAGCTCCGGCAGCGACGGGCCGAAGCGCACGCGCAGGCGCCCGTTATCCGGGCTCACGTGCACGTCGGACACCACGGTCTTGGCGATGCTGCCGCGCGAGAGCGCGCCCGTCTGACGCGGCACGAGGCGCGCGGTCATCCAGTTGGTCTCGACGTCGCGCTCCAGCGCCCGCACTGCCGCGAGCGTCGCCATGACCTGCTGCCGCACGACATGCTCGCGCCAGGCCACGTTGAGGTCGTGGCTCACGCCCCCCGCGATCACCGCCATGCCCGCCACGCCGGCGGCCGCGCCGTACCATGACACGGAAGCGCTCGACGAAGCGCGGGTCGCGGCCTCGACCGGATTGGCCGATTCGCGCTCCGCCGCGAGCGCGACACGGCGCACACGCCGGTATACGAGGTAGTCGCCGCAGGCCGCCGCGATGGTTCCCGGAATGATCCAGATGAGGAGAAGCGCCGAGAGCACCCACAGTCCGTCGATGCCCTCGGCGGAACCGTCGATCGAGAGGAACGTGATCGCGCCCCCGAGCTGCAGCAGGGCGAACACCAGCGCCGCGATCCACAGCCCGCGATAGGCGGCCCAGATCGGCGGCGCCAGGAACGCCGGCCAGTTCCAGCCGGCGAGCGGCTTACCTGCGCGGGCGAACGCGAGGAACCGCGCCCCGTAGTGATCGGCGCTCGGGCCGACGGCCAATCGATACAGCATCGCCAGCGCGGGCCGGACCACGGGAACGTCCAGCGGTCCGGGCATGCGCACGGTATCGCCGGCCATGTTGGTGAGCTCGGGGATGATGTCGGCGTTGGCGGCCACGCTGCCGGGCTGCGTGCTCGCGCCGGAGCTGCGCGCAGAGCGGCGCAGCGGATCGGCCGATGCGGACGGCCACCGCGACCGCGGCGATGGGGACGGACCGGACTGCATCCGCCGAAGTATAGGCGCTGGCTGCGGGCCCGGAAACCGCGCGCTCAACCGGCGCCGCTCACGCTGCGGCGTGGCGCCACGCCGCCCACGCGAGCACGGCCCAGCCGAGCAGCCACGCCGTGCCGCCGAACGGCGTGACTGCGCCCCACGTGCGCACTCCCGTGAGCGCGAGAACGTACAGGCTGCCGGAGAAGAGCAGCACCCCGGCGAGCATGAGACTCGCAGCGAGCGCGAGCAGCCGCCCCTCCGCGGGCCACTGCAACCACAGGAGCCCGATGGCGAACAGCCCGAGCGCGTGGACGAAGTGATATTGCACGCCGGTGTTGAACACCGCGAGGAGTTCCGGCGCGATGCGGGCACGCAGCGCATGCGCGCCGAACGCGCCGATCGCCACGCCGGCAACGAGCAGCAGCGCCGCGAGCAGCACGACGATGCGCGCCGTCACACGGCAGTCCCGGCGGTGGAGTGCTCCACGCGCGTGCGGGTCGTGCAGCGCGCATCGTCTACAATGGTCCACTCCTCTTCCATCACCGGACCAGCATAGCACCATGAGCATCGACCGCCGGCACGTCGGCAAGCGCCTCGCGCAAATGGTCATTCACGCTGCGGGCCACACGGTGTACCTCGCCGGACAGGTGGCTGAGCATCCCGATGCCGACGCGAGCGCGCAGACGCGCGAAGTGCTCGCGCAGATCGACCGCCTGCTGGCCGAGGCCGGCACCGACAAGTCGAAGTTGCTCTCGGCGACGATCTTCCTCCCGGACATGGCGGACTTCGCCGCGATGAACGCGGTGTGGGAAGCGTGGCTCGCACCCGGACAGCCGCCGGCGCGTGCGACGGTGCAGGCGGCGCTCGCCGGACCCGCCTACCGTGTCGAGATCCAGGTCATCGCCGCACTCTGACGACGGGAAACTCATGTCCAACCTGCCCGAGGCCGCGCAGGCCGTCATCGCCCAGTCCGCACGCCGCGAAGCGGTGCCGGCATCCAGCGCCGCGACCATGCCGGTCACCCGCGCCACCTTCGACCAGGTGATGGTTCCCTGCTTCGCACCGGCGCCGTTCATACCGGTGCGCGGCGAGGGCTCGCGCGTGTGGGACCAGGACGGCCGGATGTACATCGACTTCGCGAGCGGCGTCGCCGTCACGGCGCTCGGCCATTGCCATCCGGCGATGATCCGCGCGCTCGAGGAGCAGGCGCGCCGCGTCTGGCACGTCTCCAACTGGTTCACCAACGAGCCCGCCCTGCGCCTCGCGACGCGACTCACCGAAGCGACGTTCGCCGAGCGCGTGTTCTTCTGCAATTCCGGCGCCGAGGCGAACGAGGCGGCACTGAAGCTCGCGCGCCGCTTCGCGCACGATCGCTTCGGGCCCGCGAAGGTGCGCGTGCTTTCCACGATCAACGCCTTCCATGGCCGTACGCTGTTCACGGTGACGGCGGGCGGCCAGGCGAAGTACGCGAGCGGGTTCGGCCCCACGCCGGCGGGCATCTCGCACCTTCCGTACAACGACATCGGCGCCCTCGAGGCGGCGTTCGCGGAGGATGGTGGCAACATCTGCGGGGTGATCCTCGAGCCGATGCAGGGCGAGGGGGGCATGATCCCCGGCCGCCCCGAATATCTGCAGGCGGCGCGCGCGCTGTGCACGCGCCACGGCGCCCTCCTCATCCTCGACGAGATCCAGAGCGGCATGGGCCGCACCGGCGCGCTCTTCTCGTACATGCAGAAAGGCGTGGTGCCGGACATCGTCACCAGCGCGAAAGGGCTCGGTGGCGGGTTCCCGATCGGCGCGATGCTGACCACGGCGGAGGTCGCGAGCGCATTCTCGGTCGGCGTGCATGGCACCACGTTCGGCGGCAATCCGCTGGCGTGTGCGGTGGCCGGCGCCGTGTTCGACGTGATCAACACCACCGAGGTGCTCGACGGCGTCAAGGCCCGCCATGCGCTTTTCATGGAGGGCCTCAAGGCCATCAACGCGCGGCGCACGGTGTTCTCGGACCTGCGCGGCGAAGGTGTATGGATTGGTTGCGAGCTCGCACCGCCGTGGAAGGGACGCGCGGGTGCGGTCATGCAGGCGGCCGGTGACGCCGGGCTGCTCGTGCTCATGGCCGGGCCGGACGTGGTGCGCATCGCGCCGTCGCTCGTCATCAGCCTCGACGAGATCCTCGAGGGCCTGTCGCGCCTCGAAGCCGCACTCGGGCGAGCGCTGACCTGATCGCGCGCGGCGGGGCGCCTCGCCGATGTTCTTCGTCCGACCGATCGCGCGCGATGACCTCACGGCGGTGTTCGCGCTGTCGGAGCGCACGGGCACCGGACTCACGTCGCTGCCGGCGAACCGCGATCGTCTCGGCAACCGCATCGAGCGGTCGCTGCGCTCGTTCGGCAACGATGCCGCACCCGGGGAAGCGTGCTACGTGTTCGTGCTCGTCGAGGCCGAGACCGGGCGCATCGCCGGCATCGCCGCGATCGAGGCGGCGGTGGGGCTCACGGAGCCCTGGTACAACTACCACGTCGGCACGCTGGTGCACGCGTCGCAGCGCCTCAACGTGTACACGGCCGTGCCGACCCTCTTCCTCGCCAACGACCATACCGGGCACACCGAGCTCTGCTCGCTCTTCCTCGACCAGGCCTACCGCCACGGCCGCAACGGCGCGTTGCTGTCGAAGAGCCGGTTCCTCTTCATCGCCGAGTTTGCCGATCGCTTCGCGGCGAAGCTGATCGCGGAGTTGCGCGGGCGCCTCGACGCCGCCAACCGCAGCCCGTTCTGGGAAGGTCTCGGACGCCACTTCTTCGCGATGGACTATTCCGCAGCCGATTACCTCACCGGCATCGGCGAGCGCGCGTTCATCGCGGAGCTCATGCCGCGTCATCCCGTGTACTCCAACCTGCTGCCGGAGGCGGCGCGGCAGGCCATCGGGCAGGTGCACGACGACACGCGTGCGGCACGCGCCCTGCTCGAGCAGGAAGGCTTCCGGTTCGAGGGCTACGTCGACATCTTCGATGCGGGGCCGACGGTCGAATGCTTCCGCGACAACGTGCATGCGATCCGCCAGAGCGTGGTGCTGCCGGTGACGCTCGAGGACGCCGATCCGGTGCCGGACACTCCGGCACAGCAGGTGCCGTGGCTCGTCAGCAACCGCCGGTTCGAGCGCTATCGCGCGCTCGTCGTGCCGGCACCGGTCCGCCCGTCGCGCTTTCCGCTGCTGCCGTGGACCGCGGCGCAGCTTGGCGTGGGCGAAGGCGACAGCGTGCGCGCAGTCCCGCTCTCGCCGCGCGATCGCCACTGATCCGTTCCCGCAACCGGCGCCGGTCGTGAACGAACCCACCAACGACGTGCCAGTCGGGCGCGATGTGGGCGAGGTGAACTTCGACGGCCTGCCCGGGCCCACGCACAACTACGCGGGGCTCTCGCCCGGCAATCTCGCGGCGATGCACCACGCCGCGCGGCGATCCAATCCACGCCAGGCCGCGCTGCAGGGCATCGCAAAGATGCGCACGCTCGCCGCGCGCGGCTGGCCGCAGGCAGTGCTGCCGCCGCACGAGCGGCCGCACATGGCTGCGCTGCGCGCCCTGGGCTTCGGCGGCAGCGACGCCGAAGTGTTGCGACGCGCTGCAGCGGAAGCGCCGCCGCTCCTCGCTGCCTGCTCGTCGGCCGCGGCGATGTGGACCGCCAATGCGGCCACCGTGAGCGCATCGCACGACACCGCCGACGGCCGCGTGCACTTCACGCCGGCGAATCTCGCGCATCATCTGCACCGCGCGCTGGAGGCGCCGACGACGACGCGCATCCTGCGCACCGTGTTCGCCGACGCCGCACACTTCGTCGTGCACGACCCCCTGCCCTCCGTCCCGCAGCTCGGTGACGAGGGCGCGGCCAATCACACGCGCCTCGCGAGCGCGGATGATGCGCGCGGCGTCGATCTCTTCGTCCACGGCCGGGTTGCGTTCGACGCCGCAGCGCCGGCCCCGTCGCGCTACGTGGCGCGGCAGACGCGCGAGGCCGTGACCGCGATCGCGCGCCGGCACGGCCTCGATCCGGGACGCTGCGTGTTCGCGCAGCAGCTTCCCGCGGCGATCGACGCGGGCGTGTTCCACAACGACGTGATCGCGGTCGGACATCGCAACGTGCTCCTGTGCCACGAGCATGCCTTCCTCGACCAGCCGCGCATTCTTGCGGCACTGCGCGAGAGCGTGGGTCCGTCGCTGATCGTGATCGAGGTGCCCGCCACCGCCGTCACGCTGGACGAGGCGGTCGCGACCTACCTTTTCAACAGCCAGCTCCTGACGCGCAGCGACGGGCGGATCGCGATGATCGCGCCGGCCGAGTGCCGCGAGCATCCGCGCGTGGCACGCTGGCTGGAGGAACTGCTCGGCGGTGGCGGGCCGATCGCGGAGATCGTCACCATCGACCTGCGCGAGAGCATGCACAACGGCGGCGGCCCCGCGTGCCTGCGCCTGCGCGTGCCGTTGACGGCCGCCGAGCGGCAGGCAATGCATGGCCGGATCGTCGCCGACCCGCCGCTGCTCGATGCGCTCGAGGCGTGGGTGGTGCGTCATTATCGCGATCGTCTCGATCCCGAGGACCTCGCCGATCCCGCGCTGCTCGACGAGAGCCGGCGCGCGCTCGACGAGCTCAGCGTCATCCTGCAGCTTCCCGGGATCTATCGTTTCCAGCGCGAGTGTGACGGCACGACCGAACGACGCAGCCGATGGGCGACGGGAAGCGCACGCACGGGCGGAAACGGCGGTCCCTTGGGGCCGCCGTTTCGCGTTGCACGACTATTCGAGCACGGCCACCGGCAGGGTGTGATGGCGTCGCACCGGTGAATACAGCGTCGCGGCTGCGGCGAGCAGCAGACCGAGCATCCCCACCACGAGCAGCGTGCCGCGCAGCCCGATGAGGGTGCCCAGCGCGCCGCCGACGAGCGAGCCCACCGGCGCGGCGCTCACCGCAAGGAAGCGCATCGTCGCCGTCATGCGTCCCATCAGCCGGTCGGGCGTGATCGCCTGCCGCAGCGACAGGTAGTTGATCCCGTACAGCACGCCGCCGAAGTCGAACACGAACATTCCCGCGGCGAGCAACACGAGCGCGAGCCACGTCGGGCCGGCAATCAGTCCGTACAGCTGCCAGGCGACCGCGGTGAGCGTGAGCGCCTGCACGATCACCCGTCCCACGCCGAAGCGCGCGGTGAGGCGCTCGGCGAGCGCCGCCGCCGCGATGCAACCCAGCCCGCCGAACGCGTAGGCCACGCCGAGGCTGCCCGCCGAGAGCCCGAGCTCGCGCGTGGCGAACAGGATCAGCACCGCCACCTGCATGTGGTGCAGGAACTGCCACAGGCCCGCGAGCCAGGCGAGTGCCCACAGCGTCGGATTGCCCCGCACCAGCCTGAAGCCTTCGGCGATCTCGTGCCTGGTGTTCGCCTTGCCGTGCACCTGGGGCACGTCGCTCGGCGCACGTACGCGACGCAGCATCAGGGCGGAACCGACGAACGCCAGCGCATCGACCAGGATCGCGAAGGGCGCCGTCAGGATCTGGATCAACGCACCCGCAAGGCCAGGACCGACGAGCGCGGCCGAGGTCTCGCCCAGCGTGATCTTGGCGTTGGCCTCGACGAGGCGCTCACGGCCGGCCATCTGCGCAATCAGCACCTGGTACGCCGCGCCGCCGACGACGTTCTGCACGCCGCAGAGGAAACCGACGACGAACAGCATCTCGATCGACAGCGCATGCATGGCCGCGGCGACGGGAATCGCGAGCAGCGTCACGCCGCGGCCGATATCCGAGGCGATGACGACCGGCAGCTTGCGCACGCGGTCGAGCAGCACGCCCGCGTGCAGGCTGACGAGCGCGAACGGCAGCGCCTCGAGCGCCACCAGCACCCCCATCTGCATGGGCGTGGCCGAGAGCAGCACGGCCGCGGTGAGCGGCAGTGCGAGGTTCGTGACCTGGGCCCCGAACGACGTGATCGTCATCGAGGACCACAGCTTCACGAATTCGCGGTCGCGCCAGAGGCCGCGGGCGAAGTGATGGAGCAAACTTTTCAGGTACGACATGTTGTTGCCTGTTCGGTGGACGTCGCGCCACGCGACGACTGCCGCGGGATCGCCGCGGACAACACACCGACGGGAAGATGGTGCTGGTACTTTCCGCCGGGCACCCGGCGGAAAACCAGCCGGATGACTACCGCAAGCCGCTGCGGAGGGAACGCGCGTCGCGGAAGGACATGCCGCGCATCCCCCTTCGGGAACGGCGGCGCCGACGCGCGCGACACTCCACGGCAGGCTTGCTGCAGTGGTGTCGAGGAGGAGAGGCGCGTGGGTCATGGTTGGGAGGTCCTCCGCGGGGTCGCGGACGGTTCCCATTCTACGGAAGCGACTGCGCGCGGCCAACGGCCGCACGTCGGTTTCCGGTGCGCGGCGTTGCCGGCGATGCAAACGCGCAACAGCTCAGGGCGCCGGTGGCCGGCGTGCCGGATCCACGTCGAGGTACTGCCAGGGATGCTCCCAGTAGACGTGCTTGCGGTATCCCTGCACCCATGGCTGCACGAGCGTGTTCTCGAACGTGTACACGCCGAGCTCCCACGGGTTGTACGCGGCGACGACTTCCGACATGCGGCGGTAGAGCGCGCTGCGCTTCGGGCCATCCGGCAGCGTGCGCGATTCGCGGTACAGCGCGTCGTACTCGGGCAGGCTGAACCGGCCCAGGTTCGATTGCCCGATGTTGCGGCTGTAGAGAAGCTGCGCGAACGCATCGCCCTCGCCGTACTGCGTGATCCAGCCGACGCGCCACATCTGCAGCTGGCCCGCCTTCGCCATCTTCAGGAGATCGGGCCACTTCTGCTTCACGAACTCGAGCCGGAGGCCGAGCGCGGTCATGCTCTTCTTCCACAGCTCGTCGAACTCGCGGTCGCGCCCGGCCGTGGCCGAGCCCATCGCGAGCGTGAGCGGCTTGCCGTCCGGAAGATCGCGCCACCCGTCGCCGTCGCGATCGACGTAGCCGAACTTGTCGAGAAGCGCACGCGCCGCGGCGGCGTCGTGCTTCACGCGCACGTCGAAGTTGGGATCGTGTCCCGGCACGTTGGGCGGAATCGGCTGCGTCGCGGGAACGGCCTGGCCCTGGTACAGCGTGCGGATCAGCCCCGGCGTGTCGAAGCCCATGACGATCGCGCGGCGCAGGGCGATCTTCTCGCGCGTGTAGCCGCCGATGACCGGATCGTCCATGTTGAAGAACGCATACTGCAGTGCCGGCTGGGTGACGCGCTCGAGGCGGATGCCCTGCGCCGCATAGGTCTTGCGCAGCGTCCCGTCCTCCTCCAGCACGAGGTTGCTCAACTCCGACGGGACGTTCACGTAGTCGAGCCCGTGCGCGTTGAACGCGAGCAGGCGTGGATTGGATTCCTCGATGACGGAGATCTCGATGCGCCCGATCTGCGGCACGCGCTTGCCCTTCATCGCCTTCATGATCGCTGCATCCGCCGGGGCGCTGCTCTCCGGGAAGTGCTCCTCGCGGAACGCGGGATTCGCCTCGAGCACGATCTGCTGGCCCCGCCGCCATTGCGCGAGGCGGTACGGCCCCGTGCCCACCGGGTTGGCCATCGCCCAACCATTCGCGTCGCCATACGCCTCGACCACCTCGCGCGCGACGATCGACATCGCGGCGTGCGACATGTAGCCCTGCAGGATGTAATCGGGCTCGGTGAGGCGCAGGCGCACGGTGTAGCGGTCGACCGCCTGCAGGCCTTCGATGGACTCGTCGTAATCGAGCTTGCCGGCCTTGCGCGCCCGCTCCAGCACGAGGTCGGCACCGACGATCTTGCCGTCGAGGAACCACAGGTACGGCGAGCGCATGCGGGGATCGAGGAGGCGCTTCCACGAATAGACGACATCCGCGGCCGTGAGCTCGCGGGGCTTGCCCTTGAACGCCGGATCGGCCGCGAAGTTGATCCCGTGCTTCAGGCGGATCGTCCACGTGCGCCCGCCGTCGCCGATCTCGGGCATCGCTGCGGCGAGGTTCGGGCGCAGCCGGTACGGGCGCGCGAGGTAGTCGTAGACGTAGAGGGTCTCGAAGATCTCGCGCTGCACGTGGCCCGAGTAGAGATCCGAGGTCGCCTGCGGATCGAAGCCCGTTTCGGCCACGGGAATGGCCACGCGCAGGACTTTCGCCGGGTCGGCGAAGGCCGGCGCCGCTGCGCTCCCAGGTGCAGCGGCGCAAAGCATCGCTGCCGCAACGAGCGCGAGCATGCCGCGCATAGCGGCGCAGTCGCTAGCCACGCGTCGCGGCCTCACGGCGCGGCCCGTCGATGTCGAGATAGCGCCACGGGTGCGCATGGATCCCGCTGTACTTGTAGCCGATCACCCACGGCTGCACGACGACGTTCTCGTAGCGGAAAGCGGCGAGCTTCCACGGCGCGTAGATGCTGATGAGCTCCGACATGCGGTACAGGAGCTTCGTGCGCTGCGGCCCTTCGGGCATCGCGCGCGCCTGCTCGTACAGGCGGTCGAATTCCGCCAGCTTGAAGCGCGAGAGATTCGAGAAGCCCGCGTGCCCGCCGTAGAGGAGCCCGAGGAACTGGAATCCCTCCGTGGTGATAGCGATGTTGCCGAGCGACCACATCTGCAGCTGGCCAAGACGCGCCATCTTCAGGAGGTCGGGCCACTTCTGCTTCAGGAACTCGACGCGGATGCCCACGGCATTCAGGCTGCGCTGCCACAGCTCGTCGAACTGACGATCGAGCGCCGTCGTCGATGACGCGATCTTCAGGACGAGCGGCGATCCGTCGGGAAGGTCGCGCCAGCCGTCCTTGTCGCGATCGACGTAGCCGAACTTGTCGAGCAGCGCCCGCGCGGCGCCGGGGTCGTAGGCGGTGTGGCCGTCGAACTTCGGGTTGTGCCCGGACATGCCCGGCGGCACCACCTGCGTGGCGGCGACGGCCTGCCCCTGGCGCAGGATGCGGATCTCCTCGTCGATGTTGTACGCCATGCCGATCGCACGGCGCAGCGCGATGCGCTCCGGCGTGTAGCCGCCGACGACCGGGTCCTCCATGTTGAAGTACTCGTACGTGATCGCCGGCTGGATGCCGCGGCCGAGTTTCATTCCCTCCTGCGCGAAACGCGCCTTCAGCACGTTGCCGGGGTCGAGCACGTTGGCCACGAGGTCGGGCGGCACGCCGACGTAGTCGAGCTGGCGCTGCTCGAAGGCGAGCCAGCGCGGATTGGATTCCTCGATGATGCTGACCTCGACGCGCGGCGACGAGCGGCAGCTTGCGGCCGCGCAGGCGGGCGATGAACGGCTTGTCCGCGGGATCGCTGCTGTCCGGATAACGCTCGTCGCGAAAGCCGGGATTGGCTTCGAGCACGATGCGCTGGCCGCGACGCCACTCCTTCAGGCGATACGCCCCGGTGCCGACCGGATTGGCCATGGCCCATCCGCTGCCGTCGGCATACGCTTCGATCACCTCGCGTGCCACCGCCGCCGTCGCCACGGTGGTCAGGTTCGACAGGAGCTCGTAGTCCGGGAAGTTGAGCCTGAGGCGCAGGGTGTAGCGGTCCGGTGCGGTGAGACCTTCCATCGGCGCGTCGTAATCGAACTTGCCGGTCGCCTTCGCCTTCGCCACGATCGGGTCCGCGCCGACGATCCGTCCCTCGAAGGTCTGCAGCGAGTTGGACCGCATCGCGGGATCGAGCACGCGCTTCCAGGCGTACACGTAATCCGCTGCGGTGAGCTCGCGACGCTGGCCCTTGAACACGGGATCGTCGGCGAAATAGATGCCCGGCCGGATGCGGATGGTCCACGTGCGGCCGTCGGCGCTCACCTCGGGCAGCGCCACCGCCGTGTTCGGCACGATCCGCTGCGGCCGTGCGACGTAATCGTAGCGGTACAGCGCATCGAAGATCTCGCGATTGACGCTGTTGGAGTAGATGTCGCCCGCGGCCTGCGGGTCGAAGCCCGTCTCCGCCGTGGGAAAGGACACCCGCAGCACCTTCTGGGCATCGGGCTGCGCCCCGGCGCCGGATGCGAGGCACAGGCACGCAGCGACGAGCGGCGATGCGGTGCAGCCTCATCTCACAGGAGCTTCTCGATGTCGCCGGCGATCGCTCGCAGGCTCCGTGTTGGGCGCATAGCGCTCGACCACCTTGCCGTCGCGATCGACCAGGAACTTGGTGAAGTTCCACTTGATCGCCTCGGAGCCGAGCAGCCCGGGCTTCGCCTTCTTGAGATAGCGGTACACGGGCGCGGCGTCGTCGCCGTTGACGTCGACCTTCGCGAACAGCGGGAACGTCACGCCGTAGTTCACCTCGCAGAACGAGGCGATCTCCTGCTCGCTGCCGGGCTCCTGTCCGCCGAACTGGTTGCAGGGAAAGCCCAGGATCTCGAGGCCGCGCACCTTGTACTTCTCGTACAGCGCCTCGAGGCCCTTGTACTGCGGGGTGAAGCCGCACTCGCTCGCGGTGTTGACGACCAGCATCACCTGGCCGCGGTAGCGGTCGAGCGTGCACGGGCCGGCCCTTGATGTCGTCGACGGTGAAATCGTAGATGCTCGCCATGGGTTCTCCTCGAGGCAGGCGACGATTATGCCCCCGCCCCGCTTTCCGGCGCGCCGAAGCCGCCGCCGCCCGGCGTCTGGATCACGAACACGTCGCCGGCCTGCATCTCCACGGCGCACGTCGCGCCGTATTCCTCGTGCGCACCGTCGGCGCGCTCCACCCAGTTGCGGCCGACGCCGCCCGGCGCGCCGCCATGCACGCCGAAAGGCGCGATGCGGCGATGGTTCGCGAGCATGACGGCCGTCATCGGCTCGAGGAAGCGCACGCGGCGCTCGCCGCCGTCACCGCCGCGATGGCGGCCCGCACCCCCGCTGCCCGCGCGAATGGCGAAGGATTCGAGACGGACGGGGAAACGCCATTCGAGCACCTCGGGATCGGTGAGGCGCGAGTTGGTCATGTGCGTCTGCACGACCGTCGCGCCGTCGAAGTCCGGGCCCGCGCCGGCGCCGCCGGAGATCGTCTCGTAGTACTGGTAGCGCGCATTGCCGAACGTGAAGTTGTTCATCGTGCCCTGGGACGCGGCGAGCACGCCGAGCGCGCCGTAGAGCGTGTCGGTGATCACCTGCGACGTCTCGACGTTGCCGGCCACGACGGCCGCCGGGTAGCGCGGCGCGAGCATCGAGCCCTCCGGGATCACGATCGAGAGCGGCTTGAGGCAGCCTGCGTTCATCGGGATCTCGTCGTCGACCAGCGTGCGGAACACGTACAGCACGGCGGCCTTGCACACGGCCGACGGCGCGTTGAAGTTGGTGGGCTGCTGCGCGCTCGTGCCGGTGAAATCGACCACGGCGCTGCGTGCTGCCCGGTCGATGCGGATCGTGACGGCGACGTGCGCGCCGCTGTCCATCTCGTAGGTGAAACGTCCGTCGCGCAGGACGTCCAGCACGCGGCGCACAGCCTCCTCGGCGTTGTCCTGCACGTGCTGCATGTAGGCGCGCACGACGGCAAGGCCGAAGTGATCGACCATCCGCCCGAGCTCCGCGGCACCCTTGGCGCACGCAGCCACCTGCGCGCGCAGGTCGGCGAGATTCTGGTCCACGTTGCGCGAGGGGTAGCGCCCCGCGCCGAGGATCGCCCGCATCTCCGCCTCGAGGAAGCGTCCTTCCGCGACGAGCTGCACGTTGTCGAGCAGCACCCCCTCCTCGTCGACCTGCGTCGAATCGGGCGGCATCGAGCCTGGCGTCGTGCCGCCGATGTCCGCATGGTGGCCGCGTGCGGCGACGTAGAACTCCGGGCTGTCCGCCGCGTCGCAGGAAGACCGGCGCGATCACCGTCACGTCCGGCAGGTGCGTGCCCCCGTTGTACGGCGCGTTGAGCACGTACACGTCGCCATCGCGCATGGTGCCGTCGCGCCGGTCGATGATCGTGCGCACGCTCTCGCCCATCGAGCCCAGGTGCACCGGCATGTGCGGCGCATTGGCGATCAGGTTGCCCTCGCGGTCGAAGAGCGCGCACGAGAAGTCGAGGCGCTCCTTGATGTTCACCGAATAGGACGTGTTCGCGAGCGTCACGCCCATCTGCTCGGCGATCGCCATGAACAGGTTGTTGAAGACCTCCAGCAGCACGGGGTCGGCCTGCGTGCCGATCGCGTGCGTGCGCTGCAGGGCGACGACGCGTTCCAGCACGACGTCGCCGCGCGCCGTGAACGATGCGCGCCAGCCCGGCTCGACGACCGTCGTGGCGCTCTGTCTCCGCGATGATCGCCGGGCCGTCGATCGCGTCGCCGGGACGCATCGCATCGCGCAGGTACACCGCCGCGTCGTGGACGGCGCCCGCCGTGTGCATGCGCCGGCGCTTCAGCGGCTGCAGGGCGCCGGCGCGCGGCGCGAATACGCGGCGTCGACTTCGGCGGCCTCGTGGGCACGTCCGACCGCCTCGACGCCGACGGCCTCGATCACCAGCGGCTTGCCCGGCATGAGGAATCCGTACTGCGCGCGATAGCGGGCTCCTCGAACGTCCGCGGTGATGCGCGGCGATCGTCGCGGCATCGGACGCCGCGCGGCGCCGGCACCTCGAGCGTCGTATCGGTGCCGTCGTACTTGAGATGCAGCGTGCGCGTCGGTCCGCGACGCGGCCCGCCGGAGGCCCTGCGCCTCGACCTCCGCGCGCGCCGTGGCCTCGAGGTCGGCGAACAGCTGCGGCGGCGGCGCCGAGCGCCGCGGGATCGAGGCGCGCCTCGACCGCCTGCTGGCGCAGCGCCCGCACGTCGGCGAGGCCCATGCCGTACGCCGAGAGCACGCCTGCGAAGGGATGCAGCAAGACGCGCGTCATGCCGAGCGCATCGGCGACCGCGACAGGCGTGCTGGCCGCCCGCGCCGCCGAAGCAGCACAGCGTGTATTCGGTGACGTCGTAGCCGCGCTGCACGGAGATGTGCTTGATCGCGTTCGCCATGTTCTCGACCGCGATGCGCAGGAACCCGTCGGCGACCTCCTCCGGCGATGCGCGAGGTGCCGGTGCGTTGCGACACTTCGTCGTGCGAGCGCCGCGAATCTTCGCGCGCACGATGTCGCCGTCGAGCGCTCGTCGCCATCCGGCCCGAACACCGCGGGGAAGTAGCTCCGGATCGATCTTGCCGACCATCACGTTGCAGTCGGTGACGGTCGAGCGGTCCGCCGCGGCGATAGCACGCGGGCCCGGGATTCGCGCCCGCCGAATCGGGCCCGACCCGAAACCGCGCGCCGTCGAACGCGCAGATCGAGCCGCCGCCGGCCGCGACGGTGTGGATGCGCATCATCGGCGCGCGCAGGCGCACGCCGGCGACCTCGGTCACGAACGCGCGCTCGTACTCGCCGGCGAAATGCGTGACGTCGGTCGACGTGCCGCCCATGTCGAAGCCGATGATCCGGTCGAAGCCCGCAAGGCGCGAGACCTCGACCGCGCCGACGATGCCGCCGGCAGGTCCCGACAGGATGGCGTCCTTGCCCTGGAACCGGTGCGCGTCGGTGAGGCCGCCCGAGGACTGCATGAACTGCAGCGGGGGCCGCGCGGCGCCTGCCGCGTCGTCGCCGGCGAGGTCGCGCTCGACCTCGTTCACGTAGCGGCGCAGGATCGGCGAGAGATACGCATCGACCACGGTGGTATCCCCGCGCGACACGAGCTTCATGAGCGGGCTGACCTCGTGGCTCACCGAGACCTGCGCGAATCCCATCTCCCGCGCCAGCGCGGCGAGCGCCGCCTCGTGCGCGGATGGCGGTAGCCGTGCATGCAGCACGATCGCGATCGCGCCGATGCCGATCGCGCTGCAGCGCGGCCAGCGCGGCGCGCGCGGCCTCGAGGTCGAGCGGCTGCACCACCTCGCCGTGCGCGCCGATGCGCTCGTCGATCTCGACCACGCGCTCATAGAGAAGCGTCGGCAGCTCGATGCGGCGCACGAAGAGCTTGCGGCCGGTTCTGGTAGGCGATGCGCAGGGCGTCCGCGAAGCCCCGGGTGATCAGCGAGCGCCGTACGCTCGCCCTTGCGCTCGAGCAGCGCGTTGGTCGCGACCGTGGTGCCCATCTTCACCGCTTCGATCGTCCGGGGCGGGATCGGCGCGCCGGGCGGCAGACCGAGGAGCTCGCGGATGCCGTGCACGGCGGCATCGCGGTAGCGCTCCGGGTTATCCGACAGGAGCTTGTGCGTGACGAGGGAGCCGTCGGGCCTGCGGGCGACGATGTCGGTGAACGTGCCGCCGCGATCGATCCAGAATTGCCACATGCGGAAGACGGTAACCCCGAGGACGCGAGACCGGTACGGACGCCGGACGGGACGACGCCGAACCCGCCCGGCCAGGAGTGCGGCGTTTCGCCGTCGACGCGACGTCGCCGGCCACCCCCGTCGGACTCGGCACGAGAGGTCAATGGATTATAGAATGCCGCAGGGCGACGGCGGCGTGCGCGCCGGCGCTCGTGGCATGCGTCCGTACTCCGTCTTCCGGATCACGATCCGAATCATGAAAGGTCCCGCCTTGAAATCGCTCGTCGCCTGCATCGCCGCCGTCGGCATCGCCCTCGCGCTGCCCGCCTCCGCGCAAACGAAGTGGGACATGCCTACGGCCTATCCCGCCAACAATTTCCACACCGAGAACATCCAGCAGTTCGCCAACGACGTCGAGAAGGCGACGGGCGGCAAGCTCAAGATCACCGTGCATGCCAACGCGTCGCTCTTCAAGGCGCCCGAGATCAAGCGCGCGGTCCAGGGTGGACAGGCGCAGCTCGGCGAGATCCTGCTCGTGAACTACGAGAACGAGGATCCGCTCTACGGTCTCGACGGCGTGCCGTTCCTCGCCACGTCGTACGGCGAGTCGCTCAAGCTGTACAAGGCATCGCGCAAGGCGCTCGACGACAAGCTCGCGAAGCAGGGCATGCGCGTCCTGTTCGCGGTGCCCTGGCCGCCGCAGGGCATCTACACCAACCGCAATCTCGCGAGCGCCGCGGACATGAAGGGCCTCAAGTGGCGCGCCTACAGTCCCGCGACGGGCAAGATCGCCGAGCTCGTCGGCGCCCAGCCGGTCACCGTGCAGGCTTCGGAAGTGTCGCAGGCGCTCGCCACGGGCGTCATCGATTCCATGATGACCTCGGGCGCGACCGGCTACGACTCGAAAACGTACGAGCACATCAAGAAGTTCTACGACACGCAGGCATGGATCCCGAAGAACGCGGTGATCATGAACCAGAAGGCGTTCGACGCGCTCGACAAGCCGACGCAGGCCGCCGTGCTCAAGGCTGCGGCCGACGCCGAAACGCGCGGCTGGAAGCTGTCGCAGGAAAAGACCAGCTGGTACCTCGACCAGCTGAAGGCCAAGGGCATGACGATCGAGAAGCCGACCGAGCAGCTCACCGCCGACCTGCGCAAGGTCGGCAACTACATGCTCGCCGAGTGGCTGCGCAAGGCGGGTGAGGATGGCCGCAAGGTGATCGACGCCTACCGCACCATGTAGTGACGAGCGGAAGCCTGCGCTCCATGCTTCGCCGCGGCCTCGACGCCCTGTACAACGCCGCCGCTTACCTGGCGGCGTTGTTTTTGATCGGTACCCTGCTGATGGTGCTCACCGGCATCGCGGGCCGCCTGCTGCATTTCCACGTGCCGGGAACCGACGCCTACGCGGGCTACTGCATGGCGGCGGCGGGTTTCCTCGCCCTTGCCCACACGCTGAAGCGCGCCGAGCACATCCGCGTCACCCTGATCCTCGAGCACGTCGCGCCCGGACACCGGCGCGCGCTCGAGCTGTGGTCCCTCGCGGTGGCTTCGCTGCTCGCCGGGGTGTTCGCGTTCTACAGCGTGCGCCTCGCCTGGCAGTCGTGGGACTTCCACGACATCTCCACCTCGACCGATGCGACGCCGCTCTGGATCCCGCAACTCACGATGGCGCTCGGCACGATCGTGCTGCTGATCGCCTTCCTCGACGAGCTGGTGCTCGAATGGCGTGGCGAGCGCCGCGCCGGCATGCCGGCCGAAGCGCTGCACAACGAGTAGCCGCGTGGACGCGCTCATCACGGCACTCCTGATCGTCGCGCTCTTCGCGCTGCTCGGCAGCGGCGTGTGGATCGGCCTCGCGCTCTCGGGCGTGGCCTGGATCGGCATGGAGCTCTTCTCGTCGCGGCCGGCAGGCGACGCGATGGCGGTGACGATCTGGGGCTCGGCATCGTCGTGGACGTTGACCGCGCTGCCGCTGTTCGTCTGGATGGGCGAGATCCTCTTTCGCACGCGCCTGTCGGAAGACATGTTCCGCGGCCTCGCGCCGTGGCTGGAACGCGTGCCGGGGCGGCTGCTGCACACCAACATCATCGGCTGCACGATCTTCGCCGCGGTGTCGGGCTCCTCGGCCGCGACCTGCGCGACCATCGGCAAGATGACCCTGCCGGAGCTCAAGGCGCGCGGCTATCCGGAGGACATCACCATCGGCACGCTCGCCGGCGCCGGCACGCTCGGGCTCCTGATCCCGCCCTCGATCATCATGATCGTGTACGGCGTCAGCGCCGAACGTGTCGATCGCGCAGCTCTTCGTCGCCGGCATCGCTCCCCGGCATCGTGCTGGCGACGCTCTTCTCCGGCTACATCGTCGTGTGGGCGCTGCTGCATCCCGAGGCGATTCCGCAGCGACCGAGCGGACGACGCTGCGCGCAGAAGCTCTTCGCCGCGCGTCATCTCATTCCGGTGATGCTCCTGATCGCCGCGGTGCTGGGCTCGATCTACACCGGTCTCGCGACCGCCACCGAGGCGGCGGCGTTCGGCGTGGTCGGCTCGCTCGTCATCTCGCTCGCGCAGGGCTCGCTCAACCGCACGACGTTCACGGCGAGCCTCCTCGGCGCGACGCGGCTCTACTGCATGATCGCGCTGATCCTCGCGGGCGCGGCATTCCTCACCCTCGCGATGGGCTACATCGGCCTGCCGCGGCACCTCGCCGAGTGGATCAGCAGCCTCGGCCTGTCGCCGTTCCTGCTGATCGTCGCGCTGACGGTGTTCTACATCGTCCTCGGCTGCTTCCTCGACGGCATCTCGATGGTCGTGCTCACGATGGGCGTGATCCTGCCGACGGTGGAGGCCGCGCACATCGACCTCATCTGGTTCGGCATCTTCATCGTGCTCGTGGTCGAAATGGCGCAGATCACGCCGCCGGTCGGCTTCAACCTGTTCGTGCTGCAGGGCATGACGGGCAAGCAGATCACGTGGATCGCCCGCAACACCATGCCGATGTTCTACCTGATCGTCGCGGCGACGCTCCTCATCTGGTTCTTCCCGGAGCTCGTGACCGCGCTCCCGGCGAAGATGAAGCTCGGATGAACGTGCGCTCGCTGTCCCATCCTGCGCCCGCCCGGCACGCGGGCGCCGGTGCCGCCGAGTCATCGTGGAGCGCGACAGTGGCGGCGCCGTTCGCCGTGCTTGGCGTGCGCGTGACGCACGATTTCGTCACGACAGTGGAGTACCTGCCGCGCGGATACCCCGACATCGCGCCGTCGTCGCGCCTCGCGCGCGAAGCCGTGCGCCAGCTCGCCGCCTATCTCGCCGATCCGCGGCACGAGTTCACGCTGCCGCTCGCCCCGCGCGGGACCGCGTTCCGGCAACGGGTGTGGGAAGCGATCGCGACCATTCCCGTCGGCGAATCGCGCACCTACGGCGAGCTCGCGCGCGTCCTGCACAGCGCGCCTCGCGCGGTGGGCGGTGCCTGCGGCGCGAACCCCATCGCGCTGGTGATCCCGTGTCATCGTGTCGTGGGCAGCCAGGGCGCACTCGGGCGGATTCATGAACGCGGCCGCGGGCGACCCGATCGCGATCAAGCGCTGGCTCCTCGTGCACGAAGGCTATCGCTTCGGCGCGTGATTCCCGACGCATGGCTGACACCACCGCACTCATCGACGCATTCTCCGACCAGGTGTGGCTGCAGGACGGCCTCGCGGCTGCGTCGCTCAAGAGCTACCGGCAGGACCTCACGCGCTGGGCCGGGTGGCTCGCGAAGCGCGGCCGCCATCTCCTCGCCGCGGAGCGGGTCGACGTGGAAGCGTTCCTCGCGGACGAATTCCGCGCGCGCAGCAAGGCGACCTCCATCGCGCGCCGGCTCTCCGCCCTGCGCCGCTTCTACGGCCTGCAGGTGCAGCAAGGCAGGGTTCGCGCCGATCCGACGCTGCGCGTGCGCGCACCGAAGCTGCCGCGGCGCCTGCCGAAGAACCTGAGCGAGGCGCAGGTCGAGGCACTGCTCGATGCCTGCGCCGGCGACACGATGCACGCGGTGCGCGACAACGCCATGCTCGAGACGCTGTACGCCACGGGCCTGCGCGTGTCGGAGCTCGTTGGCCTCAAGCTCGCGCAGGTATCGCTCGACATGGGCGTGGTGCGGGTGATCGGCAAGGGCAGCAAGGAGCGCCTGGTGCCGCTCGGGGAAGCGGCGCTGCAGGCGCTGCGGCGCTACCTGCGCGAGGCCCGCCCGCTGCTCCTCGCCCATGGCAAGAGCGATGCGCTGTTCCTCACGGCGCGTCATCTGCCGATGACCCGGCAGGCGTTCTGGCAACTCGTGAAGCGCTACGCGGTGCGCGCCGGCATCCCGGCTGCCGCGCTGTCGCCGCACGTGCTGCGCCATGCCTTCGCGACGCATCTCCTCAACCACGGCGCGGATCTGCGCGTGGTGCAGCTGCTGCTCGGCCACGCGGACATCAGCACCACGACGATCTATACCCACGTGGCGCGCGAGCGCCTGAAGCAGCTCCACCACGCCCACCATCCGCGGGGATGACGGGGACGCGCGCCTTGCCTGCGTTGCGCATGGCACTGCGGCAGCTCTTGCGACGCAGACGAGCGACGGCCTCCGGCGCGGCCGCTTCCGGTCCACGGGTGGCCTTTCAGTGCAACCTGTGCGGGGCGCATAACGATGTCGCCGAAGAGCGGCTGGGACGCGAGATTCCATCGTGCACCGGTTGTGGCTCGACGGTGCGCTGGCGCGCGCTCGTGGCGCTGGTGTGCGAAGCGCTCCTCGGGTCTGCGGTGGTGATCCCCGACACGCCACCGCGCCGCGACCTGCACGGCCTCGGCCTGTCGGACGACGACTGCGTCGCCACCGCGCTCGCGCGCTGCTTCGACTACTCGAACACGTACTTCCACACGGCGCCGCGCCTCGACATCACCGCCATCCCCGCGAGCATGGCGCAGCGCTACGACTTCCTCACCGCGAGCGACGTGTTCGAGCACGTCGTGCCGCCGGTGGACCGCGCCTTCCGCAACGCGCATCGCCTGCTGCGGCCGGGCGGTGCGTTCGTGTTCACGGTGCCGTTCACGCTCGATGCAGACACGATCGAGCATTTCCCCGAGCTGCACGAGTTCACCGTCGGCAACGAAGACGGCACGTGGGTGCTGCGCAATCGCAGGCGCGACGGGCAGATGCAGCGCTACGAGAACCTCGTCTTCCACGGCGGGCCCGGCACGACGCTCGAGATGCGGGTGTTCTCACGTGCCGCGCTCGAACGCCACTTCGCGGAGGCCGGCTTTCGCGACGTGCGCTTCGCCACCGAGCCGTGCCTGCGCCACGGCATCGTCTGGAAGGAGCCGTGGTCGGTGCCGATCGTTGCCGTCGCATGAGCGCCGCCCGAACCCCGTGCGTGCATCGGTGCCCGCGTCGCGCGCGATGAGCGGCGAGCGCCTGCCGACCACCCAGGCGATCCGCGTCCTGCGCGAGCACGACGTCGCGTTCACGACCCATCCGTATGCCTACGAGGAGCGCGGCGGCACCGCGGTGTCCGCACGCGAGCTCGGCGTGGACGAGCACGCCGTGATCAAGACGCTGATCATGGAGAACGAGCGCCGGCAGCCGCTGATCGTGCTCATGCACGGCGATCGGGAAGTGTCGACGCGCAATCTCGCGCGGCATCTCGGGGTCAAGACGATCGTGCCGTGCGCCCCGGCCGTGGCCGACCGCCATTCGGGTTACCAGGTCGGCGGCACGAGTCCGTTCGGCACGCGCCGCATCATGCCCGTCGTGATGCAGGCGAGCATCGCCGAGCTGCCGTATCTCTACGTCAACGGCGGCCGGCGCGGGCTGCTCGTGGGCATGAAGCCGGACGACCTCATGCGCGTGCTGAAGCCTGCGCTCGCGGACATCGCCACCCACAAGGGCGGCTGAAGCTCAGGCCTCACGCTGCCGCTCGATCAGGACGCCGATTTCCTTCACGCCGGGCACCGCGCCGAGCTTGGCGACGCGCACGCGCACCCACGACGCGGCAAATTCCTGCAGCACGAGATCGGCGATCGCCTGGGCGAAGCGCTCCAGCAGGCGATGCGGGTGATCGGCGGCGAGCGCCTGCACGCGTCGCACGACGGCCGCGTAGTCGAGCGCATCGCGAAAGTCGTCGGAACGAAATGCGGCGTCGCCCGTGCCGAGATCGAGATCGAGCCGCACGGTCTGCGGCAATTGCTGCTCCCACGGGTACACGCCGATGCGCGTCTGCACCCGCAGATCGTGGATGAAGATCGTGTTCACGGGCGCTGCGCGCAGCGCCGCCGCATGGGCCGCTTTGCCGGTATCATCCGCCGCATTCTAGCCGACCCGACCCGCCTGCCTGCGGCGCACTCCGATGGCTGTGTCCCTACTGTTCGTGATCGCGGCGTATCTCATCGGCAGCGTGTCGTTCGCCGTCGTCGCGAGCCGCATCTTCGGCCTGCCCGATCCGCACACCTACGGCTCCGGCAACCCCGGCGCGACCAACGTGCTGCGCACCGGCAACAAGGCCGCTGCCATCGTCACGCTGGTGGGCGATGCGGTGAAGGGCTGGTTCGCCGTGTGGCTCGCACTGCGCCTCGGCCCCGCGATGCAGGTCGAATCGTGGACCATTCCCGCGGTGGCGCTCGCCGTGTTCATCGGGCACCTGTTCCCGGTGTTCCATCGCTTCGCGGGCGGGAAGGGCGTGGCCACGGCGGCGGGCATCGTCGTCGCGCTGCACTGGCCGCTCGGCCTCGCGCTCCTCGTCGTGTGGCTGGCGATCGCGTACGGCTTCAAGATCTCGTCGCTCGCGGCGCTCGTGGCGGCGCTGTTCGCGCCGGTCGGCGCGTTCTACGTGTTCGGCAATGCGCTCATCGCGTGGGCGATGGTCCCGATCGCCCTGCTGCTCTTCTGGCGCCACCGCGCCAACATCCGGCAACTCTTCACCGGCAGCGAGCGCACGATCGGGCGCTGAGCCTGGGCGCCGCCAGCGACGCGAGCTCCCAGCGCGGTCGCACGGCGAAGTCGTACTCGCAGCGTGCCGTGCCGGTCCGCAGGCGCAGCGCACCGACGAGCGCGATCATCGCGCCGTTGTCCGTGCAGAACGCGAGGTCGGGAAAGAACACCTGCGCACCGCAGTCGTGCGGCGTCGCCGACGAGGCGCGCGCGCAGCGCACGATTGGCCCCGACGCCGCCCGCCACGACCAGGCGGCGATGCCCGGTGTTGCGCAGCGCGGCGAGCGCCTTCGCCGTGAGCACGTCGACCACCGCAGCCTGGAACGCATGCGCGATGTCGGCCTTGCGTTGCGGCGTCAGCGGCGCGCGCCGAGCGACGGTGATGACGGCCGTCTTGAGGCCGCTGAAGCTCATGGCGAGATCGCCGCTGTCGATCATCGGCCGGGGCAGGTCCACGGCGCCCGGCACGCCGCGCGAGGCGAGCTCGGCCACCGCCGGTCCGCCGGGATAGGGCAAGCCGAGGAGCTTCGCGGTCTTGTCGAACGCTTCTCCGGCTGCGTCGTCGAGCGTGTCGCCCAGCAAGGCATAGCGGCCTACCCCGGCGACCTCGAAGATCTGGCTGTGCCCGCCGGAGACGAGCAGCGCGACGAACGGGAACGCGGGCTTCGGCTCGGCGAGCAGCGGCGAAAGCAGGTGGCCTTCGAGGTGATGCACGCCGAGCGCCGGCTTGCCGAGTGCGCAGGCCAGCCCGGACGCCACCGCGGCGCCGACCAGCAGGGCCCCCGCGAGGCCCGGACCCTTCGGTGTACGCGACGCCGTCGAGGTCCTGCAGGCCGAGCCCGGCGCGGGCGAGGACGTCGCGAGCGAGCGGCAGCACGCGCCGCACATGGTCGCGCGATGCGAGCTCCGGCACGACGCCGCCGTAAGGCTGGTGCATGGCCACCTGCGAATGCAGCGCATGGGCGAGCAGGCGCCCGCCGTCCGCATCGCTGTCGTAGACGGCGACGCCCGTCTCGTCGCAGGAAGTCTCGATGCCGAGGACGCGCATGGGGGCGATGAAGCGGAGGAACGCGGCGTACGGGGGCCCGGTGAGCCGGGCAGGACCGCGGGGAAGCGCCGGATTATAGCCCCCGCCTTGCGGCAGACGCCCCGGGCTGCTACACTTCCGGGTTACCGCCAGCCCCGGCTACAGCCTTAAGGAACGAGTTACATGCCCAGCGTTCGCGTCCGCGAGAACGAGCCCTTCGAAGTGGCCCTGCGCCGCTTCAAGCGCACCATCGAAAAGACCGGCCTTCTCACGGAGCTTCGCGCCCGCGAGTTCTACGAAAAGCCCACCGCCGAGCGCAAGCGCAAGCTCGCCGCGGCGGTCAAGCGCCACTACAAGCGCCTGCGCAGCCAGCAGCTGCCACCGAAGCTGTTCTGACCCGGCCTGCGGCCGAGGCAGCGAGAGCAGCACCCGCAGGAGGGGCGAAGCGATTCGCCCCTTTTTGTCGCCCGCGTCCATCGTGAAGGATCGCGCATGACGCTCAAGGAACGGATCACCGAGGACATGAAGGCCGCGATGCGCGCCAAGGACGCACCGCGGCTGTCCACCATTCGCCTGCTCCTCGCCGCGATCAAGCAGCGCGAGGTGGACGAGCGCATCGAGCTGACCGACGCCGACGTCCTCGGCGTGATCGACAAGATGGTCAAGCAGCGCCGCGACTCGATCTCGCAGTTCGAGGCCGGCCACCGCAAGGATCTCGCCGACGTGGAGCGCGCCGAGGTGGACGTGCTGTCGGCCTATATGCCGCAGCCCCTGTCGGAGGCGGAAGTCGACGCCATGATCGCGGCGGCGATCGCGGGCAGCGGCGCCACCGGCATGGCGGCGATGGGCAAGGTCATGGCGGAGCTGCGTCCCGCGCTCGCCGGTCGGGCCGATCTCGGCGCCGTATCGGCGAAAGTCAAGGCGCGGCTGGCCGGCTGAGATCGCGCACGGCGCGCCATCGGTCGGCCGGGCGCTTCCGCGGGTGGCGGGGACAGCCCCGTTGCCTATAATGGAGAAGGAACGCACTGGCGCGTAGCCGCCCTCGCGGGCGCGCGCTGGCGGCCGCTCCGGTGCAGCGCAGCGTGGAGCCATGATTCCGAACGATTTCATCCAGACGCTGCTCAGCCGGGTCGACATCGTCGAAGTCATCGATCGCTACGTTCCGTTGAAGAAGGCCGGGGCCAACTACGCCGCCTGCTGCCCCTTCCACAGCGAAAAGAGCCCGTCCTTCACCGTCAGCCCGTCCAAGCAGTTCTATCACTGCTTCGGCTGCGGCGCGCACGGCACGGCCATCGGCTTCCTCATGGAGCACGGCGCGCGCTCGTTTCCCGAGGCCGTCGAGGAGCTCGCGCGCGATGCGGGGCTCGAAGTGCCGCGGGAGGAGCGCCCCGGCGACGCGCAGCGGCGCGCCGAGGGCGCGGGCCTCGCCGAGATCCTGCGCGACGCGGCGCGCTTCTACCGGGCGAGCCTCAAGGAGGCGCCCCGGGCGATCGCCTACCTCAAGGGCCGCGGGCTGACCGGCGCGATCGCTGCACGCTTCGGCGTCGGCTACGCGCCCGACGCCTGGCAGCCGCTTGCGGCCGCCTTTCCGAGCTACGACGACACGGCGCTCGAGACTGCCGGACTCGTGATCGTCGGCGACGGCGGCAAGCGCTACGACCGCTTTCGCGACCGCATCATGTTTCCGATCCACGATACCCGCGGCCAGGTGATCGGTTTCGGCGGCCGGGTGCTCGATCGCGGTGAGCCCAAGTACCTCAATTCCCCGGAAACGCCGCTCTTCTCCAAGGGCCGCGAGCTGTACGGGCTCTATCAGGCCCGCGCCGCGATCCGCGACAGCGGCCGCGTCGTCGTGGTCGAAGGCTACATGGACGTGGTCGCGCTCGCGCAGCACGGCATCGACTACGCGGTGGCGACCCTCGGCACGGCGACGACGCCCGCGCACGTGCAGAAGCTCTTCCGGATGACGGACACCGTGGTCTTCTGCTTCGACGGCGACAACGCGGGCCGCAAGGCCGCGTGGCGCGCCCTCGAGAACGCCCTGCCGGTGCTCGCCGACGGCAAGGAGGCAGCGTTCCTGTTCCTTCCGGAAGGGATGGATCCCGACGATTACGTGCGCCGCCGCGGCAAGGCGGCCTTCGAGGCGCTGCTGCAGGACGCCACGCCCCTGTCCGAGTTCATGCTGGCCGAGGTCGCGCGCCAGCATGCGCCCAGCACCGCCGAAGGGCGCGCGGCCTTCGTGGCCGCGGTGCGGCCCCTGCTGGCACAGCTGTCCGCACCGATCCTGCGGGCCGTGCTGCGGCGTCGCGTGGCGGAGCTCGCGGGACTGCCCGAAGCCGAGCTCGATGGCCTGCTGGGCCATGCGCCGGCGGCGCAGCCGCCGCGCGAAGCACCCGCGGCACCCGCGCTGGACCGCGGTGGGCGGCGGCGCCCTGCGCCGCCGGGACGGCGCGCGCCGTCGCTGATGCGGGAGCTGCTGCAACGGCTGCTGCTCAAACCCGAACTGGCGCGCGCCGTGGCTGTCCCCTCCATGGAGGAAGTCACTGCCGAGGCGCGTGCGCTCAACGCAGTCGTCGCGTACTGCACGGTCGCCACCGGTCCGCTCGACGGCCGCGGGGGTGCTGCAGCGCTTTGCCGGCACCGAGCACGAGGAAGTCCTCGCGCAGGCGCTCGCCATGGCCGAGGACCAGGGGCTCACGGAGGAGCAGGCGAGTGCGGACCTGCAGGAGGGTGTCGCACGGTACTGGGAATACGCGCGGCGCATGGGACGCGCGGGTTCGGAGAACGCACCCGCCCCGCGCACGCCCGAGGAGGCGGAGCGCTCGCGTCAGCTCGACATGGTCCGGCGCGCCGGTGGCCCGGGCTCCGGACGGTGAAGGCACGCGCACCATTCGACCTGCCTCGCCTGCGCTGGTCAGGACCCTTAACCACATGTTAAAATTTGAGGTTTTCCCGGTCGGCCCCACATAACGACCAGGAACCCGAATCGCTTAGGATCGCCATGGCCAAGAAGCTCGCGAAGCCCGTCCGCAAGTCGCCCGCCAAGTCTCCCGCTCGCACTGCCCGGAAGGCCAAGGAGCCGATCGGCCGGAAAACGGCTGCCAAGCCCGCCCCGAAGAAGCCGGCGAAACCCGTCGCGAAGACGGCTGCACCGAAGTCGAAAACAACTGCAAGAAGCAAGCCCGTCGGCAAGTCCGCGACGAAAAAGATCGTCGCGAAGGGACATGCAATGCAGGCATCGTCCTCGACGAAACCGAAGGCGGGGGCCAAGGTCGTACACAAGAGCGCCCCCAAGCAGGTCAAAGCTGTGCCCAATCACGACTCCCGTTCCAAGCCGAAGACGAGCACGCCTTCCGCCAAGCCTTCCACCAAGACCGCTGCGATTGCGCAACACGCGATCGCAGTGAAGTCCGCAGCAAAGCCCGTAGCCGCGAAGACCGTTCCCGCCAAGACCGTTGCCACGAAGACGGTTGCCGCGAAGACCGTTGCCGCGAAGACCGTTGCCGCGCCTGCAGCCGGTAAAGCGACACCGGCCAATCACAAGCCGACGACCGTCGGCGAGATCGCGGCGAAACTCGCCGGCCGCCGTGCCGAGGAGAAGAAGGGCCGCAACGGCAAGCAACAGGAAGTTGCGCCGCGCGAGCTCACGCCCGCCGACGTGGAGGCACGCAAGCGCCGCCTCAAGACGCTCATCGTGCTCGGCAAGGAGCGCGGATTCCTGACGTTCGCCGAGATCAACGACCATCTTCCCGACGACGTCCTCGATGCCGAGCAGATCGAGGGCATCATCGGGATGATCGGCGACATGGGCATCCAGGTGTACGACGAGGCGCCGGATGCCGAGACGCTGCTCATGTCCGAGGCCGCGCCCAGCGCGCCGACGGACGACGTCGAGGAGGCCGCGGAAGCCGCGGTCTCGACGCTCGATTCGGAGTTCGGCCGCACCACCGATCCCGTGCGCATGTACATGCGCGAGATGGGCTCGGTGGAGCTCCTCACGCGCGAGGGCGAGATCGAGATCGCCAAGCGCATCGAGGAAGGCCTGAAGCACATGATCATGGCGATCTCGGCCTGCCCGATGACGGTCGCCCAGATCCTCGACCTCGCCGAGAAGATCGAGAAGGACGAGCTCAAGATCGATGATCTCGTCGACGGCCTGATGGACTTCAACGAGCAGGTCGAAGTCGAGGAGGAAGTCGACGAGGACGTCGAGGAGGAAGAGGACGAGGGCGACGCTGTCGCCATCGCCGCGGAGAACCTCGAGCGTCTCAAGGCCGCGGCGCTGGAGCGCTTCGGCGCGATCCGCAAGCACTTCACGCGCATGCTCGCCGTGCTGCAGAAGGAAGGGCACAAGGCGCCCAAGTACGTCGAGCTGCAGAAGAAGATCAGCGGCGAGCTCATGCAGATCCGCTTCTCCGCGCGCCAGGTCGAGCGGCTGTGCGACAGCGTGCGCAGCGAGGTCGACAACATCCGCCAGATCGAGCGCAAGATCCAGGATCTGGTGGTGAACAAGGGCGGCATGGCGCGCCCGGACTTCATCAAGAAGTTTCCGGAGAACGAGACGTCGCTGCGCTGGATCGATCGCGAGGTCGGGGCGAAGCACGGCTACAGCGAGCAGCTCGCGAAGTACCGGCAGGCGATCGTCGAGCAGCAGCAGAAGCTCCTCGACCTGCAGAAGCGCGTGATGATCCCCTTGAAGGACCTGAAGGACATCAACAAGCAGATGTCCACGGGCGAGGCGCGCGCGCGCAAGGCGAAGCGCGAGATGACCGAGGCCAACCTGCGCCTCGTGATCTCGATCGCGAAGAAGTACACCAACCGCGGCCTGCAATTCCTCGACCTCATCCAGGAAGGCAACATCGGCCTGATGAAGGCGGTGGACAAGTTCGAGTACCGCCGCGGCTACAAATTCTCGACCTACGCCACATGGTGGATCCGCCAGGCCATCACGCGCTCCATCGCCGATCAGGCGCGCACGATCCGCATCCCGGTGCACATGATCGAGACGATCAACAAGATGAACCGGATCAGCCGGCAGATCCTGCAGGAGACCGGACAGGAGCCCGATCCCGCGCTGCTCGCCGAGAAGATGGAAATGCCCGAGGAGAAGATCCGCAAGATCCTCAAGATCTCCAAGGAGCCGATCTCGATGGAAACGCCGATCGGCGACGACGACGACTCGCACCTCGGCGACTTCATCGAGGACCTGTCGACGATCGCGCCATCGGACGCGGCCGTGAACGCCAGCCTGCGCGACGTGTGCAAGGACATCCTCGACACCCTGACGCCGCGCGAGGCGAAGGTCCTGCGCATGCGCTTCGGTATCGAGATGAACACCGACCACACGCTCGAGGAAGTGGGCAAGCAGTTCGACGTCACGCGCGAGCGCATCCGGCAGATCGAGGCCAAGGCGCTGCGCAAGCTGCGCCATCCGTCGCGCTCGGAGAAGCTGCGAAGCTTCCTCGAAGGCGAAGGCTGACGCGCGCCGTACCGTCCCCCCGAAATGCAAACGCCCCGGTGATCCCGGGGCGTTTTGCATGATGCGTCCGCAGGCGCGTCGTTCAGCGCCTCATTTGAAGAGCAGCACGGGAATCGTGCTGCTGGCGATCACCTTGGTGGTGACGGAGCCCATCACGAGACCCGTGAGCCCGCCATGGCCGTGCGTGCCCATGGCGATGAGGTCGAAGCCGCCCTCGCGCGCGAGGCGCGTGATCTCCGCCGCCGGGTCGCCGACCCGCTTCTCGACGGTGAACGCGACGCCAAGCTTTGCCAGCACCTCGCGCGCCGGGGCGAGCGCGGCCTCGCTCTCCTCCTCGTAGTACTGGTGCACCGCCTCCTTGCCGACCCACGCGACCGCCCGCTTGTACGGCAGCGCGAGATGCACGTACACCAGCGTCAGCGTCGGTGCCTCGCGGAACCAGGCACTGTGCGCGCACAGCCCTTCGAGCATGTGGGTCGAGAAGGCGGACCCGTCGACGGCAGCAAGGATTTTCATGGCGGCGATGGTTGGGTGGAAATGCGGGGCGTGGCGGCGTGCCGCGGGACGGTGTCGCGCGGCGCCGAAAGCGTGCGCAGCGCGTGCAGGCCGAGGAATTCTAGCGCATCACAGTGACAGCTGCGTCAGCACTTGGTCGGGCTCCTCGGGATCATCGTGCACCGTGAAGCCGAGCGACGTGACGAAGCGCAGCATCTGGGTGTTGGTGCGCAGCACCGCCCCTTCGAGACGTTGCAGGCCCCGGGCGCGCGCGCAGGCGATGAGGCGCTCCATGACCATGCGTCCCACGCCTCGATTCTGCCAGGCATCGGCGACGACGACGGCGTACTCGGCGCTCTCGAGGTCGGGGTTGCTGATGTAGCGCGCGACGCACACGATCCTCGGTCCCGCGGGCGTGCTTTCGATCGCCACCAGCGCGAGCTCGCGGTCGTAATCGACCTGCGTGAAGCGCGCGAGCATCGCCGGCGTGAGCTCGTGCAGACGATAGAAGAAGCGGTAGTAGCGCGTCTCCTCCGACAGCGCGGCGACGAACGCGCGCTCGAGATTGGCATCCTCCGGCATGATCGGACGCACGTGCAGCAGCGTGCCGTCCGCGAGGCGCGCATCGCTCACGAGCTCGATCGGATACGGGTGGATCGCCATGTGGCGGTAATCGCCCGGCGACCATCGCCGCTTCGGATCGACGACGGCGTTTGCGCCGGCGATCACCGCATCGGTGGGGCCGACGTGCACCGGATCCATGACGAGCGAGCGCAGCCAAGGCACCGCGCACACCAGCGCGGACAGCTGCAGCAGGATGCGCACGAGAAGCTCGAGCTGCGGCAGCACGTTGTGGACACCGATGCTCGCGAGGGCCTTGCTGTCGCGGATGAGATCCAGCGCGAGGCGGCGGTTGAGGGGCGGCAGGAGCACCACCCGCTCGTGATCGACGAGCGTCGCGTTGATGCTGTTGCCGAAGGTGATCACCGGTCCGAACACGGGATCGGTGTGCACGGCGATCGCCAGGGCCAGGCTGTGGAGCACCGGCGGGTCCTTCTGCACCAGCACGCCGCGATAGCCGGGGCGACGCCCGCGCACGACGACGCCTTCGAGCATCTGCCCGTACGCGCGCGACACCATGGTTCCGCTGCGCAGGCCACCACGCGACAGGAGCCGTGGTCGCTCGCGCGCGGCGCCAGGCACCGCGACGGGATCGAACACCAGCCGCACCGGATAGCCGATGCGGCGCGCCGCCGCCAGCGCATCCTTCAGCGTGTCGGCGGGCTCCGTGCGCGGCACGGGCAGGCCGAACGCCGCCAGCAGGGCATGCGCCTCGACGGGCGTCAGCACCGTGCGGTTCGCCGCCGCAGCCGCCTGGCGAATGCGCTCGGCGGTGACGTGATCCGGCGGCGACGGCTCGGGTTGCGGCGGCGCCACTTCCAGGAGCAATTGCTGGTTGCGGCGGTACGCGGCGCCGTACGCGAACGCGTCCACCGCGTTCTCGGGCGTGTAGAAGTTCGCGATGCCGCCCGCTTCGAGCGCCTCGGCGACCTCGTGCCGATCAAGCGCGCCGAGCCACGCGGCGAGGACCGGCTTCGATGCACTGCGCGCCACCGTCGCCACGGCCCGGGCCGCATCCGTCGCGCCGGTGGTGGGGCGCTGCACGTGCAGCGCGAGCACGGCATCCACACCATCGTCGCCGAGGGCTGCCTCGACGGCACCGGCGAGGCGCTCGGGCGGAGCGTCGCCGCGCACGTTCACGGGATTGCGTTTCGCCACGTTGGGCGGAAGGATCGCAGCGAGGCGGCGGATCGTGCCCGAGCCGAGTCGCGCCAGGGGAATGGCGCGATCGAACGCGATGTCCGCCGCGAGCGTGCCGGGCGCATGGCCATTGGTGACGATCGCGAGCCGGTCACCGCGCGCGAGCTTGCCCATGGCGAGCAGGCGCGCGACGGCGAAGAGCTGGGTGTACGTCATCACGCGCACGGCCCCCGCCCGCCGCATCGCGGCATCGAACACGGCGTCCGCCGTGGGCGGCGCCACGCCGTTGATCGCGGGATGCCGGATCTCGACGGCGCGGCCCGCCTTGAGCACGACGACGGGCTTGGTGCGCGCCGCCGCGCGCAGTGCCGACAGGAAGCGGCGCGCATCGCGCACGGTCTCGACGTAGAGCAGGATGCCGTTCGTTTCCGGATCGAGCAGCGCGGCGTCGAGCAGCTCACCGAAGCCGATGTCGATGCCGCCGCCGAGCGCAACCACGCTCGAGAAGCCGATGCCGGCCGGGGTCGCGAAATCGAGCATCGCCGTGCACATCGCGCCGGACTGGGCGATGAGCGCGAGTCGTCCGGCGTGCGCACGCCCTGCCCCGAGCGTGGCGTTGAGCCCGATCTGCGGGCGCATCACCCCGAACGCATGCGGCCCGAGCAGCCGGATGCGGCGGCGGCGCGCCGTCGCCAGCAGGTCGCGCAGCCAGCGCCGCGCATCGCCCTCGTCCTCGGGCGGCGGCGACAGCACGACCGCCACCTTGATGCCGGCACGTGCGGCCTCCTCGAGCACGCGCGGCACCTGCGCGCAGGGCACGGTGATGAGCACGAGGTCCACCGGCACCGGTATCGCCGCAAGCGACGAGAACACCTTGCGCCCCAGCACCTTGCCGTGCCGTGAATTCACTGCATGGAGCTCGCCCTTGAAGTCGCCGTCGAGCAGGTTCTCGTACACGATGCGGCCGAGGGAGCCCGGCCGCTCGGACGCGCCGACCAGCGCAACGGAATCGGGCGCGAGCAGCGGCCGAAGATAGTGGTGAAGGGGCATGGGCATCGCGCGGCCGCGGCGGGTGCGACGACGTGCGGGCCTCCGCTGCGGCGAGCCGAAGTGTAACGCGGCGCCCGCGACGGCTATTTGAGCGAGATCGAACAGGAAGAAGAGCCGAGGCGCCCGTGCAGGCTCCTGAGTTCGACACCGCGGTGGGCGCATTTGCCGCGCACTGCGACATGCGGTGCGCTTTCCGCAGTATCGATGCCACGCTGCGGCGACCGGCCGGACCGATGGCTATAATCGCAGCGCCTGGCCGTGCCCCAGCGGTTGCGGGGCGAAAAGCGCATGGGCCAGTAGCTCAGATGGTTAGAGCAGCGGACTCATAATCCGTTGGTCGTTGGTTCGATACCAACCTGGCCCACCCCACACCTCCGGCGTCCTTGCCGAATCCCCGCTGCCCGGCCTGCGCGAACGTGTGGCGTGCGTCGAATCCTCGACACGAAAAAAACGGCCCGCGAATCATCGCGGGCCGCTAAATGCCGGCGCCCGAGGAAGGATGGCGCCGGCCCCGCCCAACACGGACTAGCCGCTACGGCAGCAACGGGCGCAGCGACACTGCGCGTGGTTGCCGTCAATGCCGTAGTCGAGGGCCATTCTTGTTCGTCGCTCTGCGTTGCGCGTCTTCAGCGCACGCGGCCGCGACGGAAGAGGTTCACGATCGCCAGCAGGATCACCGCGCCCAGGAACGAGACGATGAGTCCGGCAAGGCTGAAGTCGTTCTGGTTGATGGTGCCTGCGCCGATCAGCGGCGAGATGAGCCAGCCCCCGAGGATCGCGCCAATGATGCCGACGATCACGTTGAGCAACACGCCCTGTTGCGCATCGGTGCGCATGACCATGCTTGCCAGCCAACCAATGATGCCACCCACTACCAGCCAGATGATGAAGTTCATGCTTCCCTCCGATATCAAACGTTGAACAAGGGTCTGGACGCCTTGGCCACCGCTCGACCCCCTCGCGGCCAGCCACGTTTCGAAGACCTCGTGCGTCGGTCGCAGCCGGCACGTTCCGTCACATCAGCACAGCACCCCATGAGCACATCGCGTTCCACCTTCACTTCGAGCCGGAGGGACCGCTCGGTTTCGGGTCCCGCGGCTCGCGTCCCGCTTCCGTGCCGCCACGCTCCGGATCCGGTGCGGTGCTGCGCGAGCGGCCACGATCTTCCGTGTCGTCCGCACCGGCTGCACCCGCACCCTCCGTAGATCGCGCGTCCGTGTCCTGTACGCCTTCCGTCGCCTCGTGATGCTCGCGTCGCCCCTTGCCTTTCCTGTGTTCCGCGCCGGGACCGGGCCGCAGCCGGAACGGACTCCGTAATCGCTGCATAGGTGCCTTTCCTGGATTCGTACTCGGCACGTCGGTGCAGCCACGGTGTGCTGTCTGGCCGCCGCCGTCGCTGCCTTGCTTTCAACAAGCAAAAGCGAAAAGCATGCCTTGGGGATCCGACGGGCGACACGGACGAAAGCAGCCGGCGCGGCGGAAATTTGCGGGGCGTTTCGTGTAGTTTTTGCCTCCGGCCGTAGCTGCGGGACAACTGGGCGGGCCAGCGCCACGAACCTGCGCGAGACGCCGCAGCTCGACAGTGCGCGCCGGCCGTGCAACGCGCAAGTGCCAGCGAAAAAAAGCCGCCGTGCGCAGGGCGCCGGCGGCCGCGTCGCGAAGCTCGCGAGCCTTACATCTTGGCCTTGGTCTTCTCGGCGCCGGACTGGATCTTCTCCCCGCCGCGCTCGACGTCCTTGCCCATGCCCTCGACCGTGTTGCAACCGTAGAGCGCGAGCACCGCCGCTGCTACCACGATACCGAAAATCTTGTTCAACATTTTTACGCTCCCGTGTTCAGTTGATTGGAAGGACACCGCGCCCTGCCGGTCAAAGTTACAGCAAAGCGCATGCCATCCGTCTGGATGCCCGGGCTGTACAACGGGCCGCGTTCGCCCCACGGCTCGCCTGCGGACCACGAGTGACACGCATGCCGGCGCGCGTCGATGCAGGCCTGCCGTCGCGATGTGGCGCATCGCCGCGCGCTCGAAGCGACCGCGCCGACGCCTGAAAAAAAAGAAGGCGAGGGAAAACAAGGAGGGGAGAGAGGAATGCCCTCGCCTGAGGAGCATGCGGAGGCGGCTCCTCGAAGAAGCCCGATGTGCCGGGGCCGCGCCCGCGACCCGGTTACGTACGACGTGCGACACGCGGGCGAAGGGAAAAAAAGCGGTGGTCGCGTGCAACATTTGCGCCCCCGTCGCAGCGCGCAAAGCTGTCGCGCGTGCACCGGCCGCCAGGCCGATGCAACACGCGAACGATGCGCGGTGCACGTCCGCGGGATGCGCGGGCCGACCCGCATCCCGCGTCGATCGCTTGCCGGGCGTTACTTGCCGCGGTTGCGGTCCATGCAGCGGCGTTGCTCGTCGCCGGTCATGCCCGCGCACGACGCGCCGCCGCTCATCGCGGAACCGGCGCTGGAGCCCATGCCGCTCGCGCTGCCGGTCGAACCCATCGCGCCGTTCGAACCCATCGCACCATTCGAACTCGTTGCGCTGCTGGTCGTGCTCGTCGTGTTGCCGGAGCCCGTCGTGTTGCCCGTCGCTGCCCCCGTGCCCGCTGTCCCGCTGCGGCTGCCGGTCGTTCCACCCGCGCCCGACGCGCCGGAGGTGTCGCTGCCGGTTGTGGAGCCGCTGGGAGCCGTGCCGGAGCCCGAGTCGTGCATCGCGTGCGACTTGGAGTTCGACGTGTGGGCCTTCGCTTTCTTGCTCTTGCTCTTCGACTTGTGCGTGGTGCTGCCATCGGCGTTGCTGGCTGCATCGCCCGTGCCGAGATTGGTGTTGCCGGCGGTCGTTCCCGACTGGTTCGGATTGTTGGCAGTCGCCGCCGAACCCTTGCCGGCGATGCCTTCCGTGCCTTTCATGGTCGGCGAGCCGGTGGTCGGTGCGCTCGTGCCAGCCGTCGTTCCCGTCGTCGATCCCGCGGTTCCCTGCGCCTGCGCGCCTGCGGCGAAGCATACGAATGCCGAGGCGACCACCAGATACGTGAGTTTCTGTTTCATCGTGAATCCTTTCGTTGTGAAGCGCGGCCGGCCGCCCGACCTGCCACGCGGTCCCCTGGAATTCGTCCGCGGCCGATGGTGCGCCGCGCCATCCATGACGTGGGTGCATGCGCGGTGCTGCAACGTTGGCGCCGTCGCGCACGGATTAGCAACGCGTGTGCCATGCGCTCGCCATAGGCGCGCGACCAGAACCTGCCCATCGCGGGGTACTTTTTTCTTCGGCCGCCGGGAAAAACATGCCGCCGGTCGCAACGGCGCGCTTCAGTGCGCAGCGCTGCCGCTGACGCCGCCACCGATCGCCTCGATGTCCTTGCCGAAGCCGGAAAGCGTGGTGCACCCGGCGAGCGCGATCAGCATGCACGCGCCGATCACTGCGAGAGTGCGTCGAACCATGAGGATCTCCGTTTGAAATCCGGCGGACACCAGCGGGCGCCGCCGCTCAATCCGCGGCGGCCGGCACCGAAGGTTGCGCTGTCGAGACGCGCGCAGTTCGCCCGACGCCGATGCGCCCGCGTGGGGTTGTGGCGTCACGCGCTGCCCGCAGCGATGCAGCCGGCGCGCTGCGCGCATGCCGCGCGCCGTTGCCAACGCGTGCGTCCGCGCTGCGGGGCGTACGCTTGCGGCGCGCGGTCAGGAGGCGAACCACCGCTTCCTCGATGGCGCGACGACGCGTCGCCGACAGCAGCGCGACATCGGTGAGATACGCCGAAGCCTCCGCCTTGCCCACGCCTTCCATGAACACGTCCAGCACGCGTGGATGGATGTAGCACTTGCGGCACACGGCGATGGTGTTGCCGAGCTGCTGCGCGACGTCCGCGATGGCGGCCTTCAGCAGACGCCGCGCGTGCGTCTCCGAGCGCGGGCATTCGCATGCCTTCAGTGCCAGCACGGCGAGCACCGTGCCCGCCCAGGTGCGAAAGTCCTTGGCGGTGTAATCGTGCCCCGTCAGGCCCTTGAGGTATTCGTTCACGTCCGCGGAGCCGATCGAGCGCGCCTCGCCCTCCTCGTCGACGTACTGGAAGAGCTCGTAACCGGGCAGGTCGAGGCAGCGCTGGATCACGCGCGCCAGCCGTGCATCCTCCAGCTCGATGTGATGCTTCACGCCGCTCTTGCCGCGGAAGTCGAAGGCAATGCGCTCACCCCGGATGCGCACGTGCCGGGTGCGCATGGTGGTGAGTCCGAACGAGCCGTTCTCGCGTGCGTAGCGCTCGTTGCCGACGCGGATGAACGTCGTCTCGAGCAGTCGCACCACCGCAGCGAGGACCTTCTCGCGCGGCAGTCCAGTCAGGCGCAGGTCCGCCGCCACCTTGCGGCGAATGGTCGGCAGAGCATGCGCGAAGTCGACGAGCCGGCCGAACTTGTTCTCGTCGCGCACCGCGCGCCAGCGCTCGTGATAGCGGTATTGCTTGCGGCCGCGCGCATCGTGGCCGGTCGCCTGCAGGTGACCGCTGGCCGTGGGGCAGATCCATACCTCGGTCCACGCCGGCGGAATCGCGAGCTTGCGGATGCGCGCGAGCACCTCGGCGTCGCGCACGGTCCGGCCGGCCGCATCGATGTAGCGGAAGCCCTTGCCGGCGCGCTGCCGCCGGATGCCCGGACGCTCGTCGGTGACGTAGGTGAGTCCCGCCTCGCGCGCGCTGGTGAGCGCCTCCTCGACGGACGCCGTGATTTGCGCGGCCGTAGCCTTCTCCACGGCGCGACGCCCGTTCGGTACGCGGCGCGCGACGGTCCCTCCCAGCGCGGCCTGCTGCTGCGCCTCAGCCACTGCGGGCACTCACGCGCGCGGAGCGGCGCGCGGCAAGGGCGGCGGGGAGCTCGGACTCGGCAGCAAGCCATGCGGCGAACTCGTCGCCGCAGTCGGGATGGTTGCGTCCGAACGAAACCTGCGCCTTGAGATAGCCGAGCTTCGAGCCGCAGTCGTAGCGATCCCCGTCGAATTCGTAGGCGAGCACCCGCTCCGTCGCAAGGAGTCCGCGGATGGCGTCGGTGAGCTGGATCTCGCCGGTGCGGCCATCGGCGTTCGCGGCGATCTGGTCGAACACCGCGGGCGACAGCACGTAGCGTCCGACGACCGCCAGCGTCGAAGGCGCGACCTCCGCGCGGGGCTTCTCGACGAGATCGGTGACGGTGGTGACGTCGCCCTCGGTGCGCCCGGGCTTCACCACGCCGTACTGGTGCACCTGGGAGAGAGCGACGTTCTGCACCGCGATGACCGATGCCTGCTGCTGCCCATAGAGCTCGACCATCGAGCGCATGACCGGCACCGGGGCGTCGATGAGATCGTCGGGGAGGATCACGGCGAAAGGCTCGGCGCCGACCATCGGCCGCGCGCACAACACCGCGTGGCCCAGGCCGAGCGGTTGCACCTGACGCACGTAGCTGAAGGAAAGTCCGCGCGGGATGATCGACTGGAGCTCCGCGAGCAGCGCGCGCTTGCCCGAGCGCGCGAGCTCCGTCTCGAGCTCGTAGGCCTTGTCGAAATGATCCTCGATCGCGCGCTTCGTGCGGCCGGTGACGAAGATCATCTCGGTGATGCCCGCGGCGGCGGCTTCCTCGACGGCGTACTGGATCAGCGGCTTGTCGACGACCGGAAGCAGTTCCTTCGGGCACGCCTTCGTGGCGGGAAGAAAGCGCGTGCCGAGTCCCGCCACCGGGAATACGGCCTTGCGTACGCGTGCGCGAGCGCTGCTCATGCTGTTCCTTTCGTTGGGATACTTCGCGGGGCGTGTGCATCGCAGCAGATTCCGTACCATCGGAGAAAGCATCGCCCCCGCTGCACCGCAGGACGCGTGCGCCGCGCGCCGGAACGTCGGCATTTTCTACACGCGCGCGCAAAATCTACGAAGGCGCAGCGTTTGGGCATCAGAACGCCGGCGTCCAGGCTTTGCACGTCACGCGGCATGCAACTTGCTAAATCACGCTCGCGAACGCTCGCTACATGCCAGCGTTCGCGATTTGCTGCTCTCGTCCACGCAAAGGAATCACCATGCCGACCCCACGCAAAGCCGCGAAGTCCGCCAGGAAATCATCCACCCAATCCAGCAAGTCCGCCGCGAAGAAATCGTCGGCGAAGTCGGCAGCGAAGAAACGCGGGTCCACGAGCACGCGCGGCGCTTCATCGTCACGCTCGCGCAGCGCGCAGTCGCGCGGCAGCGGCCGCAGCGCCACGAAGAGCGCAGCCGCGCGGCGCAATCGCGTGCCGAACGCGCTCGAACTGCTCACCGCCGATCACCGAGAGGTGCAGAAGAATTTCCGCAAGGCGGAGCGGATGGACAGCGACGACGCGCAACTCCAGGAGCTCGTCCGCACTACCTGCACAGCGCTGACCCTGCACGCGCAGATCGAGGAGGAAATCTTCTATCCGGCAGTGCGCGCGGGAGGCGACAACGAGGACCTCCTGGAAGAAGCGACGGTCGAGCACGACGTCGCGAAGGAGCTCATCGCGCAGCTCGAATCGATGACCGGTGGCGGCGAGCGCTTCAAGGCCACGTTCAAGGTGTTGGGCGAGTACGTGAACCACCACATCGAGGAAGAGGAGTCGCAGATGTTCCGCGCCGCGAAGCGCGCGAAGCTCGACCTCGTGGCGCTGGGCGAGGAGATCATGGCGGCGAAGCAGGGTGCGACCGAAACGGGGTCGAACCGTCCGGCCGGCGGCGCAAGGTCCGCGCGCGGCGGCACGCAATCGGGCGGCAGCCGCAGCAACGTCGCCGAACGCAACAGCCGGCGCGGCGGGCGCGCGGATGCGGCCGCGGCAGAAGCTGCGGACGAGGCCGACGACGAGTCGATGATCGTCGGCAGCACCGGCGGCGACACCGGCGAGGGCACGGAACGCCCGGGTCGGGGTGGCCGTTCGCTCTCGGCGACCAGCGATTCCGGCGACGACACCGAGGTGGACGTGGAAACCCCCGGCAGCCGCGACGACGGCTCGCGGCGGCAGACGCACTGAGCCGGCACGCGTTCGCACGCGCGGTGCGCCCCGGCCATGCCGGCCGGGCGCAATGCGCTCGCTTCGATGCGGGCGCCGGACTCGCCGTGCGTCGGGATTGGCGCCGCGCCGGTGAGCTGAGGAATCTTAGGACGGTCGCGGGCGCTTCGTCCCGGCCGGGAACAAGGCAGGAGGGGCCACGATGCCCTCCTCTTCAGGAGCGCGACGCTCCTGACGAATGACTGAAAGGAAACGTTTCATGGCACCGCTCGTCGTGTTTTCGCATCTGCGCTGGGACTTCGTTTACCAGCGGCCCCAGCACCTGCTCTCGCGCCTCGCTGCGGAGCGGCCCGTGCTGTTCATCGAAGAGCCGGTGTACGACGAGCGACCAGCGTTTGCGGAGATGCTGTCGCCCCTTCCCAACGTGCGCGTGCTGCGCCCGCACACGCCCATCCGGGCGCCGGGCTTCCACGACGACCAGCTCCCGGCGATGCGTGAGCTCGTCCGTGACGCCGTCGAGCGCGAAGGATTCGGCGAGTACTGCGTGTGGTTCTACACGCCGATGGCGCTGCCGCTGCTGCAGGGGCTCGAGCCGAAAGCGATCGTGTACGACTGCATGGACGAGCTGCGGGCGTTCCGCAACGCGCCGCGCCAGCTGCTGCAGCGGGAATCGGCGTTGCTCAAGGTGGCCAACGTCGTGTTCACGGGCGGTCCCAGCCTCTATGCGGCCAAGCGCGACCGGCATCCGAACGTGCATGCCTTCCCGAGCAGCGTGGACGTGCAGCATTTCGCGCAGGGCCGCGATGCCGCTCTGGAGCATCCGCTGCTGCGCGAGCTCGCCCATCCACGCCTCGGCTTCTTCGGGGTCATCGACGAGCGCCTCGACCAGGAGCTGATCGCGCATGTCGCCGATGCCCATCCCGAGTGGCAGGTGTGCATGGTCGGACCGGTGGTGAAGATCGATCCGCAGGGCCTTCCGCGGCGCCCCAACCTGCACTACTTCCCGCAGCAGTCGTACGCAGATCTTCCGCGCTTCCTCGCCGGCTGGGACGTCTGCCTGATGCCGTTCGCGCGCAACGAATCGACGCAGTTCATCAGCCCGACCAAGACGCTCGAGTACCTCGCAGCGCGGCGCCCGGTGGTCAGCACGCCGATCACCGACGTCGTCACGCTGTACCGTGATGCCGTCGCGATCGCCGACACCCCGGACGCATTCGTAGCCGCGTGCGCGCGCGCGCTGGGCGAGGACGACGCACAGCGGGCCGAGCGGATTGCAGCTTCCGACCGCCTCACGGGCGGCACGTCGTGGGACCGCACGGCAGGCGAGATGAGTGCGTTGATCGACGAGGCGCAGCAGCAGGGCCTCAACGAATCCGCGCGCCTGATGCTCGATGCCGGCCAGCCGCGCAGCAGCCGCAAGAACGCCGAAGTTGTCATCCTCGGCGCCGGCCCCACCGGGTTGTCGGCGGCGTATCACTACGGCGCCGATAGTGTCCTCATCGAGCGCAACCCGAGCGTAGGGGGATGGTGTCGCTCGGTGCAGGACAAGGGCTTCACGTTCGATTATGCGGGTCACATCATGTTCTCGAACGACCCGTACGTGCTCGATCTCTATCGCGTGCTGCTGGGCGACAACGTGCACTGGCAGAACCGCGAGGCGTGGGTGTACAGCAAGGGCGTGCACACGCGCTATCCGTTCCAGGGTGCGCTCTACGGCCTCCCGCCGCAGGTGCTGAAGGAGTGCCTGATCGGTGCGATCGAGGCGCGGTTCGGTCCGCTCAAGCCCGCGGCACCCGCCACGACGCCTGCTGCACCGGCCGCAGCGAGCGCGACCGCGCCTGCCGTGCGCCTGAAGACCGGCGCCGCGTGCGACCCGAAGGACCCCGTGGATTGCTGCGCCGACGGCGTTGCGGAGCTTCCCGCGGGCCGCAAGCTGGCCGACGCACCCGTCGCCGGCGACAAGCCGCGCAACTTCGAGGAGTTCATCTACCGCGTGTGGGGTGCGGGCGTCGCGAAGCATTTCGCGATCCCGTACAACCGCAAGCTGTGGACGGTGCCGCTCGCGGACATGGAGACATCGTGGCTCGGCGGCCGCGTGCCGCTGCCGGATCTCGAGGAGATGATCGACGGCGCGCTGCAGCCGGTCGGCAAGCCCATGGGCCCCAATGCGCGCTTCGGCTACCCGCTGCGCGGTGGCTTCCAGGCGATGATGGAAGGCTTCCTGCCGCTCCTGCGCGGCCAGCTCGAGCTCAATTCGGAAGTGCTCGCGGTGTCGCCTTCCACGCGCACGGTCATGCTGCGCGACGGCCGCAGCTTCACGTACGACCTGCTGATCAGCACGCTGCCGCTGCCCGAGCTCATCAAGGCGATCGGCGACGAGGCGCCACCCGAGATCCGCCATGCAGCGCGCGAGCTGAAGCACGTTTCGGTGCGCTGCGTGAACATCGGGGTCGGCCGCGCGCACATCACCGACAAGCACTGGATCTACTATCCCGAGGACACGGTGTTCCATCGCCTGTTCCTGCAGGGCAATGCCAGCCCGTACTGCAATCCGCCGGGGGGCTTCGGCATCACGTGCGAGATCAGCTATTCGCCGACGAAGCCGCTGCCTGTCGACGGCGATGCGCTGGTCGAGCGCTGCATCGCCGATTGCCGGCGCGTCGGCATGATCCGCGACGACGATCCGATCCTCACCACCAATCAGGTCGACATGAAATACGCCTACGTGGTGTACGACCATGCGCGTGCGCAGCACGTCCAGCGCATCCGGGCGTGGCTAGAGCAGCGCCAGATCCTGCTGGCGGGTCGCTACAGCGAATGGGAGTATTACAACTCGGACCATGCGTTCCTCGCCGGCAAGAAGGCGGCGGAGACCGCGCGCCGGATGTTGCAGGCCGCGCAGGCGAAGTCCGCCTGACGCGCCACGCGAGGCAGGGAACGGCAGTACGTTCCCTGCGCACGGAACTTGCATGCACCACGAACCCGGCCCGCGCGCATTGCGCGGGCCTCGTTCTTCGAACTACGCGAAAGGAAACCTCATGAAACGCACCTCACTCGCTGCCGCGATCGCAGCGCTGTTCCTGTTCACGGCATCCGATCTCTTCGCGCAGGCCGCGGGCACCGGCACGGCCGGCGGCCGCTCGGGCGCGAACGCCGCCGCCACCGGATCGACGGCCACCGGTGCGGCTGTCCCGGGTCCGACGGCAACGGACCGGGCCGCAGCCCCGCATGGCGGCGACACCAAGACCACGTCTGCCAAGCTCGATCGCGGCGATCGCAAGTTCCTCGAGGAAGCGGCGGAAGGCGGGATGAAGGAAGTCGAGTTCGGGCGCGTCGCGAGCGACAAGGCGACTGATCCGGCGGTGAAGGCGTTCGCCGCGCGCATGGTCAAGGACCACAGCGACGCCAACAAGAAGCTGATGGATGTGGCCCAGTCCAAGGGCGTCACACCGGCCGCGAAGCTCAAGGCCGCCGATCAGCGTACGCTCGACCGCATGTCCAAGAAGTCCGGCGCGGATTTCGATCGCGCGTACATGGACGACATGGTCAAGGACCACAAGAAGGACGTGAAGGACTTCGAGAAGCAGGCGAGCAAGGCCAAGGACACCGAGGTCAGGAACTTCGCGTCGAACACGCTGCCGGTGCTGCAGGACCACCTCAAGATGGCGCAGGACACCCAGGGTAAGCTCAAGGGTGGCGGCTCGGCCGCGACGCGCGCGGCGACCGGTGCGGGCACCAGCGGCTCCGGCTCGCCGGCCACTGCGGGCGGCGCGACGACGGCGGCCGGCATGGGCAAGGACACGGCCGCGAAGAAGTGATGGCAACCTCCTGCGGCCCGCGCGGGCGGGCTGCTGCGCCGGGCGGCGGCGCGCATACCGCGCTGCTGCTCGTCGATTTCATCAACGCCCTGGATTTCAGCCACGGCGAAGCACTGCGGCCGGCTGCCGAGGCCGCCGCGGCGCGTACCGCTGCGCTGAAGGCCCGCCTCAAGGCAGCCGGCGTCCCCGCGATCTACGCCAACGACAACTTCGGCCACTGGCGTTCGGACTTCACGCACCTGGTGCAGCAGTGCGCGGCGCCGGAGTCGCGCGGACGCGAGCTGGCGCGATTGCTCAAGCCCGACGGCGACGACCTGTCGGTGCTCAAGCCGCGCCACTCCGCGTTCTACGGCACGCCGCTGGAGTTCCTCCTCGCCGAGCTCGACGTCGGGCGGCTCGTCATCGCCGGTCTCGTCACCGAGATGTGCGTGCTCTTCACCGCGCACGACGCGTACGTGCGCAAGTTCGAGTTGTGGATCCCGGAGGACTGCGTGGCGTCGGCCCATCCGGACAGTCACGCCCGCACGCTGGAGCACCTGCGCGACGTGCTCGGCGCCGACACGCGGCCCAGCACGCAGATGCCCGAAGGCGAGCTCGCCGCCGAGCGCGCGGCGGCGTAGCAGCGCCCGCGCCCCGCGACGAGGCGGCGCGACGTCACTGCCGCGACGAGTACGAGCGCAGGCGGTTGTACAGCGTCTTGATGCTGATGCCGAGCTTCTTCGCCGCCTCCTCGCGCGTGGTGCACTCCTGCAGCGTGGTGAGGATGAGCCGTTCCTCGACCTCGGCGAGCTTCGTGCCAAGGGGAATGCGGATGTAACCCGCGTGCCCGTCCTGCTGCAGCTGCGCGTCCTGCGCCACGCTGAAGTCGGAGATGACGTCGCCGTCGGCGAGGATGAAGGCGCGCTGCACCACGTTCCACAGCTCGCGCACGTTGCCCGGCCAGCGATACCGCCGCATGCGTTCGAGCGCCAGGGGCGAGAAGGTCTTGTCGGTGCTCGCGCGGCGATTGAGCTCGCCGAGGAAATGCCGCGCGAGCGGAGCCACGTCCTCGAGGCGCTCGCGCAGCGGCACGACGTGCAGCGGGAACACCTGGAGGCGATACAGAAGGTCGCGCCGCAGCTTGCCGGACCGCACCGCCTCGTCGGCATTGCGGTTCGTCGCCGCGATCACGCGCACGTCCGTCTCCACGAGCTGGTTCGAGCCCACGCGTACGACGGCGCGCGACTCCAGCACCCGCAGGAGCTTCACCTGCAGCTCGAGCGGCATCTCGGTGATCTCGTCGAGGAACAGCGTGCCGCCGTGTGCGCGCTCGAAGTAGCCCAGATGCTGGCGGTGGGCGCCGGTGAAGCTGCCCTTCTCGTGGCCGAAGAGCTCGCTCTCGATGAGATGGGGCGAGATGGCGCCGCAGTTCACCGCGAGGAAGGGCTTGTTGTGGCGGCGGCTGAGCGTATGGATCGTCTCCGCGACCAGCTCCTTTCCGGTGCCGCTCTCCCCCATGATGAGCACGGTGGCTCCCGTCGGGGCGACGCGGGCGATGTCGTCGTAGAGCTTCTGCATCGGTGCCGACGTGCCGACGAGCTTGCCGAACCGGCCGAGCGCACGCAGTTCCTCGCGCAGCTCCGAGACCTCGGCGCGCAGCTCCGCCGGACCCGCGACGCGCGACAGGATGCCGCGCAGGTGCGCGAGGTTCACCGGCTTCAGCAGATAGTCTGCGGCACCGAGGCGCAACGCCTCGATCGAGCTTTCGAGCGTGGCGTGCCCCGTGGTGACCACGATCTGCATGTCGCCGCGGACCTGCCGGTCGCGCAGGAGCTCGAGGCCGCTGCCATCGGGCAGCATGAGATCGAGCAGCACGATGTCCGGCTGCCGCGCCAACGCCTCGCGAGCCTCGGCGAGCGTGCCCGCCGACATCGTCGTGAAGCCCTCGGCCTCGACCAGCTCCTGCAGCCCCGAGCGGGCGCTCGGGTCATCGTCAACGATAAGGGCGATCGGCATCCCTCGTTCCGCTGCTTGTCAAAGGGTGAAACGGAAGCCCGGGTCGCCCACGCGGCGGACCGGACGGAAGCGCGCCCGCTTCGGGTGCGGCCGCGATCTTGCTACGAGGGTTGTGCACACTCCGTTCCCGTTGCGCGGTGCGCGGCCGACTGCTTGTTTTTCAGGACGTTCCGCGCCGCCACTCGATACGCGCGACGCAAGCGTTACAAGGCGCTGGAAATATTTTCCGCGGCGCCAGCCCGCGCGGGGGCCGTGGATCGGCGCAAGTCACGCGCAAACGCCTGTTCCATGACGATGGCGTAGCGCACGGCGCCGCGGCGGCGTCTGGCACCAAACTTGCGAGAGATACGCCGGAAGGCACGGCGCGAGCCGTCTATTTTCATTCCCTGCCATGAAGACGAAAGGAGTTCCCATGCAATCGAAGATTCTCGTGACGAGTGCGCTGGCCATCGCGTTGTCCACCGGGCTCGCAGCCTGTGACCGCAAGGAAGACCGCACGACCGTCGTGACGCCGCCGGCCTCGTCGTCGACGCCGAGCTCGACCACCAGCTCGACCACCACCACGACGCCGCCGTTGCCGCCGTCCTCGTCGACCACCACGACCGATACCACCACGAGCTCGACACCCAGCAGCAGCTCGTCGTCGAGCACCAGCCCGTCGAGCTCGTCGGGCAGCATGAGCGCGCCGAGCTCCAGCGCGCCGAGCAGCTCCAGCTCGAGCACCACGACGACCGCGCCCTCGTCGGGCACCGGCTCGTCGACTTCGAGCACGACCACCACCACCACCAAGTAAGCATCGCAACAAGGAGGCCGGTTCCCTCCCGAGGGCCCCGCCTCCCATGCCCTACCGACAGCGCGCCCGGCAAGCGATCTTGCCGGCGCGCTGTTTTGTTTGCCGCGGCCCCACGGCGGCCGCGGGGCGTGTGCGACCCACCTTCCCCTTCGCCGGCTGATGAACGCCACTCCCGACACCGCCACGTCCGTGTGGATGCGCGTCGTGCACTGGTGGTCCGCGCTCGAGGTGTGGGACTACCCGCTGTTCACCCTGGGCGGGGCCCGGGTCACGCTGCTGAGCCTGCTGGCGCTCCTCGCGCTGCTGGTTGCGCTCATCGTCATTGCGGGGCGCCTGCAGCATCTGATGGCCACCCGCTGGCTGCGGCGCACGCATCTCGATGCAGGGATGCGCGAAACGGTCGCATCGATCGTCCGCTACGTCCTGCTGGTGGTCGGCTTCCTCGTGATCGTCCAGGCGTTCGGCATCAACCTCACCACGCTGAACGTGCTCGCCGGTGCAATCGGGGTGGGCGTCGGCTTCGGCACCCAGAACATCATTCAGAACTGGGTCAGCGGCCTCATCATCATGTTCGAGCGCCCCGTGCGCATCGGCGACCGCATCGAGGTGGCCGGAGTCGAGGGGGATGTCACGGAGATCGGTGCGCGCCGTACGACCATCGTCCGCAACGACAATCGCGCCGTGATCGTGCCCAACTCGAAGCTGATCACCGAAACCGTCGTCAACTGGCAGTACTACTGCGCGCAGGTGACCCTGCGCGTCCCGGTCGCAGTCCCGGCGGGCACGGATGCCCAGCTCGTCATGCGGCTCCTGCATGACTCGACAACGGCGGTGCCGGACCTGCTTCCGGAACCTGTCGCGATCGTCAACCTCCTAGCATTGGGTCCGGGCACGCTGCGCTTCGAGGTCATCGTCTGGACGCAGCGCGCGGACCGCAAGGACGAGATCACCAGCCGCCTCAATGTCGCGATCCTGGAGCGGTTGTCGCAACATGACATTAGAATAGCGTAAGCGCGCCGACAGCCACGCCGCTGAACCGCTGCCAGCGGCAGGCCGCGCGCGACGGAGATGCAATGCACCTCGTCGATACCAGCATGTTCTTCGCACCCGAAGGCGGTGGCGTCGGGCGCTACCTCGCGGTCAAGCATGGCTGGCTGCGACAGCACACGCGCTGGCGACACACGATCCTCGCCCCGGGTCCCGCCGATGCGGACGTCGACGGCATCCGCATGTACCGCGCGCCGCTGCGCGTGCGCCACGGCTACCGCTTCCCGCTGACGCGTGCGCGCTGGACGCGCCGCATCGTCGATACCCGCCCCGATCTCATCGAAGCGGGCGATCCCTACCTCCTCGCGTGGGCCAGCGTCGCGGCCGCGCAGCGGCTCGGCGTCCCGGCCATCGGCTTCTACCACTCGGACGTGGTCGGCACCCTGGCCTTGCGCTGCGGCGTCGCGGGCACGATCGCCGGGACGCGCTATGCACGCGCGCTGTACCGGCAGTTCGATGTCGTGGTCGCGCCGAGCCGGCACGTCGAGCATCGCCTGCGCGATCTCGGTCTCGATCACGTCGCCTGCCAGCCGCTCGGCGTGGACGTGCAGACGTTCCATCCCCGGCATCGGCGCACCGACCTGCGTGCGCGCCTGGGGCTGCCCGAGGACACGCGCCTGCTCGCGTTCGCCGGTCGCTTCGCGCGCGAGAAGAATCTCGACGTGCTGTTCGAGGCGGTGCGCCTGCTCGGCGCGCCCTACCATCTCATCGCCATCGGCAGCGGCAAGATCGCCACGCCACCGCGCAACGTCACGGTGTTGCCGTACGAGCGCGATGCGGCCGCGCTCGCGCAGATATTCGCGAGCTGCGATGCCTTCGTGCACGCCGGGGACCGCGAAACGTTCGGCCTGGTCGTGCTCGAAGCGATGGCCTCGGGCCTGCCCGTCGTGGCAGTCGGCGGCGGCGCGATCACCGAGCTCGTACAGCCGCATGGCCTGGTGGTCGGACGCCGTGACGCCCGCGCACTGGCGGACGGCGTCGTCGCCGCATTCGGCGCGGGCACGCGGGAGATGGGCCTCGAAGCCCGGTCGTGGGTCGAGCAGCACTACACCTGGGACACCGTGTTGCGCGGCCTGGCGGGCCTCTACAGCCGGATGGGCGGCGCAGCCGCGGCCGAACGCGAAACCGCGGTGCGAGGTGCGCTGACACGATGAGCGGCGGGCACGCACCTCTGTGCATCGAGCTGCACGACGTCGCGCCCGCGACATGGCCCCAGTGCGCGCGTTTGCTCGAGATGATCGATGCCGCCGGGCCGATGCCCGTGTCGCTGCTCGTGGTCCCCGACTTCCATCGCCGCGGGCGCGTCACGCAGGACGCACGCTTCATGCGCGCGATGGAAGCGCGGCTCGCACGCGGCGACGAGATCGCTCTGCACGGCCTGCATCACCTCGACGAAGGTCCGGTTTCGCGCACGCCGGCGGAATGGCTGCGGCGCCGCGTGCGCACGCTGTCCGAGGGCGAGTTCGCGGCGACCGATGCCACGATCAGCGCCGAACTTATCGCGATCGGCCTCGCCGAGTTCGTCGCCGCGGGCTGGCGCGTGCACGGCTTCGTGCCGCCGGCATGGCTGCTCGGCAGCGGTGCGCGCCGCGCCCTGGACGGCTTCGGGTTCTCGTACGTCGCCTTGCGCGAGGCGTTCCTCGCGCTGCCGCAATGGCGCTCCATCCCGACGACTACGCTTTCTTACGCGGCCTTCTCCGCGTGGCGGCGGGCGCTGTCGCGGCCGGTGCTCGACGTGCTGTTGCGGCGTGCGGCACCGGCGCGACCGCTGCGTCTCGCGCTGCATCCCGTCGATGCGCGCTTCGACGCCGTCGTCGCGCACTGGAGTGCGATCGTGGTCCGCGCGACGCGCGAGCGCGAGCCGCTGACTGCCGCGCGGATCGTGGAGCTCTGCCGCGACGACGACCGCGGCCGGCGCGCCGGCAGGGCGCGGGGATCTACGAAGCGCGGCCGAGCTGGCGTTGCATCTCGACCGTGATGGTCTGCCGATGCGTGCGATAGGCGGCCCACGGATCGCCGCCGCGCGCCACCCGCGCCTCGACGGTGCGTAGATCGAAGGCGGCGGGCTGCAGTCTCTCGTTGACCTCGTTCCAGTAGAGCGGCACTGCCACCGTCGCCCCGGTGCGCGCGCGCACCGAGTACGGCGCCACCGCGGTCGCGCCGCGTGCATTGCGCAGATAGTCGACGAAGATGCGGCCCTTGCGCGCCGCCTTCGCGGCCTTGGTGACGAACTGGTCGGGCTGGCGCGCGGCGAGATGCTCCGCGATCCCCTTGGCGAACTTCTTCACGGTGTCCCACGGCACGCGTCGCGATAGCGGCACGACGACGTGCAGACCCTTGCCGCCGGTGGTCTTCGCAAAGCTTTCGAGGCCGAGCGTGGCGAGCACCGCGCGACATTCGAGGGCTGCGTTCGCGACGGCAGCGAATGGCACCTCCGGATCCGGATCGAAATCGAACACCATCGTGTCGGCGCGCTCGACGTCGTCGGCCGTGGCGTTCCAGCCGTGCAGCTCGAGCGTACCCATCTGCGCGAGGCCCGCGAGCGCCTGGGCCGTATTCGCGATGACGTAGGGCTTCTCCCCGCCGCTCTCGGTGATCATCGCGAAGCCGATCCCCGGGATCTCGCGCTCGGTCGCATGCTTCTGGAAAAAGCAGTCGCTCGCCGCGCCTTGCGGGCAGCGCACCAGCGACAGCGGCCGATGGCGCACGTACGGCAGGATGTGCGGCGCCATGCGCGCGTAGTACTGCGCCACGTCGAGCTTGGTGATGCCGGCCTCCGGATACAGCACGCGTTCGGGATGCGTGATCCGCACCCCCGCGACGATCCCTTCGCCGCTGCCTTCGGGCTTGCGCGCGCTGCGGGCGCGCGCGCCCGTCGCGGCACCGCGGCGCGCCGTGGTGCGTTCCTCGCGCTCGCCAGATGGCGCCGCCGAGCCGAAGGTGCGCGGATCCTCCGCTGGAGATTCCGGCTGCTCACGCGCCGTCCTGCGCCGGGCGGGCACGGAGGTCGTGTGATCAGCCGTTGCGGGACGCGCTCTTGCTGGCATGGGAACCCTTCGCAGTCGTCTTGCGTGCGCTCGGCGTGGCCCGCTTCTTCGCTGCCTTCCGCGCGGCCTTCGCAGCGGTGGCCTTGGCGGCAGCGGGCGCGGCGGGCTTCGGCGATGCGGTTTGCGCGGAGCTTCGCGCCGATCGGCGGCGCAATCGCGGGGCGCTGCGGCCTGCCGCGATGTCATCGAGGGTGCGCCCGGAGATGACGCTCTCGGGCCGCGTCTCGGTGAGCACGGCGCCCTCGCCCGGCCGCGCGTCGGCGTCACGTTCCTTGATGAGCAGCCAGTTTTCCTTCGCAGCATCGGACCCGCGCTTCATGCGTACCAGCACAAAGCGCCCGTGCAGCTTCTCGCCACGAAGCTCGAACTTGAGATTGCCGGCGCCGTAGCCTTCGTGCGGATCGCCGACCGGCAGCCACGTGCCGCGGTCCCACACGACGACGTGACCGGCACCGTACGCATGTTCCGGGATCGAGCCTTCGAAGCCCGCGTAATCGAGCGGATGATCCTCGACGTGCACCGCGAGACGCTTGTCGGCAGGGTCGAGGCTGGGGCCCTTCGGTACCGCCCAGCTCTTCAGCGTGCCGTCGAGCTCGAGCCGGAAGTCGTAGTGCAGGCGTCGTGCGGCATGCTTCTGGATGACGAAGCGCAATGCCCGCCTGCGCGTATTGCCGGTCGCGCCGGCGGGCTCGGGCGTGCGCGCGAAATCGCGCATCTCCCGATAGCGGGCGAGGCTGTCGGTACGCTCCTTGGCCATGGGAACCCTCGTGATTGCAGTGGTGCGTGTGCGAGACGTTACGCGCGCTTGCGTGTACGGGTCGTCTTCTTCGCCGCCGACTTGCCTTCCTGCGCGTGGTGCGGCGCGGCGCGCGCGGAGCTCGCGGTCTTCGCCGACGCCGCGGCACGGCGTTCCCCGCCCTTGCCCGAATGCGTGCCGCCCATCTTGAGGCTGTTCTGCAGCAACGCGACGAGATCGACCACCTGGGCGCTGGGCCGCGTTTCCTTCTCCTTCGATGGCTCGGGCACGACCTCCGTCTCGCCCGCCTTCACCTTCTCCTCGACCCGCGCGAGCAGGTCCTCGCGATAGGTGTCACGGTACTTCTCGGGCTTGAAGTCCTCGGCCATGCTCTCGACGAGCTTCAGCGCCATGTCGATTTCCTTCTCGGTCACGCCGACGGACTTGAGCGAACCGGAAGGCACTTCGAAATCCGTCGCGTCGCGGATCTCGTCCGCATAGCGCAGCGTGTTGAGCAGCAGCACGTTCCCCAGCGGCAGCACCGCGGCCAGATGCTGCTTGGTGGCGATCACCACGCTCGCCACCGCCGCACGGTTCGCGCGCTTCATGGTCTCGCGCAGCAGGGCGTAGGCCTTCTCGCCGCGTTTGCCCGGCACGAGGTAATACGGGTGCTCGAAAAAGGGCGGCGGGATCTGCTCGCGGTCGACGAACGCGTGGATCTGCACGGTCTGCGTCGCCGTGGGATTGGCGCGCTTGAAATCCTCGGCGCCGAGCACGACGTAGCGGCCGCGCTCGTACTCGTAGCCCTTGACGATCTCGTCCTTCGGCACTTCCTTGCCGTTGCTCTTGTTGTAGCGCTTGTAGCCGACCGGATCCATCGTCCGCTTGTCGAGCCAGGTGAGGTCGAGCGTCTCCGACGTTGCCCCCGGGTACAGCTCGACGGGCACGTTCACGAGCCCGAAGGATATGGCGCCTTTCCACAATGCGCGTGCCATGCTGCCTCCCGCAAATTACCGGCGCCAGGGTAAGGCTTGCACGCCTTCGCCCCGCCAGCCCGGATACCCGGCGATCGAGCAGGAAGCATGCCGCGCCGGACGCGTGACGATCAGCGCTCGCGCAGCCAGCGCTCGAGATCCTCGCTGCCGCCGATGTGGCGGCCGTCGACGAACACCTGCGGGGTGGTGGGCTGCTCGGCGACCGCGCGCAGCATGCGCGGCGTGGCATCGACGGATTCGTACGGCAGGCCGCTCTGCTCCAGCAGGCGCCGCGCCTTGGCGCAGTGGGCGCAACCGGGCTTGGTGAGCATGAAGATGTCCGGCGGGACGTCCCCGGCAGGCGCGAGGTCGCGCAGTACGGTGTCGGCATCGGAGACCGTGTACGGGTCGCCGGGCTCATCGGGCTCGACATAGCCTTTCACTATATTGCCGTCGTCGACCACCATCGCGTAGCGCCAGGACCGGTCGCCGAGGCAATCGTCGCGCTTGTCCACGAGCATGCCCATCGCCCGCGTGAAGTCGCCGTTGCCGTCCGCCACGAAGGTGATGCGGTCGGCGTGCTGGTCGCGCTGCCACGCCTCCATCACGTACGGGTCGTTCACGGCCACGCACAGGATCTCGTCGATGCCATGCTGGCGAAAAACGGGCGCGAGCTCGTTGAAGCGCGGCACGTGCGCCGTGGAGCACGTCGGCGTGAATGCGCCGGGCAGCGAGAACACGACCACCTTGCGCCGGGCGAACAGCTCGTCGGTGCCGACGTCCCGCCACTCGCCATCGCGCCGCACCTTCACCCGCACGGGCGGGATGCGGCGACCTTCGAGCCGCATCTGCGCCGGGCTGCGGCCGGGCTTTGTGTTGTCAGTCGGGTTTGCGGCCTTCATGCGTGCACCTGCCGCGGGCATGGAAGTTCGATCATGGACACCTCTCGACAAGACGGTTGCTGGCGCGGATGGTCCGCGTGCACGGCTAGCTGATCCGGCTGCGCGGCACGGCATTTTTTGCATTCGCGCGTGGCTCCATTGCCGACCGTCGCGCGCCCACGGGCGGCGATGCGGGGCCGCTGTACCGGGGAAGCCCAAGGTCTGCATAATCCATGCCTTGCGCGCCGCGGCCGCGGCCGCGATCACCTGCCGGGAGTCGTGTGCGCCACCTGACGCTCAATCCGCTCATCTGGATCGGCCTCGCCGGGATCGAGGACGACGACAACGAACGCGCACGGCTGTGGCAGCACCGCCTGCACCGCGTGATGATCGCGGTGGCGCTCCTGGCCTTGCCCGCCTACCTGCTGGACAGCGCGACTGCGCATCCCGCGATGCACCAGGTCGCGACCGCCATCGACGTCCTGATCTTCGTCGCGTTCCTGTTCGAGACGCTGTGGATGCTCCACGTCACGAGCTTTCCCGTCCGGTACCTGCTCGAGAACTGGCTCAACGTGGTGATCCTCGCGGGGGCCGCGGCGAGCGCGCTCGGTGCGGCCACCGAATGGGTCGTGCTGATCCGGGTCGCGCGCGTCGCCGTCGGGAGCCTGGTGCTGGTCCGCGCCCTGGCGGAGTTCAAGGTGCTGTTCACGCGCCGCGGCGCGCCGCTCCTCGTCGGCGCCACGTGCCTCGTGATGCTCGGTGGCGGCGGTGTGCTCTACTGGCTGGAGCCCACCGTCACGAGCTACTGGGACGGGCTGTGGCTCGCGTTCGTCACCGGGACGACCATCGGTTATGGCGACTTCGTCCCCACGTCCCCCGCCGCGCGCGTGTTCGCGGTGTTCATTGCCATCGTCGGCGTCGCGCTGATGACGTTGTTCACCGCCAATCTTGTGGCGATCTTCCTCGGCCGCGACGACGGGACCTCGGCGGAGCAGGCCCTGGTGCCGCTGCGCCAGGATGTCGAGCGCCACCTGCTGGAGTCGCGCGACCGCTGGAACGCGCTCGAGACCGAGCTGCGGGCGCTCCACGCCGAGGTCGCGGCGCTGCGCGACGACCTCGGGCTGCGTGCGGCGCCGGGCAGGAAACCATCGGCGTCCCCGGAAGGTCCCACGGCATGAGTGGCTGCGCGGAGCCGTGATGCTGGACTATCTCGCCGTGCGGCAGGTCCACGTCAGCGCCGTGGCGGTCTCGCTCGGCCTCTTCATCTGGCGTGGCGCCCGCGTGCTGCGCGATCCGCATCGGCCGATGCCGCGGTGGTTGCGCATCCTGCCGCACATCGTGGACACGCTGCTGTTCGTGAGCGCGCTGTGGCTCGCGTTCCAGTTGGGTGCGGGGACGCGGGGCTGGCTGAGCGCCAAGCTCGCGGGGGTCGTGCTCTACATCGTGCTCGGCACCATCGCGCTCAAGCGCGCGCGAAGCTCGTCGATGCGCCTCACCGCCTTCCTGGCGGCGCTTCTCACGTTCACCTACGTGGTGAGCGTCGCCGTCACCAAGTCGCCTTCCGGATGGTTCACATGACCAATGCCAGCTTCCTCGCCGGCCATACCGCGCCCGGCTTCGACGAACCGCTCGAGATGCTGCGCGCATGCCATCGCCGCATCGAGAAGCAGCTCGCCACGCTCGCACGCCTGGAGCGGCACCTGCCCGAGCACGGGTGCGACGACGACGCCCGCGCCGCGGCCCGCGCGATCATGCGGTATTTCGACACCGCGGCCGTGAATCACCACGCCGACGAGGAGCAGAGCGTGTTTCCGCGCCTGGTCGCGGCCCGCGGCGACGAGGCGGCGAAGATCACCGCGCGGCTCGAGCAGGAGCACGAGGTCCTCGCCGCCAACTGGGCCCGCCTGCGTCCGCTGCTCGCCGGTATCGCGGTCGGGGCTCGGGCGAACCTGTCGCCGCACGACGTGACGGAAGTGCGCGAAGCCTATGACCGCCACATCGCGGTCGAGGAGACCGCACTCATTCCGCTCGCGGAGCAGACGTTCGACGCCGCGACGCTCGCGGCCATCGGCAAGGAAATGGCCGCCCGGCGCAACGTGGACGTCGCCGCCGCGAAGGAGCAGCTCGGCCCCTGAGCTGCTGTGCCGGCGGGCTACAGGCGACCGAGCAGCAGCAGCACCACGAGCAGCAGCACGATGGCGCCGACGACGCCGCTCGGCATGTAGCCCCAGCGCCGGCTGTAGGGCCACGCCGGCAACGCGCCGATCAGGAGCAGCACGACGAGGATCAGCAGGATCGTTCCAAGCGCCATGGGTGGCATCTCCGTAAAGGTCGACGCGGAAGGCTCGCAGCATTCATGCCAGGCCCGGCTCGAGGAGGGCCGCGCGCCGCCGGGCCACGCGTGCGTGAACGAGCGGCACCGGTCTTGCTAGCTGCGCAGCCCGAGGACCGTGCCGTGCCGCCGACCAGGAAACCCACCGCCGCAACCGCCGCCGCGGAGCTGCGTGCTGCGTTCGCCACGCTGCGCGACGGGATGCAGCAATGCCGCGCCTGCGACCTGTGGAAGAACGCGACGCAGGCCGTGCCGGGAGAAGGCAACGAGCGCGCGCGCATCCTTCTCGTCGGCGAGCAGCCCGGCGATCAGGAAGACATCGAGGGACATCCGTTCATCGGGCCCGCCGGCAAGCTGCTCGACCGCGCGCTGGCGGAAGCCGGCATCGATCGCGGCAGCGTGTTCGTGACCAACGCCGTGAAGCATTTCTCGTGGGAGCCGCGCGGCAAGCGCCGCATCCACAAGAAGCCCACGCTGCGGCAGGTGGCGGCATGCGTCGACTGGCTGCACTCCGAGATCCGCCTCGTGCGGCCGCGCGTGATCGTCTGCCTCGGCGCCACCGCGGCGCAGGCGCTGCTGGGACCCGGGATCAAGGTGACGGAGTCGCGCGGACAGTTCGTCGAGAGCGAGCTCCCCGCGAAGGTGCTGGTGACCGTGCATCCGTCGTCGATCCTGCGCGGCGCGCCGGAGGATCGCGCGCAGAACTTCGCCCGCTTTGTCGCCGACCTGAAGGTGCTCGGCGACGTGTAGCGAAGTCCCGAGCCGGCCGTCACGCCATCGTCATGCCGCCGTCGGCGGCGAGGATCTGTCCCGTGACGTAGCTCGCCCCCTCGGAGGCGAAGAAGACGAACACCGGCGCGATCTCGTCGGGCTCCGCCCAGCGTCCCATCGGGATGCGCTCGAGGTAGCGCTCCTTGAATTTCGGATCGGTGCGGATCGTTTCGGTCATCGGCGTCGCCGCGCCGGGGGCGACAGCGTTCACCGTGATGCGATGGCGCGCGAGCTCCCGCGCCGCCGAGCGCGTGAAGCCCAGGATCGCGGCCTTCGCCGAGGCATAGTTGATCTGCCCGATCGTGCCGAGGATGCCCGGCGGTCGAGGTCACGTTGATGATGCGCCCCCACTGCCGCTCCATCATCCCGGGCACGACCGCCTGCAGGCAATGGAAGCTGCCGGTGAGATGCACGTCCAGCACCTCGCGCCATTGCTCGACCTGCATCTTGTGCAGCATCGCGGGCCGGGTGATGCCCGCATTGTTGACCAGGATGTCGATGCGCCCGAACCGCGCCGCCACGGCGGCGGCCATGCGCTCGACCTCGTCACGCTGCGCCACGTTGCACGCGACGCCGATCGCATCCGCACCGTCGCTGCGCAGCGCCGCGGCGAGCGCTTCGGCGCGTTCCTGCGCGAGATCCACCACCGCGACCCTCGCGCCCTCGGCCGCATAGGCACGCGCCACCGCCGCACCGATGCCCTGCGCGGCACCCGTCACGACCGCCGTCCTGCCTGCGAGCTGCATTCGATCGCTCCTCGTTCGCGCGACGCAAGGTGTGCACCGGCGATGGTCCCTGCCGTGCGTCGCAATGTGCGCCGCCGGCGCGGGCGCGCCGTTGATGCGGGTCAAGGAGCGGCGCGTGCGACCGTGAACGACACTGCCGGCCGGTGCCGCTGGGTCAGCCGCCTTTCCCGGGCGCGGCACCCGCGACGCTCGTGGCGCGTGCCGCGCGTGCGGCCTCCCGCTCCTCCTGCTGCCGCGTCATGAGGCGCAGCATCGTGGCGATAGTGATGCTGCTGAACGTGGCCTTCGCGATGTCGTCGATCTCGGCAAGCACCGTCAGCAGCGCCCGTCCCGCGGGCGTGCGGTCCGCGGCTTCCGGTCCGCCGGCATGCGAGGACAGCGCCTCGAACCGCTCGATCACGTCGAGCAGCGTCAGACGGCGGGCGTTCCCCGCGAAGCGATAGCCGCCGCCGACGCCGCGCGCCGAGGCGAGGATGCCGGCGCGTGCGAGCTCGCTCAGCACCTTGGCGAGGTGGTGGGCCGACACGCCGTACTTGGCGGCGATCTCGGCGGCCGCCACGTGGCGCGTGGGGTCCGCGGCCGACTCGAGCACGCTGTACAGCGCGAGCGAGGTGTTCTTCTGCAGCTTCACGGTCGCCTCACTCGAGCGCCATCTCGAGCGGGATGAAGCGGCCGGCCATCATGCCCTGGCTGCGGAAGAACGACAGCACCAGGCGGTTCTCCGGCGCGAGCATCGTGCGCACGGTGCGCACGCCCGCCTTGCGAAACCCGGCGCAGATGGTCTCGAGGAGCTTCGCCGCGACGCCCGACAGGCGCGCCCCCGGCGCGACGTCGATTGCGAACACCCAGCCGCAGGGCGGCGAGCCGAACTCCCAGTCGCGGATCTCGCCGATGATGAACCCGACCACGCGCTCGCCGGCGTCCGCAACGAGGAAGTGCCGGCCCTGCGTGTCGTCGCGGCCGTAGCGGCGATGGATGCCTTCCCAGTACGCGCGCTTCTCGATCCCGGTGACCGCCGCGTCGATGGCGATGACGTCGTCGAGATCGCGCCGGCGCACCGGCCGTACCTCGATCTGCGGCCGTGCGGCACGGGGCCGCGCGGGCGCCCTCGCGGACTTGCGCGCGCGGGTCGCTGCCGCAGGCGGCTTTTCGCGACTCAAAGCGTGATCCACATCAAGTGAGATTCCCGCATTCCGGTACCAGAATCGCCCAAGGCAGCATTGCGGCGATTCTAATCGCAAACCGGCTGCCGGGAACAGGCGCCGGAGGACCGCGCACCACTCGCAGCGGACGCAGGGCCGCCCGCCGCGCAACGAGGAGGAACATGAAATCCACGCTTGCCGCCGGACTCGAGTCCGTGGTGCCGGTCACCATCGACCGCGAGCGCACGATCGGCTTCATGGGCGAGGCGGCGCGCGTGTATGCGACGCCGATGCTCGTGCGCGACATCGAGGTCGCGTGTCGCGATCTCCTGCTGCAGCATCTCGAGCCCGGCGAGGACTCGGTGGGCACGCGCGTCGAGCTCGACCATCTCGCGCCGACGCTGCTCGGCATGCGCGCGGAGATCACCGTGCGCGTGGTCGAGGTGAAGGGCCGCGCCGTCACGTTCGAGGTCAGCGGCAAGGACACGGTGGACCCGATCTGCCGCGGCCGGCATCACCGCTTCGTGGTCGACGTGAAGGGCACGGAAGGCCGGCTCGCGGCCAAGGCGCAGAAGGCCGGCATCGCACCGCGCGCGGAGTGACCGATGACTGCGATGCGCACCGGGGCCGAACACGTGCCGACGTACTGCTACCAGTGCGTCGCGGGGCCCGACCTGCTGCAGGTGAAGGTGGTCGATGGCGTCGCCACCGAGATCGAGCCGAACTTCTGCGCATCGAAGATCCATCCCGGCGGCGGGCGCGTGTGCGTGAAGGCGTTCGGCCTGATCCAGAAGACGTACAACCCGAACCGCGTGCTCACGCCGATGCGGCGCACGAATCCGGCAAAGGGCCGCGACGAGGATCCGCGCTTCGAGCCGATCAGCTGGGACGAAGCGTTCACCCTCATCGCCGAAAAGCTGAACGCAGTGCGCGCCGCGGGACTGACCGACGAGTCGGGCTATCCGCGGCTCGCGGTCAGCTTCGGCGGCGGCGGCACGCCGCAGTCGTACATGGGTACGTTTCCCGCCTTCCTGAGCGCGTGGGGCGCCGCCGACATGGGCTTCGGCTCCGGGCAGGGCGTGAAGTGCTATCACTCCGAGCATCTGTACGGTGAATACTGGCATCGGGCGTTCACCGTTTCGCCGGACACGCCGCTCACCGAATACCTGATCTCCTGCGGCGCCAACGTCGAGGTGTCGGGCGGCGTGGTGGGCATCTGGCGGCACGCCGAGGCACGGGCACGGGGCATGAAGCGCGTGCAGGTGGAGCCGCATCTTTCCGTGACGGGCGCGTGCTCGGCGCAATGGGTGCCGATCAAGCCCAAGACCGACGCCGCGTTCCTGTACGCGCTCATGCACGTGCTGCTGCACGAGTCGCCGCGCGCGCGGCTGGACCTCGCATTCCTCGCCCGGCATACCGCATCGCCCTACCTCGTCGGGGCGCACGGCTACTACCTGCGCGAGCGCAGCACGCGCAAGCCGCTGGTGTGGGACCTCGCATCGGGCCGGGCGCAGCCGTTCGATGCACAAGGGATGCGCGAAGCGCTCGAAGGCCGCTTCGACGTCGATGCGATCGAGCTCGGCCCCGACGACGACGTGCTCGCCGACGGCATCGTCAGCGGCGAGACCGCATTCGGCAAGCTGGTCACGCACTTCGCGCCCTACAGTCCCGAGTGGGCGGAAGGCGTGTGCGAAGTGCCGGCCGCAACGATGCGCAAGATCGCGCACGAATATCTCGATCACGCCCACGTCGGCGAGACGATCGAGATCGAGGGCAAGGTCATGCCGTTCCGCCCGGTCGCGGTGAGCCTGGGCAAGACGGTCAACAACGGCTGGGGCGGCTACGAATGCGTCTGGGCACGCACGATGCTCGCCGCGCTCGTCGGTGCCCTCGAAGTGCCCGGCGGCACGCTCGGCACCACCGTGCGCCTGAATCGGCCGCTGAACGAGCGCCTGAAGAGCGCCACGCCCGGCGTCGACGGCTTCATGACGAGCGCGCTCAATCCCACGGACAAGGCGCACTGGTCGCCGAAGCCGAACATCCGCAACGCGTATCGCACGATGGTGCCGCTCGCGGCCGACGGTCCGTGGAGCCAGGCGCTCGGCCCGACGCATTTCTCGTGGATGTTCCTGGACGAGACGCCGAAGGGCCTGCCGCGCGTCACGCTGCCCGACGTGTGGATCGTCTATCGCACGAACCCGGCGATCTCGTTCTGGGACACCGCGGCCGTCGCGGAGAAGATGACGCGCTTCCCGTTCGTCGTCGCCTTCGCCTACACGCGCGACGAGACCAATCACTTCGCCGACGTGCTGCTGCCGGACGCGACCGACCTCGAGAGCCTGCAGCTCATCCGCATCGGCGGCTCGAAGTTCGTCGAGCAGTTCTGGGACCACCAGGGCTTCGCGCTGCGCCAGCCGGCGGTCGAGACGCGCGGTGAGGCGCGCGACTTCACCGACATCGCGACCGAGCTCGCGCGCCGCACCAGACCTCTACGACCGTACATCGCGCGCCATCAACCGCGGCGCCGGCGGCGTGCCGCTCAAGGGCCCGCACTGGGACTGCTCGCTCGCCGCCGGAGCGCACCTACACCCGCGAAGAGATCTGGGACGCCGTGTGCCGCGCCGCCAGCGCCGAGCTCTCCGACGGCGCGGAGATCCACGACCTCGACTGGTGGAAGGAGCACGGGCTCGCGACACGCCCCTTCCCGCGCAGCGACTGGTACCTCTATCCGACGCTGGTGGCGCAGGGTTTGCGCTTCGAGCTGCCGTACCAGGAGCGCCTGCAGCGCGTCGGGCGTGGAGCTCGGCCGGCGCCTGCACGAGCACGACATGCACTGGTGGGACGCGCAGCTCGAGGAATACCAGGCACTGCCGCCTGGAAGGACTTCCCCGCGCACTGGGACCGCGGCGCTCGTCAAGGCCGGCGGGCGTCCCGAGGACTACCCGTTCTGGCTGCTCACCGCGCGGAGCATGCAGTACGCGTGGGGCGCCAACGTCGGCATGCAGCTCATCAAGGAAGTCGCGGACAACGTTGCCGGCCACCGCGGCGTGATCATGAACGGCACGGCGGCCGCGAAGCTCGGCATCGCCGACGGCGACAGCATCGTGCTCGCGACGCCGAAGCGCAGCGTGCACGCGCCGCGTCGTGCTGCGCCAGGGCATCCGTCCCGACACGCTGCTCCTCATCGGCCAGTTCGATCACTGGGCGACACCGTTCGCGAAGGACTTCGGCGTGCCGAGCCTCAATGCGCTCGCCACGATGTCCATGGATCTCACCGACGCGACCGGATCGGGCGCCGACATCGTGCGCGTGCGGGTCAGCCGCAAGGAGATGGCGGCATGACGCGGTGGGCCATGATCGCCGACCTGCGGCGCTGCGTCGGTTGCCAGACGTGCACGGCCGCCTGCCGCCAGGCCAACGGGACGCCGCCCGGGGTGCAATGGCGGCGCGTGATCGACGCCGAGATCGGCGAGTTTCCCGACGTGCGCCGCTCGTTCATCCCGGTCGGCTGCCAGCATTGCGACGATCCGCCGTGCATGGACGTGTGCCCCACGACGGCGACGAGGAAGCGCGCCGACGGCATCGTGACGATCGACTACGACCTCTGCATCGGCTGCGCGTACTGTGCCGTCGCGTGCCCGTATCAGGCGCGCTACAAGTCCATGCGCCCCGCCGCCGCGTACGGCGCGCCGATGCCGAACGAGACCGCGCGCGAGGACGATCGGCGCGTGGCGGTCGCGACCAAGTGCACGTTCTGCGTCGATCGCATCGACGAGGGACTCGCCCGCGGCCTCACGCCCGGCGTCGATCCCGAAGCCACGCCGGCATGCGTCAACGCGTGCATCACCCAGACCCTGCAGTTCGGCGATCTCGACGATCCGGCGAGCAACGTCTCGCAGACGCTCGCCACGCACCAGCACTTCCGCATGCACGAGGAGCTCGGCACCGGCCCGGGCTTCTACTACGTGTGGGACCGCAAGGAGGAGGCATGAGCGTGCCGCTGTCGAAGGTTCCGTACGGCGCGACGCCATGGCACCAGACGAACTGGGACTGGCGGGCGGCGGGCAATTTCATGGCCGGCGGACTCGGTGCGGGCGTCGTCGTCTTTGCCGCCCTCGCGAGCGCCGCCGGGACGCCGCAGGCGCTGCTCTTCCTCGCCGGCATCGCGCTGGTCGGCCTCGGCCTTGGCAGCGTCGCGCTCGAGCTCGGCCGGCCGCTGCGCGCGCTCAACGTATTCCGCAATCCGCGCACGTCGTGGATGTCGCGCGAGGCGATCGCGGCCGCGCTGCTGATGCTCGCTGGTCTGGGTGCCGCCGCCGGTGTTCCGGGCGCCGCACCCGTCGCCGGCGTGCTCGCGTTGCTCTTCGTGTATTGCCAGGGGCGCCTGCTGCAGGCGGCGAAGGGCATCCGCGCATGGCGCGAGCCCCGCATCGTCGCGCTGATCGTGGCGACCGGGCTCGCGGAGGGCGCGGGCTTCTACTGGCTGACGGCGCCGTTGCACCGCAGCGGGACCGCGGATGCTCGTCGTCGCATTCGCCGTGCTGCTCGTCGTGCGGGCCGTGGCCTGGCAGCGCTATGCGCGCCGGCTGCCCGAGCTCGACGCGCGTGCCGCACGCGTGCTGCGCCGCGCGGGTGCGCGTGTCGTGAGCATCGGCACGATCGCGCCGCTGGTGCTGCTCGGCATCGCGGCGCTGCTGCCGGACGTGTACGCGGTGCCGCTGCAGGCCCTGGCCGGCCTCTGCGCCATCGTCGCCGGTTCCAGTCTCAAGTTCACGCTGGTCACGCGCGCTGCGTTCAACGGCGGCTTCGTGCTGCCGCAGCTGCCCGTGCGTGGCGCGCGGCCGTAGGAGCACGTCAGCGCAAGGAGGTCCCATGGGAGCAACCACGATGGCCGAAGTCGGCCTGCGCACGGCGGACCATGCCGCAGGATTCTTTCACCGCAACGCCGAGACGATGTCGCGCGACCGGCTGGCCGCGCTGCAGCTCGAGCGCCTGCGCGCCACCGCCCGCAATGCCTACGACCACGTGCCGTTCCATCGCGCGCGCTTCGATGCGGCCGGGCTGCATCCCGAGGACATCACCCGGCTCGAGCACCTGCGCGGCCTGCCGTACACGGTCAAGACCGATCTGCGCGACGCGTATCCGTTCGGGCTGTTCGCGCGGCCACGCGAAGAGCTCGTGCGGCTGCACGCATCCTCCGGCACCACGGGCAAGCCCACGGTCGTCGGCTACACCGAGCAGGACATCCACACGTGGGCGGACCTGATGGCGCGCAGCCTCGCGTGCGCCGGTGCGCGGCGCGGCGACGTCGTGCACAACGCCTACGGCTACGGGTTGTTCACGGGCGGGCTGGGCGCGCACTACGGCAGCGAGCGCCTCGGCGCGACGGTCGTGCCGATGTCGGGCGGATCCACCGAACGGCAGATCGCGCTGATCCTCGACTTCGGCGCGCGCGTCCTGTGCGCGACGCCCTCGTATGCGCTGGCGATCGCCGAGGTTGCGGAACGCCAGGGCGTCGACCTGCGCACGAGCAGCCTCCGGATCGGGCTCTTCGGCGCGGAGCCGTGGAGCGATGCGATGCGGCACGAGATCGAGTCGCGTCTCGGCATCCAGGCGATCGACATCTACGGCCTGTCCGAGATCATGGGTCCCGGCGTGGCGTGCGAGTGCACGCACCAGGCGGGGCTGCATGGCTGGGAGGACCACTTCCTGTTCGAGGTGCTCGATCCCGACACCGGCGAGCCGGTGCCGGAAGGCTCCGCCGGCGAGCTCGTCATCACGACCCTCACCAAGGAAGCGCTGCCGATGCTGCGCTACCGCACCCGCGACATCACGCGCATCACGACGGCACCGTGCGAATGCGGGCGCACGCACCTGCGCATCCTGCGCATCACCGGGCGCAACGACGACATGCTGATCATCCGCGGCGTCAACGTGTACCCATCCCAGGTCGAGGCCGTGCTGGTCGGGCTGCCGCGCGTCGCGCCGCATTACCAGCTCGTCGTCGAGCGCCGCGGCAGTCTCGATCACGTCACCATCGAGGTCGAAGCGCAGCCGGGTGTCGCCGCCGACACGTATCCGGCGATGGCCCGCGAAGTGGCGCATCACATCAAGTCGATGATCGGCGTGACCACGGAAGTGATGATCAAGCCGCCGGAGTCGATCCCGCGCTCGCAGGGCAAGGCCGTGCGCGTGCGCGACCTGCGCAACGTGCCGGTCCACTGAATCCGCGCCTTGCGGCACGCCAGGACCGTTCCCCCTCCGAGAAGCCCATGTCGAAGCGCATCGTGACCATGACCGTCAACGGCCGCCGGCGCGAGGAGGCTGCGCCGGACCACCTGTTGCTGGTCGACTACCTGCGCCGCCTCGGCCTCACCGGCACCAAGCAGGGCTGCGACGGCGGTGAATGCGGGGCCTGCACGGTGCTGATCGATGGCGAGCCGCGCCTCGCCTGCATCACCCTCGCGGCAACGTGCGAGGGCAAGGACGTCGAGACGATCGAAGGCCTCGCCTCGGGCGGACGCATGAGCCGGCTGCAGCAGGCGTTCCACGAGAAGCTCGGCACGCAGTGCGGCTTCTGCACGCCGGGGATGATCATGGCCGCCGAAGGCCTGCTGCGCCACAATCCCGCGCCCAGCGAGCGCGAGATCCGCGACGCGCTGTCGGGCAACCTGTGCCGGTGCACGGGCTACGTCAAGATCGTCGAGTCCGTGCAGGCGGCGGTGGAAGAATGAAGATGGACGCCGAACGCCGTACGCTTGCAGCACCGCCGCTGGCCGCGGCGCGCAAGGGTGCCGTCGGCGAGCGCACGCCGCTCATCGACGGCGTCGAGAAGGTGACCGGCCGCGCCCGCTACACCGCCGACCTGCCGTTCGGCGAGACGCTGGTGGGACGCATCCTGCGCAGCCCCATCGCGCACGGCGTCATCCGCGGCATCGACACGGCGCGCGGCGCGTGCGCTGCCGGGCGTGCGTGCCGTGCTCACGGGCACGGATTTCGCGGCGCCGTACGGCGTCATTCCCATCGCCCAGAACGAGTGGCCGCTCGCGCGCGACAAGGTGCGTTACCGCGGCGAGCCGCTGGTCGCCGTCGCGGCCGTGGACGAGACCACGGCGGAAGCGGCATTGGCAGCCGATCGTGCTCGACCTCGAGCCCTTGCCGGCGTACTTCAGCGCTGCCGATGCGCGCGCGGCCGATGCCGTGACGCTGCACGAGAAGAAGCCCGGCAACATCGAGCGCGAGGTGAGCCAGGACTTCGGCAACGTCGACGGCGGTTTCGCCGCGGCCGATCTCGTGCGCGAGGAGACCTTCCACTACGCCGAGGTCGCGCACGGCCAGATCGAGCGCAATGCCGCCATCGTGGAGTACGAGCCCGAGCAGGATCGCCTCACGTCGCACTCCGTGACGCAGGTGCCGTACTACCTGCATCTCACCATCGCGCAGTGCCTCGGCATCGACAGCTCGCAGGTGCGCGTCGTGAAGCCCTTCGTGGGTGGCGGCTTCGGGCACCGCGTCGAGCCGCTCAATTTCGAGATCGTGACCGCCGCCCTGGCGCGCGCGGCGGGCGGCACCGTGCGCATGGAGCAATCCCGCGAGGACGGCTTCCTCACCCACCGCGGCCGCCCCGAGACGGACATCCGGCTGAAGCTCGGGATGAAGCGCTCGGGCGAGATCACCGCCGTGGACTGCGAGATCGTGCAGCGCGGCGGCGCGTACGGCGGGTACGGCCTCGTCACGATCCTCTACGCCGGCGCGCTGCTGCACGCGCTCTATCGCCTCGATGCGGTGCGCTACCACGGCTATCGCGTGTACACCAACACGCCGCCCTGCGGCGCGATGCGCGGGCACGGCGCCGTGGACGCGCGCCATGCCTTCGAGTCGCTGCTGGACAGCATGGCGCACGAGCTCGGCCTCGATCCGATCGACGTGCGACGCGCGAACCTGATCGCACCGCCGTATCGCACCATCAACGATCTGCAGGTGAACTCGTACGGCATTCCGGCCTGCCTCGACTGGGTCGAGCAGGCGTCGGGATGGAAGGCGCGTCACGGCAAGCTGCCGCGCGGCCACGGGCTCGGCATCGCGTGCTCGCATTACGTGTCCGGCTCGGCGAAGCCGGTGCACTGGAGCGGCGAGCCCCACGCCGTCGTGAATCTCAAGCTCGACTTCGACGGCGGGCTCACCGATCCTCACCGGTGCCGCCGACATCGGGCAGGGTTCCTCGACGCTGCTCGCGCAGGTGGTCGCCGAGGTGCTGGAGCTCCCGATGGCGCGCATCCGCGTGATCGCCGGCGACAGCGCACTCACGCCGAAGGACAACGGCTCGTACTCGTCGCGCGTCTCGTTCATGGTGGGCAACGCGGCCCTGCGCGCGGCACAGGAGCTGAAGCGCGTCCTCGTCGCGGCCGCGGCCCGCAAGCTGCAGGCGTTGCCGGACGCGATCGAGTGGGAGGGAGAGCGATGTCGCGTCGCGGGCACCGACCAGGTGCTCGCGTTCAACGCCGTGGTCGAAGCCGCGCTGGCCGACACCGGCACCCTCACGGTCAAGGGCACATGGTCGACGCCGCCCGAAACGCAGGGCGGCAAGTTCCGCGGCGCGGCGGTGGGATCGACCGCGGGTTTCTCCTACGCGGCGCAGGTGGTGGAAGTCAGCGTCGACGAGGAGACGGGCGCCGTGAAAGTGGAGCGCGTGTGGGTCGCGCAGGACTGCGGTTTCGCCATCAATCCGCTTGCCGTCGAAGGGCAGGTGCAGGGCGCCGTGTGGATGGGCATGGGCCAGGCGCTGTGCGAGGAAACGCGCTATCACGAGGGCCTGCCGCTGCACGCGAGCTTCCTCGAGTACCGCGTCCCGACGAGCGTGGAATCGCCGCCCATCGAGGTGAAGGTGATCGAGACCCACGATCCGCTCGGCCCGTTCGGCGCGAAGGAAGCGAGCGAAGGTGCGCTGCATGGCTTCCCGCCCGCACTCACCAACGCGATCTGCGACGCCCTCGGACTGCGCCTGACGAGCTCTGCCGGCCTCCCCCGACCGCGTGCTCGAAGCCATCGTCGCCCGCAAGCGCAGCCAGCGGCTGCGCAACGCGAGTCGCGCGAAATCGCACGAAGCTGCGGAGGCGTGACGATGGAATCGATGCGCGCCGTTCGACCTGCGCACCCCGGCCACGGTAGGCGAAGCGGCCGCCCTGCTCGCAGCCACGCCCGGCGCACGACTGCTCGCAGGGGGCACCGATCTCGTGCCCAAGCTGCGCCGTCGTATCGACGATCCGACCGTGTTGATCGCGCTCGCCGGCGTGCATGGCTTCGCGGCGCTCGTGCGCACCGACCACGGACTCGATCTGGGTGCCGGGATCACGCTGCAGCGCATCGCCGAAGACGCAATGATCGCGCGCGAGTACCCGGCGCTGGCGCAAGCCGCCGCCGCCGTAGCGGCGCCTGCGCATCGCGCCGCGGCCACGCTCGGGGGCAATCTCTGCCTCGACACCCGCTGCGTGTTCTACAACCAGAGCGAATGGTGGCGCGCCGCCAACGGCTTCTGCTTGAAGCGCGGTGGCGACGTGTGCCACGTCGCGCCCCAAGGGCGAGCGCTGCCACGCCGCATTCGCCGGCGACGTCGCGGCGGCGCTGCTCGCGCTCGATGCATCGATCGAGGTGACCTCGACGTCGGGCACGCGCCTCCTGCCCATCGACGAGCTCTATCGCGACGACGGCGCGGCGCACCTGACCCTCGCGTCGGACGAGCTGCTGGTGCGCGTGTGCGTGCCTGCTCCGGACGCGGGCGCGCGATCGGCCTATCGCAAGGCGCGCGTACGCGGGTCGATCGACTTTCCGCTCGCCGGCGTCGGCTGCGCGCTGCAGATCGCGGGCGGCGTGATCGCGCAACTGCGCATCGGGCTCACCGGCACGAATTCGCGGCCGCTCCTCCTTGCCGGAACGGAAGCGCTGCTCGGCAAGCCGGTGGACGACGCCGCGCTCGCGACGCTCGGCAAGCTCGTGCAGAAGCAGGTGAGCCCGATGCGCACGACGATCACCGCGTCGCATTACCGCCGCCAGGTCGCGACGGTGCTGGTGCAGCGGCTGGTGCGCGAGCTTGCCGCACGAGGCGACCGCACCCGGAAGCGGGCGTGCCATGAGCGCGACGGGCCGCCCCGAGCGCCTCAGTGCGCAAATGAGCCGGAGCGCGCAGCGCGAAGGTCCTCCAGTGACCCTGAACGCCGCGGCGGTCCTGCTCGAACGGCACGCGGCAGCGCGGCCCGCGCTCGTGTGCGGCGACGAGACGATGACCTATAGCGCGCTGCGCGACGCGGTCGCGCGCGGCGCGGCCGCGTGGCAGGCGCGCGGACTCGCCCGCGGCGATCGCGTCGCCATCAAGCTGCCGGACAGCATCGACTGGGTGAGTGCGTATCTCGCCGTGATCTGGGCCGGCGGGGTCGCCGTCGGCGTGAATCCGCGCATTCCCGCGGAGGACTGGGACTACATCGCGGCCGAGGGTGATTTCCGCTTCGTGCTGTCCGTGGCTGCCGACGAGCCGCCCACCCCGCGCGCCGATCGCCTCGTGTCGCTCGAACGCTGGCGCAGCGCGACCGCGGGCGTGGAACCCATCGCGCCGGCGGACACGGACGCCGAAGACCCTTGCTTCTGGTGCCATTCCTCGGGCAGCAGCGGCCGGCCCAAGGCCGTCGTGCATGCGCATCGCTTCGCCTTGCAGGTGGAGCGCGTGGCCGCCGAGCTCCTCGGCATCGATGCCGCGGATCGCCTGTTCGCGAGCTCCAAGCTCTTCTTCGCCTATCCGCTCGGCAACGCGCTCTTCGCCGGACTCAAGATCGGCGCGACCCTGATCCTCGATCCGCAGTGGCCGACCGCGGCCACGGTCAGCGACGCCGTGGCGCGGCATCGTCCCACCGTGCTCTTCAGCGTGCCGTCGCTCTATCGCAACCTGATCAAGGCAGGGCTGGCGCGGCACCTCGCGGAGTCGCTGCGCATCTGCGTCTCCGCGGGCGAGGCCTTGCCGGCGAGCCTGCGCGAGGACTGGCGCAAGCTGACCGGCCTCACGATCGCGAACGGCTTCGGCGCCTCGGAAACGCTGAGCCTCGTTCTCTTCAATCGCGACGCGGGCGACACCCTGACACCCACGCCGGGTGTGGACGTGCGCCCGGTCACCGAAGGCGCGCAAGGGCCGACGCGCGTGCGCATCTCGGGTCCGATGGTGGCGCTCGGCTACTGGAAGCGGCCGGAGGCGCAGGCCGAGCATTTCCGCGACGGCGCGTTCGTCCCGGGCGATCTCTTCGAGCAGGCGGGTCCGAATGCCTGGCGTTTCGCCGGCCGCGAGGATTCTCTCGTCAAGATCAACGGGCGCTGGGTGGATCTCGTCGCCCTCGAGGAGCGCCTCGCGCTCACCTGCTTCGGAATCCGCGAAGCCGCGGTGGTGGCGGCGCCCGATGCCGACGGCGTGGCGGCGGTCGCGTTCTACTACTCGCCCAAGCCCGAGGTCGAGGCCTGCGCGGAAGAGTGCCTGCAGCGCGCGCTCCTCGCGTTGCCGCATTACCAGCGTCCGCGCTGGGTGCGCTCGATCCCCGCGCTGCCGCGCACCGCAACCGGCAAGCTGCTGCGCCGGAAGCTCCTCGACCTGCACCTCACGCTGGAAGCGCAAGGGTACGCGTCCATGAAGGCGGAGGTCCGGTGAGCGACAGCCTCGAACTCTCCCGCTCGGGCCGCGTGCTCGTCGCGACGCTGTCGCGACCACCCGTGAACGCGCTGGACGACACGCTGCTGCGCGGCATCGGCGACGCACTCGACGCGGCGGCCGCGGACGACGACATCGCGGTGCTCCACCTGCGCAGCGCCGGCAAGGTGTTCTGCGCCGGCGCCGATCTCTCGCTCATGCAATCGTGCTTCGCGCGCCCCGATGGGCCCGAGGACATGCTCGCGCTGGTGCAACGCATGCAGCACGTGTTCGCGCGCCTCGAAACGGCGCCGGTGGTCACCCTCGCCGAGATCGGCGGAGCGGCGATCGGCGGTGGCCTGGAGCTTGCGCTCGCCTGCGATCTGCGCGTTGCGGCGCGCACCGCCAAGCTCGGCCTGTCCGAAGCGCGCCTCGGCCTGCTGCCGGCCGCCGGCGGCACGCAGCGGCTCACCCGCCTCGTCGGCATCGGCGCGGCGAAGCGGCTGATCCTCGGCGCCGAGCTCGTCGATGGCACCGAAGCGGAGCGCCTGGGCATCGTGCAGTGGGCGCGCGAGCAAAGCGGGCTCGCCGCGTGGACCGCGGCGCTCGCCGCGCGCATCGCGGGCCTCCCCAAGGCTGCGCTCGTCGCCAACAAGCGCTGCATCGCAGCCGAAGCCGATCCCTGGAGCGACGGCTTCGCAGAAGAGCTGTCCGCGACGCGCCGGCTCTACCAGCAGGACGAGACACGGCGCAAGGTCGCCGACTTCCTCGCCAAGACAACGTCGTGACCCAATGACAACGGAGGCTGCAATGGAAATGCAGGACAGGATCGCGGTCGTCACCGGCGCCGCATCGGGCATCGGGCAGGCGACCGCGGAAGCACTCGCCGCGGCGGGCGCGATGGTCATCGTCGCCGACCTCAACGTCGACAAGGGGCAGGCGGTGGCAAGCGCCATCCGTGCCGCCGGCAGGAAGGCGGATTTCTTCAAGCTGGACGTCACGAACGATGCCTCGGTGGAGGCATTCGCCACCGACGTGCAGGCGCGCTACGGCGCGCCCGACATCGTGGTGAACGGCGCGGGCTGGGGCCAGACGAAGCCGTTCTGGGAGGGCACGCCCGATTTCTGGGACAAGCTCGTCGCGCTCAATTTCGTCGGTCCGATGAAGCTCGTGAAGGCGTTGCTGCCGAAGATGATGGAGCGCGGCAGCGGGAAGATCGTCAACGTTTCGAGTGATGCAGGCCGCGTCGGCAGCCTGGGCGAAACGGTATATTCAGGCGCAAAGGGCGGCCTCATCGCGTTCACGAAATCGCTCGCGCGCGAGGTGGCGCGCTACAACATCAACGTGAACTGCGTGTGTCCGGGCCCGACCGACACGCCGCTCATGGCCGCGGTCCCAGACAAGGTGAAGGAAGCGCTCACCAAGGCGATCCCGTTCAAACGCCTCGGCAAGGCGACCGAAGTGGCCGATGCGATCGTGTTCTTTGCGAGCGACAAGTCGAGCTACATTACCGGCCAGGTGCTCTCCGTCAGCGGCGGCCTCACGATGGCCGGCTAGGACCGTTCCAACCCCTCCGAAAGCAGACAATCCATGAAAGAGATCCAGCTCGCCGGCTACAAGGCCACGCACTTCAACTACGCCGTCTCCGGCAAGGTCGCGACCATCACGCTCAACCGCCCGGAGCGCAAGAACCCGCTCACGTTCGAGTCCTACGGCGAGCTGCGCGACCTCTTTCGCGAGATGGTGTACGCGACCGACGTGAAGGCCGTCGTCTTCACGGGTGACGGCAACAATTTCTGCTCGGGCGGGGACGTGCACGAGATCATCGGGCCGCTCGTGAAGATGGACATGACGAACCTGCTCAAATTCACGCGCATGACCGGCGACCTGGTGAAGGCCATGCGCAGCTGCCCGCAACCGATCGTGGCCGCGATCGATGGCGTGTGCACCGGCGCCGGCGCGCTCATCGCCTGCGCCTCCGACCTGCGGTACGCCACCGCCCGCAGCAAGCTCGCGTTCCTGTTCGTGCGCGTGGGTCTCGCCGCGGCGGACATGGGGGCGTGCACACTGCTGCCGCGCCTAATCGGCCTGTCGCGCGCTGCGGACCTGCTGTACACGGGCCGGGTCGTCGGCGGCGAGGAAGCCGAGCGCATGGGTTTCCACAACCGGCTGGTGGAGCCCGACCGCCTGCTCGCCGAGGCCACCGCGATGGCGCAAAGCCTCGCCGACGGTCCGACCTTCGGGCATGCCATGACCAAGACCATGCTGTGGCAGGAGTGGAGCTCGGGACTCGGCGAATGCATCGAGGCAGAAGCTCAGGCGCAGGCCATCTGCATGCAGACGCAAGATTTCGAGCGCGCCTACCACGCCTTCGTCGCCAAGCAGAAGCCGGTGTTCGAGGGCAACTGAGACAGGCTGCCGCCGGGGCGCTCGCACGTTTCGGCGGCCGACGCCGCTGACCCGCACGGGTTGCGCGCGCCGCTTGACGCGGGTCAATGCCGCGCTTCGCCAGATCCGTATTCTGGTACTCGAATACCGAATTGGAGCGCAACCCATGCCCGGACAGGTCAGTCATCTTCTCGACGAGGAGCATCGCGGCACCCTCGCGCTGCTCGATGCGCTGGAGCAGGCGATCGCCCGCGGCGCCCGCACGCCGGCTGCGCCGGATCCCGATTTCCTGCGTCTCGTCGGCAAGCTGCGCGAGCATCTCGTCGGCCACGTGCCGCGCCACTTCGGCTTCGAGGAGCAGGCGCTCTTCCCGCTCCTGACTGCCGCCGGCGAAGGCGACCTCTGCGGGCTGCTGCAGGAGGAGCACGATGCCATCAATGCGGTGATCGGCGAGATCGTGCCTCTCGCCGAACGCGCCGTCGATCTCGATGCGCCCTCGCTGCAGGCGCTGAAGCGGGGCATCGGCGAGCTCGCCGAGCGCCTGCGCAGCCACATCGACAAGGAGAACATGGCGCTCCTTCCTCTCTGCGACGATCACCTCGAGCCGGCCGCGGACCAGGAGCTCGCGTTCGGCTACGCGAGCGCGTAGCCGCGTATCACTCACGAAGGATTTCCATGACGATCGCTGCCGTCTCGACTCTCGCGGAAGTGCGTGCCCTGACGCGCGCCGATCTCGCCGCTGCCGTAGCCATCGACGCCGCCGCCCGCGGCCGCTCGCGCGCCAACTACCTGACACGGCGGCTCGCCGCCGCTCTGCGCGAGCCTGGCCTGCACGTGCAGCTCGCAGCGGTCGATGCCGGCGGACTCGTCGGCTTCGTCCTCGCCTGCGTCCTCGAAGGCGAATTCGGACGCACGGGACGCGCCCTGCGCCTGGAGGACATCGGCGTGCGCTGGGACGCGCAGGGACGCGGCACGGGAACGACGCTGCTCCAGTCGCTGATCGCGTGGGGGCGCCGTCACGACATCGCGGAGATCGGCACGCAGGCGGCATGGAACGATCACCGCATGGTGCAGTGGCTGGACCAGCGCGGCTTCACGCTCGCGCCCAACCACATCGTCGACTGCGCGGTCGACACGCTGCGCTCCGCACCCGCGCAACCGGGCCGCGTGGCCGCACCCTCCACCGAGATCAACTACGGCGTGGGCGAGGTCCAGGAGGAGCGCCTCGCCCGCGACATGGCCGACGTACGGATCATGAGCGATGCCGACCTCGAGGACATCGTGCGCATCGACCGGCACATCACCGGCCGCGACCGGCGCGCATACATGGGGCACAAGCTCGCCGAGGCGATGCAGGATTCGGCCGTGCGCGTCTCGCTGACGGCGCGCGCCGACGACGTGATCGCGGGGTATGTCATGGCACGGGCCGACTACGGGGACTTCGGTCGCCCCGAGACGGTCGCGGTGCTCGACACCATCGGCGTCGACCCGGGCTTCATGCATCGCGGCATCGGCCGCGCTCTGCTCTCGCAGCTTGGCGCGAATCTCGGCGCGCTGCAGATCGAGCGCGTCGAGACAGTGGTCGCGCCGCACGATCTCGCGCTGCTGGGCTTCCTCTATGATTGCGGTTTCACGCCCTCGCCGCGGCTGCCGTTCACGCGCGCCCTTGCCCAAGATGCCTGAAGCTGTCGATGAAAGCGCGGTATACGACGCGCTGAAGCAGGTCGAGGATCCCGAAGCCGGCATGAACATCGTCGACCTCGGGCTCGTGTACGCCGTCACCGTCGCGCCCGGCGCGGTCACCGTCGAGATGACCATGACGACGGCCGCCTGTCCCATGACCGACATGATCGTGGACGACGCGCGCGGCGCCATCACGGCAGCGGTCCCCGCAGGGACGGCGGTCGACGTGCAGATCGTGTGGGACCCGCCGTGGACGCCGGATCGCATGTCCGGCATCGCCAAGGAGCATTTTGGCTGGGGCAATTGAGCGCGCTCGCCGGTGCACTGCCACCGCGATAAGGCGCAGTCGCTGCGCGCGGACGGCACGTGCGCGCCGCTGCGCTGCCCTCCATGAACCGCAACCTGCCGCCGGCGCTGCGACTGCCGCTGCTCGCGCTGGGATTCGTCGCGCTGGTGGCCGGAGTCGCGGCAGGCCTCGCGCGCTTCGGCTGGCGCATGCCCGACGCCGCGGCTGCGCTCGCCGCCTTGCACGGACCACTGCTGCTATGCGGCTTCTTCGGCACCGTGATCGCGCTGGAACGGGCGGTGGCGATCGGCAGCCTGTGGGCCTACGGCGCACCGCTCCTCGCCGGTATCGGCGGCGTGGCGCTGGGCATGGGCTCGGTAACCGTCGCGCAATGGTGCATCGTCGCCGGCAGCACGATCCTGCTCGTCGCGACACTCGACATCCAGCGTCGCCAGCCGGCGCTCTTCACGCGCGTCCTTGCCGTGGCCGCCGCCTGCTGGTGGGGCGGCGCGATGTGGTGGCTCGCTGGCGGTCCGCTCTTCGCCGTTGCGGCCTGGTGGCTCGCCTTCCTGGTGCTGACGATCGCCGCGGAGCGACTGGAGCTGTCGCGCTTCCTGCCGCCATCGCGCAGCGCGGCAGTGGTGTTCGTGTCGATCGTGGCCGTGCTGCTCGCGGGATTGTTCGCCGTCGAGCACGCTGCGGGGCGGATGGCCATCGGAACCTCGTTCGTCGCGCTGTCGTGCTGGCTGCTGAAACAGGACATCGCGCGGCGCACCGTGCGCAATCGCGGCCTCACGCGCTACATCGCGGTGTGCCTCCTCACAGGTTATGCCTGGCTGGCGATCGGCGGCGTGCTCGTCATCGGGCTGGACGCGCTGCTTCCGGGCAGCCCGGCACGCGACGCCGCACTGCACGCCATCGCGCTCGGCTTCGTGTTCTCGATGGTGTTCGGGCACGCGCCGATCATCGTGCCGGCCGTGCTCCGCGTGACGCTGGCCTACCGACCCGCGTTCTACCTGCCCCTCATCCTGCTGCACGGCTCGCTGTTGTTGCGCGTCGCGGGCGACGCCACGGCGTTCGGGATCGCACGTGTGGGAGCGCTCGGCAACGCGATCGCGCTACTGGCATTCATCGCGACGATGGCCAGTGCCGTGCGCAGCGGCCCGAAGCGGCCCGCTGCGAGTCAGGTTGCGCCCTGAGGTCCTGACTGCTGTGGGCCAGGTGTGGGTCAAAGCCTCAGCCTGAGGCTGTCTGTAGGTCAAGCCTCAGCCTGAGACTGTCTGTTGGTCAGGCTTCAGCCTGACGCTGCTCACCAATTGGCAATGATGTCCGGCTGAAGCCGGACCTACGAAAGGCTCGCGCTCGTGGGTCGGTCAGGTTTCTGTGCGAAGCCCGAGCACATTGTGGGTCCCAGGCTTCTGTGCGAAGCCCGAGCACATTGTGGGTCCCAGGCTTCGGTGCGAAGTCCGAGCACACTGTAGGTCAGGCTTCAGCCTGACGTTGCTCGCGCAATTGGCAATGATGTCCGGCTGAAGCCCGGACCTGCGAAAGGCTCGCGCTCGTGGGTCGGTCAGGCTTCGGTGCGAAGTCCGAGCACATTGAGGGTCCAGGCTTCGGTGTGCGAAGTCCGAGCACACTGTAGGTCAGGCTTCAGCCTGACGCTACCGATAATCGGCGATGAGTCCGGCTGTAGCCGGACCCACGAGGGGCTGGGTGCAAGGCCTATGCGTGCAGGCTCTCGTACTTCTCCATGAGCTGCTCCGGGGACTCGGCGAAGTCCGGATGCGGCACGATGCAGTCCGCAGGGCAGACGAGCTTGCACTGCGGCTCGTCCTCGGCGCCCACGCACTCGGTGCAGCGCAGCGGATCGATGACGTACACCGGATCGCCGACGCTGATCGCTTCGTTGGGACACACCGGCTTGCACGCATCGCACGCGGTGCAGTTGTCGTTGATCAACAGGGCCATGGAGTTCGCTCCCTCGTGTTGCGCGCACGGCACGCCGTGCGCTTTGACTGGTGGTCAGGCAGCCGCGCGCTCCTGCAGCTCGCGCAGCTTGCGGTGACGGAACGCGCCCCACAGGGCGGCGCCGACCGCGCCTGCATAAATGGAATCGGGATGGCTCACGGCCGTCACGTTCACCTTCTCGTTGGTCATCTCCTCCTGGATCGCCGCGAGCAGCCCGCTGTCGAGCGCGAGGCCGCCGGTCAGGAGCACCGTTCCTTCCTTGATGCCCGTCACTTTCAGGAGCTTGACGATGCGCGACGCCATGGAGAGATGGATGCCCTTGAGGATGTCGGGCGTGGCGATGCCGCGGGAGACCATGTTGATGACATCGGTCTCCGCGAGCACCGCGCAGATCGAGCTCACCTTCTCCGGATTCTGCGAGCTCTGCGAAAGAGAACCGATCTCCTCGACCGCAACGCCGAGATACCGCGCGATGTTCTCCAGGAACTGCCCGGAGCCCGATGCGCATTGGCTCGTCATCTTGTACGACAGCACCTTGCCGCGCTCGTCGATGTAGATCGCACGACCGTTGAGCGCGCCGATGTCCACCACCGCGCGGGCGTCCGGATTGAGGAACACGCCGCCACGTGCATGGGTCGTCATCGAGTAGAAGTGGCCCGTGGCGAACTTGACGTTCTCGCCCTCGCCGGTCGTCGCGATGTAGTCGACCGCGTCGGGCGAAACGCCCGCGTCCTCGAGCACGCCGTCGCGTCCCTCCGTGGCGAGCGTCATCGGATCGCGCCGGCGGATTCGCTCGCACCGCTTCGCGAGCCACTCGGGCTTGCCGTCGACGGAGCGGAAGAGGGCCGTCTTCACTGCACCGGACCCGATGTCGATGCCCATCGTGTAGACCGTGCCGGTGTCGACGACGCGCTGGCCGACGGCGCGGTCCATGATCGCCATCTCCGCCGAGCTTGCCGCATTCGTGTTTTGCATGATCTCGCCTCCTAGGCGCGCGCCTCGACCGATTTCCCATCCTCCATCACCGCGCGCCAGGCGAAGGTCGCTCCGCCGAGCGCACCGGTATAGATGGAGTCCGGATTGATGTTGAGCGTGACCTCGCCATAGTTCTCGCGCACGAGGTCCTTCAGCGCCTTGACCGCAGCCTCGTTCTTGGCGACGCCGCCGGTGAAGGTGAACTGGTCGCGAATGCCGCCCGAGCGCGCGAGGATCGACATCGCGCGCAGGATGATCGCGCGATGCAGGCCGGCCATGATGTCCTCGCGCTTCTCGCCGAGCGACAGGCGATCGCGCAGCTCCGCCCCGGCAAACACGGTGCATGTCGAGTTGATGCGCACGGTCTTCGTCGATTTCATCGCCAGCGGACCGAGCTCGTGGAGACCCATGTTCATCTCGTCCGCGATGTACCCGAGATAGCGTCCGCAGCCCGCCGCACAGCGGTCGTTCATCTGGAAGCTCTCGACGATGCCGTTCGGATCGACCTGGATGGCCTTGGTGTCCTGCCCGCCGATATCGAGCACCGTCGCCGTGCCCGGATACATGACGTGCGCGCCCAGCCCATGGCAGAGGATCTCGGACCGGATGTGCTCCTTCGAGAAGGGAAGGCGCGCGCGTCCGTAGCCGGTGCCGACGACGTACGTCTCCTCCATGTCGATGCCGAGGAGGTCCTTGATCGGCGCCTCGACCTGTTCCCGCCGCCCGGCCGTCTCCGGCAACGCGACGAAGGTGCGATCGAGCGCGGCGAGCAGGTGGTGCCGGATCGAATCGCCGTAGACGCGGTTCTCCACCTCGATGATGGAGCGGTCGAACACGTTGAGCAGGAAGTCGTAGCGGATGCTCGCTTCCTTCGCCACGGCCTCGCCGGTCGCGAGGTACTGGCTGCCCGCGATGTCGCGGAAGAAATCGGACTTGCGCTTCGCCCCCGGCGCGAACAGCGCAGGCGCCTCCACCGTGAGCCGCCGGAACACTTCCGTGAGTGCTTCGCCCACCGCCGCCGTGCTGTCGCCGAACTTCGCGCTCGCGAGGCTGCGCTGGCAGGTTGCAGCCAGGTCGCCGAGCTGCTCCAGGTATTGCTCGAGGCGGAAGTCGCGCTCGAGCTGGCCGAGGAAGGCGTCGAGCGAGCCGTTGAGAGCTCCGCTCGTGCCGAGCGCCTCGCGGAAGAGATGGAAGCGACCGTTGACGAGCGCCTCCTGCTTCGCGATCGCCGCGGCCGTGTCGTAGTTGGAGCGCGAGTTGGTGATGCCGCGCCCGATGACGTTCTGCTGCTCGTCCATCACCACGGCCTTGGTCGTGGTGGAGCCGAGATCGATGCCGATGAAGCAGCGCATGGTGTTTCCTTAGCGCCCGTTACCGCGGGATAGCGAACGCAGTGAGCTTGGGAGATTCATGACGCTAGTGCGGCGCAGCGACGGCCGCGCGCTTCTGCTTGATCATCTGGAAGTAGCTCTCCAGGCGATTCTTCACGTTGGCGGCGGAGAAATAGCGGGGATCCACGAGGTCCGTCTCGATGAACGCGGCCGGCTTGCCCGTGCGCCGCTCCACTTCCCGCAGGATGAGCAGCTGTCCTGCGGAAAAGCTGTTGCAGCTCTTGATGGAGTTGATCAGGAGGCCATCCGCCTGGTACTCGTCGATGTACTTGCAGATCATGTCGACGCGCGACGGCAGGTTGAGGTTCGTGTAGCAGCCGAGGCAGTACTCCGCGAGGGATTCGAGGGGATGATCGGGATCGTGGCGGAAGCCGAAGTCGTAGAGACCCCCGACCTTGGCGTAGGTCGACGACACCACCACGGCGCCTTCCTCGTAGAACATCTTCCAGAACTCGCGGAAGCTGGTCCAGTTCGGCGGGCCTTCGACGACGAGCCGGTACTTCTCCTCGCCCATCTCGCCATCGGGCGTGACCGGGCCCTTGCCATCGCGGATGCGCTGCTCGATCTCGCCGCGCAGCACGCTGTAGTACTGCGAGGCCTCCGTCGTGCCGCGGAACGCCGTGAAGATCGGACCGATGTAGTAGACGGCGCCGAAGTATCCGTCGATCGGCGAGGGCCGATGCTTCGCCGACTGCAGCACCGTGACGAGGTCCTCTTCCGCCTTGGCCGACTCCTTCATGTACTGCCGCAGGCGATCGATGTCGAACTTGACGCCGGAAACGCGCTCGAGCGTGGGGATCACCGTCTCCTTGAGCTGCTTCACGACGTACTCGCGCATGTTGGGCGCGATCTTTCCCTCGCCCTGATAGGGCACGTGCAGCATCACCGTCTCGCAGCCGTACTTGTGGCGAATCAGCTCGAACCACTTCATGAACGTGAAGCAGCCCGTGTACGAGAGCAGGAGGATGTCGGGCTTGGGCAGAACCTCACCGGTGGGACCGACCTCGCCGCCCATCATCATGCCGAGGTCCGCCTTGACGTAGGTGCACACGTCCTCCGACTGGCCGTCACGCTCGGCGTCCATGATCATCTTGCCGGACTTCTTGCGCATGCCGTTCTGCAGCGCGTTGGTCTCCGGCAGGCTGCGTGCGAAGTCGAAGCACATCAGCAGCTCGTTGAGATTGCCCGGCACGAAGGTCGCCGCGACCTTGCGGCCCTCGCCGTGCGCCTTGGCGAGGTCGTGGTAGTTGTTGTTGATGAGCTCCTTCTGGAGCCACATCGCGTCTTCCTTGACGATGGCGGGTGGCTTCTTCGCCGGCGCCGAGGACGGCATCACTTGGATGGGTGTGCTCATGGATATGCCTCTTCGTGTGGGTCAGGCTTCAGCCTGACGGTGCCGGTTCATGCCGCCTCGACCTCCGCACTGCCGCTGCTTTGTCATGTTCGGTGGTGTCGGTCTCGAGCGTCGATTCGCCTCGGTCGCATCCCCGGTATGTGGGGCCCCGTCAGCCTCCACACGTCGGCGCCGCGTCTTTCGACGTTGACGGCGTCGGCCTCCGAAGCCGATTCGCCACAGTCGCATCCCCATTGCATGGGGCCCCTGCTCCTCGGCTCACGTCTTCGCTCCCGGCTCACGCCGCTGACCACAGTTTTATCGAATCCGCGAACGTGCCCGCCTGCTCCCGGATGGGCGCCATCTGCCCTGTGTTCTCGGCGTACTTGAACGCCGTGTGCGGCACGCCGTAGCGCGCCAGCACGTCCTGCAGCATCGGCCGCTCCAGCAAGGCCGGATCGCAGAACGACGGCGCGGCGAACACCACGCCTTCCGCGCCGTTCTTCTTCACCTGCTTCAGCAGGAACTGGCCCTTCTCCTCGCGCGTCGTGTCGTACTTGGCGGCCGTCGATGCGGAGCGATGCAGGAACGCCTTCGAGAGCTCCTCGAGCGGACTCGCATCGGCGGGCACGTCGTCCAGCAGCCAGCGGGTGACGAGCATGAAGTCGTCGTCGACGATGTAGCACCCGGCCATCTCGATCGACTTGATCAGCGCCAGCGGAGGCTGCTCGCAGAACGCGCCGGTGAGCACGATGCGCGCGTTGTCGCGCTTCGGGCGCGCGACGGTATCCGTCGCTGCGAGATATTCACGGATCAGAACCGTGTGATCCTCGGGCGGCAGCACCATGCCGGCGCGCAGCAGGAGGTACAGCTCCGAGGTCGGCGCCTGCCACGGCTTCGCCGCGCGGTACGCGTAGAGGTCGCGCACGGCGCTGCGGTTATCGTTGAACACGGCGATGGACGCATTGAGCTCCGCATCCGTCACCGGGGCGCCACGCAGCGCACCCAGGTCTTCGCGGATGGCCTGCAGCTCCTGCACGTAGAAGCGCCCGCCGACCTCGTCCTCGTAGTTCTGGGGCACGTCGACATACCTGACGTACTTGTCCTTGAAGAGCAGCTTCCACATGCCCGACAGATTGCGGATGACGTCGCAGATCGACGGAAACAGCATGCCGTCGAGGCAGTCGAGGCGTCCGGTGAGCCCGAGCTCGATCGTCGAGCGCGGGATGCGGCAGATGTAGCTCTGGTAGTACGCGTCGCCCTGGATGACCTCGAGCTGATCCCCGCCGCCCAGGATGCCGACGGAGAGCATCCCCGCTGCATGGACCAGCTCGCGCGGCACGTACACCGGCATGTAACCGATCGCCTTGCGGCCGGGAACCGCGGCCTTCCACGCCTTGACGGCGTTGAAGTCGAGATCCTCGAACAGCGCCTCGCAGCGCTCGACGATGGCGGCAACTGGCGAAGTGTTCATCAGCGGTTCTCCCAGACCGGCGGGCGCTTCGCGAGGAAGGCTGCAAGTCCTTCGTTGGCATCGTGGGTGCGCATCAGGCGTTCGAGGTAGAGCGCCTCGACCTCGGCGAAGCGCCGGCGCACCTCGGCGATCAGCGGCGCGCGCACCGCCGCCAGCGCGCAACCGAGCGATGCGGAGCTCTTGGTCGCGAGATGTGCATCGAAATACGCGAGTGCCGCGCGTTCGGGATCGGCGGAAACGGCATGCACGAGACCGCGCGCATGCGCATCGGCGGCGGTGATCGAGCGGCCCGAGAACAGCAGGTCCTCCGCGGTGGCTTGATTCACGCGATAGCCGAGCAGGCACGACGCTGCCGGCGCAAAGACGCCAAGGCGCATCTCCGGCTGCCCGAACTGCGCGTCGTCCGCGGCGAAGATGAGGCTCCCGGCAAGCGCCAGCTCGAGACCGCCGCCCAGGCACTGGCCGCGTACCGCGACCAGGATCGGCACCGGAAACTCGAGCATCTCGAGGATGAGCGCGTGCAGCGAGCGCAGCATCGCCGCACAGCGGTCGGGCAAGTGCTCCTCGACGCTCGCGCCGAAGCTGAAATGCGGACCGCTCGCATCGAGCAGCACGCCGCGCAGCGTGCGCTGCTCGCGCTGCAGGTCGAGCGCGCGGTGCAGCGAATCGATCATCGCCGCGTCGACGAGATTCGCCTTCGGCCGGTCGAGGCGCAGCCGCAGCAGGGCGGCATCGCGCTCCACCCACGCCTTGGCGGCATCGCCCGTTGGCGCGGTCCATCGGCACCATTTCAGGCCTTCACCCCGGGCATGAGGCTGTCCGTGAATGCCTCCGTCCAGCCCTGCCCGCGCGCCAGCGCCTGGCGGAGCGCGACGAAGTCCACTTCGCGCGAATCCTTGGTGCCTTCGTTGAATGCCCGGAATCCGGCGCGCGCCTCGGTCATCATGTTGAGCGCGAGCCAGGCGCGGGAGTTCTCCTTGTTCGCGTTCCAGCGCTCGAGCTTCGGCTTGCGCAGCTCCTCGAGGGTCTTGGTCGTGCAGTCCGGGAACGTGAGCAGGAGCTTTCCGCACAGCTCGTCCACCTTGCGATCGAGGAGCGCCAGGTCCACCGTGCCGCGGGCGAGCAGCGCCTTGGCTGCCTTCGCGTCGTCGCCGGTCTTCGGCTCACCGAACACGAAGCGCCCGTAGGCGTCGAGCGTGCGCTGGGTCTCGACCATGGGATTCGCCACGAACGCGCCGTCGACCTTGAGCGCGGGAACGATGTCGGCGAGCATGCCCCACCCGTACGCCTTGTGGGCCGAGAACGGCTCGCAGAGCACCCCCGCGATCATGGCCCGTTCGCCGGTGATGATCGGCGGCAGGAAGTCGGTTGCGCCGCCGATCGGCGCGGAGCCGTGCTTGGGACCGGCCTGGCCGAAGCGCGCGAGGTCCTGCGCGATGGAGAAGTCGCATGCCATGCCGATCTCCTGCCCGCCACCGATGCGCATGCCGTTCACCCGGCAGACGACCGGCTTGTCGCAGGCCAGGATCGCCGACACCATGTCGTTGAAGAGCCGCATGTACTGGCGGTATTCCTGCGGATGTCCCGCGTAGTACTCCGCGTATTCCTTGGTGTTGCCCCCCGTGCAGAAAGCCTTGTCGCCGGCCCCGGTGAACACGACGCAGTTCACGTCGCGCGCGTTGGATGCCGCGCGGAAGGCGAGGATCACGCCCTTCACCATGTCGGTGGTGTAGGAGTTGTACTGGGTCGGGTTGTCGAGCGTGATCCAGGCGTTGTAGAGCCCGGCGACCTCCGTGCCGTCGGGCCGCCGCGCGGCGCGCTTCTCGTAGCGCACGCCGGGCTTGCTGATGTCGTCGACCAGGTCGTGATTCTTGAATTCGCGGCTCACGGGCAATGCATCCGGTGCATTCATCTTCACTCCTCAGGGAACCAGTACGGCGCGGCGCTTGATCTCGTGCCGGTGCACCGCCGCGAAAACGTGATTGATGTCGTCGAGCGCGTGCGGCTCGACGAACGGCTTGATCGCAACCTTGCCATCGAGCACCAGCGAGAGCGCCTCGGGATAAGCTTCCGGCGGACATCCCCAGTTGCCGAGGGCGCGCGCGTCGTAGGCCATCAGGTTCGAGAGCCGCACCTCGACCTTGTCCATCGTGAAGCCCACGACGGACAGCGTCGCGCCGTGCACCAGAAGCCCGAAGGCCGTGAGCTGGCCCGCGGCGGTGCCGGAGCATTCGAAGATGCGCCACTCGGTGGACCGCAGTCCGTTCGCCTTGGCGAACTCGCCGATGGCCGCCTTGAGGCTGCGTGCGTCGTGCTGGCGCGCATTCAGCGTGAGACCCGCGCCGTGGCGGGCGATGGAGGCGAGCTTGTCGTCGTCGACGTCGATCGCCACGACCTTCGCGCCGAACGCGTGCGCGATCTGCACGCAGTAGCCGCCGACGCCACCGGCGCCGACGACGACCGCGAGATCGCCGGGCGCGACGCCTGCGCGGCGCACGGCCTGGTACGGCGTGGTCAGCGCATCGGCGACGATCGACACGTCGGCCAGCGTGAGTCCGCTGCGGGCGAGCCGCGCTTCGTCGACTTCGCAGAGTCCGCGCCCGGGCACCACGATGTGACTGGCAAAGCCGCCCTGGATGTCGTTGCCGGGCATCTTCTGATGGCGGCAGATCGTGCCGAGACCGCGCCGGCAGAGATCGCACTCGCCGCACGGCAGGACCGCCGGGACGATCACCGCCTTCCCGAGCCAGGGTTCGCAACCGGCTCCCACCGCAACCACGTGGCCGCTCACCTCGTGGCCGAGCGCCAGCGGCAGCGGCTGGTTGGTGCGCACGCCGTCGTAGTAGTAGCCGAGGTCCGTATGGCACACGCCGCAGCCGGCGACCGCGATCGACACCTGGCCCGCCCCCGGCGACGCGTCGAAGCCGGCCCGCGACAGCGGGACCTCGCGAGCGGTCATCAGCCAGCGGTGCGCATCGATGCTCATCCAGCTCCTCCCGGTGCTGCGCCGGAACCGCCCCGGCCGGCCATCGTTTCGCGGTCCCGCCACGCAGGACCGGCATTGGCGTATTACGGTACTGCAATACCGATTTCGGGCATCATGCGCGGTGGCATATCGCGTTGCATTGATCTGCATCAATGGGGGTGGCGCGCGCCACCGCATCTAATGTGCCTCATGCGTCGCGCCGTGCCGGAATCCGCCATTGCAGGCGGCGCGCAGCGCACAGCCAAACGTGCGAGGAGATGACGTGGACACCCTGGTGACCCTCGACGATAGAACGAACACGAGCGCGGCGCCAGCCGTGCGGCCGGCCCGCGCACCGGGAGGCATCTCGATCGCGCTCGCCGGCAGCGGCGGCAGCGGCGTGATGACCGCAGGCACCCTGCTGCTGGAAGCCGCGGCGCAGGCCGGTTGCTACGGCCTCATGGTGCGCACCAGCGGCCCGCAGATCCGCGGCGGCGAGGCCGCGGCGCTGGTGCGCATCGACGACGCGCCCGTGCACACGCTCGACGACGGCTTTCACCTGCTGCTCGCCATCGACTGGCTCAACATCCACCAGTTCGCGGACGAGATCCCGCTCGTCGGCGGCGGCAGTCGTCATCGGCGACGCCGACCAGGGGGAATGTCCCGACGCGTTCAAGCGGGAGGGACTGCAGCACGTCAGCGTGCCGCTCAAGAAGACCGCCAAGGCGATCCCCGGCAGCTGGACCAACATGGTCGCGCTGGGCCTTGCGGGCACGCTGGTGGGACTCCGCCGGCCGCGCTGCACGCCGCATTGCGCGCCTCCTGGAAGCGCGACGAGGCCGCGCTCGAAGCGAACCTGCGCGGCGATCGACGCGGGGGTCGGACTCGCAGGCGCCGTCACGCACTCGGCCGGCGCTTGCCGAACGCCGCCCTGCGCTCGCTGCGGCCGCGCAACGCAAGGGCGATCGCTGGCTGCATCTCCGGCAACGAGGCCGCGGGCTACGGCGCGATGCGCGGTGGCATCCGGTTCGTGGCCGCCTATCCGATCACCCCCGCGACCGAGCTCCTCGAGTGGATGGCGCCGGCGCTCACGCGCGTCGGCGGCGCGCTCGTCCAGGCCGAGGACGAGCTCGCCTCGATCAACATGGTGATCGGCGCGTCGTACGGGGGCGTGCCCTCGCTCACGGCCACGGCAGGTCCCGGCCTCGCGCTGATGGCCGAAGGCATCGGCCTCGCCGTGAGCGCCGAGATTCCGATCGTCGTCGTCGACGTGATGCGCGGCGGACCTTCGACCGGCATTCCGGCCAAGAGCGAACAGAGCGACCTCGTCGTTCGCCGTCAGCGGATTGCACGGCGATGCGCCGCGGCTCGTGCTCGCGCCGACGTCGATCGCCGACTGCATCGCCACGACCCAATGGGCCGTCGAGCTGGCCGAATCGCTGCAGACCGCCGCCCTCGTGCTCTCCGACCAGTTCATGGGACAGTCGCGCGCCGTCGTCGATCGTCCGATCGACGCCGTGTCGGCGGCCGCGTCGTGTCACCGCCGCCGCGAACACCGCCCGACTACAAGCGCTACCGCAATACGCCATCGGGCGTCTCGCCGATGGCGATTCCCGGGACGCCCGGGACGCACGTATACCGCCGATGGACTCGAGCACACCGAGGCGGCATTCCGACCAGCCAGGCGCGTGCGCACGCCCTGCAGCTCGACAAGCGCGCACGCAAGCTCGACCCATCCGACTACGGCGCGCAGTGGGCCGACATCGAGGGCGACGAGCACGCTCGCCGTGATCACCTTCGGCTCGATCACGGCGGCCGTGCGCGAAGCGGTCGCGCTCGCGGCGCAAGAGGCGTGCGCCTGCGACTTGATCGCGTTGCGGCCTGCTCGCGCCGATGCTGCCCGGACGTGTCGACGCGGCGCTCGCCGGAGTGACGCGCCTGATGGTCGTCGAGCAAAACCACGGCGGGCAGTTGCTACCGCTACCTGCGCTCGATGCTCGACTTCGACTGCACGGTCGCGAGCTTCCATCGCCCGGGCCCGCTGCCGCTGCGCCCCGGCGGAGCTCGCCGACGCCATCCTCGCCTGGAGTCGCTCATGAACGACGCTGCGCCCTGCACGAGTGCGCGCACCGCCGCGCACGGCGCCACCTACAAGTCTGCGTACAAGCCGATCTGGTGTCCCGGCTGCGGCGACTACTCCGTGCTGTCGCTCGATCACCAAGGCGCTCGCGAAGCTCGGCCCGGCGCCCGGAGGACGTCGTCGTCGTCTCCGGGCATCGGCTGCTCGTCGCGCATTCCCGGCCTACACCACCTGCTACGGCTTCCACGGCGTGCACGGGCGCGCGCTCGCCGCCGCGACGGGTCTCAAGGTCGCGCGTCCCGAGCTGATGGTGATCGTGGCCGGTGGCGACGGCGACGGCTACTCGATCGGCGGCAACCACTTCCTGCACGCCTGCCGCCGCAACGTCGACGTCACCTACGTCGTCATGGACAACCACGTGTACGGCATGACCAAGGGACAGCCCTCGCCGACCACCGAGCCCGACTGGGATTCGAAGCTTTCGCCCGGCGGCACCGGGCTGCGCGTGTTCCATCCGCTGGTGATCGCGCTCGCCGCCGGCGCCAACTTCGTCGCACGCGCCTTCTCCGGCGACCCGAACGGCACCGCCGACATCATCGCGCAGGCGATCCGGCATCCGGGATTCTCGTTCGTCGAGGTCCTGAGCCCGTGCGTCACGTTCCGGCCCGAGCAGCGCGGCTGGAAGGAGCAGGTGCATGCCGCGCCGGTGGCGGCGACTGACGACGCCGCACGCGCGGCGCGCCGGATCATGACCGACGACGGTTTCAACATCGGCGTGCTCTATGCCGGCGACCGTCGCCCCTATCCGCCGCCGCGCCCGCCGCGAGTGCCACGCTCGAGGACCTCGAAGCGGAGTTCGCGCTATGACGATCACGCGTTCACACGTTGCCGGTGCGGCAACGCACGCCGGAGCCAGTCCCTGAGCTCGCTCGACGACTTCATGGCGCAGGCGATCGCCATGGAGAACGAGGCCGGCGCAACGCTACGACGAGCTCGCCGACGCGATGGAGATGCACAACAACGTCGACGTCACGACGCTCTTCCGCACGATGGCGGACGTCGAGCGCAAGCACGCGCGGTACGCTGCTCGACCAGATGGGCTGGAGCACGGCGCCGGCCGCCGCCGTCACCGCCATGGCCCGCGCGGTGCCGAAGGCCCGGAAACCGTCGGCGAGCGATAGCATCCACTACCTCATGCAGCCCTATCACGCGCTCCAGATCGCGCTGCGGAGCGAGGAACGTGCGGCGCGCTTCTTCGCGCGATCTCGCCGCCGTGGCCACGAGCCGGGCCGGTTCGCGATGCGGCGCGTGAGCCTCGCGCGACGAAGAGCGCGAGCACGTCGAGCTCGTGAAGGCGTGGCTCGGCGAAGGTGCCGGTGCCACCGGCGAACTGGGCCGAGGATCCCGATCCGCCGCGCTACACCGACTGACGGCGCCGGGCGGGTAATCCACCGCCCGGTGCCGCAACACCGTCGCGTCAGGCGACCCGATCGACGAACCGCGTGATCGCCTCGATCACCGCCTGCGGCTGGTCGCGGTGCGGCGAGTGGCGGCAATCCTCGAGCGCCAGAACTTCGGCGTCGCGCAACGAGTGCGCGCGATGCGCCGCGACCTGCTCCATCGTGCCGTACTCGTCGTCGCTCGCCCTGGATCGCCAGCACCGGGCACGCGATGCCGGCGAGATACTCCTCGATGTTCCACGCGCGAAAATCCGGGATGCAGCCAGATGTCGTTCCAGCCCCGGAACGTCGACTCGACGTCGCGCGTGATAGCGCGCGAGGCGCTGGCGGCAGATCGGTGGTCTCGTAGGCGACCTTCGCCGCGGCGATGCTCTCGACCGAGATGTCCTCGACCATCACGTGCGGCGCCATCGCGACGACGCGCGCGCACCGGTCTGACATCGGCGCCGGCATGGATCAGCGCGATCGATGCGCCGTCGCTGTGACCCACCAGGATCGGCTCGCACGATCTCGCAGGCGATCGAGCAGCTGCGGCAGCACGACCAGCGCTTCGTCGTGCATGTAACGCACCTCACGCGCTGCCTGCGAGCGGATCCGAGCCGCCGTAGCCGTAGCGCGAATACACGATCGCGTTGCAGCTCGTCGGCGTGCGCGAGCCGGCCCGGGAAATCCCGCCACATCGCCACCGAGCCCAGTCCTTCGTGCAGCAGCACCAGCGTCGGTCGCGCGGCGTGGCCGAGATCGATGCGCGCGACCTCGAGACGGTGACCGCCGGCTTCGACGATCGAGCGTTCCCGCCAGTGAGTCCATTCAGACGCCGAGATGGCGGTGGAGCATCTCGCGGTCCTGCAGCAGCGCGTCGCTCGCGCCCGCGAAGACGACGCGCCCCTTCACCAGAATGACGTAGCGTTGCGCGATCGCGGTCACCGCGGCGTAGTTCTTGTCCACGATGAGGGTGGCGATGCCGTGACCGCGGATGTCGCCGAGGATGCGCCAGATCTCGTGCGCGATCTGCGGCGCGAGCCCTTCGGTCGCCTCGTCGAGGATCAGCAGATCGGGATTGGTCAGCAGCGCCCGGCCGATGGTGAGCATCTGCTGCTCGCCGCCCGAGAGCTGCCAGCCGCCGTGCTCCAGGCGCTCCGAGAGGCGCGGGAAAGGTCGCCAGCACGCGCTCGAACGTCCACTCGCGCCGCCCGTCGGCGCCTGCACGCGCGGCCATGACGAGGTTCTCCTCGACCGTGAGATTGGGAAAGATGCCGCGTCCCTCCGGCACGTAGGCGATGCCCTGCCGTGCGATGAGATAAGGCTCCGCGCGGGTCATCGGCGTGCCGCGCACGAACACCTCGCCGTGCCGCGGCTTGCACGAGCCCGAGCATCGAGCGGATCAGCGTGCGTCTTGCCCATGCCGTTGCGGCCCATGAGCCCCACCGTCTCGCCGCGGTCGATCCGGAAATCGATGCCGTGCAGGATGTGGCTTGCGCCGTAGTACGTGTGCAGCTCGCGGGCCTCGAGCAGTGCCTCGCTCATCGCTTCGCTCTCATTGCGCTTCGCCCGCAGCGGGCGCGACCGCAGCCGCGGCGCGCAGATGCTGCACGTCCTCGTCCGTGCCGAGATAGGCCTCGCGCACCCTCGCGCTCGCGCGGATCTGCTCGGGCGTGCCGCTCTCCAGCACCTGCCCGTTGACCATCACGGTGATCACGTCCGCGACCGCGAACACCGCGTCCATGTCGTGCTCGACCAGCAGGATCGCGTGACTGTCGCGCAGTCGCTTCAGGAGCTCGACCATCCGCTGCGCCTCCTCCGCGCCCATGCCGGCGAGCGGCTCGTCGAGCAGCAGCACGTCGGGCCGGGTGGCGAGCACCATGGCGATCTCGAGCTGGCGCTGCTCGCCATGGCTCAGCGTCGCCGCCGGCCGCGGCGCGCAGTCGGCCAATCCGGCGTCGTGCAGCGCCTGCCGCGCCAGGGTCATCGTCGGCGCATGCCGATCGGCATCGCGAAAGAGATGGAGCACGCGCGGCGGCGCGCGATTGCGCGGCGAGGCGGCAATTCTCGAGCGCGGTGAAGGCCGGGAAGATGTTGGTCTTCTGGTAGCTGCGGCCGATCCCCAGGCGCGAGCGGCGATCGGCCGGCATGCGCGTGATGTCACGCTCCTTGTAGAGGATCGTGCCGCCGCTCGCCGGCAGGTCGCCCGAGAGCAGGTTGATGACGGTGGTCTTGCCGGCGCCATTGGGGCCGAGCAGCGCGTGCACGCGGCCCTGCTCGAGGGCGATGGCCACGTTCTGCGCCGCGGCGAGCCCGCCGAAGCGCTTCGTGAGGCCCGGTCGTCCGCAGGATCGCGTCAGTCACGCTCGTCGTCCGCGCGTGGCTCGCCGATCAGCACCTGCCGGAACCGCGCGCCGACGCTCGAGAGCCCGCCGGGCAGGAAGATGACGAGCAGGACGATCGTGCCGCCGAGGAGCAGCTGCCAGTGCGTGCGTCAGCGACGAATAGATCTCCTGCAGGGCGACGAACACGAAAGCGCCGACGATGCCGCCATACAGCGTCCCGAGGCCGCCCAGGATCAGCATCAGCAGCACGTTGCCCGACTGGTGCCACGACAGGATCTCCGGGTTGACGAAGCCGAACTGCATCGTCGACAGGTAGCCCGCGAGCCCCGCGAGGGCGCCGGCGAGGGTGAAGCTCGCGACCTTGTACCAGTACACCGGGAAGCCGAGCGAGCGCATGCGATGCTCGTTGCTGCGGATGCCCTGCAGCGCGCGGCCGAACGCCGAGCGCAGCACCACGCGCAGGAAGGCGAGCACGAGCAGCAGGATCGCCAGCACGAAGAAGTAGCCGTGCACGATGTTGGACAGGTCGAGCGGAGTGAAGCTGCCGATCGCGGCCGTCGGCTTGAAGTTCATGCTGATGCCGTCGGAGCCGCGGCCGAAGTCCGTATCGTGGAACACGAAATAGAACATCTGCGCGAAGGCGAGCGTCACCATGATGAAGTAGATGCCGCGCACGCGCACCACGAACAGCGCGACGACGAACGCCGCGAGCCCCGCGACACAGCATCGCGGCGGGCAGCGTGCTCCACAGGCTTGCCGGATCGTACTTGGGCGCGAGCAGCCCGAGGGTGTACGCGCCGACGCCGTAATACGCTGCGTGACCGAACGACACCATGCCCGTGTAGCCGACGAGGAGATCGAGGCTCATCGCGAAGATCGCGAGGATCATGACCTTGGTGGCGAGCTCGGTGTAGAAGGCGGCGCCGCGAACGGGAACGCCACCACCACCGTCAGCAGGACGGCCCACGCGGCGCGCTGCACCTGCGAGGCACGACGTGCGACGGGCGGAGCTTCGGCGATCGTCGTCTGCACGTCAGCGCCGGAAGAGGCCTTCGGGCTTCCACAGCAGGATGGCAGCCATCAGGAGATAGACCGTCACGCCGGCGGCCTGCGGGATGAGCACCTTGCCGAACGTGTCCGCGAAGCCGATGAGCAACGCGGCCACGAGTGCGCCCCACACCGAGCCGATGCCGCCGATCACCACCACGACGAAGCAGATGATGAGCACCTGCGTTGCCCATGCCGGGGTACACGGAGGACACCGGCGCCGCGATCATGCCGGCGAACGCCGCCAGCGCGACCCCCAGCGCGAACACCAGCCGGTAGACGAGATTGATGTTGAGTCCGAGCGACTGCACCATCTCGCGGTTCGACGCCCCCGCGCGAATCATCATCCCCAGGCGCGTGCGCCGGATGAGCGCGTACAGCATGGCCGCGAGAACGAGGCAGACCATGGACATGAACAGGCGATAGATGGGATAGCTCAGCGTCTCCGTGAGCGCGATCGAGCGGTTCAGGATCTCGGGGACGTTCACGCCATGCACGTCGTTGCCGACGATGAGGCTGCGGAGCTCCTCGAAGATCAGGATCAGGCCGTAGGTCAGCAGCACCTGCTCGAGATGGTCGCGCTTGTACAGGTGGCTGAAGAGGCCCCATTCCAGGAGCATGCCCAGGGCGACGCTCAGGATCACGCCCAGCACGATCGCCATGAACAGGCTGCCGGTGAGCGACGACAGCGAGTACGCCATGTAGGCGCCGATCATGTAGAAGCTGCCATGGGCGAGATTGATGATGCCCATGATGCCGAAGATCAGCGTCAGTCCGCTCGCGACCAGGAACAGCAGCAGGCCGTACTGGACGGAGTTCAGGATCTGGATGAGGAAGGAGTAGATGTCCATGCGAAATGGGGCCGGACACGACCGCGATGGAAGTCGTGTCCGGCCCCACGGGCCGGTCAGTTCGGAATGCTAACGCGAGATCGGCCTCGGAATTGCTACATCTTGCAGCCGCGCGCCGGATCGGCGAGACCCTTGACGGCGACGTTGACGAGCTTGTTCTCCTTGCCTTCGACCTTGCGCAGATAGATATCCTGCACGGGGTTGTGCGCCTTCGACAGCGTGAACGCGCCACGCGGGCTGTCGATCTTGGCCGACTCCATGGCGGCGACGAGCTCCTTGCGCTTGCTCACGTCACCGTTCACCGACTTGAGTCCCGCCGCGAGGAGCTGCGCCGCGTCGTAGCCCTGCACCGCGTACACGTCCGGCTCGCTCTTGTACGCGTTGACGTACGCGGCGCGGAACGTCTTGTCCTTGGCGTTGCCGAGGCCGTCGGCGTAGTGCAGCGTCGTGAGCAGGCCCTGCGCGGAATCGCCCTGCGCTTCGAGCGTGCCGTCGGTGAGGAAGCCCGGCCCGACGAGCTGGATCGTCTTGTTGAGCCCTGCAGCAGCGTAGTCCTTCACGAACTTGACCGCGCCGCCGCCCGCGAAGAACACGTACACGATGTCGGGCTTGAGGGACGCGATCTCGGTCAGGTACGACTGGAACTCGACGGTCGGGAACGGGAGCGTCATCTCCTTGACGACCTTGCCGCCGCCCGCCTCGAAGCCTTCCTTGAAGCCGCGCGTCGACTCCTCGCCGGCGGCGTACTTCCACGTGAACGTGACCGCCGTCTTCTTCTTCTGCTCGGCCGCGACCTTGCCCATGGCGTAGCCCGGCTGCCAGTTGGAGAAGGACGAGCGGAAGATGTTCGGTGCGCACATCGGACCGGTGATGTCGTCCGCACCCGCATTCGGAATCACGAGCAGCGTGTTGTTGTCGCGCGCGACCTTCGCCATCGCGAGCGCGACGCCGGAATGCACCGTGCCGACCAGCACGTCCACCTGGTCGCGCTTCACGAGCTTGTTGGCGTTCTCGGGAGCCTTCGCCGGATCGGACTCATCGTCGACGGAGAAGTACTCGATGTCGCGGCCACCGAGCTTGCCGCCATTCTCCTGCACGGCGAGCTTGAAGCCGTTGGTGATGGCGTTCCCCAGCGCGGCGTACGTGCCGGTGTACGGGCAGCATCAGGCCGACCTTGATCTTGCCCTGTGCAACCGCCGGTGCAGCGGGCAGCAGCAACGCGGCGCACAACGCGGCGGCAACCGCGCCGGACACGCGGCCGATGCGCGGCGAATGTTCGAACAGCTTCATCGTCTTCTCTCCTCGTAATGATGCTTGTCATGGGGCGTGGCGGCGCATTTTCGCATGGCTGGCTGCACTTTCAAGCGCCCAGGCGCGCCCGCAGCCTGAAGCGCTGGATCTTTCCCGTGGCGGTCTTCGGCAGCTCGTCGATGAACTCGATCCAGCGCGGATACTTGAACGGCGCAAGGCGCGATTTCACGTGCTGCTGCAGCTCGCCCGCGAGCGAATCGGTGGGCTCGTGCCCGCTCTTCAGGACCACGAAGGCGATCGGCTTGATGAGCTGCTCCTCGTCGGACTTGCCGATCACGGCCGCTTCGAGCACGGCGGGATGCGTGATCAGCGCCGACTCGACTTCGACGGGCGATACGTAGATGCCGCTGACCTTGAGCATGTCGTCGCTGCGCCCCGCGTACACGTAGTACCCGTCGGCATCGACCGAGTACTTGTCGCCGCAGCGCGTCCACGCGCCCTGGAACGTGGCGCGCGTCTTCTCGCGATTGTTCCAGTAGGCGAGCGCGGCGGTCGGTCCGCTCACCTGCAGCTCGCCCATCTCGCCGGGCGCGACCGGATTGCCCTTCTCGTCGAGGAGGCGCAGCTCGTAGCCGGGAACGGGCTTGCCGGTGGTGCCGTAGCGCACCGCACCCGGGCTGTTGGACAGGAACACGTGCAGCATCTCGGTCGAGCCGATGCCGTCCAGGATCTCGACGCCGAAGTGCTCGGTCCAGCGCCGGCCGATGTCCGCGGGCAACGCTTCGCCGGCCGACGTGCACAGGCGCATCGCGAGCTCGCCGCGGCGCGGCAGGTCGGGGCTTGCGAGCAGCGCGGCGAACAGCGTCGGCACGCCATAGAAGATCGTCGGCTGACGCTTGCGCAGGCGCGCGAACACCGCAGCGGGCGTTGGCCGCTCGGCCATCAGCACCGTCGTCGCGCCGACGCTCATCGGGAAACGTGAGGCCATTGCCGAGGCCGTAGGCGAAGAAGAGCTTCGCCGCCGAGAACGCGACGTCGTTCTCGCGGATGCCGATCACCGGACGCGCGAAAAGCTCCGCGGTGGTGACGAGGCTCGAGTGCGCATGCACGGTGCCCTTGGGCGCGCCCGTCGATCCCGACGAATACAGCCAGAAGCAGGCGTCGTCGGCCGTCGTGTCCGCAGGTTCGTAACGGTCGCTCGCCGCCGCGAGCAGTTGCGCGAGCGAGCGATGCTCGCCCGGATCGCCGCCCGCGACGATGACGTGCTGCAGGTGCGGGAGCTGCCCGAGCAGCGGCGCGAACACCGGCAGCAGCGCCGGAGACACGAGAAGCGCACGCGCGCGGCTGTCGCGCAGCATGTACTCGTAGTCGGCGGTGGTGAGCAGGGTGTTGACCGCCACCGGAACGACGCCCGCCTTGATCGCGCCGAGGAACACCGTCGGCCAGTCGAGCGTATCGAGCATGCAGACGAGGATGCGCTGCTCCTGCGCGATGCCGAGCTCGCGCAGGGCGTTGGCGAACCGGTTGACGCGCAGCGCGAGCTCGCCGTACGTGATGGACCCCGCGTCGTCGATGAAGGCCGTCTTCTGCGCGCGGCCCGCCTGCAGGTTGCGCTCGAGCAGGTCGTGCGCCGCGTTGTACTCGCGCGGAATCTCGATCCGCGGTGGGCTGACCCGATGGTCGGCCGTGCTCAAGCCGGGCATGGCACTTCCTCCAGTGCGGTTGCATCCGGCTTCGGCCGGAGGCGTTTCAGGCGCTCTTGGTGAACTCGATGGCGCCCTGGGGCAGCAGGTAGAGCACGAGCGCACGCCCGCCCGAGACGGTGGGCACGTGCGCGGAATCGGGCCCGTACACCACCCACCCGGCGCCGCGACCGTCGAAGCGCGCGTCGGCATCGATGGGCAGCACGAGATCGATCTCGCCGTGCGGATGTCGGTGATGTCCGCCGGCGACGTCCTTCATGTCGACGACGTCCACGCTGAAACCGTGCGTCGCCTCGCCCGGTTTCACCACGCGCCCGTAGCGGATGCCGGCGTGCTCGCGATTGCACATCCACCCCGCCGCGATGGCCGCCTCGCACGCGGCGCGGATGCGCGCAACGGCCTCGCCGTCCGCCGGAAACTCGGCCGCGAGCTGTGCGCTCCAGCGCGGCGTCCACGGGCTGGCCGTGGATGCGTGCGGTCACTTCGGCGATGAGATCGGTGAAGGCGGCAGGGTCCATGACAGGGAAGGAGCGCGACGTACCGGGCGCGGTGGGCGGCAATTTAGATCGCAGCGGGAAGGCCGTCAAGCACAATAGCGCATACCGGTGATACGCCTCAAGAGGCTCCGTGGACGGAACGCCGGCGCCGAGTGGGCAGGGTCGCCGGCGCCCGCGCCAGCCGAGGCCTTGACCCCCGGCAGAGCGCTGCACTATAGTGCGCGCTCTCCGGATATAGTGCAGGCATCGATGGCGGCCGCCGCATCCACCCCTCACCCGCGCCGAATCGACGGACGACGACGCGTTTCCTCGCGGCCGTCGGCCGGCACGTGCGCGAGGCGCGCGAGCGTCGCGGCATGGCCCGCAAGACGCTGTCGCAGGAAGCGGAAGTCTCGGAGCGCTACCTCGCGCAGCTCGAAGCCGGCGAGGCCAATGCCTCGGTGCTGCTGCTGCGCAGCGTCGCGCGTGCGCTCGACGCTGCCGCTGACGGATCTGCTCGGCGACCGCGAACCCCGACCCCGAGCAGCGGCTCATCCGACGCTTCCTCGACCAGCTTGCCGGCGCACCGTCTCGACGACGTGATCTTTCGCCTGATGCGCGACTTCGGTCCGGAGGAATCCGCGCGGCGCCGGCGCATCGCCCTCGTCGGATTGCGCGGCGCCGGCAAGACGCACCCTCGGCACGGAGCCTCGCCGAGTCGCTCGGCATGGCCTTCATCGAGCTCGACCACGAGATCGAGCGCGATGCCGGCATGAGCCTGTCCGAGATCTTCATGCTGTACGGACAGGCCGGCTACCGCCGCATCGAGCGCCGCTGCCTCGAAACCGTGATGCAGGCGCGCGATCCGCTGGTGCTCGCGGTCGGCGGCGGCATCGTGTCCGAACCCGAAACCTACAACCTGCTGCTGCTGCATTTCTACACGGTGTGGGTCAAGGCGCCGCCGGAGGCGCACATGGCACGCGTGCTCGCGCAGGGCGACCTGCGTCCCATGCAGGGCAGCGCGGAGGCGATGGACGACCTCCGGCGCATCCTCGTCACACGCGAGCCGCTGTACCGCAAGGCCGACATCACCCTCGACACCGCGGGCGACGCACCCGACCAGAGCCTGCGCAAGCTGCGCGCGGCGCTGTCGGGCACGACCGCGCTGTAACTCCCGGGAGACCGCATGACCGAAGCCGCCATGGCCATGGCGCCGCACGACGCTCCGTCGGATGCGAAGCGCTTCTACACGTACGACACGTCCCCCGACCGGTACGTGCACTGGAAGCTCGCGTTCGACGGTCCGGTGGCGACCCTCGCCCTCGACGTGAACGAGGAGCGCGGGCTCAACCCGGGCTACAAGCTCAAGCTCAACTCCTACGACCTCGGCGTCGACATCGAGCTGCACGACGCCCTGCAGCGCATCCGCTTCGAGCATCCGGAAGTGCGCAGCGTGATCCTCACCAGCGCACGCGATCGCATCTTCTGCTCCGGCGCCAACATCTTCATGCTCGGGCGTGTCGACGCACGCGTGGAAGGTCAACTTCTGCAAGTTCACGAACGAGACGCGCAACGGAATCGAGGACACGAGCCGCCATTCCGGCATCCAGTTCATCGCGGCGTGCAACGGCACCACCGCCGGCGGCGGCTACGAGCTCGCGCTCGCGTGCGACGAGATCTACCTGATCGACGATCGCTCGTCGGCGGTGAGCCTGCCCGAAGTGCCGCTGCTCGGCGTGCTTCCCGGCACCGGCGGACTGACGCGGCTCACCGACAAGCGCCGCGTGCGCCGCGATCACGCGGACCTCTTCTGCACCCTCGCCGAGGGCGTGCGCGCGCAGCGGGCGCAGGAGTGGCGGCTCGTCGACGGTCACGCCAAGCCGCAGCAGTTCATGGATACGGTGCGCCGGCGCGCCCTGGAGCTCGCCGCCGCGAGCGACCGGCCCACGGACGGCGCAGGGCATCGCCTTGCCGCCGCTCACGCGCGCGGTCGACGACCACGGCTATCGTTATCCCAACGTCACGGTGGCGATCGACCGTCCCGCGCGCCGCGCGACGATCACCGTCGCGGCGCCGGCGGCGGCCGCGCCAACCGACATCGACGGCATCGTCCGCGCGGGTGCGTCATGGTGGCCGCTGCAGATGGCGCGCGAGCTCGACGACGCGATCCTCCTCCTGCGCACCAACGAGCTCGAGATCGGCACGTGGGTGCTGAAGACCACGGGTGACCCGCAGACGCCGTGCTGGCCGTGGACCGCACGCTGCACGAGCACGCGCGGCCACTGGTTCGTGCGCGAAACCATCGGCATGCTGCGGCGGACGCTCGCGCGACTCGACGTCACCTCGCGCTCGATGTACGCGCTCATCGAGCCGGACTCGTGCTTCGCCGGCACGCTCCTCGAGCTCGCGCTGGCCGCCGATCGCAGCTACATGCTCGACCTGCCCGACGAGCCCGCGCGCGCGCCCCAGCTGCACCTGTCGGCCATGAACTTCGGCCCGTACACGATGGTGAACGGGCTTTGCCGCATCGCGTCGCGCTTCTACGGCGACGAGGCGGCGATCGCCGCGGCGCACGCCGCTCTGGGCGAGCCGATCGATGCGGCGCGCGCACTCGCGCTCGGACTCGTCACGGTGGCGCCCGACGAGCTCGACTGGGAAGACGAGATCCGCATCGCCCTCGAGGAGCGCGCGAGCCTCTCGCCCGATGCGCTCACCGGCATGGAAGCGAACCTGCGCTTCGGGCTGCCGGAAACCCTCGAGACGCGCGTGTTCGGCCGCCTGTCGGCATGGCAGAACTGGATCTTCATCCGGCCCAACGCCGTGGGACCCAGTGGCGCACTGAAGGTTTTCGGCAGCGGCAACAAGGCCCGCTTCGGCTGGGAGCGCGTTTGAGAACTTCGGACCCTAGCAGCGCTTGGCCTCGCTTCGCGAGGTAGCGCCGCTAGAACGGTTAACCATTAACCCGAGCCCTGATATGTCCATCGACTACGCCGAAAAGATTCCGAACAACGTCAACCTCGCCGGCAACAAGACGCTGCAGCGCGCGCTGGAGCACTGGCAGCCGGAGTTCCAGCACTGGTGGGCCGACATGGGGCCGGAGGGCACGAGCAGCATCGACGTGTACCTGCGCACGGCGATCAGCGTCGATCCGAAGGGCTGGGCGCACTTCGACTACGTGAAGATGCCGGAATATCGCTGGGGCATCTTCCTCAATCCCGCCGAAGCGGACCGCAAGGTGAACTTCGGGGCGCACAAGGGCGAGCCCGCGTGGCAGGAGGTGCCGGGGGAGTACCGCGCGAACCTGCGCCGCCTCATCGTCACGCAGGGCGACACGGAGCCCGCGTCCGTCGAGCAGCAGCGCCACCTCGGGCTCACCTGCCCGTCGCTCTACGACCTGCGCAACCTCTTCCAGGTGAACGTCGAGGAGGGGCGCCATCTCTGGGCGATGGTGTACCTGCTGCACGCCTACTTCGGCCGCGACGGCCGCGAGGAAGCCGAGGCTCTGCTCGAGCGCCGCTCGGGGGATGCCGACAACCCCCGCATCCTCGGCGCATTCAACGAGCCCACGCCCGACTGGCTGTCGTTCTTCATGTTCACGTACTTCACCGATCGCGACGGCAAATACCAGCTCGCCTCGCTCGCCGAATCGGGCTTCGACCCGCTCGCGCGCACCTGCCGCTTCATGCTGACCGAAGAGGCGCACCACATGTTCGTGGGCGAGAGCGGCATCGGGCGCATCATCCAGCGCACGGCGGAGACGATGGCGCAGCAGCACATCGACGATCCGGCGAAGATCCGCGCGCTGGGCCTCATCGACCTGCCGACGATCCAGCGCTACCTCAACTTCCACTTCAGCGTGACGATGGATCTCTTCGGCGCCGACGTGTCGTCGAACGCGGCCACGTTCTACTCGACCGGCCTCAAGGGACGCTTCGAGGAGACGAAGATCGCGGACGATCATCTGCTCGCGGGCGCGACCTATCCCGTGCTGGAGGTGCGCGATGGCCGGCTGGTGACCATCGAGGCGCCGGCGCTCAACGCGCTCAACGAGAAGCTGCGCGACGATTACATCCGCGACGCCGCCGCCGGCGTGGAGCGCTGGAACCGCATCATCGCCAAGACCGGCGTGCCCGTCACGCTCAAGGTGCCGCACAAGGCATTCCATCGCCGCATCGGCCCGCTCGCCGCCGCGCATATCGACCCGGAAGGCAACGTGGTGAGCGCCGCGGAATGGGAAGCCAACGTCGATCGCTGGCTGCCGAGCGCGCAGGATCGCGCCTACGTGTCCTCGCTGATGGGGCGCGTGGTCGAGCCCGGGCGGTTCGCGAACTGGATCGCACCGCCGGCGCGCGGCATCAACAACCAGCCGCTCGACTTCGAGTACGTGCGCTTCGCGTGATGAGCAACGACGCAGCAGCCCCGCCGCAGGCGACTGCGGCGATCCTCCGCCAGCATCTCATCGATCCGGAGATCTGCATCCGGTGCAACACGTGCGAGGAGACGTGCCCGATCGACGCGATCACCCACGACAGCCGCAATTACGTCGTGGACCCGTCCATCTGCAACGGCTGCAACGATTGCATCTCGCCCTGCCCGACCGGCGCGATCGACAACTGGCGTCGCGTCGTGCGCGCCGAGGCGTACACGCTCGAGCAGCAGCTCTCGTGGGACACGCTGCCCGCGCAGGTCGAGATCGAGGACGCTCCGCCCACGGACCTTCCGCCCGATGTCGCGCGGATCACGGCGGAGGCTTCGGCGGGACAGGGCGGTGCGGTGTGCCCGCCGTGGTCGGCGGCGCATCCGTACGTGAACGTGTACACGCTCGCACGGCCGGCCATCGCCACCGTGAGCGGCAATTTCCGGCTCACGGCGGACGGCGCGACCAGCGACATCCGGCACCTGGTGCTCGATTTCGGCGCGACGACCTTTCCCGTGCTGGAGGGCCAGACGATCGGCATCGTGCCGCCGGGCCTCGACGCGAACGGTCGGCCGCATCACGTCCGACTGTATTCGGTGGCGAGCCCGCGCGATGGCGAGCGCCCGCGCTACAACAACCTCTCGCTCACCATCAAGCGCGTCACGCAGGACCACGAGGGACATCCGGTGCAGGGCGTCGCCTCGAATTATCTCTGCGACCTGAAGAAGGGCGACAAGGTCGACGGTCGTGGGGCCGTACGGCACGTCGTTCCTCATGCCGAACCATCCGGGGTCGAGCCTGCTCATGGTGTGCACCGGCACGGGTTCCGCGCCGATGCGGGCGATGACCGAGCGCCGTCGGCGGCGCATCGAGCTCAAGGAAGGCGGGAACCTCATGCTGTTCTTCGGAGCGCGCTCCGAAGGCGAGCTTCCCTACTTCGGCCCGCTCATGAAGCTGCCGAAGGACTTCATCGACATCAACCTCGCGTTCTCGCGCGTCGCGGGACAACCCAAGACGTACGTGCAGGATCTCATTCGCGCGCGCAGCGCGGACGTGGTGCGCCGCATCACGGACGAGAACTGCTACGTCTTCATCTGCGGGCTCAAGGACATGGAGCACGGGGTCGACGAGGCGTTCCGTGATGCCTGCCGCGAGCACGGCCTCGACTGGGAGGCCCTCCTGCCCGCGCTGCGCGCGCAGGGCCGCTACCACGTCGAGACGTACTGAGGCTCGTCGCGTTTGAACGCGGCGCCCCGCGGCCTCAGATCACCTTCGAGTACTGGGCCTTCTGCTGCGCCTCGCGCAGGTGACGGTCGAACTGCATCGCGACGGTGCGCACGAGCAGGCGTCCGCGCGGCGTGACCTGATCATCCCCGGTGCGAGATCGACGAGGCCGTCCTGCGCCAGCGGACGCACGGCGTCGAGATCGGCCGCGAAATACTCGGCGAACCGGATGCCGTACTGCGCTTCCACCGCGGCGAAGTCGAGCTCGAAGTTGCACATGAGCTTCTGGATCACGTCGCGGCGCAGGAGATCGTCGGCCGAGAGCTCGACGCCGCGCTTGACCGGCAGCGCGCCGCGCGTCGAGGCGATCGTAGTACTCGTCGAGCGTCTTCACGTTCTGCACGTACGCGGCGCCGACCTTGCCGATCGCCGAGATCCCGAAGGCGAGGAGGTCGCAATCGGGCTTGGTCGAATAGCCCTGGAAGTTGCGGTGCAGCTTGCGCTCGCGCTGCGCCACGGCGAGCTCGTCGCCCGGCTTCGCGAAATGATCCATGCCGATGTACACGTAACCCGCCGCGCCGAGCTTTTCGATCGCGAGCGCGAGGATCGCGAGCTTCTGCTCCGGTGACGGCACCTCCATCGTCGAGATGCGCCGCTGCGGCTTGAAGAGGTGCGGCACGTGCGCGTAGCTGTAGAGCGCGATGCGGTCGGGGGATGCGGCGATGACCTTGTCGAGCGTCACCGAGAATCCCGGCACCGTCTGCAGCGGCAGGCCGTAGATCAGGTCCGCGTTGACCGACACGAAACCGTTGGCGCGCGCCGCGTCGATCACGCCGCGCGTTTCTGCTTCGGTCTGGATGCGATTCACGGCCTTCTGCACGGCGGGGTCGAAGTCCTGGATGCCGACGGAGATGCGGTTGAAACCCAGCCGGCCGAGGAAGGCGATCGTTCTCGGTGTCCACCTTGCGCGGATCGACCTCGATGGAGATCTCGGCGCCGGGATCGAACGCGAAGCCGCCGCGCAGCATGCGCATCAGCGATTCCATCTCCTCGTTCGACAGGAACGTGGGCGTGCCGCCGCCCCAGTGGAGCTGCTCGACATGCGGATTGCCTTCGACCAGCGCGCTGATCATCGCGATCTCGCGCCCGAGGTAGCGAACGTACTTCGCCGAGCGTCCGTGGTCCTTGGTGATGACCTTGTTGCAGGCGCAGTAGAAGCAGAGCGTGTTGCAGAACGGCAGGTGCACGTACAGCGACAGCGGCTGGCGGGGCCGGGTCTCGTTCCGGGCGTGAAGGGCGTTCACGTAGTGCTCTGCGGTGAACCCCTCGTGGAAGCGGTCCGCGGTGGGATAGGACGTGTAGCGCGGGCCGTACCCGTCGTACTTCTTCACGAGGTCGGTGTCGAGCACCAGGTCCGAAGCGAGAGTCGTTGTCATCGTCGTGGAGTGTGGACCGAAGTTGTTGCGACGGATTGTCGCCCTGCACGCGGTCCCGCAGGTTGACCGAGGTCAATCGCACGGCAGTCCCGCGCTGCGGGCGCCGGCGCGTCCACGCGGCGTGGTCCACGCCGGATCACTCCGCTAACGCGCGGTGCCGTGGCCACGCGCGCCCAAGCGGCTGTACCGCAAGGAGTTTCGCGCGACGTGCCGAGTGCCCCGATATACCCGGCCGGTCTCATCTTATGCGCCATCCGCGCCTGCGATGTCGCGCATCCGAAAATACGATTGGCCCCGCGTGACGGCCAAGCATAGATTGAACGCGAGTTCCAGATCACGCAAAAGAGTGGAGAACATCATGCAAGAACGCCTTCAATCGATAAGCAGCCTTCCCCAATCAGAACAGAGCGGCTCGGGCGCGCGGGTGCGCTGCGCGCTGTGGCTCATCGCCGGCTTCGTGGCGGCGAGCGCGGCGGCCGGAGCCCTATCGCAGGTCCTCGCCGGTGCGCCCGGGGTCGTTCTGGCGCTCGTGATCGCCGCGGTTGCAGCGTGGGCCGCACGCGCGAGCTGGCAACGCAGCACGCAGGCGCTGGACGTCGTTGCCGCGGCGGTGCCCGCCGGCAACACTGCTGCGCCCCGCTTCGTGCAGCCCATTGCCCCGCTGTCGAACGGCTGACCACCTGCCGGAGCAACCGGACGCCCGCACAAGGGCTGCGGCGCCAGCACGGCCCAGGCCCGACGCTCTTGCCGGTTCGCGCAACGCGTTCAGGCGGGCGGCGCCGTCGCCGCGGTGTCGAGCTCGATATCGACCATCATTTCGTTGGCGAGCGTCTCGAGCTCGCGTTGCAGCGCGTCGTTCTGCAGATCGGCCGGCACGGCCAGCAGCGCCTTCACCTCGAACAGCCGCTCCCCGGACATCGGTGCGCTGACGACCTGGGTGTGCAGCTCGTCGATGCTGACGCCGAGCCGCGCCAGGCTGCCCGACAGGTCCCGCACGATGCCCGGCCGGTCCTGGCCCACCAGTTCGAGGCGCACGCCGCGCCGCGCGCCAGGGGCTTGCTGCACATCGCTGCGCACGATCACCACGCGCAGCCCGGCGCGCTCGAGGTTGCGCAACGCCTCGGCGAGCGCATCGGCATCCTGCTCACCGATCTCGAAATGCACCATGCCGGCAAACTGCCCCGCGAGGCTCGCCATGCGGCTGCCGGCCCAGTTCGCGCCGAAGCGCTGCGCGGCATCGGAAAGCTGGTTCACGATGCCGGGCCGGTCGCTGCCGATCACCGTGACGACGAGGGACGTTGCCATGGTCGCAATCCTTGGTTCGAGCCTCGCATGGTAGCGCCATGCGTCGCACCCGCGTAGCGATCGTCGCGCCGTCGCTGCCTACACGAGGTCCCGCGCGCCGAGCTCCTCCTTGAGATACGCGTAGTAGATGGGCGCCGCGACGAGCCCTGCGAGGCCGAAGGCCGCCTCCATCGCCACCATCGCGACGATGAGCTCCCATGCATGGGCATGGATGCGCGTGCCGACGATGCGCGCGTTGAGGAAATATTCGAGCTTGTGGATCACCACCAGAAAAGCGAGCGAGCCGAGTGCGACCTGGAACGAGGTCGACAGGCTGACGATCACGATGGCCGCGTTGCCGATGAGATTCCCGACCACCGGCAGCAGGCCGGTGATGAATACCATGGCGACGAGCGTCTTGCGAAACGGCAGGTGCACCCCGAATGCCGGCAGCAGCACCGCGAGATACAGCGTCGTGAACGCCGTGTTGATGGCGGCAATCCGCACCTGCGCGAACACGACGCGGCGAAACGCCAGTGCGAGCCGGGCGACGGGCGCGAGCAGCGCCGCGGCGAGAGGGCGTGGCGGCGGTTCGGGCAACACCTCGCGCAATGCCACCATGGCCCCGAGCACCATGCCGATGAGCACGTGCGCCACCACGCGCAACACGTCGACGCTCCACGTTCCCACATCGCGCGAATGCCCGCGCAGCCACTGCACGAGCGAGTCCTTCATGTCGTCCGGACCGCGCGGCACCTGCCCCGCGAGCCACGCGGGCAGCGAGTCGCGCGCGCTTTCCAGCAACTCGGCCATCTTGACGAGCAGCGCGGGCAGATTGCCGCCGCCGCCGTCGAGGAAAACGATCGTGGCGAAGAAGAGTCCTGCGATCAGCGCCACCACCACCGTCGCGAGCAACGCCACGGCCGCCACTTTCGCGCGCTGGTCGGCCACGCGCCGGTTCATGCCCGGGGCGAGGAGATGCACGAGCTCGTAGACGAGCATGCCGGCGAGGAACACCGGCAGCAGCCGCAGCAGCAGGACGAGCACGAGCCCGACGGCGACGATCACGCTCGCGGCGAGATCGATGCGTTGCTGGGTGCGTGTCGGGTTGGTCATCGAAGGAACCACGCGTGGAAAGCGTTCCGCGCGGCGCAGCGCAGCATACGCTCAGTCGGAGGACGCACGGAGGATGCCCGTGGCTTACGAGCTGCAGGAAAGCATCGAGCAGCCCGCGCGATGCCGCGCCCAATCCGGGCGGCGCGCAGCAAATTCCTCCCGCCCCGGCTGCTCGTCGTACGGCCGGCGCATGACGTCGAGAAGCTCGCGGATCGCTCCGTCGTCGCCCTGCTCGGTCCGATCGATCGCCTGCTGGGCGAGGTAATTGCGCAGCACGTACTTCGGGTTGACGGCATTCATCGCCGCGCGGCGCTCGCCGGCCGGCCGCGCGTCCTGGCGCACCCGCGCCGCGTAGCTTGCGAGCCAGGCGTCGAATTGCGGCTGCGCCTGCCGGCGCTTCTCGTCGTCATAGAAGGCGGCGGCAAGCGGCGCCAGTGTCGGCGCACCCGTGTCGACGTCGGCCAGAGCGCGAAAGAAGATCGTCATGTCCACCTCGGCCTCGCGCAGCAGGCCGTGCAGCGCCTGCATCAGCTCCGGATCCGGGTCGAGACATTCGCGCAACCCCAGCTTCGCCGCGACCGTCGCGCGCTCCTCCGCCATCAGCACGTCGACGTAGCGCTGCAGGCCGGCCTCGAGCGGTTCCGTCGACGGGAACGCGGGCACGAGCGCGTTCGCAAGCTGGTGCAGATTCCAGTAGGCGACGTGCGGCTGCTGGCCGAAGCGGTAGCGGCGGCCGTGGGCATCCGTCGTGTTCGGCGTCCAGTCGGGATCGTAGTCGTCGATCCAGCCGTACGGTCCGTAGTCGATCGTCAGGCCGAGAATCGACATGTTGTCCGTGTTCATGACGCCGTGCACGAAGCCGACCCGCATCCAGTGCGCGATCATGCGCGCCGTTCGCATGCAGACCTCGTGGAACCAGATGGTGCGGATCGACTCGGGGATGGGACCTTCCGCGGGCGCGCCGAGCTCCGGGAAATCGCGGCGGATCGTGAACGCGACGAGTTGCTCGAGGAGGCCGACGTCGCCGCGCGCCGCCGGCAGCTCGAAGTTGCCGAAGCGGATGAACGACGGCGCGACGCGGCACACGATCGCGCCGGGCTCGGCCTGCGGGTTGCCGTCGTAGAACATGTCGCGGACCACGCGCTCGCCGGTGGCGACGAGGGAGAGGGCCCGCGTCGTGGGAACGCCGAGATGGTGCATCGCTTCGCTGCACAGGAACTCGCGCACGGACGAGCGCAGCACCGCGCGCCCGTCGGCGCTGCGCGAATACGGCGTGAGGCCCGCGCCCTTGAGTTGCAGCTCCCACCGCTCGCCGGATGGCCGCACGACTTCGCCGAGGGTGATCGCACGGCCGTCACCCAGCTGACCAGCCCACTGCCCGAACTGGTGGCCGCCGTAGTTGGCCGCATACGGCTCCATCCCGCTGAGCAGCGCATTGCCACCGAATATGTCGGTGAATGCCGGGCTGGCGATGTCTGCCGCGTCGAGGCCGAGGAGCGCGGCGACCTCGGGCGAATGCGCGACGAGACGTGGCGCAGCAACGGGCGTGGGTGCCACGCGCGAGTACAGGGCGCCGTGCACCTGCCGGCGTCGCGTTCCCTCTTCGGCATCGGCGGGTAGCTCGCGCACGAAGGCATTGTCGAAGCGCAGGCCGTGCAGGCTGGAAATCGGTGATGGAGGCATGGGTGAGTGACACCTGGGCAGCAGCGCCGTTCCCGGCGCGGGGCCGGCCCGGACGCATCAGGTCATGCGACCGGTCGGATGGGAGCGAAGCGAAGCTAGAATACCGGCCTCGCGCAAGACCCCGATGCATCCCGCGTCACTTCGGGCAGCGCACGTCCCGCAAGGCTTTTCCATGACCACCGTTCTTCGCTGTGCAGACATTCTCGGCGGTGAGGCCCCCGCCGAGACGCAGGTCACGGTCCGCGGCTGGGTGCGCACCCGGCGCGACTCCAAGGCTGGCATCTCGTTCGTGAACGTGTCGGACGGGTCGTGCTTCCATCCCGTGCAGGTCGTCGTTCCGAACACGCTCGCCGAACTATGCCGACGAGGTCCTGCATGTCACTGCGGGCTGCGCGGTCGAGGCGACGGGAACGATCGTGCCTTCGCCCGCGAAGGGGCAGCCGTTCGAGATGCAGGCCACCGCGCTGCGCGTCGTGGGCTGGGTGGAGGATCCCGATTCCTACCCCATCCAGCCGAAGCCGCATTCCCTCGAGTTCCTGCGCGACGTCGCGCATCTGCGGCCGCGCACCAACGTGATCGGCGCCGTCACGCGCGTGCGCCACACGATCGCGCAGTCCATCCATCGCTTCTTCGACGAGCGCGGCTTCTTCTGGGTCAACACGCCCATCATCACGTCCTCCGACGCCGAGGGCGCGGGCGAGCTGTTCCGCGTCTCGACGCTCGACTTCATGAACCTGCCGCGCACCCCGGCGGGCAAGATCGACTTCACGCCAGGATTTCTTCGGCCGCGACACCTTCCTCACGGTATCGGGCCAGCTCAACGTCGAGACGTACTGCATGGCGCTGTCGAAGGTGTACACGTTCGGGCCGACCTTCCGCGCGGAGAACTCGAACACGAGCCGCCACCTGGCGGAATTCTGGATGATCGAGCCGGAGATCGCGTTCGCGGACCTCGCGGACGACGCGACCCTCGCCGAGGCCCTTCTGAAGCACGTGTTCCGCACCGTGCTCGAGGAGCGCGGCGACGACATGGCGTTCTTCGAGGAGCGCATCGAGAAAGGCGTCATCGCGAAGCTTGCAGGGCATCGTGGAAGCCGAGTTCGTGCGCATGGACTACGCGGAGGCGATCCGCATCCTGCAGTCGGCGAAGCAGAAGTTCGAGTTCCCGGTGGCCTGGGGCATGGACCTGCAGTCGGAGCACGAGCGCTACGTCGCCGAGCGGCATGTCGGCAAGCCCGTGATCCTCATGAACTACCCGAAGGAGATCAAGGCGTTCTACATGCGCCTCAACGACGATGGCGCCACGGTCGCCGCGATGGACGTGCTCGCGCCGGGCATCGGCGAGATCATCGGCGGCAGCCAGCGCGAGGAGCGCCTCGACGTGCTCGATGCACGCATGACGGAAGCCGGCCTCGACAAGGAGCATTACGCCTGGTATCGCGACCTGCGGCGCTACGGCACGGTGCCGCACGCGGGCTTCGGCCTCGGCTTCGAGCGCACGATCGCTTACGCGACGGGGCTCAACAACGTGCGCGACGTGATCCCGTTCCCGCGCACGCCGGGCAACGCGCGCTACTGACGCCGGCAGCCATGAGCGAGCTGCGCGACCTCGTGCGCCATTTCCCGCGCGCCGGCCGCCTGGAGGCGATCCTGCTGCGCCCGGACCGCGGTGCGCGCGCCGTCGCGGTGAACGAAGCAGCCGTCGTTGCGGGACGCGGCCTCGAGGGCGACCGCGCCGCGTTGCGGGCATCGCGCCAGTCCGGAGGCAGCAAGCGACAGGTGACGCTCGTGCAGGCGGAGCATCTCGCGGTCGTCGGTGCGCTGCTCGGCCGCGATGCCATCGACCCGGCGCTCGTGCGCCGCAATCTCGTGATCTCCGGTCTCAACCTGATCGCCGCGCGGCCGTTGTTCGACGACGTCGTGCTGACGCTGCGCCTCGGTGCCGACGTGGTGCTCGAGCTCACCGGCCCGTGCGATCCGTGCTCGCGCATGGAGGATGCTCTCGGCCCCGGCGGCTACAACGCGATGCGCGGCCACGGCGGCATGACGGCGCGCGTGCGAAGCGGCGGCACGCTGCGCGTGGGCGACCCCGTCGTGTGCGAGGGTCCCGTCGCGTAACGGACGCGGCGGGTCGCGTTTCGTTCGCCCGCGCAACCTTCAGTCTTCGTCCTGGCGTCCGCGCCGGGCGATCAACTCCGAGTAGATGGCGTCGCGCGGCATGCCTGTCGCTTCGGCGGCGATCCGCGCGGCCTGCGCGGGCGGCAGATGCGCGAGCAGCGCCTGCAGCCAGCGCTCCGCGGTGTCGTCGAGCACGCTTGGCGCGAGTGCCGCGTCGGCCGCGCGCGGCGCGGCATCGACGATGAGCACGAACTCGCCCCGCACGCGATTGGGGTCGGCCGCCATCCACGCTGCCGCTTCCTGCAACGGGATCGTCGCGATGGTCTCGAAGCGCTTGGTGAGCTCGCGCGCGATCGTCAATGGTCGCGCCGGGTCCAGCAGCCGCGCGAGGTCGGCGATCGTCGCGAGCACGCGGTGGGGCGCCTCGTAGACCACGATGGCGCAAGGCAGCCGCGCGATGCGCGCAAGGAAAGCCTCGCGCGCCTTGCGCGTGGATGGCAGGAAGCCTGCGAACAGGAACTGCTCCGCGTCGAGCCCCGCCGCGGAAATCGCAGCGATGGCCGCGTTCGGACCGGGAACGGGAATGACCGGAAAGCCCGCTGCGCGCACCGCGGCCACGGCGCGTGCGCCGGGATCGCTGACCGCAGGCGTGCCGGCATCGCTGATCAGCGCGACGCTGCGGCCTTCGGCGAGGCGGGCGAGCAGCACGTCGGCGCGCGCCGCCTCGTTGTGTGCATGCAACGACAGCAGCCGCGAGCCGATGCCGTAATGCCGCAGCAGCACGGCACTGACGCGCGTGTCCTCGGCCGCGATGACATCCGCCGTGCGCAGGATGTCGAGTGCGCGCAGCGTGATGTCGCGCAGGTTCCCGAGCGGCGTGGCGACCACATATAATGAGCCGCCTTGCGCCCGGAAGACGGGTTCGCCGGCGCCTGCTTCGGCAGCGCCCTCCTCCTGCCCGAGGTTCACGTCATGAACCTGCACTTCCTGCGCACCAAAGGCTTCTCCATCCCCGCGCGCCCGTTCGCTGTCGCCATTCGCGTGCTGCTGGTCGGCTCGATCACGGCAGCGCTCGCCGCTTGCGCGCCTGCATTGTCCACGCGACCCGCAGGACCGGCAAGCAGTCCGCCGCCCGCGCGCGAACGCATCGTCGTTCCACCCGCGGCTGCACCCTCGCCTCCGCCGGCTCCTGCGGTGACCTACGCACCCGCGCCGCCACTGCCACCACCGGTGGGAATGGTGATTCCGCAGGAGATGGCGCCACCTGTGGAGGCTCCCTCCGGCACGGAGATGCGCGTCCTGCCGGCGCCGCCGCAGTTCGGGCCCGCCCCGCCAGCCGCGGTGGCTTCCGGTCCGGTAACGATCGCGCTCGTGCTCCCGCTCGCATCGCCCAGCTTCGGCCGCGCCGCGGAGGCCGTCGCGGAAGGATTCAAGGCCGCGGCCGAGCGGTCCAATGCCAGGGTGGTGGTGATCGCGCACGGCGACGGCGACGTGCTCGATGCGATCGACAAGGCGAAGCGCGCCGGCGCGGGCGTCATCGTCGGGCCCCTGTTGCGCGACGACGTGAAGGCGCTCGCCTCCGAGTCGACCGAGTTGCCGTGGACCATCGCCCTCAATCAGGTCGACGAAGGCGTCCGGCTGCCCGATCACGTATTCACGCTCGCGCTGTCGATCGAAGGCGAGGCACGGCAGATCGCGCGCACCATGCGCATCGATGGCGTTCGCGACGTCGCCATCGTCGCCAACGATTCGCCGTTGCAGCGGCGCTTCGCCGCGAGCTTCACGAGCGCATGGATCATGGAAGGCGGGGGCCCGCCCGCGGCGTTCCGCCTGCTGCGCGCGCCGGACGCGCTCATGGAATTGCGCAAGGAGCTCGCGCGCACGCCGGTCGACGCCATCCTGCTCGCTGCGGGTCCCGACGATGCAGCCGTCGCGAAGCCCTACCTGCCGCAGACGCCGGTGTACGCGAGCAGCCAGGTCAACGATCGCCAGCCACCCGAGGTGCTGAACGATCTCGATGCGATCCGCTTCGTCGACCTGCCGTGGCTCGCCGACCCCGATGATCCCAGTCTCGCCGGCATCCCGCGCCGCGACTGGCCCAACGCAGCCCTCGACCGGCTCTATGCCCTGGGTTACGACGCGCTGCAGGTCGCGGTGGCCTTCGAGCGCGGCCCGCCGGACAAGCTGGACATGGAAGGCGCGACGGGCCATCTCACGCTCGAGGCGAACCGGCAGATCGCGCGCGAAGGCCGCATGATGCGCTTCGAGAGCGGGCACGTGGTCGCGGACGATCGTCACTGAATGGCGGTCAAGCCCGGGACGACCGTGGCCGGTGCCGCCGCCGAGGCCCTCGCGGCGCGCCATCTCGCGGCGCACGGTCTCGTGATCGTGGCCCGCAACTGGCGTACCCGCCGTGGCGAGATCGACCTGATCGCGCGGGACGGCGACACGATCGTCTTCGTCGAAGTGCGCCTGCGCCAGCACGGCGCGTTCGGCGGCGCCGCGGCCAGCATCACGGCCACGAAGCAGGCGCGCCTCGTCCTCGCCGCGGAGCAGTACCTCGCCACGCTACGTTCCTCGCCCCCGTGCCGGTTCGATGCGATGCTGCTCGACGCGCTCGATCCCGGACGCATCGAGTGGATGCGCGACGTCATCTCGACGTGATCGGGGCTCGATGCTGGCGTGACCCGGGCCCGAAGGCGACTGCGGTAGCATGCGCCGTTGCTACAATGCCCGCCGGAACGCATCGATGGATCTCACTCCCCGCATTCGCCAGCACTTCCACGACAGCGCGCAGCTGAAGCGCGACGCCGCGGAAGCCCTGGCTCCCGTCATCGCCCGCGCCGCCACCGTCATGACGGAATGCCTGCTCGCCGACGGCAAGGTGCTCGCCTGCGGCAATGGCGGCTCCGCTTCGGACGCGCAGCATTTCGCGGCCGAGCTCGTCGGCCGGTTCGAGCGCGAGCGTCCGGAGCTACCGGCGCTGTCGCTCGCGACGGACACCTCCCTTTTGACCGCCATTGCGAACGATTACGCCTTCGAGCATGTCTTTGCCAAGCAGGTGCGCGCGCTGGGTGCGCACGGTGACGTCCTGCTCGCCATCTCGACCTCGGGCAACTCCGCGAACGTCGTCGCGGCGATCGCCGCCGCCCACGAGCGCGACATGCGCATCGTGGCGCTGACGGGCCGGGACGGCGGGCAGATCGGCCGGATGCTCAAGGCCGGGGACGTCAACATCTGCGTGCCGCACGAACGCACGGCGCGCATCCAGGAAGTGCACCTGCTCGCGATCCATTGCATCTGCGACGCCATCGACAACACCTTGCTCGGAGAAGACACATGAAATTTCGCGCTCGCGCGCTCCCACTCGCCGTCGCGGTCACGCTCGTGATCGCGCCGCCGCTGCTCACCGGCTGCGTTCCGCTGGTGGTCGGCGCCGCCGTCGGGGGTACCGTCCTCGTCGCGGCGGACCGCCGTTCCACCGGCGCGCAGGTCGACGACGAAACCATCGAGCTCAAGGTCCAGGACGCCGCGCGCGTGAACCACGGGACCAACGTCCATCTCAACGCCACGAGCTTCAATGGCGTCGTGCTGCTGACCGGCGAAGTGCCCACCGCGGCAGCGCGCGACGAGATCGGCGACCTCGCCCGCCGCACCGACCGCGTGCGCAGCGTGCAGAACGAGCTCGTGGTGGCGCCGCCTTCGTCGATGGGGGATCGCTCCAACGACTCGCTGATCACGTCCAAGGTCAAGACGCGCTTCGTGGAAGCCAACGAGTTCCACGCCAACAACGTCAAGGTCGTCACCGAGCGCGGCGTGGTCTACCTGATGGGCATCGTCAGCCGCGCGGAAGGCGGACTCCGCGGCGCGTCTCGCGTCGCAGACGTCGGGCGTGGTGCGGGTCGTGCGCGTGTTCGAGTACACGTAGCACGTGTCCGCGCAGGCCGTGCGGTGACGCAGCTCCGCGCCAGCTTCGAGGCGAAGATCGCCTCGGCGGCGGATGCGCCGGCGCGCATCCGCGCACTGCCGCGGCCGCTGGTCTTCACCAACGGCGTGTTCGACATCCTGCATCGCGGCCACGTGAGCTACCTCGATGCGGCGCGCGCAGCTCGGCGCTTCGCTCGTCGTTGCGGTGAACAGCGACGCCTCGGTACGGCGCCTCGGGAAGGGCGACGACCGTCCGCTCAATCCCCTGTCCGATCGCATGGGCGTGCTGGCCGCACTGGCAGCGGTGGACCTCGTCGTGCCGTTCGACGACGACACGCCGCGCGCGCTGATCCTCGCGGTGATGCCCGACGTGCTGGTGAAGGGCGGCGACTACGACGAGAAGACCACGGTGGGCGCGGCCGAGGTGATCGCCGCCGGCGGCCGTTTCGTCGCGCTGCCGTTCGTGGCCGGCCGCTCCACGACGGACCTCGTGCGGCGCATTCGCGGCTGAGGCGCGGAGCCGGCCGGGGTTCTTGCCGCTGCTATAATTATCGGTTTCGTCCGCATCGGCACATGGAACCGCGCGATGCTCAGGAGCTCCAAATGCAACAGGCTGACCGCGAAGTCGATGCACGGGGTCTCAACTGTCCCCTGCCGATCCTTCGCACCAAGAAAGCGCTCAACGACATGGCTTCCGGCCAGATCATCCGCATCCTCGCGACCGACCCTGCGTCGGTGCGCGACTTCCAGGCGTTCGCCCGCCAGACGGGCAACGTGCTCGTCGAGCACGGCGAGAGCGACGGCGCGTTCTTCTTCGTCATGAAACGCAAGTGACTGCCATGGCCGCCGACACCGTGGGCAATGTCCCGACCGACGCAGCGAGCACTTCGACGATGCACGGCACCGGCGAGGTGGTGGAGCTCGACGCGGAAAAGTTCGGCGACGTCATCCCGAACCATCCGTTCGCGATCCTCGACTTCTGGGCGCCGTGGTGCGCCCCGTGCCGCGCCTTCGCGCCGGTTTTCGCCGAGGCCGCGAAGCGCCATCCGGACGTCCTGTTCGCCAAGGTGAACACGGAAGACGAGCAGGGGCTCGCCGGGCACTTCAACATCCGGTCGATCCCCACGCTGATGGTGTTTCGCGAGAACGTCATCATCTTCTCGCAGCCCGGTGCACTGAGCGCCGGCGCCCTCGAGCAGGTGATCAAGGCCGCGCGCGAGCTCGACATGGGCGCAGTGCACCGCGAGCTCGCCGAGGCCGAGAGCAAGGGCAAAGAACCCCCGGCGCAGCAGTGATGCGTCGCGGGTGCGCGCGGCGATGAGCGCGCGGGAGCGGCCGTGAACGTCGCGCTGCTCCTGCTCCCCGATTTCCTGCTGATCTGCGTCGGCGCCGCGCTCAAGCGCACGCGCGGTTTCGATGCGGCGTTCTGGCCGGGCCTCGAGCGCCTCGTCTACTTCATCCTCTTCCCGGCGCTGCTGTTTCGCTCGCTCGCGCGCTCGCCGCTGAGCCTCGAAGCGGCCGGTCCGCTGGTCAGCGTAGGACTCGCGTACACGCTCACCGGCATGGCGTTATCGGCGCTCGCGCGACCGCTCTTCCGCATGCCTCGTCCCGTGTTCGCCGCCTGCTTCCAGTGCGGCTTCCGCTTCAACACGTACATCGCGCTCGCGATCACGAGCCGGCTCGCCGGCGAGGCCGGTCTCGCCGCGGTGAGCCTGCTGGTCGGGGTGCTCGTGCCCGTCGTCAACGTCGCAGCGGTGGCGATGCTCGCCGAGCGGCGCAGCGCCGTGCTGCGCGAGATCGCCCGCAATCCTCTGGTGCTGGCCTGTGTCGCCGGCATCGCGTGGCGGGCGAGCGGCCTGCCGCTGCCCGATACCGCGGATCATTTCCTTGGGTTGCTGGCCAGCGCGTCGCTGCCGCTCGGCCTGATCGCGGTCGGCGCAGGGCTCGTGTTCGGCGCGGGCCATCTCGCGGCCGGGCCCATCGTGTGGTGGACCACGCTGAAGCTCGCGGTGCTGCCGGCGGTGGCCTACGGGCTCGGCCGCACGCTCGCGCTTCCCGCCGCGGAGCTGCAGGCCGCAGTGTTGCTGGCCGCAGTGCCGACCGCGCCGTCGGCCTACATCCTCGCGATGCAGATGAGCGGCATGGGCGCGCCGGTCGCGCTGCTGATCTCGACCGGAACCACCATCGCCGCGCTCACGCTGCCGTTCTGGGTAGCCGCTGTGGCCGCCGCGGCTGGTATCGCACCCGGGTGATGTGCCGCGCGCTGCCGCTTCAGTGCCGGTAGCGATTGAAGAAGTCCGCCACGATCCCCTGCTGGCTGCGCTCGATGGCGGCATCGATGGTGCGATCGGCGGGATCGAGCTGCTTGGCCTTTCGCAGCGCGTTGATTGCCTGCTGGTGATGGCCTTGCGCCTGCAGCGCCTGGCCGTAGCAGCGCAGCGCGTCCGCACTCGACAGGTCGAGATCGGCCCAGGCACCGCACAGCTCTGCGGCGCGGCGCCAGTTGCCCGCGCGCAGCATGCGCGGTCCTTCCTCGCGCAGTGCATTGACGCGGGCCCGCCGCGCCTGCGATCTGACCGGCGAGCTCGTCGTCGACCGGCGGCTGCGCTCCACCTGCGTTCGCGGTGCCGGGCTCGCGGGAACCGGGGACGCCGATCGGTCCCGCGGCGATGCCGCTGCGCAGGCTTTCGAGCAGGCGATCGCCGTTCGCCACGCCGCGGTCGATGAGGGCCGGCGTATCCGGCAGATCCGTCATGAGAGACCGCTCGGCACGTTCGAGCGCCTGCGCCATCGGCTGCTGCCACGCGACCCCGTAGAGCCAGAGCATCGCCGCGAGTCCGCCGATGCCGGTGATCGTGTTCAGCACGCCGGGGGTGCCGTGCGTCATCAGGCAATCCTGCGCGGCGTCCCAGTCGGTTTCCTGCCGCTGCGTCAGGCGTTCGTAGGCGAGCGCCACCATGACCGGCGCGAGCAGCGGAAAGCCCGCGCCCATGCCCTGCCACCACACCCGGAAGCCGCGGCGCAATGCCCGGCGCAGCTGCGCCTGCGGATCGCGCCGCGCATACGCATCCGAGATCGAGAACTGCAGGTAGCAGCCGAAGAGCCATTTGCCCGGCGTGGTCTGCAGCGACGCGATCAGGAGCGCCTCGATGGGCACCCAGGTCGCCGTGACGATCAGCGGCGCGACCAGAGGATGCGCCGCCCAGTACGCGACGATCTCCGGCACGATGTCGAGCGCGCGCAGCTCGGAGAGCAGGAGCGCCAGCACGAGGCCCCAGATCGCATAGTCGAACACGCGGCGCGGCGAGACGGTTCCACGGGCGCGGCTCGCTGGTGCGGCCCGCTTTCGCGCGCTCGAGCTCGGCCATGCGCAGCTGGAAGATCCAGCTCGCATCCTCCTGCGGCTGGTTGGTGCCGAGGAACACGCTCTTCTCGCGGCGCCAGTTGAGGATCGCGAGGTCCGTCTGCGGCGCGAGCGCCGGTTCCATGACACCGCGCCGGCGATGCATCCACGCGAGTCCGTGCACCACGCCGTACACCACGGTGAGACCGAGCAGCGAGAGCGTGAGCCAGACGAGCACCTGCTTCGCGACCATCAGCGCATCCTCGGGCGTGACGAACACGATCGCCGCGCCGATGAACGCGGCGAACAGCGCACACACGCCGATGGCCACCAGATTGCCGCGTCCCAGGGCGGCGACACGCTCGGTCAGCGCGGGGTGATGCGGGATGCGCGCTTCCTCGGGAATCATGTCGGCATCGAGCCCGGTCTCGAGGATGTCGTCCGCGTCGACCTGCGGAATGGACGGCCCGATCTCGGTACCTTCCGCGCCGGCGAGGCCGACGGCATTGCTCACCACGTGGGCGATGCGCTCCTCTGCGGAGCCTTCGGCGAGCGCGAGCTGGCGGTCGTACTCGGCGCGGCGCTTGGGATCGCTCAGGATGCGGCTCGCGTGATTGATGAACCGCAGCGCCTCCTCGACGTTGCCCTGTCCGTCGCGCGTCTTGCCGTAGTACTTGCGGATGTGCCCGCGCAGCGCAGTGCGCACTTCCTGCGTGGAAGCGTTCTGCGGTATCCCGAGGGCTTCGTACAGGGTGGCTCTCATGGAAGGCGGCGCGAAATGCCGGCCGGCGGAAACGTCACCCGGAGATTGTTCGACGAAACGTCACCCGCGGGCAAGTAGCAAGAAGTGCACCGGTCGGCGCCCGCCCGGGAGTGTTGCGAAATCAGTCCCCTTCGCTGCACACGACAAAAAGGGCAGCCCGCGGGCTGCCCTTTTGCGTCGCAAAGCGACTGCCTATTCGGCTTGCGCCGGTGCGTCGCCCGCTGCGTCCTTGCCGTTGCCGGCGGCCTTCGCCGCACCCGCCTTGTCGCGGGCCGTGAGCTTTTCGCGGATCCGCGCGGACTTGCCCGAGCGTTCGCGCAGGTAGTACAGCTTGGCGCGCCGCACGTCGCCCTTGCGCTTCACCTCGATGCTCGCGATCAGCGGCGAGTAGGTCTGGAACGTGCGTTCCACGCCTTCGCCGCTCGAGATCTTGCGCACGACGAACGACGAATTGAGACCGCGATTGCGCTTCGCGATCACGACGCCTTCGTAGGCCTGCACGCGCTTGCGCTCGCCTTCGACGACGCTCACGTTGACGATCACGGTGTCGCCCGGCGCGAACACCGGGATGGTCTTGCCCAGGCGCGCGATCTCTTCCTTCTCGATCTCTTGAATGATGTTCACTGCGTTCTCCGTAGGTATGCGGCCATTGGCCTTGCATGCAGCGCAGGGCGCCCCCTGATGCATGCGTTTTGTTCGCGGACGGATCGATCCCCGTCCGATGTCACACGTTACTGCATCGATCCCTGTTGCACCTGCCCGTGCCGCTCGCGCTGGTATTCCGCGAGCAGCACCTCTTCTTCCCTCGACAGCGTCCGCTGCGCCAGCAGGTCCGGACGCCGTTCCCATGTCCTGCCGAGCGCCTGCTTGAGGCGCCACCGGCGTATCGCCGCATGATCGCCCGAAAGCAGCACCGCCGGCACGGTCTCGTCGCCATCCTGCTCCGGCCGCGTGTAGTGCGGATGGTCCAGCAGTCCGGCGACGAACGAATCCTGCTTCGCGGACTCCTCGTCGTTCAGGACGCCGGGACGCTGGCGCACCACCGCGTCGATCAGCATCAGTGCCGGCAGCTCGCCGCCGGAAACCACGAAATCGCCGATCGCGATCTCCTCGTCCACTTCGCGCCCGAGGAAGCGCTCGTCCACCCCTTCGTAACGTCCGGCGAGGAGGACGTAACCCACATCGGCCGCCGTCGCCAGCTCCATCACCCGCCGGTGCGACAGCGGCGCACCCGCGGGAGACAGGTAGATCGTGTGCGACCGTGCACATCCTGCCTCGGCCTGCGCCGCACGCGCGGCGGCCAGCGCCTTGGCGAGCGGCTCGGCCAGCATCACCATGCCCGGGCCGCCGCCGTACGGCCGGTCGTCCACCGCGCGGTAGTTGCCCGGCGCGTAATCACGCGGATTCCACACTCCGAGCGTCCACAGCCCGCGCTCGCGCGCACGTCCCGTGACGCCGAAGCGCGTCGCGTGCTCGACGAGATCCGGAAACAGCGTCAGCACGTCCACGCGCAGTGTCGTTCCCGCCACGCCCGCTCCGCTAGAAATCCGCTTCCCAGTCCACCGTGATGCGCCGCTCGTCGAGGTCGACGGCATCGACATGCGCCGGCACGAACGGGATGAGGCGCTCTGCGTCGTCCCCTGCCACGTGCAGGATGGGGTGGGCACCATGCGCGGCGACCGCCGTCACCGTGCCGAGCACCTCGCCCGTCCGATTCACCACCTGCAGCCCGACGAGGTCGGTCCAGTAGACCTCGTCGTCTTCCGGAGGCGGCAGCGCAGCGCGCGACACCCCAACTTCACATCCCTTCAGGCCCTGCGCGGCCTCCCGGTCATCGACGCCCGCAACATGCGCCACCAGCACGTCGGCGTGCCGCCGTCCGCCGGTGAGCGCCACCGAGCGCCAGTTCCCGTCTTCTGCTGCGCGCAGCCACCACGTCGGGTACTGCAGCAGCGTATCGCGCGCATCCGAGTACGGTTCGACCTTGATCCAGCCCGCGACGCCGTACGAGCCGAGGACGTGCCCCAGCGTGACGATGTCCGTCGCGGCAACCGGATCGCGTGCGACCGCCGGTGCGGCGACAGCCGCTTGCGGGCGACGCCGCCGCCGGATGCCCGACCGCTCAGGCAACCGGTTGCTCGGCCCCGGTGGTCGTGGCAGCGGCACCGGCCTTGGCCGATTTCTTCACGAGGCCCGCGACCGTGTCGGACATGCGCGCGCCCTTCTGCTGCCAGTACGTGATGCGATCCATCACGAGGCGCAGGCCTTCGTCGGCGTCGCCGGCGATCGGGTTGTAGAAGCCGACGCGCTCGATGAAGCGCCCATCGCGACGATTGCGCGAGTCGGCCACGACGATGTTGTAGAACGGACGCTTCTTGGCGCCGCCCCGGGCGAGACGAATGATGACCATTGGACCTATTCCGGCGGGAAGGAAAAAGACGTTGATTATACGATGGAAACGACTGACCGGACAAGGTCGGCCACGGCCGGGGCCCAGGAAGCCCTAGCGCATGCCGGGCAGCACGCCCTTCATCCCGCGCAGCATCTTCTGCATCCCGCCCTTGGCCACCATTTTCATCATCTTCTGGGTCTGCTCGAACTGCGCGAGGAGCTGGTTGACCTCCTGCACCGAAACGCCTGCCCCGGCGGCGATGCGGCGCTTGCGGGAGGCCTTCAGGAGGTCGGGCTTGGAGCGTTCGGCGGGGGTCATCGAATTGATGATGCCCTCGATGCGCGCGATCTTCTTCTCGCTCACCTCGGCGCCCTGCGCGGCGCGCGCCACTTCGGCAGGCAGCTTGTCCATGAGTCCCGACAGGCCGCCCATCTTGCGCATCTGGCCGATCTGCGCCTTGAAATCCTCGAGGTCGAATCCCTTGCCCGACTTGACCTTCTTCGCGAGCTTCTGCGCTTCCTGGATGTCGACGGTGCGATGCGCCTCCTCGATGAGCGAGAGCACGTCGCCCATGCCGAGGATCCGCGATGCCATCCGCTCGGGATGGAACACCTCGAGGCCGTCGATCTTTTCCGCCACGCCCACGAACTTGATCGGCGCGCCCGTCACGTGGCGCACGGACAGCGCGGCGCCGCCGCGCGCATCGCCATCGAGCTTGGTCAGCACCACGCCGGTGAGCGGCAGCGCCTCGCGGAAGGCGCGCGCGGTGTTGACCGCATCCTGGCCCTGCATCGCGTCGACGACGAACAGCGTCTCGACGGGCTTCACCGCCGCGTGGAGCTCGCTGATCTCGCGCATCATGTCGGCGTCGATCGCCGTTCGCCCCGCCGTGTCGACGATCACGATGTCGTGGTAATGGCGCCGGCCCCAGTCGAGCGCATCGCGCGCGATCTGCACCGGCTGCTGGTCTGCGGTCGACGGAAACCAGTCCACGGCAACCTGCCCGGACAAGCGTGCGCAACTGCTCGATCGCGGCCGGCCGGTACACGTCGGCGCTGACCAGCAGCACCTTCTTCTTGCCCTCGCGCAGCAGGCGCGCGAGCTTGGCGGCGGTCGTGGTCTTGCCCGCACCCTGCAGGCCCGCGAGCAGGATCACCGCCGGCGGCTGTGTGGCGAGGTTCAGCGGCACCGCCGCGCCGCCCATCAATGCCGCGAGCTCGCGGTGGACGACGCCGATCAGCGCCTGCCCCGGGGTGAGCGAGCCCACGACGTCGGCGCCGAGGGCCTTCTCGCGCACGTTCGCGATGAACTCCTTGACGACCGGCAGTGCGACGTCGGCCTCGAGCAGCGCAAGACGAACCTCGCGCAGCGCGTCCTGGATGTTGGCTTCGGTGAGCCGGGCCTCGCCGCGCAATTGCTTGACGACGCGACCGAGGCGCTGGGTGAGGTTGTCGAACATGGTGTGATGCGCCGGAGGCGCTGCGGCGGCTCGCCGCCGGGTGGGGCGCACGAGCGCTGATGTAAACTGCGACGGCGGCGCTTCCGGCCTGTGCCGGATCGACGCGAGAACGATGATTTTACTCCACCTGCTGCTCCCGGCCCTCTACGGCTTCGCTGCGTGGACGCTGTGGCCGGCCCCCGCCCAAGCAGCCACTGCGCCCCCGGTGCAACGTGCGCCGCAATGGTCCGGTGTCGCGCCGTGGATCATTCCCTTCGCGCTGGTGCTGCACGCCTGGCTGGCCGCCAGCGACGTTGCGCGGCCCGAAGGCCTCGATCTCAGCTTCGCCAACGCCCTTTCGGTGGTCGCGGGACTGGTCGCCGTGATCGCCTGGGCCACGGGGCTGATGCGCACGCTGCCGGTCATCGCGACGGTCGTGCTGCCCATGGCCGGCGTGTTCTCGCTGCTGCCGGTGCTGAGCCCGAATCCGCATCCGTTCCCGTTCGCCGAGGCGCCATGGGCGGCGGCGCACGTGGGCGTCGCCCTGCTCGCGTACGCGCTCTTCATCGTCGCCGCGCTGCAGGCGCTGGTGCTGATGTGGCTGGAGAAGCGCCTGCACCGGGGCTTCGCGGATCCCGCCACGGCCGACCTGCCGCCGCTCCTCACGCTCGAACGCTTCCTGTTCCGGTTCGTGGGCCTGGGCTTCCTGCTGCTGACGCTGACCGTCGCCAGCGGGGTGATCTTCTCCGAGGAGATCTTCGGCAAGCCGCTCACGTGGAACCACAAGACCGTGTTCTCGATCCTGTCCTGGCTCGTGTTCGGCGGTCTGCTCCTCGGCCGCCGGCAGTACGGCTGGCGCGGCCGCATCGCGCTGCGCTGGATCCTCACCGGCACCACGCTCCTCTTCCTCGCCTACCTCGGCAGCAAGTTCGTGCTGGAAGTGCTGCTGCACCGGTGATCAGCGTTCGGCCGTCGGCAATCCGCACTCCGCACGAGTCCCCGAGCGCGATTCACCTCGCACCGCAGCGCACGCGCCGCCCCGGCGCAGGCCGCAAAGTGGCGCGCAAGGCGATCATGCATGCGTATGAACCTCCGGTCGCGGGACATCGTGCGAGACTCGCGCAGCTCACCCGCCGCGGCCTCGCCGACCGCGCATCCCTGATCGCTCGCTCCTGATACGTGGATTCGATCCCGCTCGGCACCCTCGTCATCGCGCTCGCGGTGCTGCTGGTCACGTCGGGCTTCTTCTCGATCGCGGAGACGGCGATGATGGCCGTCAATCGCTTCCGCCTGCGCCACCGCGCCAAGCAGGGCGAGCACGGCGCCGCGACGGCGCTTTCCCTGCTGACGCAGACGGACCGCCTGCTGGGCGTGATCCTCCTCGGCAACAACCTGATCAACGCGGCGTCGGCCACACTGACCACGGTCATCACGGTGCGGCTCTTCGGCCAGGGGCAGCTCGCCCTGGCGGTGGCCACGGTCGCGGTCACGTTCGCGATCCTCGTCTTTTCCGAGATCACGCCGAAAGTCATCGGCGCGGCGCACGCCGATCGCATCGCCCCGATCGTGAGCTACGCGCTCGTGCCCCTGCTGCGCCTCGCGACGCCGGTGGTCTGGTTCGTCAACCTGTTCGTGCAGGGCCTGCTGAAGCTCATGCGCATCCGGCCCGGCAAGGCGGCGGACGCTCCGCTCAACCAGGAAGAGCTCCGCACGCTGGTGCTGGAAGGGCAGTACTTCCGCGGCAAGCATCGCGCGCTGCTCGCGAACCTCCTCGACGTGGGGTCGATCACGGTCGACGACATCATGACCCCGCGCAACCAACTGCATGCGATCGACATCGCCGAGCGGCCGGCGACGCTCGCGCAGCAGCTCGCGACCTCCCACCACACCCGCCTGCCGGTCTACGAGCACGACCTCGACCACATCGTCGGCTTCGTCCACGTGAAGCAGATCGTCCAGCTGCAGCAGGCGGACGCCCTCGACGCGGAGCACCTGCGCGCCATCCTGCGCGCGCCCTACTTCATCCCGGCCGGCACGCCCCTGCTACAGCAGCTGCAGCAGTTCCAGAACGACGGCCAGCGCATGGGACTTGTAGTGGACGAGTACGGCGACCTCAAGGGCCTCGTCACCATCGAGGACCTGGTCGAGGAGATCGTCGGCGAGTTCACGACGCCCGCGCCGGACGCCGCCGGGTCCTACGGCCGCGCCCAGGACGGCAGCATGCTGGTGGACGGCATGGCGCCGCTGCGCACCCTCAACCGCAAGCTCGGGACGAACTTCCCGCTGGACGGGCCGAAGACGCTGAACGGCCTCATCGTCGAGCATCTTGGCGAGATTCCGGAGGCCGGCACGCGGCTGGAGCTTTCCGGGCAAGCCCTCGAAATCCTCCAGACGCAGGACCGTGCTGTAAAAGTGGTACGCCTCCTCCCCCCGGTCGGCCGGGCTGCCACTCCTTCGGCTTTACAAGGCCCGGAGGGACGGGCATCATCGAACGGCTAGGTTTTATGCGCTTGGAATAAGGAAGCCGGGGGGCTCAAGCGGGCCGCCGCGACTGCCGATAACTACGAAAGCGCCCGCCTCCGACCAGCCCGACCCCGTCCTCATCCGCCCCGCCGATGGCCACTCACGCCGCCGCCACCCGCAACATCAGCGGCCTTGCGCGCGCCCTCGCGCAGCAGGGACTGATGACCGAATCCGATGCGGAGGCCATGCAGTCGCAGGCCCGCACGGCCGGGATCACCTTCGTCGAGCAGGTCCTGGCGGGCAAGCGCTTCTCGGCATCGCAGCTCGCCACGTTCGCCTCGCGCGCCTTCGGCGTGCCCCTGTTCGACCTCAACGCGTTCGACCTCGACCAGCTCCCCCGGGAGGTGCTCGACCCCAAGATGGCGCAGAGCCGGCGCGTGCTGCCGTTGCAGAAGCGCGGCAACCGCCTCTACGTCGCCACGTCCGACCCCGCCAACCTGCAGGCGCTCGAGGAGGTGCGGTTCAAGACCAACCTCGTCATCGAGCCCGTGGTCGTCGAGGACGACAAGCTCAACCAGGCGCTCACAAGGCTCTCGGAGTCGACGACGACGACGCTCGAGAACATGGCCAACATGGGCGACCTCGAGGTCGACCTGCAGGAAGGCGGCGAGTCCGCCGCGACCGACGACGACAGCAAGTCCGAGGTCGAGGACGCGCCGGTCGTCAAGTACATCCAGAAGATCCTGCTCGACGCGATCGCCGCGGGCGTTTCCGACATCCACTTCGAGCCCTACGAGAAGTTCTATCGCATCCGCTACCGCCTCGACGGCATCCTGATGGAGGTGGCCCAGCCGCCGCTCGTCATCAAGGACAAGGTCGCGTCGCGCATCAAGGTGATCTCCAAGCTCGACATCGCCGAGAAGCGCGTGCCACAGGACGGGCGCATGAAGCTCGTGCTGTCGAAGAACAAGTCGATCGACTTCCGGGTCTCCACGCTGCCGACGCTCTTCGGCGAGAAGATCGTGATGCGGATCCTCGACTCGGCGGGCGTGAAGCTCGGCATCGAGGCGCTCGGCTACGAGGCGGACCAGCAGCAGCATCTCGTCAACGCCATCAAGCGGCCGTACGGCATGGTGCTCGTGACCGGGCCGACCGGCAGCGGCAAGACCGTGTCGCTCTACACGTGCCTCAACATCCTGAACCAGCCGGGCATCAACATCTCGACGGCAGAGGATCCGGCGGAAATCAACCTGCCGGGCATCAACCAGGTCAACGTCAACGACAAGGCCGGGCTCACGTTCGCGGCGGCGCTGAAGTCCTTCCTGCGGCAGGATCCGGACATCATCATGGTGGGTGAAATCCGCGACCTCGAGACCGCCGATATCGCGATCAAGGCGGCGCAGACCGGTCACCTCGTGCTGTCGACGCTGCACACCAACGATGCCCCGGCGACGCTGCAGCGCCTCGCCAACATGGGCGTGGCCGCGTTCAACATCGCCTCGTCCGTGATCCTCATCACCGCGCAGCGCCTCGGGCGCAAGCTGTGCGTGCATTGCAAGAAGCCCGAGGACATCCCGCCCGAGGCGCTGCTCGCCGCCGGCTTCGCGCAGGAGGATCTCGACGGCACCTGGCAACCGCTCGGTCCCGTCGGCTGCGATCACTGCAAGGGCACCGGCTACAAGGGACGGGTCGGCATCTACGAGGTGATGCCGATCACCGACGACATGCGGCAGATCATCATGCGCAACGGCTCGGCGCTCGACATCGCCGCCCAGGCGCGGCGCGAAGGCGTGCGCAACCTGCGCCAATCGGGGCTGCTCAAGGTCAAGGCGGGGATCACCTCGCTCGAAGAGATCGAAGCCGTCACCAACGAGTAGACGAGGAAGCCATGGCCACAGCCGTCCTGCAGCAACGCCGCGACGTCAAGGAGTACGTCTACATCTGGGAAGGCGTCGATCGCAACAACCGCCAGCTCCATGGCGAGGCGCGCGCGGCGTCGGAGACGGTGCTGCGCACCAACCTGCGGCGGCAGGGCATCCGCGTCACCAAGATCAAGCGCCAGACGTTCCGCGGCGGCAAGAAGATCACCGAGAAGGACGTGACGATGTTCACGCGCCAGCTCGCGACGATGCTCAAGGCCGGCGTGCCGCTGCTGCAATCGTTCGAGATCGTCGCCCGCGGCCACAGCAACGCGAAGTTCGCCCGGCTGATGATGGACATCAAGGGCAAGGTCGAAGCCGGATCGAGCCTCTCGCAGGCGTTCCGCGAGCACCCGATGCAGTTCGACAACCTGTACTGCAACCTCGTTGCCGCCGGGCGAAACGGCGGGCATGCTCGACGGCATCCTCGAGCGTCTCGCGCACTACAAGGAAAAGATCCTCGCCATCAAGGCGAAGATCAAGTCGGCGATGTTCTATCCGGCGTCGGTCGTGGTGGTCGCGGTCGTCGTGGTGTGGGTCATCATGGTGTTCGTCATCCCCGCGTTCAAGAAGGTGTTCGCGAGCTTCGGCGCCGGACTGCCGGCGCTGACCGTGATCGTGATCGCGATCTCCGATTTCATGGTGAGCTACTGGTGGATCTTCGCCGCGGCCATCTTCGGCGGGATGATGCTGTTCTCGACGCTGTGGAAGCGCTCCGATGCGTTCCGCTTCGGCTGCGACCGGCTGATGCTGAAGCTGCCGGTGCTCGGCACCGTCATCGAGAAGGCGGCGATCGCGCGCTGGGCGCGCACATTGTCGACGATGTTCGCCGCCGGCGTGCCGCTGGTCGAGTCGCTCGACGCCGTGGCCGGCGCGGCCGGCAACCGGGTGTTCGAGCAGGCGACGCGCAAGGTGCAGACGCAGGTCAGCACGGGCACGAGCCTCACCAACGCCATGATGTCCACCGGCCTCTTCCCGAACATGGTGCTGCAGATGACGCAGATCGGCGAGGAGTCGGGCGCGCTCGACGGCATGCTGTCGCGGGTGGCGGATTTCTTCGAGCGCGAGGTGGACGACGCCGTGGCATCGCTGTCGAGCCTGCTCGAGCCGTTGATCCTGGCCTTCCTCGGCGTGGTCATCGGCGGCCTGGTGATCGCGATGTACCTGCCCATCTTCAAGCTCGGGTCGGTGGTTTGACGCGCGGCGTCGCGCATCCGTGACGGCCCGCCGGATGCGCCGCGTGGCACCGGCGCCGTTCGATGCGCGCGGGCACTGCCGCGGCGCTGACGCCCGCCGCCCTCTCCCATGTACGCCGCGGCACTGAGCGATCCGGTGTTCGCCTGGCCGACCGCGATCGTGGTCGGGCTGTGCATCGGCAGCTTCCTCAACGTGGTGATCCACCGCCTGCCCAGGATGCTGGAGCAGCAGTGGCAGGAGCAGTGCGCCGAGCTGCGCGGCGACGCACCGGCCGAGGCGCCGCGCTACAACCTGGTCGTGCCGCGCTCCGCATGCCCCTCGTGCGGCCGGCCGATCCGCGCGCACGAGAACATCCCCGTGCTCTCCTGGCTCGCGCTGCGCGGCAAGTGCGCCGGCTGCGGGGCGCGCATCTCCGCGCGCTATCCGCTGGTCGAGCTGCTCGGCGGCCTTGCGGCCCTAGCCGCGGTGGTGCGCTTCGGCGTGACACCGCAGGCGCTGGCGGCCGGACTCCTGTGCTGGACGTTGCTCGCTCTCACTTTCATCGATTTCGACACGCAGCTCCTGCCCGACAACATGACGCTGCCGCTGCTCTGGGCCGGACTCGTCGCCAACCTGTGGGGCCTGTTCGCGCCGCTGCAGAGCGCGGTCATCGGCGCGGTCGCCGGCTACCTGTCGCTGTGGACCATCTACTGGCTGTTCAAGCTGCTGCGCAACAAGGAAGGCATGGGCTACGGCGACTTCAAGCTGCTCGCCGCACTCGGCGCCTGGCTGGGTTGGCAGATGCTGCCGCTGATCGTGCTGCTCTCGTCCGCGGTGGGAGCGATCATCGGCATCGGGCTCATCCTGTTCCGCGGCCGCGATCACAACATCCCGCTGGCGTTCGGTCCGTATCTCGCAATCGCCGGCGCCATCGCGCTCTTCTGGGGCAAGAGCCTCACCGCCCTGTATCTGCCGTGACCTTCGTCGTCGGCCTGACGGGCGGCATCGGCAGCGGCAAATCGGCGGTTGCCGACGCCTTCGCCGCGCGCGGGGCCGAGGTCGCGGACGCCGACGCCGTATCGCATCGCCTCACGCACAAGGGGGAGGCCGGTCACGCCGCGATCGTCGCGACATTCGGCGAGTCCGTGCTCGACGCGGCACGGCGAGATCGATCGCGGCCGGCTGCGGGCGCTGGTGTTCGCCGACCCGGTGCAGCGCGCGCGGCTCGAGGCTGCGCTGCATCCGCTGATCCGCGCGGCAGTGCGCGAGGAAGTCAGGCGCTGGTCGGCCCCTTACGGCATGCTCGTCGTGCCGTTGCTGCTCGAGCGCGGCGGTCTCACGGACCTCGTCGATCGCATCCTCGTCGTCGACTGCACGGAAGAGCAGCAGGTTGCCCGCGTCACGCGGCGCAGCGGCTTGGCCCCGGACGAGGTGCGTGCGATCATGGCAACACAGCTTGGCCGCGCGCAGCGCCTCGCGGCGGCCGACGATGTCCTCGACAACAGCGGACCGCCCGCAGGCATCGGGCCCGCGGTCGAGGCGCTCGACCGGCGTTATCGGGATCTCGCCGCAGCCCGGGTTCGCGGCGTTCAAGGCTAGGACCGACCGATGCAGGAGTTGGTGCAGAATGACGTACTCGCCATGACGTCGTCCGCGGCCTCTCCCGTCGTCCGCTACGAGCATCCGCTCAACGAGCGCATCCGCACCCTGATGCGCCTCGAGGTGCTCTACCAGCGCGTCGCCTTCTTCGCCGAGCAGGTCGCTCCGGCGGACCATCACGTCGCGCTGCTATCGCTGTTCGAGATCACCGACGTCGCCGCGCGCGCGGACCTGAAGACCGACCTTCTGCAGGAGCTCGAGCGGCAGAAGCAGGTCCTGACGCCGCTGCGCACGAATCCCGCCATCGACACCAGCGTGCTCGATCCGCTGCTCGCCGACATCGACCGCGTGAGCAGCACCCTGCTCGCGCAGACGGGAAAGGTCGGCCAGCACCTGCGCGAGAACGAGTGGCTGATGGCCATCAAGCAGCGCACCGGGATTCCCGGGGGCGTTTGCGAGTTCGACCTTCCCGCCTACCACTACTGGCTCAACAGCGACACGACCGCGCGCCAGAACGACCTGCGCGGCTGGCTCGCCCCGTTCCTGCCGATCCGCGACGGGCTGTCGATCGTGCTGCGGCTGCTGCGCGACAACGGCCGTGCGTCGCGGCACACCGCCTACCGCGGCGTGTTCCAGCTGATGCTGACGACGTCGAAGGTCGCGCAGCTCCTGCGCCTGACGCTGGGGCGCAACCTGCCGTGCGTCCCGGAGATCAGCGCCAACAAGTACGCGCTCAACATCCGGTTCGTCGGACTCGCGGGCATGGAGCGCGGCGGCGTGTACGACCAGGACGTCGAGTTCGAGCTCGTCTTCTGCAATCTCTGACGCTCAGGGCGCGTGGGTGCGGTTCACGCGAGCGCTGCCAACCAAATGCGGGATCGGACACATGCGGCGGAATCTTCCGGTCCGCGACGTGACCAACGTCGCATGAGCACGCCCCGCATCGTCTCCTGTCCGCAATGCGGCCGTCCCGTCGAATGGACGCCCACGGCGCGCTGGCGTCCCTTCTGTTCCGAGCGCTGCCGGCTGATCGATCTCGGCGCGTGGGCGTCGGAGGCCTACCGCGTGCCGGCGGAGCCGGTCGATCCGGACGATCCCTCCGGCGAGGTCCCACCGCCCAGCGGCTGAGTCACTCGCGGGCGGGCCACGCAGCGGTGCGCAAGGCAATTCCGTGCGCGCCGCGATCGAGGGCCGTATCGAGATCGTCCGCGCGCAGGCCGCCGAGCGCGAACACCGGCACGGTGGTGTCCTGCGCGATCGCGGCGAAGGCGGTCCATCCCAGCGGCACCGCGCCGGGATGCGATGGCGTGCGCTGCACCGGGCCGAGCACCGCGAGGTCGACGCCGAGGGTCCCGGCGCGTGCCAGCTCCTGCGCGTCGTGGCACGACGCCGCGCAGAGCATGTCCTTCGGTCGCGCGGATGCGTCGGCGAGTGCAGCCGCGCTCCAGTGCACGCCATGACAACCCCACGCGCGCGCATCGGCCGCCGTGCCGTTCAGCAGCACGCGGGCCCGGTAAGGCGCGGCGAGGCGCAGCAGCGTTTCGGCGAACGTACGCTGTCGCGTCGAGTGGCCAGTCCTTCTCGCGCAACTGCAGGAGGCGCAATCCGCCGTCCAGCGCACGCCGCGCGCGCTCGAGGAACGCCGCCTCGCCGATATCCGACGCCATCGTGATGCCGTAGATCATCGGCAGGGTGAGCGCTTCGAGCACGGGCGCATTGGCGGGCAGCAGTGGCTCGACCGTGAACGCGCCCGGCTGCTGCCATGCGAACGCCTGCCCGTCGTGGCCGGTGGGCTCGCCGTCGAAGGCGAGCACGCGGAAGAAATGGAGCTCGACGTGCGCGTGCGGATACACGTAGCGGCGCACGAGCCACGGCGCCGCGCGGCGCACGTGCAGGCCGAGCTCTTCGTGCAGCTCGCGGTCGAGCGCCTGGCGCGGCGTCTCGCCCGGGCTCGAGCTTGCCGCCCGGGAACTCCCAGTAGCCCGCGTAGACCTTGCCGGCCGGGCGTTGCGCGAGCAGCACGCGCCCGTCGGGGTGCACGATGACGGCCGCGGCAACCTTCAGGAGCGCGGGCGAAGTCACTCGGCGCGGCGCTTGCGCAGGCCGGCTTCGCCCGCGTAGCTGCGGGCGAATTGCCAGGCCACGCGCCCGCTGCGCGAGCCGCGCTGGATGGCCCATTGCAGCGCATCGCGCATGCGCAGCTCCGTGTCGCGTGCGTTGCGCGCCGGGGCAACACCGAACGCTTCCAGCCACGACGCGACAGCGGCGAGGTAATCGTCCTGCGTGAAGGGATAGAACGAGATCCACAGCCCGAAGCGCTCGGACAGCGAGATCTTCTCCTCGACCGACTCCCCGGGATGCACCTCGTCGCCGACGTGCTTCGTCTCGAGGTTCTCGCTCATGTACTCGGGCAGCAGGTGGCGCCGGTTCGACGTCGCATAGATGAGCACGTTGGTCGGCGCTGCCGCCACCGTGCCGTCGAGCATCACCTTCAGCGCCTTGTAGCCGGGCTCGCCCGCGTCGAACGTGAGGTCGTCGCAGAAGACGATGAAGCGCTCGTGCCGGCCGGCGATCTGCTCCGCGATGTCGGGAAGATCGACGAGGTCCGCCTTCTCGACCTCGATGACGCGCAGGCCGCGGTTCGCGTACTTCGCGAGCATCGCCTTCACCAGCGACGATTTCCCCGTGCCGCGCGATCCGGTGAGCAGCACGTTGTTGGCGGGAAGTCCCGCCACGAACTGGCGCGTGTTGCGGTCGATCACGCGCTTCTGTTCGTCGATCGCCACGAGATCGTCGAGCGAGATCGCATGCGGATGCGCCACGGACTGCAAATAGCCCCGGCCGGCGCGCTTGCGCCAGCGGAACGCGGGCGCGCTCCAGTCGGGCGGCGCAGGCGGCGGCGGCAAGGCCGCTTCGACGCGGGCGAGCACCGCTTCCGCACGCCCGATCAGGGCGCCGACGGCATCGAGATCGATCATCGCAGGACGTCTCCGGCAGTGCGGACCATTGCCGCGGCGCACGCGAAGGCGATGCGCATGCGTTGCATGTCAGCTGCGGTAGTCGGCATTGATGCTGACGTACTCGTGCGAGAAGTCGCACGTCCACACGGTCGCGGCTGCGGTGCCGCGGCCGAGATCGACCCGCACCGTGATCTCGTCCTGCTTCATCACGCGCTGGCCGTCGGCCTCGGCATAGCCGGGCGAGCGGCCGCCGCGCTCGACCACGAGCACGTCGTCGAGCCAGAACGACACTGCGCCAGGATCGAGATCCGGCGCCGCGGCATTGCCGATCGCGCAAACGATGCGGCCGAGGTTCGGGTCGGACGCGAAGAACGCCGTCTTCACCAGCGGCGAGTGCGCGATGCCGAGCGCGATGCGGCGGCACTCCGCGGCATCGCGTCCGCCTTCGACGCGAACGGTGATGAACTTGGTGGCGCCCTCACCGTCGCGCACGATCGCCTGCGCGAGCGTGACCGCCACGTCGGTGAGCGCGAGGCGCAAGGCGACGAGGCGCGGATCCGCGACCGACGCGATCGGCGCCATGGGCGCCTTGCCCGACGCAAGGAGCACGAAGCTGTCGTTGGTGGACGTGTCGCCATCGATGGTGGCGCAGTTGAACGAGACGTCGGCGATGTCGGGCACCAGCGCGCGCAGGACGTCCGGCGCGACCGGCGCATCGGTGGCGATGAACGCGAGCATCGTCGCCATGTTCGGGTGGATCATGCCGGCACCCTTGGCGATGCCGGTGACGGTCACGGAGCAACCGTCGATCTCGACGCAGCGCGACGCGCCCTTCGGCACGGTGTCGGTGGTCATGATCGCCGACACCGCCGCGAACCAGCCGTCTTCGGTCAGCGCGCGCTGCGCCACCGGCACGGCGGCGAGGACTCGATCGACCGGCAACGGCTCCATGATCACGCCGGTCGAGAACGGCAGCACCTGTTCGCGACGGCAACCGAGCGCCTGCGCCACTGCCTCACAGCACGTCCGCGCGTTGGCCACGCCCGGTGCACCCGTGCCGGCATTGGCGTTCCCGGCATTGACGAGGAGCGCCCGCACTTCGCTGGTCGCGGCGAGGTGCTCGCGGCACACGAGCACGGGTGCCGCGCAAAAGCGGTTGCGCGTGAAGACGCCCGCGGCGCTCGCGCCCGCGTCGACGGCAACGAGCAGGACGTCGTCGCGGTTCCAGTTCTTGATGTGGCCCGCCGCCGTGCCGAGGCGCACGCCGGGCACGGGCCGCAGGTCGGCCGGCTGGGGAGGCGTGTAGCGGACGGGCATGGCTTCAGCGCTGCCGCGGGATCGTTCCCGGGCCGCTCAACCGAGCTTGCCGTGGCACTGCTTGTATTTCTTGCCCGAGCCGCACGGGCACGGATCGTTGCGCCCGACCTTCTCGCCCGCGCGCACGAACGGCTGGGCGACGGCCTGCGCGCCACCCGTGCCGCCCTCTTCGGCGTCGGCCGTGGCGAGCGCTTCCTCGTAGTCGGCGTGCTGGTAGCGCACGTTCGACACGGCGGGCGCTTCCTCGACCGCCTGCACGTCTTCCTGCGTGCGCACCTGCACGGTGAGCACCACCTTCACGACGTCGAGCTTGATGCGGTCGAGCATGTCCGAGAAGAGCTCGAACGACTCGCGCTTGTATTCCTGCTTCGGATTCTTCTGCGCATAGCCGCGCAGATGGATGCCCTGGCGCAGGTGATCGAGGTTCGCGAGGTGATCGCGCCACTGCCCGTCCAGCGTCTGGAGCATCAGGCTGCGCTCGAACTGGCGCATGAGCTCCGGCCCGACCAGGGATTCCTTCTGGGCGTACTGCGCCAGCGCAGCCTCGACGAGCCGCTCGCGGATCGTCTCCTCGGTGAGGTCGGAGTCGCTCTTCATCCAGTCGGCCACGGGCGCCTGCATCTGGAAGTCAGCGAGGAGCGCCGTCTCGAGACCGGGGATGTCCCACTGCTCCTCGACCGATTCCGGCGGCACGTAGCGGCGCACCGTCTCCTCGACGAGGCTCGCGATCATGTTGCGGATCGTCTCCGAGATGTCGCTCGTCTCCAGCAGCTCGTTGCGCTGCTGGTAGATCACGCGGCGCTGGTCGTTGGCGACGTCGTCGTATTCGAGCAGCTGCTTGCGGATGTCGAAGTTGCGCGATTCGACGCGGTTCTGCGCCTTGGCGATCGAGCGGTTGACGATCGGATGCTCGATCGGCTCGCCCTCGGGCATCTTCAGCCGCTGCATGATCCCGCCGAGGCGTTCGCCGCCGAAGATGCGCAGCAGCGGGTCTTCGAGCGAGAGGTAGAACCGCGACGAGCCGGGGTCGCCCTGCCGTCCGGAACGGCCGCGCAGCTGGTTGTCGATGCGGCGCGACTCGTGCCGCTCGGTGCCGACGATGTGCAGTCCGCCGGCCTTGACGACCGCTTCGTGGCGCACCTGCCATTCGTCGCGCAGCTTCTTGATCTGCTGCTCCTTCTCCTCTGCGGGAAGATCGGGATCGTCGCGCAGCTTGAGGATCAGGGGCTCGAGCGTGCCGCCGAGGACGATGTCCGTGCCGCGGCCAGCCATGTTGGTGGCGATCGTGATCACCTTCGGGCGCCCGGCCTGCGCCACGATCTCGGCCTCGCGCGCGTGCTGCTTCGCATTCAGGACCTGGTGCGGGAGCTTCTCCTTCTCGAGGATTCCCGACAGGAGCTCCGAGTTCTCGATGGACGTCGTGCCCACCAGCACCGGCTGGCCGCGCTCGTGGCAGTCGCGCACGTCGGCGATGATCGCGTCGACCTTCTCCTGGAAGGTGCGGAAGACGAGGTCGTTCTCGTCCTTGCGCACCATCGGCTTGTGCGTCGGGATGACCACCGTCTCGAGGTGATAGATCTGCTGGAACTCGAACGCCTCGGTGTCGGCCGTGCCGGTCATGCCCGCGAGCTTCGCGTACATGCGGAAGTAGTTCTGGAACGTGATCGAGGCGAGGGTCTGGTTCTCGCGCTGGATCGGGACGCCTTCCTTGGCCTCGACCGCCTGGTGCAGGCCATCCGACCAACGCCGGCCGGCCATGAGGCGCCCGGTGAACTCGTCGACGATGATGACTTCGCCGTTCTGCACCACGTAATGCTGGTCGCGATGGAAGAGCGCGTGTGCGCGCAGCGCCGCGTACAGGTGATGCACGAGAGCGATGTTGTGCGCGTCGTACAGGCTCGACCCTGCCGGGATCAGCCCTGCCTGCGACAGGAGCTGCTCGGAGTGCTCGTGCCCCTGCTCGGAAAGGAGCACCTGGTGCGCCTTCTCGTCCACCCAGAAGTCGCCCTCGCCCTTTTCCTCGACCTGCTTGGTGAGCTTCGGAACGATCTCGTCCAGGCGATGGTAGAGCTCGACGTTGTCGTCGGACTGGCCGGAGATGATGAGCGGCGTGCGCGCCTCGTCGATCAGAATCGAGTCCACTTCGTCGACGATGGCGTAGTTCATCGTGCGCTGCACGCGCTCGCTCGCCTGGAACACCATGTTGTCGCGCAGGTAGTCGAAGCCGTACTCGTTGTTCGTGCCGTAGGTGATGTCCGCGGCGTACGCGGCCTGCTTCTCCGCGTGCGCCATCTGCGAGAGGTTCACCCCGACCGTCAGGCCCGAGGAAGCGGTAGATGCGGCCCATCCAGTCGGCGTCGCGCTGGGCCAGGTAGTCGTTCACCGTGACGACGTGGACGCCCTTGCCGGCGAGCGCGTTGAGGTACGCGGGCAGCGTCGCCACGAGCGTCTTGCCTTCGCCGGTGCGCATCTCGGCGATCTTGCCGTAGTGCAGCGCCATGCCGCCGATGAGCTGCACGTCGAAGTGGCGCATCTGGAGGACCCGCTTGCCGGCCTCGCGGACGACGGCGAAGGCTTCCGGCAGCACGGCGTCGAGCTCCTCGCCGTTGGCGACGCGGGCCTTGAAGTCGACGGTCTTCGCGGCGAGCTCGGCGTCGGAGAGCGCGGCCATCGCCGGCTCCAGCGCGTTGATCTCGCGCACGGTTTGAGCGTACTGCTTGAGCAGGCGCTCGTTGCGGCTGCCGAAGATGCGGGTGAGGATGTTCGAGATCATGGGATATGAGGGCCTACATGTCCCCGCAGAGCGAAAAAACAAGGGGTGAGGAACAACCTCACCCCTCATCGCGTTCTCTGTCGAGCCGGTATCCGGGGTGGATCAGCTGGATTGCAGCAAGCGCGGGATCAACGCGACACGCCGTTCAACCGGGCTGCGAGCGGCGGCTGCGGCCGCTCGGCGTGCGGTGGACCCGATGGCAACGGCGCCCTGTCGGCCTCACACCACGCGCTCTCACTGACGAAACGGTGGAGCGCGCGCATCCCGGCCGGGCAGTGACGCGATGCCGCGGTCAATCGTGGGATTTTACCATAGCGCGCCCGCCCGGCCGTACGCCGGAGCCCTCGCCCGCAAGGGGCAACGAGGCGATGCTCCACGGGATGCTCCGTGGGACGGCGCGCTGGCGCGGGGCCGCGGAATGATGTCCAATCGGCTCTTCCAATTTGCGGACCACCGTAATCCCCACCGCCCCGATGGTGCGCCGACCACAGCCCCTGCAGCGAATCATCGCCGCGGACGCCACGCTCGCCGCATGGCAGGCGCGCCGCCAGCGCGAGGAGGCCCTGACCGACGCCGTGCGCCGGCAGCTGCCGCGGCAACTCGGCGGTCGCATCCACGCGGTCATGAATCCCGCCGGCGAGGTCGAACTGGTCGCGCCGGCAGGCGCCATTGCCGCCGCCGTCCGGCAACGCGTCCCTGACCTGCTCGCGCACCTGCAGCGCGACGGCTGGCAATGCAGCAGCGTGCGGGTCAGGGTCGAGGTGGTTCCCGACGTGGCTGCACCCGCCAGGGCCCAGCCGAGGCAGCTCGATGCCGCGGCGCTGGCCCCGCTCGGCGCGTTGAGTCGCGACCTGCCGAAAGGCCCGCTGCGCGACGCGCTCGCGCGTTTTCTCCGCCGCAGCGGGGGACGCTGAGCCGGCAGCGCTACAGCAGGATGACCAGGCGCTCGAACACGAAGAAGAGCATCACCGCCACCAGGAGCAGGATGGTGTACTTGATCGCCTGCCAGATGAACCGGAGATAGCGCCGGTCGCGCGTGAACATGTAGAAGAGGCCCGCGCCGGCGATCGTCGCCAGGGCGAGGAACAGCAGCAGGCGAACGAGAACCATGGGCAGGCCGGCTCGGTCGCGGTCAGGGAGCGTTGCGCACGCAGGGCCGCAGCCGCGACGCGACCTCCGCGCGACGCGCGGCACTCCGGTCGGAACGCGCGTCAGGCTGGAGCGAGACGCCAGTCCTGGAAGGCCGAAGGCACATCCGCGTCCGCGGCGAACGTCAGGATCTGGTAGGCGTCCTCGCGGGCGAGCAGGGCCCGCGCCAGGGCGTTGTTGAGCCCGTGGCCGGACTTGTAGGCGGTGTACTGCCCGATCAGCGGATGGCCCAGCAGGTAGAGGTCGCCGATCGCGTCGAGCACCTTGTGCTTCACGAACTCGTTGTCGTAGCGCAGTCCTTCGCGTGTTCAGGATGCGGTACTCGTCGAGCACGATGGCGTTCTGCAGGCTGCCGCCGAGCGCGAGACCCGCGGCGCGCATCGCCTCCACGTCCTGCATGAAGCCGAACGTGCGCGCGCGCGCCACTTCCTTCACGTAGGAATGCTCGGCGAAGTCGATCACCACGTGGCGGTTCTCGCTGCCGAACACCGGATGCGGGAAATCGATCGTGAAATCGAGCTTGAAACCGGCGAACGGCTCGAAGCGCGCCCACTTGTCGCCATCGCGCACCTCGACCGGCGCCAGGATCTTGAGATAGCGCTTCGGTGCGTCCTGCTCGACGATCCCTGCCGACTGCAGGAGAAACACGAACGGCCCGGCGCTGCCGTCCATGATCGGAATCTCGGGACCGGCGACGTCGACGTGGAGGTTGTCGATGCCGAGCCCGGCGAGCGCCGACAGGATGTGCTCGACGGTGGAGATGCGCGCGCCGCCGTGCTCGATGGTGGACGACAGGCGCGTGTCGCCCGACGTGCATGGCGTCGGCGGGAATGGCAATGGATTGGGGCAGGTCCGTGCGGTGGAACACGATGCCGGTGTTCGGCGCGGCCGGACGCAGCGTGAGATCGACGCGCGCACCCGTGTGCAGGCCTACGCCCGTCGTCTTGACCGGCGCCTTCAGGGTGCGTTGCTTGAGCATCGACATGTCGTGGAGTGACGCTCGGTGCACCGGGCGAGCCCTCACCGCGCGCGATTCGCGCGGTGCAGGCGAGCCGCAAATACGCTTTGCGTCAACAGTTTAGCTTCGCATGCTAGCACACGACGGCGCGTCGGTGGGAGGCGTTGCCGGCCCCCCACCGCAGCCACCATCGGGCCGTCGCCCTTCAGTCCGCCTGCTTGCGCAAGAAGGCCGGGATCTCTGCCGCATCGAACGACGGCAACGACGCCGAGGAGCCCGATGCCGAGCGGCCGCGCCTTACCACCGCGGGCGCATCGAGCTCCTCGTAGTTGAGATGCTCGAGGCGCATGCCGACGCCGTCGTCGGTGCCGGTGCGCACCGTCACGGTCTCGACGAGCTGGATGTTCGGCTTGGTCTTCGTCGCGGTCGCACCGCCCAGGCCCGTGGCAACCATCGTCACGCGCAGGTAGTCCTCCATCGCGTCGTCGATGACCGTGCCGACGATCACCATCGCGTCCTCCGCGGTGAACTCCTTGATGGTGTGCATCACCTCGTGATACTCCTTCATCTTGAGTCCCGCCGATGCGGTGATGTTCACGAGCACGCCGCGCGCGCCGAGGAGATTGACGTCCTCGAGCAGCGGGCTCTTCACCGCCTGCTGCGCCGCGGTGCGTGCGCGATCCACGCCCGCCGCAGTGGCCGAGCCCATCATCGCCATGCCGACTTCACCCATGACGGTGCGCACGTCGGCGAAGTCGACGTTGACGAGGCCCGGGTTGTTGATCACCTCCGCGATACCCGAGACGGCGCCGTGCAGCACGTCGTTCGCGGCCGCGTAGGCGTCGAGCACCGATACGTCCTCGCCGAGCACCATCATCAGCTTGTCGTTGGGAATGACGATGAGCGAATCGACCTTCTTCGAGAGCTCCTCGATGCCTGCCGAGGCCACGCGCTGGCGCTTGCCCTCGAACGAGAACGGACGCGTGACGACGGCGACCGTCAGGATGCCCATGCTCTTGGCGATGTCGGCGATGACCGGCGCGGCCCCGGTGCCGGTGCCGCCGCCCATGCCGGCGGTGATGAACAGCATGTCCGCGCCGTCGATAAGCTCGCTGATGCGATCGCGGTCCTCGTTCGCGGCATCGCGTCCGATCTCGGGCTTCGCGCCCGCGCCGAGACCGCGCGTGAGGCTGCTGCCGAGCTGCAGCTGGGTGCGCGCCGTGGAGCGCTTGAGCGCCTGCGCGTCGGTGTTGGCGCAGATGAACTCCACGCCGCCGAGGTTCTTCGCGATCATGTGCTCCACGGCGTTGCCGCCGCAGCCGCCCACGCCGATGACCTTGATCACGGCGCCTTCCACGGGGGCCTGGTCGATGATTTCAAACATGATGACTTCCTTTCTCCTGTCGGGGTTTGCTTCCGTGTCTTCCCTGATGCTGCAAGCGCTGAGTTGTTCTTAGAAATTCGCCTTGAACCATTGCTTCATGCGTTCCGCGACGCCGCCGATGCCCGTGGTCTGGGCGCGCGACTGCTCGGCGCGGAGGTATTGGTCGCGACCTTCGAGCAGAAGGCCCACTGCGGTGGCGTAGCGCGGGCTGCGCACGACTTCGGCGAGCCCGCCCGCGTAGGCCGGCACGCCCACGCGCACCGGCAGGTGAAAGACTTCCTCGCCCAGCTCCGTCATGCCCTGCAGCAGCGCGGAGCCGCCCGTCAGCACGATGCCCGACGAGAGCAGCTCCTCGAACCCGCTGCGGCGCAGCTCGGCCTGCACGAGGGTGTACAGCTCCTCAATGCGCGGTTCGATGACTTCGGCGAGCATTTGGCGCGACAGCTTGCGCGGGCCGCGCTCGCCGACGCCGGGCACCTCGATCATCTCGTTGGGGTTGGCGAGCTGGCGCAGCGCGCAGCCGTGCCGGAGCTTGAGCTCTTCGGCCTCCTTGGTCGGCGTGCGCAGCGTCATGGCGATGTCGTTGGTGACCTGGTCGCCAGCGATCGGAATCACGGCCGTGTGCCGGATTGCACCGCCCGAGAAAACCGCGAGGTCCGTCGTGCCGCCACCGATGTCCATCAGGCATACGCCGAGCTCCTTCTCGTCTTCGTTGAGGACCGCGATCGACGATGCGAGGGGCTGGAGGATGATGTCCTTCACCTCGAGGCCGCATCGCCGCACGCACTTCGTGATGTTCTCCACGGCCGATACCGCGCCCGTCACGATGTGCACCTTCACTTCGAGTCGCACGCCGCTCATGCCGAGCGGCTCGCGCACGTCCTCCTGCCCGTCGATGATGAATTCCTGCGGCAGGATGTGCAGGATCTGCTGGTCGTTCGGGATCGCGATCGCCTTGGCGGTGTCGACCACGCGATCGATGTCCCCCTGCGTGACTTCCTTTTCCTTGATGGCGACCATGCCGCTCGAGTTGAGGCTGCGGATATGGCTGCCCGCGATTCCGGTGTAGACCTCGGTGATCCGGCAGTCCGCCATCAGCTCGGCTTCCTCCAGCACGCGCTGGATCGACGCCATCGTGGCCTCGATGTTGACCACGACACCCTTCTTCAGGCCGCGCGATGGCTGCGTGCCGAGGCCGATGACGTTGAGCATGCCGTCGGCCGCGATCTCCGCCACGATCGCCACGATCTTCGACGTGCCGATGTCGAGCCCCACGATCAGGTTGTTGCTTTCCTTCACCGTCCGTTCCCTTCGGGCGGCACCGCGCACTGCGATTCCGCGCTTCCCTGTAGGTCAGGCTTCAGCCTGACGCTTGTTGTCTTCATGCCGCCTTCTTTGCCGGTCGCTCGCGAAATCCCGGCACCTTCGCGGCGAACCCGTTGCGATAGCGCAGGTCCACCTGCTCCACCCGTGTCCCGGCACGCGCCAGCGCGCCGATCGTGCGGTCGTACGAATCGACGAAGCGCGCGAGCGCGGCGCCGGGGTCGTCGCGCCCGAGCTCGAGCCCCATCGCGGCGCCATTGGCGGCGAGCCCCAGATGCCACGCGCCGCGCGGCGTGAGGCGGACTTCGTCGACGACCAGCGTGAGCGGCCGGAGTGCGCTGCCCCATTCGCGATAGCGGCGCGTCACTTCCGCGGCCGTGCCTTCTGGGCCCGCGAAGCGCGGCAGCGCATCCTTGAAGGATGCCGTGAAGACTTCGCCTTCGGTGTTCACGAGCGCCACATCGTTCCAGCGCGCGAGCGGCACGTGCTCCTCGACGGTGACCTCGAGACGGTGCGGCCACTGGCGGCGCAACGCGACGCTGCGCACCCAGGGCACCCGGGCGAGCGCCGTACGCCCGCGATCGAGGTTCATCGTGAAGAACGTGCCCTTGATCTCGTCGCGGATCACGGCCTCGAGATGCGCCGCGTTGACGCGCGCGAGCGGCGTCTGCACGACCACCTCGCGGATCTCGAATGCCGGACGGCGCGCGGTCCAGTCGAGCGCACCCCAGCCGAGCAGGATCGTCGCGACCGTGGCCAGCACCGCGGCGACCGTGTTGAGCTGCCGCGGCGTCATCCCACATGCGCGCCTCGCAGGATCTCGATGCACAGGTCGGGGAAGTCGATGCCGGCCTGCCGTGCTGCCATGGGCACGAGCGAGTGTCCCGTCATGCCCGGCGACGTGTTCACTTCCAGGAACTCGTACGAGCCGTCGACGCGCAGGATCAGGTCGAGCCGTCCCCAACCGGTGCAGCCGACGATGCGGAACGCCTGCAGCGCGGCATCGCGAATGGCCTGCTCCTGCGCATCGGAGAGGCCGGCCGGGCAGTGATACTTCGTCTCGTCGGAGAAATACTTGTTGTGATAGTCGTAGTTGCCCTGCGGCGCCTCGATGCGGATCAGCGGCAGCGCGCGGTCCCCGACGACCGAGGCAGTGAGCTCCACGCCCTGGACGAATTCCTCCACCAGCACGAGATCGTCGTGCTGCACCGCCTCGTGGTACGCGATGCGCAATGCGTCGTGCGCGGCGTCGGTGACCTTCGTGATCCCGATGGTCGAGCCTTCCCGCGCCGGCTTGACGATCAGCGGTAGGCCGAGCTCCGCCACGACCGCATCCCAGTCGGTGTCCGCGGTGGCCACGTGGTAGCGCGGCGTCGGAATCGCGCTCGCCAGCCACAGGAGCTTCGTGCGCCACTTGTCCATGGCAAGTGCGGACGCCATGACACCACTGCCGGTGTACGGGATGCCGAGAGTCTCCAGCGCGCCCTGCACCGTGCCGTCCTCGCCGAAACGGCCGTGCAGCGCGATGAACACGCGTTCGAAGCCGTCGCGCTTCAGCTCGAATACCGAGCGCTCGGCCGGATCGAATGCATGCGCGTCGACGCCCCTACCCTGCAGCGCGGCGAGCACGGCCTTGCCCGACATGAACGAGATCTCGCGCTCCGAGCTCGGGCCGCCCAGCAGCACTGCCACCTTGCCGAATTCCTGCCGCAGATTCATCGCCGCTTCCTTCGTCCTACCTGCGCACGGGCGGCCGCTTCGCCTGCCCGCACCTGTGCTGCGCACCACCGAGTCCGGCTCGCCCGCCCAGCAGCACTGCCACCTTGCCGAATTCCTGCCGCACATTCATCGCCGCTTCCTTCGTCCTACCTGTGCACGGGCGGCCGCTTCGCCTGCCCGCACCTGTGCTGCGCACCACCGAGTCCGGCTCGCCCGCCCAGCAGCACTGCCACCTTGCCGAATTCCTGCCGCGATTCATCGCCCTTCCTTCGTCCTACCGCACGGGCGGCCGCTTCGCCTGCCCGCACCTGGCTGCGCACCACCGAGTCCGGCTCGCCCGCCCACCGCACTGCCGAATTCCTGCCGCAATTCATCGCCTCTTCCTTCGTCCTACCTGCGCACGGGCGGCCGCTTCGCCTGCCCGCACCTGTGCTGCGCACCACCGAGTCCGGCTCGCCCGCCCAGCAGAACCGCAACCTTGCCGAATTCCTCGCGCATGTTCATGGTTCGCCATCCTGCTGCACGGATGCCCGCGATGCGGGCTCGCCAACGATCCGCACCTCCGCCTCCAGCTCGACGCCGGTGCGCGTCCGCACGGTCTCCTGCACGTGCCGGATCAGCTGCTCGATGTCCGCCGCCGCAGCACGGCCCTGCGGATTGACGATGAAGTTGGCGTGCTTCTCCGACACGCGCGCCCCGCCGATCGCGAAACCCTTGAGCCCGCAGGCCTCGATCAGGCGCGCGGCGTGGTCGCCCTGCGGATTGCGAAACACGCTGCCCGCATTCGGGAGATCCAGCGGCTGGCTGGCGATACGTCGCTTGAGCAGCGCGCGAATGCGCTCGCGCGCCGCGTCGCCATCGCCCGTGGGAAAGTCGAACCACGCGGCGGTGAACAAGCCGTCCGGGGCAAGACCGTCAGGCGTGCGCACCGAGCGGTAACCGATGACGTAGTCGTCGCGCACGCGGCGCGTGAACCGTGCCGTCGCGCGTGAGCACCTCCACAGCGACCACGAAGCGCCACGTCTCGCCGCCGTAGCAGCCCGCATTCATCGCGAGCGCACCGCCGACCGTTCCCGGAATGCCAGCCAGGAACTCGGCTTCGGCGCGGCCATGCAGGGCCGCGAACCGCGCCACCTTGGGGCTGGCGACGCCGGCCTCGGCGTAGATGAGCCCGTCCTGCATCTCGAGCGCGGACAGCCCCGGATGCAGGACGATGACCGTGCCGCGCACGCCGCCGTCGCGCACGAGGAGATTGCTGCCCAGCCCGATCGGCAGCACGGGCTCGCCCGCCGGCAGGTCGCGAACGAAAGCGGCGAGATCGGCGCGATCGTGCGGTATGTACAGCCGGTCCGCGCAGCCGCCGCAGCGCCACGTCGTGTAGCGCGCGAGCGGCGCATCGCGCAACAGCTCGCCGCGCAGGAGCGAAGACGGCAGCTCGTTCATGATCATGCGCCGGCCGCCAGCTGAGCCGGCACCTGTCCGATGGAGCCTGCACCCATCGTCACGACCACGTCGCCGGGACGCAGCAGGCTGCGCAGCGCAGCGCTCACTTCGCCAACGCTTTCGACGAACACCGGCTCGACCTTGCCCGTGACGCGCAGCGCACGCGCCAGCGCCCTCCCGTCCGCCGCGACGATCGGCGCTTCGCCCGCCGGATACACGTCGGCGAGGACGAGCAGTGTCGACGGTCGAGAGGACCTTCACGAAATCCTCGAAGAGATCGCGCGTTCGCGAGTAGCGGTGCGGCTGGAACGCGAGCACCAGCCGGCGATCGGGAAAGCTCGCACGCGCAGCGGCGAGCGTCGCGGCCATCTCCACCGGGTGGTGGCCGTAGTCGTCGACCAGCGTGAACGCACCGCCATCGATGGAGATGTCGCCGTACCGCTGGAAGCGGCGCCCGACGCCCGTGAACTCCGACAGCGCCTTGACGATGGCCGCGTCCGGCACGCCGACCTCGCGCCCGACTGCGATCGCCGCGAGCGCGTTGCGCACGTTGTGCTCGCCGGGCAGGTTGAGCTCGACGGCGCAGTCGGCAACGCCGCTGCAGCGCGCCGTGAAGCGCATGCGTCCGCCCACGTTCGCCACGTCGACCGCGCGCAGATGCACGTCCTCGCCGAGGCCGTACGTGATGACGGTCTTGGCGATCTCCGGCGCGATCTCCCGCACGCTCGCGTCGTCGAAGCACAGCACCGCCACGCCGTAGAACGGCAGCCGCTGCGCGAAATCGACGAAGGCCTTCTTCAGGCGACCGAAGTCGTGGCCGTACGTCTCCATGTGATCGGCGTCGATGTTCGTGATGACTGCGAGCACCGGCTGCAGGTAGAGGAACGAGGCGTCGGACTCGTCGGCTTCGGCAACGAGGAAATCGCCCGTGCCGAGGCGCGCGTTCGCATCCGCCGACAGCAGGCGGCCGCCGATCACGAACGTAGGGTCGAGGCCGCCTTCGGCCAGCACCGACGCGATGAGACTGGTGGTGGTCGTCTTGCCATGCGTGCCCGCGACGGCGATGCCCTGCTTGAGGCGCATGAGCTCGGCGAGCATCTGCGCCCGCGGCACGACGGGCACGCCGCGCGCACGCGCTTCGAGCACCTCGGGGTTGTCGGGCGCCACCGCGGTGGAGACCACGACCGCATCTGCACCTGCGCGCGTGCTGCGCCTCGTGTCCGATGAAGATCCTGACCCCGAGCTGGGCGAGGCGCCGCGTCGCCGCGTTCTGCGCGAGATCGGAACCCGACACCTGATAACCCTGCGTCGCGAGCACTTCCGCGATGCCGCTCATGCCCGCGCCACCCACGCCGACGAAATGCACCCGCTTGACCTTGTGCTTCATCGCGCGCGCTCCCGTGCCTGCCGATGCTCCGCGAGTGCCACGCACGTGTCCGCCACGCGATCGGCCGCGTCGAGCCGGCCCAGCTTGCGGGCACCGACCGCCATCGCGCAGGAGCTGCTCGCGCGTGAGGCTGCGCAGGAGGCCGGCGACGCGCTCGGGCGTGAGGTCGGACTGCGCGATCGCGAGTGCCGCGCCCTGTTGCACGAGGAACTGCGCGTTGGCCGTCTGCTCGTCGGCGATCGCACCGGGCAGCGGAACGATGATCGCTGCCACCCCGACCGCGGCGAGCTCCGACACGGTGATCGCGCCGCCACGACACACGACGAGGTCGGCATCCGCGTAAGCGCTCGCCATGTCGTCGATGAAGGGGACGCATTGCGCATCGACGCCGGCCTGCTGGTACGCGGTACGCAAGGCATCGATGTGGCGGGCACCGGCCTGATGCAAGACGTGCGGGCGCTCGTTCGCGGGAAGCGCGGCGATGGCGAGAGGAAGGCGTTCGTTCAGCGCCGCGGCTCCGAGACTGCCGCCGACGACGAGCAGGCGCAGCGGGCCGGAGCGTCCCGCGAAGCGAAGCTCGGGTGCGGGCACGTGCGCGATTGCGTCGCGCACGGGATTGCCGACCCACTCGACCTTCGTGGCATGGCCGCCGCGCAGCGCATTCGGAAATCCGAGCAGGATCCGATCGGCGCCGAACGCCAGCACGCGATTGGCGAGTCCCGCCACCGCGTTGGAATCGTGCAGCACCAGGGGACGTCCGGTCGCCACACCCATCAGCGCGCCGGGAAAGGACGCGAATCCGCCGAAGCCGAGCACCACGTCGGGCGCGCGGCGGCGCAGGATGCGCAGGCTTTGCGCACCCGCGGCGAGCAGCGCGAACGGGCCGAACACGAGCTGGCGCCAGCCCTTGCCGCGTATGCCGCGGAATGAAACGCCCTCGAAGTCGACGCCGTGCTTCGGCACGAGCGTCGCCTCCATGCCGTCGCGCGTGCCGAGCCAGAACACGCGCCAGCCGCGCGCGATCAGCTTGGCGGCTACCGCGAGCCCGGGGAACACGTGGCCGCCCGTGCCGCCGGTGGTGATCATCACGGTGCCGGTCATACCGTGAAGCCCCTCAACAGGCGCCGGTTTGGCTCGGCCGCTCGCGTACGCGTCGCTTCGCGCGCGCTTCGCGCGCTGAGCCTTCGCCGAAATCGCCGGGCGTGAGGGCTCATACTGCAAAGCCCCACCAAGGCGTCGTTTTGGCTTCGGCCGCTGCGCTTAACGTTCGCTGCGCTTACGTTAGCCTTCGCCGAAATCGCCGCGCGTGAGGGGCTCATACTGCGAAGCCCCTCAACAAGCGGCGATTTTCGTAGTCGATGCGCATGAGGAGCGCGATCGCCATGCAGTTCGCGACGATTCCGCTGCCGCCGAACGAGAGCAGCGGCAGCGTCAGTCCCTTGGTGGGCAGCACCCCCATGTTCACGCCGATGTTGATGAACGCCTGCACGCCGATCCAGATGCCGATCCCGAGCGCCGCGAGCGACGCGAACGGACGCTCCAGATGCGCGGCCTGCCGGCCGATGCCGTACGCGCGGAAGAGCACCCAGATGAACAGCACGATCACCACCGCGACTCCGGCGAACCCCAGCTCTTCCGCGATCACTGCGAGCAGGAAATCGGTGTGTGCTTCCGGCAGGTACATGAGCTTCTCGACGCTCGACCCGAGACCCACGCCCGTCCATTCGCCGCGTCCGAACGCGATGAGGGAATGCGAAAGCTGGTAGCCCTTGCCGAACGGATCGGACCAGGGATCGAGGAACGCGACCAGGCGCTGCAATCGATACGGCGCAGCCACGAGCACCGCGCTCAGCGCGACGGGCAGCAACAGCAGCAGGCCGAGGAAGAGGCGCCAGTCGAGCCCGCCGAGATACAGCACGCCGAAGGCGATCGCCACGATCACGACGAACGCGCCGAAGTCCGGCTCGAGCAGGAGCAATCCGCCCGTCGCCGCCATCACCGCGAACAACGGCAGGAAGCCGCGGACCAGGGTCTGCCGCAACGGCTGCTCGGCATGCAGGAACGCCGCCTTGCGCACCGCGTAGCTCGCGGCGTACAGCACCGCCGCGAGTTTCATGAATTCCGACGGCTGCAGGTTGAACACGAAGAGCGACAGCCAGCGTCGCGAGCCATTCACCGACTTGCCGACGCCGGGAATCAGGACCAGAACGAGGAAAGCGAGCGCCAGCACGAACAGCCACGGCGCGAGGCGCTGCCACGCCTTCATCGGCACCTGGAACGTGACGAACGCCGCGGCGCCGCCCGCCGCGACGAACATCGCGTGCCGCGCCAGGAAGTACCACGGCCGGTTGCCGGTGTGCGCGGACACCTCGGCCATGGCGATCGAGGCGGAATAGACCATGACGACGCCGATGGCGAGCAGCAGCACGGTCGCCCACGCGAGGGACACGTCGTAGGAAAGCATCGTGCGCGGATTGCGCGGCAGCGCGCCGATCGAGCCGAACGACTTGAGGGCGCTCAGCCCATTCAGCGAGGCCGTGAGCGCGGAATTCCTACGCATGCGCGACCTCGGCGTTGTGGCCACGCACGAGCTCGATGAAGCGCTCGCCGCGCTCGACGTAGTTCGTGAACTGGTCGAGGCTCGCGCATGCCGGGGAAAGCACGACCGCGTCGCCCGGTTGGGCCGTGGCGAGCGCCCGAGCAACCGCGGCATCGAGCGTCCCGCACAGCTCCACGGCCGCGCGCGAGCCTTGCAGCGCGGCGGCGATGAGGGAAGCGTCGCGCCCGATGAGGAACACGGCGCGGCAATGCGCATCGACCGTGGGACGCAGCGCGCGGAAGTCCTGGCCCTTGCCATCCCCGCCGGCGATCAGCACGACCGGCCGCCCCAGCCCTGCCAGCGCGACCTCGGTGGCTGCCACCGTGGTGCCCTTGCTGTCGTTGACGTACAGGATGCCGCCGGCCTCTGCCACGCGCTGCATGCGGTGCGGCAAGCCCTGGAACGAGGCGAGCGCACCCAGCACTTCCTTGCGGATCGGCGCAACCGTCGAGACGAGCGCGAGCGCGGCAAGCGCGTTGAGCGCGTTGTGCTCGCCGACGAGCTGCAGGTCGCGTGTCGGCAGCAGCAGCCGGCCGCCGCGCGCGAGCCACGTCACGGTCTCGCCGTTCTGCCGCCGCACCAGGCCCCACTCGTCTTCGAGCTGCGGCATGCCGCGCCCGAACGTCTCGATGACGCGGTCGGGCAGCCGCATGGCCATCGACCGCGCGTCGTCGCGATTCAGCACCTGAATGCCGTCGCCGTGGAAGATGCGCGCCTTCGCCGCGGCGTAATCATCGAGGTCCGCATAGCGGTCGAGGTGATTGTCGGTGACGTTGAGCACCGTCGCCGCGATCGGCGAGAGGGACGACGTGGTCTCCAGCTGGAAGCTCGACAGCTCCAGCACGAAGACCTCGGGCCACGCGCCGCCGTCGCGAAGCGCTGCAAGCACGTCGAGGACCGGATCGCCGATGTTGCCGGCGACCACGGTCGTGACACCCGCCGCGCGACACAGTGCACCGGTCAGTGCCGTCACTGTCGTCTTGCCGTTGGAGCCGGTGATCGCGATCACTTTCTGTCCGGCCGGCAGGGCGCGCGCGAAGAGCTCCACGTCCCCGACGAGCTCGGCGCCGCGCCCCACCGCGCGCGCGATCGCCGGGTCGCTCTTCGCGACGCCCGGACTGATCGCGATGAGGTCCACGCCGGCGAACGTCGCGTCCGTGAACGCGCCGGTCACGAGCGCCACGTCGCCCGAAAGGCTTCGCAACTGCTGCGCGCATGGGGGTGCGGGCCGCGTGTCGGCTACGCGCACCGACGCTCCGCGCGCGAGGAGATGCCGCGTCAGGGAGAGTCCGGTCAGGCCAAGCCCGAGCACGACCGCTCTGCGTCCCTGGAGTGTGCGTGTGCCGATCATCTCAGCGCAGCTTCAGGGTGGAAAGGCCGAACAGAACCAGAAGCATGGTCACGATCCAGAAACGGACCACGACCTGGTTTTCCTTCCAGCCCTTGAGCTCGTAGTGATGATGGATCGGTGCCATCCGAAACACGCGCTTGCCGGTCATCTTGAACGACGCGACCTGCACCATCACCGAGAGGGTCTCGACCACGAAGACGCCGCCCATGATGAAGAGCACGATCTCCTGGCGCGTGATCACGGCCATCGTGCCGAGCGCAGCACCGAGCGCGAGCGCCCCGACGTCGCCCATGAACACTTCGGCGGGGTAGGCGTTGAACCACAGGAAGCCCAGGCCGGCACCGGCAATTGCGCCGCAGATCACGGCGAGCTCGCCCGCGCCCAGGATGTACGGGAACTGCAGGTAGCGCGCGAACACCGCGTTGCCGGAAACGTACGCGAAGATGCCCAGCGCGCCGGCGATCATCACCGTGGGCATGATCGCGAGGCCGTCGAGGCCGTCGGTCAGGTTCACGGCATTGCTCGTGCCGACGATCACGAAATAGGTGAGCCCGATGAAGCCCCAGACGCCGAGTGGATAGGAAATGGTCTTGAAGAACGGCACGATCAGGTCGGCCTTCGGCGGCAGGCTCAAATTGAAGCCGCTGCGCACCCACTCCATGAGCATCTGCAGGAACTGCGTGTTCGACGGCGCCGACACGCTGAACGCGAGATACACCGCCGCCGCGAGACCAATGACGGATTGCCAGAAGAATTTCGCCCGCGCGGAGAGGCCCTTCGGATTGCGGTGCACCACCTTGCGGTAATCGTCGACCCAGCCGATGGCGCCGTAGCCGAGCGTCACGGCGAGCACCACCCACACGAACCGGTTGGACAGGTCGCCCCACAGCAGCGTGGTGACGGCAATCGAGACCAGGATCAGCGCGCCGCCCATCGTCGGCGTGCCGGCCTTGACGAGATGCGTCTGCGGGCCGTCGTCGCGCACCGCCTGGCCGATCTTCATGCGGGTGAGCCACGCGATCGTGCGCGGGCCGACGATGAAGGAGATGAACAGCGCCGTCATGCATGCGAGCACCGCCCGCAGCGTGATGTAGCCAAAGACGTTGAAGGCGCGGACACCGAAGTCGCGCGCGAGCCATTCGGAGAAGAGGAGCAGCATCAGTGCGCGCCCTTTGCGTCGCTGCCGCACAGTCGTGCCACGACGCGTTCCATGCGCATGAAGCGCGACCCCTTCACCAGCACGGTGACGCCGGGGCCCGCCTCCCGCGTCACGTGATCCGCGAGCGCATCCACTGACGCGAAATGCTCGGCGCCGGCGCCGAACGCACTCGCCGCCTCCGCGGCGAGCGTTCCTGCCGTGAGCAGGCGGTCAATCCCGGCGTCGCGCGCCGTCGTGCCAGCTTCGCGATGGAAGCGCAGCCCCTCGCTGCCGACTTCGCCCATGTCGCCGAGCACCAGCCAGCGCGGCGCCGGTGCGCTCGCGAGCACCGCGATGGCCGCCTGCACCGAATCGGGATTGGCGTTGTACGAGTCGTCGATGACGGCGGCCCCGCTCGCCGCCTGCAGCGCGACCAGGCGGCCGGCCACGGGGCGAAACGCTTCGAGTCCCTGCACCACCGCGCGCAGATCCGCGCCTGCAGCCAGCGCCGCGGCAGTGGCGGCCAGGGCATTCGCGGCATTGTGCGCACCCGCCACCTGCATGCGCGCGGTGCCATCGCCGGCCGGCGTATGCAATCGCAGCGTCAGCGCGCCATCGGCCATCGCGTAGTCGCCACGCACGGCGGCATCGCGGTGCAACGCGAAATCGATGATCCGGCAACCGCGCGGCGCCGCCTGGCGCCAGACGTCCGCGAATGCGTCATCGGCATTGAGCACCGCGCAACCCGTGGCGGGGAGCGCGCGGAGCAGGTGCGCGTGCTCGGCGGCGACGTCGGCCACGCTGCGCATGAATTCCTGGTGCTCGCGCTGGGCATTGTTGACGAGGGCGATCGTCGGCTGTGCGATGGGCGCGAGCTCGGCCGTCTCGCCGGGATGGTTCATGCCGAGCTCGACCACCGCGGCTCGGTGCGTGTCACGAAGGCCGAGCAGCGTGAGCGGCAGGCCGATGGCATTGTTGAGATTGCCGCGCGTCGCGAGCACGGTGTCGCCGAAGTGCGCACGCAGGATCGATGCGGTCATCTCCTTGACCGTCGTCTTGCCATTGCTGCCCACGACGACGATCACCGGGATGTCGAAGCGCGCCCGCCAGTGCCGGGCGAGGCGGCCCAACGCGTGGAGCGAGTCGTCCACGGCGATCAGGTTGCCCGCCGGTGCCCCGGACCAGTCGCTTGCGACCAGCGCCGCCGCCGCGCCACGCTCGAACGCGGCCGTCACGAAGTCATGGCCGTCGAAGCGCTCGCCGCGAAGCGCGACGAAGAGATCGCCCGGCTGCAACGCCCGCGTGTCCGTCGTGACGCGGGAGAACGTCACGTTCGCTCCCACGAGGCGGCCATCGAGCACGGCGGCGGCCGTGGCCGTATCCATCATTGGCCACTCCACGCGGCGAGCGCCGCGGTGGCTGCTTCGGCATCCGAGAAGTGCTCGCGCCTTCCCGCGATCTCCTGATAGTCCTCGTGCCCCTTGCCCGCCACCAGCACGACGTCACCCGGGCGCGCGTGCTTCACTGCGGTGGCGATCGCAGTGCCACGATCGAGCTCCAGCGCCCAGCGCCGGTTGCCCGTTTCCCGGATGCCGTGCAGGACGGCCTCCGCGATGGCTGCAGGATCCTCGTCGCGCGGGTTGTCGCTGGTCACGAGCACCCGATCGGCGAGTTGCGCAGCGATGCGTCCCATCTCGGGCCGCTTGCCGGTGTCGCGATTGCCTCCGCAGCCGAAGACGCACACGAGCTGCCCGCCTTTCGCCACGACGGGCCGCAGCGCCGTGAGCGCCTTCTCCAGGGCATCGGGACTGTGGGCGTAATCGACGACAATCACGGGCCGCTCGCCGCCACCGAGGCGCTGCATGCGTCCACGCGGCGGCTCGACCTTCGCGAGCGCCGCGACCGCGCGATCGAGCCGCACGTCGCTCGCGAGCAGCACGCCCAGCACGCCGAGCATGTTGAGAGCGTTGAACGCGCCGAGCAGTGGCGTCGTGACTTCGCTGCGGCCCCATGGCGTGGTGACCACGAACACGTTTCCCGCCGGCGTCGAGCGCAGGTTGGAGCCCGCGATGTCGGCACCGCCGAAACCATAGGTGAGGACCTTCGCCCCGCGGGCTTTCACGGCATCGGCGAGGCTCTGGCCGAACGCATCGTCGCGGTTGATGACGCTCGCGTGCAGACCTGGCCACGCGAAGAGCCGCGCCTTGGCGGCACCGTACGCCGCCATCGTGCCGTGGTAGTCGAGATGGTCGCGCGACAGGTTCGTGAACAGCGCGACGTCGAACGCGACGCCGTTGACGCGCCCCTGGTCGAGACCGTGCGACGAGACTTCCATCGCGAGCGCGCGCGCGCCGGCATCGCGCAATTGCGCCAGCGTCTCGTGCAGCACCGCGGCATCCGGCGTGGTGTGCGTTGCGCTCTGCACGTGGCCGACGAGACCATTGCCGATGGTGCCCATCACCGCAGCACGCTGGCCGCATGCCTCGAAGCATTGGGCAATGGCATGCGCGCACGTCGTCTTGCCGTTCGTGCCCGTGACGCCCACCACCCACATCTCCGTGGATGGACTGCCGTAGATGAAATCCGCGATCGCGCCGAGCTTCTGCTGCAAGCCTTCGATCGCGTGATTGGCAACGGTCCACTCGCGCTGCCACACGAATCGGGCAGCCTCCCACAAAACTGCAGAGGCGCCGCGGCCGATCGCATCGGGGATGAACGCGCGGCCATCGACGTGCGCGCCGGGAAATGCTGCGAAGGCGTCGCCCGCGCACACGCGCCGGCTATCGCACGTGATGCGCCGCGGCGTCACGCCAAGACGGGTCAGCAGCGCCGCCACGTCAATGCGGGCCATCGCGTGCCCTGCAGTCACGTTTCCTCCCGCACTTCCGCGCCTTCCGGCGGCAGGATGACGTTGCCGAGCGGCGCGTCCGGCGGAATGCCGAGCATGCGCAACGCAGCGCCGGTCACCGACGAGAAGACGGGTGCCGCGACTGCGCCGCCGAAGTGCTCGCCGGCGGACGGCTCGTCGAGCATCACCGCGACGATGAGCCGCGGATTGGAGACCGGCGCGAAGCCGACGAAGGAGGACACGTACTTGTTGGTATAGCCCCGGCCTTCGAGCTTGTGGGCGGTGCCCGTCTTGCCCGCGACGCGGTAGCCGGGGATCTGCGCCTTGGGGGCGGTGCCGCCGGGCAGCACCGCGAGCTCCAGCATGTGCCGCACCGCCCGCGCCGTCTCGGGCTTGAACACCGTACGCCCCGCCGCCGATCCATCACCCTTCATGAGCGTCGCCGGCTTGAGTTCCCCATCTGTCGCGAAGACACTGTAGGCACGCGCGAGTTGCACGAGGTTGACCGAAATGCCGTGGCCGTAAGCGATCGTCGCCTGCTCGATCGGCTTCCACGACTTCGCCGGACGCAGGCGCCCGCCGACCTCGCCCGGGAATCCGGTTTTCGGCGGGGCACCGAAGCCTGCCTCCGACAGCGAGTCCCACATTCTTTGCGCGGGCAGCTGCAGCGCGATCTTCGCCGCCCCGACGTTGGACGACTTCTGGATCACCTGTTCCACCGTCAGCGCGCCGTTGGGATGCGCGTCATGGATCGTGTTGGGCCCGATCGTGAGTCGCCCCGGCGCGGTTTCGATGACGGTGTCCGGGCGGATCTTGCCGGCTTCGAGCGCCGTTGCGATGGTGAACGGCTTCAGCGTGGAGCCGGGCTCGAACACGTCCGTGAGCGCACGATTGCGCATGCGATCGCGACCCACGCGGTTGCGCGAGTTCGGGTTGTACGTGGGCCAGTTCGCGAGCGCGAGGATCTCGCCGGTACGCGCATCGAGCACAACGAGGCCGCCGGCCTTGGCGCGGTTGGCCTCCACCGCGGCCTTGAGCTCGCGGAAGGCGAGGTACTGCAATCGCGTATCGATCGACAGCGCGAGATCGCGGCCGGCCTGAGGTGCGCGCACGGCTTCCACGTCCTCGACCACGTCGCCACGCCGGTTGATGATCACGCGCCGGCTTCCTGCCCTGCCGCCAAGCCATTCCTGTTGCGCGAGCTCCATGCCTTCCTGGCCGATGTCGTGATCGCCGGTGAAGCCGAGGATGTGGCTCAGCGACTCGCCGCCCGGATAGAACCGGCGATACTCGTTCTGGTCGTGGATGCCCTTGATGCGCAGGCTCGCGACACGCTCGGCGACTTCCGGCGGCACCTGCTTGGCGATGTACGCGAAGTCACCGGCGTCCGCGAGCTTGCGCGTGATCGCCTGCGGCGTGGTCTCCAGCGCCTTGGCAAGATTCTGCAGCTGATCCGGGGTCGCCTCGACCTGGGCCGGGAATGCCCAGATGGACTTCACGGGCGTGGAGATGGCGAGCGGCTCGCCGGCGCGGTCGACGATCATGCCGCGGTGCGCCGGCACCTCGATCTGCCGGCTGTAGCGCGAGCTTCCCTGCTCCTGGAGGAACTCGTTGTCGATCCATTGCAGGTACAGCGAGCGTCCGGCGAGGCCGACGAAGAGTGCGAGCAGCCCCGTGAACACGATCGGCGCGCGCATGCGCGGGAGCGTCGGTGCCGGCGCGCTGCCGCGGCGCACGGTTGCTGCACCCGTCCTCACGGCGCGACTCCCGACCCGGGGCCTCGCACGACTTCCACCCGGCCCGCACCGGGCAGCTGCATGTGCAACTGCTCGCGCGCGATCTTCTCGATGCGTGCCGGCATGCCCCAGGTGGACTGCTCGAGCTGCAGCTGGCCGTATTCGACCTCGTAGGCATGCGTGCGCGCCTGCTCGCGCTCGAGGTCGATGAAGCGCTGCCGCGCCTGGTGCCGCGACGTGACGAGCGACAGCGCGCAGGCGATCACGACCGCGAGCAACGCGCAGATTCACGCGCACCACGTCAGGCCGCTCCCTCGCGCGCCAGCAACGCCGGCGGAATCGGGTGCTCCGTCCGTTCGGCAACGCGCAACACCGCGCTGCGGGCCCGCGGGTTGACGGCGATCTCGGCCTCGCCCGGCTTGATCGCGCGCCCCACGAGCGCGAGTGGCGCACCGGGCAGGTCCGGCCGTACGCAGCGGCATGCGGGCGAGGCGCGCATCACCGCCGAACGGCTGCGACGCCGCCGCGAAGAATCGCTTCACGATGCGATCCTCGAGCGAGTGGAAGCTGATCACCGCCAGCCGTCCGCCGGTGCGCAGCAGCGCGAGGGCACGAGGCAGCGTCATCGAGAGTTCCGCCAGCTCGCGATTGACGTAGATGCGCAGGGCCTGGAAGGTGCGCGTGGCCGGATCCTGACCCCAATCACGGCGCGCCCGCGCGCCGAGGGCTTGGGCCACGATCGCGGCGAGCCGCGACGTGCGGACGATCGGCGCGACCGTGCGCGCCGCAACAATTGCGCCTGCAATCGCTGGAGCAAACCGTTCTTCGCCATAGTCGCGCAGCACCTCCGTCAGCTCGCGCGCCGTGGCGCGCGCAACGAATTCCGCGGCGCTTTCGCCGCGGCCTGGATCCATGCGCATGTCGAGCGGTCCGTCGGCGCGGAACGAGAATCCGCGCTGCGGATCGTCGATCTGGGGCGACGAGATGCCGAGGTCGAGGAGGACGCCGTCGACCGCGTCGATGCCGAGGCTGTGCAGCACGTCGGGCAGCTCGGAAAACCAGGCGCGGCGAAAGACGAAGCGGGCATCGCGCAGTTCGCGGGCGGCCGTTTCGGCGTCGGGATCGCGATCGAGGGCGACGACGCGCCCCGCGGGCCCGAGCCGCGCGAGCAGGGCGCGCGCATGCCCGCCGCGTCCGAAGGTGGCGTCGACGAGGCACAGGTCCGGCCGGATGGCCAGCGCTGCCGTGGCTTCGTCGAGGAGAACGGGGACGTGTTCGCCATTCGTCACAGCGAGAAGCCGTCGAGCTCCGGCGGGAGACCGTTCGCGGGAAAGGCGACCGCGCGTGCCGTCTGCTCGAGCCAGCGCGCCTCGTCCCACAACTCGAACTTGTTGCCCTGCCCGACGAGCACGACGCGATGGTCGAGCCCCGCGTACTGGCGCAGGGACGGCGGCACGAGGATGCGCCCGGCCCCATCCATCTCGACGTCGTCGGCGTGTCCGACGAGGAGGCGTTGCAGGCTGCGGATGGATTCGTTGAAGGACGACAATCCCATCAGCCGCGCCTGGATCGGCTCCCAGTGGGCGCGCGGGTACAGCAGGAGACAGCGGCTGGGATCGGCGGTGAGAACGAGGTTCGCGACGCCGTCACCGCCGTTGCCGGCGAGCGCCGCGCGATGCCTGGCCGGCACGGCGAGGCGTCCTTTGGCATCCAAGGCGAGGTGCGTGACGCCGCGAAATACGGGCATCGCCGCCGTACCTCCGCTCCCCTCGTTCGATGCCGCCACGCCGTCTCCCGCCGCGGACGGAGTGAGTGCTCATTAACGCCTCCGCCCATCGGAGGCAATTCACCCACTTCCACCCACTTTTTACCACTGCGGGCGACTATAGGTAAAAAAATTGGCCGGGTCAACGTCTTTCTTTTTGCGCAACAAGGACTTATGCGATTTGTTGCAAATCAGGTGCAACCCATTTTAATCAATAAGTTAGCGCCTCAAGTTAACCTCCGGCGCCAGCATTAATGTTGGTGATTCCCGCCGACGTACGATCGTTCGACGTTCCCCGCCGCTAAACGGTGGCGGAGCCGAGAGTACGCGACTGTGGTGCACAGTCGCAAACGTCACTTCCCCCGTCGGCCCGCTTTTGAGTCGCGGTCTCGCGAACCGGCTGCCGCGCGCCCCGTGATCTTTCGACCTACGGGCACGGCGCTGTACGTTCGCGTGGCAGGAATATTGCAGCCCACGCCTTCTGCGGCCCGCTGCGGCACTGTCCAGTGGCGGAGCGCGACGCACGCGCCATTCGCACGCGTGGCATCGACTACACTCGACGGAAGATTTTTCGCGCATGCGCGCATCGCCCCAGGATGCGGTTCGTCCGTTGCAGCGCCGAAGAACTCGATGGCAACGATGAACGCCTGCAGCTTTCCATTCCTCTTTGCGGCCCGATGAGATTCGGCGCCGCATTCCGTGCGCAGCTCGCGATCGTCCTGATTTGTCTCGTGCCTTCGTGCGCGATGGCAGCCGCTGCCGACGTCGAAGACGCCCCGGTTCGCTATCGCGTCGAGGTCGACGCGCCGCGCGCACTCGCCGATCTGCTGCGCGGCACGCTCGACATCGTGCGATGGCAGGACTACGAGGGCACCACCGCGTCGGTGCTCGAAAGCCTGATGCGCGAAGCGAAGGAGCAGGCCACCGAAGCCGCCGCCGCAGAGGGCTATTTCAATCCAACCGTGGATGTCGTGCTGGAGTCTTCGGGCACCGGGGACGCGCGGCGCACGGTGCGCGTGCGCGTGGTGCCGGGCCAGCCCGTTCTGATCGACGACGTGCGCATCGACGTGAACGGCCCGGCTGCCGATGATGCGGGAAAGGGACGCGACGCCGTCGTGGCCATCCGGCGCGACTGGTCGCTGCGCAAGGGCGATCGGTTCAGGCAGGTGGAATGGGACCGTGCCAAGACGCGTTCCGTGGCGACGCTGGCCGCGAGCCCGTACGCCGCGGCGCGCATGACGGACAGCGAGGCACGGATCGATCCGCGCAGCGCGAGCGCTGCGTTGCGCGTGACGCTCGAGAGCGGACCCGCGTTTCACTTCGGCGACATCCAGGCCCAGGGGCTGTCCGCGTACGACGCAGCGCTGATCCGCAACTTCAGCACGATCACGCCCGGCGAGCTCTACACGACCGAGCGCCTCGACCAGTACGTGCGCCGGCTGCAGGGGTCGGGCTATTTCGCGAGCGTGCAGGCGCGCATCGATGCCGATCCCGCACTGGCCGACGCCGCGCCGATCCAGGTCTCGGTGATCGAGGCGCCCCGGCACCGTGTCGAGGGGGGCATTGCGTATTCGACCGATCATCAGATCCGCGCCGACGGGCGTTACACCAACGTGAACTTCGATGGTCATGCGACGCAGTTCGAAGTGAGCGGGCGCCTCGACTTCGACATCCAGACCATCGGCTTCCGTTTCACGCGTCCGCCGAATGCGAGCCATTACATCGACTCGCTGCGCGGCGAGGCAGAGCGCACCGACATCTCCGGCCTGCGCACCCGTACCGCACTCGTGGGTGTGCACCGTCAGAACCTGGAAGAGCGCAACCGAACCGGTTATGCGCTCACGTATTACGAAGACGTCCAGGAGCCGCAGGGGCTTCCGTCGGAACACTCGCGTGCGCTCTACGCAGCCTACGAGCGCACATGGCGCAACGTCGACGTGCTCATCGCGCCGACCGAAGGCTACGTGCTGAATGCGGAAGTGGGCGCAGCCCCGCTGGCCACGCGGGTCTTCGGCCGTGCGATTGCGCAGTTCGCGTACTGGCTTCCCGCGGGCAGAAACAATGGGCTCTTCTTCCGTCTCGAGGGCGGTGCGGTGCTCGCGTCGTCGCGCGAGGGCATTCCGTCGGCACTGCTCTTTCGCACGGGCGGTGACACCACCGTGCGTGGCTACGCATTCGAAAGCCTTGGTGTTCAGCGCGGTGACGCCACCATCGGCGGCCGCTACTACGTCGCGGGAAGTGCCGAAGCCACCCATTACTTCACCGAGCAGTTCGGGGCTGCGGTATTCGTCGATGCTGGCAATGCTGCCGACACGGTCGCTTCGCTGCATCCGGTATTCGGCTACGGTGTCGGCGTGCGCATGAAGAGTCCGATCGGCCCCTTCCGGCTGGATGTGGCGTACGGACAGGAGTCGCACTCGGTGCGACTGCATATGTCGGTCGGCATCACGTTCTGAGCATGCAACCGTCTCCCGACGCACCGTCCACGACCCGCCCGCGCATGGGTCACGTATCGCGCGTGCTGCTCGGGGTCGGCGGTCTCGTGCTGCTGCTCATCCTGCTCGTTGCCGCGGCCACCGCGTGGCTGCGGTCGCAGGCCGCGCTGGACTTCGCCATCGACCAGATCCGCAGTCGCACGGCGGGCGCCGTCACGATCCAGGACGCCACGGGATCGCTGCTCTCGCGGCATTCACCTGGCGGACATCACCTATGCAGATGCCGAGAAGCGCATCAGCGCCCGTGACGTGACACTGACATGGTCGCCCGCAGCGCTGCTGCACCGCCAGTTGCACATCCGCGAGCTCCGCGCGGCAGAGATCGACGTCACTCTGGGCGAAGGCGGCGAGCCCAAGGTCCCGCAGTCGCTCGCGTTGCCCATGGATGTCGCGATCGATCGGGCTGCCGTGGGGCAGCTGCTGTTGCGCTCGGGCAAGGCGCAGTGGCCGATCCGGGACATCCGCTTCGCATATGGCGGCGGCGCGGACACGCATCGCCTGTCCAGCATCGGCCTCGCCGCGGAACCCGGCACGCTTGCCGGCGACCTCGAGCTGGGTGCGCGCATGCCGTATCCGGTGCGCGGCCGGTTCTTGCTCGCAGGCACGCCGGCACTGAAATCACCGCAGGCGACCGTGAACGTCACCGGCAACCTGCAGCACGTGGAGCTCGACGCCGAGGGCACCGTCGCACGAGCACGGATGACGGCCAAGGTCGTGCTCGAGCCGATCACGAAGACACCGTTGCAGCGGCTCGACATCGCGCTGCGCGAGCTCGACCTGCGTGCGCTGGATGCACGGTTCCCCGTGACGCAACTCTCCGTCGAACTGCATGGCGTGCCGGCGCCCGACGCGCTGCTCACGGGTTCGTTCGCCGCGAACAACGACGCGCCCGGGACGATCGATACCGACCGCGTGCCGCTTCGATCGCTGCAAACGCAGTTCACGCTGACCGATGCCGCGATCTCCGTCCGCGACCTGAACGCCGTGCTGACCGACGGTGGCCGTGTTGCCGGCAGCGGCGCGCTGCATCTGGCCGAGGGTGTGCCCGGCGCAGCGGGCAGCGAATGGGCGCTCGAGGTGAGCGAGCTCAATCTCGCGGCGCTGCATGGCCGGCTGACGAAGACGCGCCTGTCGGGTCGCATCGATGCGACGCTTGCCGACCAGGTGCAGCAGGTGGACGCGAGCCTCACGCAGCAGGGCATGGCTTTCGACGCGCGGGCGCAGATCGCAGGCACCAGGGTGGACCTCGCGCGCTTCAGCGTTCGTGCCGAGGGTGGCGAGGTTTCCGGCAGCGGCCGGTTCGACTGGTCGGGCGCGCGCACCTATCAGCTTGCGGCGACCGCCCGGGCCCTCGATCCCTCGCGCTTCGGTGACTTCCCGCCGGCGCGCCTCGATGCAACGATCGATGCGACGGGGCAACTGCAGCCCGAACCGACGGCTGCCGCAACCCTCGTGCTGGCGCCTACGTCGCGCCTGCGCGACGCCGCGCTCGCGGGGCGCATCGCCGGCAACTTCACGCGCGATCGCGTCACGAACCTCGACACGGACCTGCGTGTCGGCAGCACGACGGTGCGCGCCAGCGGCGCGCTGGGCCGATCCGGCGATCGGCTTCGCTTCGCGCTCGACGCGCCCCGCCTGCAGGAGCTGGGCAAGCTCGCGCCCGGAGCGGCACCGGGCGACTTCTGACCGGCGCGCTGCACGCGCAAGGCACGCTGGAAGGCATGTTCGCGGGGCTCGGTTTCAACGTGCAGGCGCACGGCGCGCGAATCTTCGTCGGCAGCAATGGCGCGGCGAGCGTCGACGTCACGGCGAGCGTCGCACCCGGCAATGGCTACACGCTCCCGGCGTTGCGCTCGCGTGCCGTGAGCGCCGACATCCGTGCGACCCAGGTGACATGGCAGGAGCGTACGTTCGCGCGCGTCGCGGCAAAGATCGACGGCAGCCTGGCGCAGCATTCGGCGCGCCTGGCCGTCGAGGGTGAAGGCATCGACATCACGGCGGCGCTCGACGGCGGCTTGGCACCGGCGAATGCGTGGTCGGCCGCCGCGCTCGCATGGTCGGGAACGCTGCGCAGCCTCGAGAACCGCGGCACGTACGCGGCACGGCTGCTCGCGCCGGCGCGCCTGGCGGCAAGCGCCACGCACGTCACGCTGGGCGATGCGCGCATCGCATTCGCCGAAGGATCGCTGAACGTCGCGGCATTCGACTGGAACGAGGGACGCATCAGCACGCGCGGGGACTTCACCGGCCTGCCCCTCAGCGCTATCGCGCGTCTCTCGGGCACCGATCTCCCGGTGCGCACGACCCTCGTCGCCGGCGGCGAGTGGAACATCGCGGCGACGCCGCGCCTGAACGGCACGGTGCGGCTACGCCGCGAAAGCGGGGACGTGTTCGCCCGGACCGAAGGTCTCACGGAGAAGCCGGAACTGGCGCTCGGCCTGTCCGACCTCATGGTGCAAGCCACGCTCGACGACGACGCGGTGGACGTGACGGCGTCCGTCAACGCGACGCGCGTTGGCACGCTCTCGGGCACGGCCTCGATCGGACGTGTTGCGGGTGCGCCGCCGGGCAGGATCCCGTCCTCCGCGGCGTTGCGCGGCGCGATGCGCGTGGAATTCGCGTCACTCAAGCCCCTGCAACCCTTCCTGGGCACCACGGCGCTGGTCGACGGCAGCGTGCGGGCCGACCTGGCACTCGCCGGCACCCTCGGCGCCCCGCGCGTCACCGGCACCGTGGCGGCCACCGGGTTGCGCGTCGACGCGCCCCAGTACGGATTGCACTGGCGCGACGGCGTGTTGCGCGCCCACGCCGATGCTGACGTGCTCACGATCGACGAGTTCGTCATCGCCGGGGGAGACGGCCGGTTTCGGGTGACGGGCACGGTGCCCTTCACGGCGCTCTCGCAGCGGGCGCGCGCGGATGGCGCTCACGTGGCGTGGCACGCCGAGCAGTTCCGCGCCGCGAACCGGCCGGACCTGCGGCTCGTGGCGAGCGGCGACGGCACGGTCGGGTACGCGCATGGCCGCATCGCGCTGCGGGGCGACCTGCGGATCGACGAGGGCCGCGTCGAGTACGAGCAGCACCCCGGCGCTCGCCTGGGCGACGACGTGGTCGTCGTGGGCCGCGAGCGGCCCGCGCCCCGGCGCAAGTTCGAGGACGTGCCGCTCGACCTCGATCTCAACGTATCGCTCGGCACCCGGTTCGTGGTCGCCGGCAGCGGCTTGCGCAGCACCCTGGAAGGCCAGGCGCGGTTCGCGACCACGACGGGCGGGACGCTCACGGCACGCGGGACCGTCCGGACGTCCCACGGCGTCTACTCGGCCTTCGGCCAGCAGCTCACCATCGAGCGCGGTCGCCTGATCTTCGACGGACCGATCGACAATCCCACCCTGGACATCGTCGCCCTGCGCAAGAATCTGCCCGTCGAGGCAGGGGTCGAGCTGACCGGCACGGTCCGGTTGCCGAGGGTGCGGCTCACGTCGGAGCCGCCGGTCCCGGATGGCGAGAAGCTGTCGTGGCTGGTTCTCGGCCAAGGCCTCGAGCGAACCTCCGGGACGGACGTCGCGGCCCTCCAAGCAGCCGCAGCCGCGCTCTTCGGGAGCAGTGGCGTACCACTGGGCACCCGGGTCGCCCAGCGGTTCGGGCTGGACGACCTGACCATCCGCAGCGCCAGCGGTACCCCTGCGGGCGGTGGGGCCTCCCCGCTCGACACCCAGGTGCTGGCCTTCAGCAAGCGGATCACCGACCGCCTGTACGTGGTCTACGAGGCCGCGCTGGACGTCGCCAACAACGCGCTACGGATCGAATACGCGCTTTCGCGGTCCTTCACCATCCGGGCGCAGGCCGGCGCAGTAAGCAGCTTGGGGGTGTACTTCCTGAGGTCGTTCCAGTGACCCCGGTGGATGCCCCATGCCGGACAGCGCCCATGGTCCCAGGCCCTGCCCGAGACGAAAAGTAGGCTCCGCGGACCATCAAATTGACATAAATCTTGTCGGAATGACGGCCCGGGCCGGGTGGTCAGAATTGTCGGCCGGCCGCGACGGTTGACGACAATGGCATATTGGTTCATTGTCCCGTTTCGCTCTTGAAGCTGTCCCAAATCAAGGTTTGTGGAGAATGTGGCGGCGCGGTCATTCCGGACCCGGAAAAAGTAGTTTACAAATTGTTGTCGTTTGCTAAACTGCGCCTGCCCTCGATTTGATCCACTAACCTCGCCCCGCGACAATAATGTGCGGCCGACGTAAGGACTGAAGGTGAACGAGATCACTCCAGACACTCCAATTTCACGCCGGGCGCGCGCCCTTCCCAGCGCGCCCTCCAGTTCTGCAACCCACCGCGACGAACTGGGTCTCGAGCCACGCAAGTTCCTCATCTCGGTCCACCCCTCGGCGCCTACCACGCTGTCGGCCGACACTACGCACAGCGTGGTGTCGATCGTCACAGAGCGTGCGCGCCGCGTGCAGGCGCGGCCGAGTCTCGTGGGACTCGCCCGCGACGGCCACATGACGCTGACGCGTGCGGTGAGCGTGCGTGCCAGGGTGGCCGAGTCGCCGGACGAAATCGAAGCTGCGAAGCACCTCATTCGCCGTCGCTACGCGTGGCGCGGCTATGACATGCCCGAGCACGAGCAGGACGCAGTGCAGGAAGCGTTCGCTCCGGAATCGAGCCAGGTCGTGTTCGTTGCCAGCTGCGACGGCGCCACGGTCGGCACCATTACGCTCGGCCTCGATCGGCGTACGGGCCTGCTGGCTGAATCGAGCTATCCCGAAGCCATCGAGGAACATCGAGCGCTGGGTGGAAAGGTGTGCGAGGTCACGCGGCTCGCCGTCGACGAAAATGCCGACTCGAAGCGCGTGCTCGCGGCGCTCTTCAGCCTGACGTGGGCGGCAGCCAGCGTGAATGGCGTGACGCACATGTTCGTCGAGGTGAACCCCCGTCACGTCGTGTTCTACAAGCGCATCCTGGGCTTCGTCGTCGCGGCCGAGGAGCGCTACTGCGACCGCGTGAATGCGCCGTCGGTCCTGCTGTGCGTCGACATGGTTCAACTCGAGGAGCGGCTGATCAGGATGAACGCGAAGGTCGCCTCGCTCGAGTCGGAAGCACAAGCCGCATAGGCCACGCGCAGTTCCGCTCGACGATCGGCCCGTTTGCCCCGCGCGAACGGGCACGCAAGACGAGTCACCTCCTCACATTGACCTGCCAGCCGCCAGATCGGCTGGTCTGGCGCATCTGAATCTCCCTCGGCCGGTGCACCGGTAGCGTCGGCGCGTGTGCGTCGTTGTGGTGTTCCGATCCAGTCTTCTCGCGCGAGCAGGTTCTGCTGCCGGCGCAACCCTCACGCCCGACGGCCACTGCGCCGTGGACGGCCGCGTAGAATGACCGCACGGTGACTGATAGCACGGTGACGGCTCCCATCGACATGGAATCAGCGCCCGCCGCGCAGCCGGGTGTGCCCCACGCGCGGCAGCGCACGATCCTGTGGATGGCCGAAGCGGTGACCCTTGCGCACGTGGCGCGTCCGCTTGCGGGCATTCGCCACCTGGCCGCTTCGAACTGGTCGTCGGTCCTCGCCTGTGACGAACGATTCGCGCAGTACGTGCAACGCGGCGCCTCGCACGTTCCGCTCGAGAGCATCGAGCCGGCGCGGTTCCTCGATGCGTTGCAACGGGGCGCACCGCTCTACGATGCTGCGACATTGCGTCGCTATGTCGAGGCAGACCTGCGACTGTTCGAAAAGGTCCGGCCGGATCTCGTGATCGGCGACTTCCGGTTGTCGCTGTCCGTGAGCGCACGCATCGCGAAGCTGCCCTATGCCACGCTGGCAAGCGCCTACTGGAGCCCGTACTACCGTCCGAAGCCCTGGCCCGTCCCGGAGCTCCCGTTCACGCGGTTCCTGCCCCACCTCGTTTCGGAGTTGATGTTCCGCTCCGCACGGCCTCTTGCCTTCGCCCTGCACGCCCGGCCGCTGAACGACGTTCGGCGCGCATTCGGCTTGCCGTCGCTGGGGACCGATCTGCGACGGACATACACCGATGCCGATCACGTGCTGTACACGGATCTGCCGGAGCTCTTTCCGATCGAGCGTCTGCCCTCCAGCCATCGGTTCGTCGGCCCGGCGCTGTGGGAGCCCTCGAGCCGATTTCCCGACGACACGGAGCTCCCGACCGATCGTCCCCTCGTCTACGTCACCTTGGGAAGCTCGGGCGCGGCGGCGTTGCTGCCGTCGATCATTTCCGCGCTCGCGGCGCTCCCGGTGGCTGCCATGGTGGCAACGGCGGGCCGCATTCAACTGGACGCCGTCGCGGGTAACATCCAGCTGGCGGACATGCTGCCGGGCATCGAAGCTGCGGCACGCGCGGATCTCGTGATCTGCAACGGTGGGAGCCTGACCGGCTACCAGGCTCTCTCGGCGGGCACTCCGGTACTCGGCATCGCCAGCAACCTCGACCAATTCCTCAACATGCAAGCGATCGAGAACGCGGGCGCAGGACGCACGTTGCGCGCCGACCGTTTCAGCGCGGCAAGTTTCGCGACAGCGGTGACGCAAGTCCTCGGCGACGCCGGCATGCGCAACGGTGCCGCCCGTGCCGAGGGTTGGTGCAAGGAACACGACATGGGGGATGGCTTGCGAGAATTCCTGGCGACGACCTTCGCAGATACGTCAGCGCGGTCAGCGAGCGTGGACGTGGCAGGGATGCGCGGCTGATGCGCGCCATCCCTCCCCGCGCGATCGCGCTATTCGCTGCGCTCTTTGCGCTCATCATCGCGCTGGGCGTATCCACCACGGCGCTGGTGCTGGGTTCGGCGCCGCTGGGTGATTTTCGCGGCGTCGGCCTGGTCGTTGCAGCCATCGTGATCACGTACCTGTACGCCTTCCTCGTGTATCGGATCTTCCTGCGGGTGCTGCCACTCCAGGAAGGAGACATCGCGGTGGGCACGCGCGCCGACGTCGCCGCCCAGGTCAACATCCTGTTCTACCTGCTGCTCTTCAATTCGCTGATCCGGACGCACTTCATCCCCGTGCCGCTGCTTCGCCTGGTCTATCTCGCGCTGGGTGCGCGGCTGGGGCGAAACACGTACAGCGCCGGGGTGATCCTGGACCCGCCCCTGACGCATCTGGGCGACAACTGCATCGTCGGGCACGACGCGGTGCTCTACTCCCACGCGATCGAAGGTCCCCGCCTTTCGCTCGCGCCGATCCGGATCGGCAATGACGTCACCATCGGGGCGACCGCGGTCGTGATGTCGGATGTGCACATCGGTGACGGCGCCATCGTGTCCGCGGGCGCGATCGTGACCAAAGGCACCCGCATCGGCCCAGGCGAAGTCTGGGGCGGGGTGCCGGCGAGGTTGATCCGGAAGCCGGAGTTGCCTGCGACAACCATGCTGCCGGAACCGGCGGCGGCTCTCCGCACGAGGCAGGGTTGAGAGATGCCGGCCAGATCTGTCACCGGGCTTTACAGCGAGGCGCCGGGACCACGCCGGCCTGTACCGAAAGCGATTCGCTCGATGCTCCTGAAATCAGGCACTTCGCGGGCTGGCTCCAGCCAGGTGGCGTGGTCGGGGTCTTCCCGGGCGAGGCATCGGGGCGCGGCAACGGCTTCGGGCACGCTGGGAGCCCCTCATCGCGCCGCCACTGTCGGGCCATTTGACATCCCCTTGATGTCGCGGCGGGGTCCCGGGATGTATGGCGGGTATAGGTATTTGATTAAAAGATCTATTTTGTACCCAGGCACGCTCTGTGCGTCTAGTCGCCCGGCAAGACGCAATATTGGTTTCGGATCAGCGGGGCCAGGGTTCAAATCTTTCGACGAGGAAAACTGTGAAGACATTCGCAAAAACACTTACCAAGACACTGCCCGCCCTGGCAGCGGCCGTTGCGCTGTCGTACGGCGCGGCCGCGGCCGCCGACCCGGCGATCGGCGTGGATCCGACCGGCAGTACCGGGCCGTACACCTACACCGACGTCTGGACCAACTTCACGGACTCGGCGCTTGCGGTTGGGTTCAATCCGGCGGCGCTGATTCCGCCGAATGCTCCCTACGACATCCGGCTGATCTCGCAAGCCCGGGTAGCAGGCTTTCTGTTGAACGGGCTGCCGGTCTTCCCGACGGGACTCCTCAACCAGAATGTTGCCGGCGGGTATGAAATCACCAAGGTGCTTGATATCAACGAGCGCGTGCTGAGCAACAACGGCACGAACGCAAACTTTGGCGACGCCGTGCAGACGGCTGACGTCGACGCAACGACGGCACGGTCTGCAGCAGCTCGCGATCTACCTCGACCCGCTGGGCGACGGCAGCCAAGCCAGTTCCGGGCAATGGGCGCGTGGCACGGTGACAGTGCTACGGCACTGGCTGCGACCGCATGCGCGAATGACGGCACGCTGATCATGTCGGCGCACCTCGTGTCGAACGTGTCGAGCTTTGCTGCCTCGGGCGCGGTCGGTACGGGCTCGTTCGATCTGCGGTTCGTGATCGACTACGTCAATCCGCTGTACCTCGACGCGACCACCAACGGCATCATCGGCGAGAAGATGACGGGCACCACGAACGTTCCGTCGCAGTTCAACCCGGCTGTGATGTGGGATGGAACGTCGACGGCCACCGGGCTGTTGCTGAAGGTCGACTCCTCGCAGAGCTTCCGCGTGCCGGAACCGGCATCGCTCGCCCTGCTGGGCATCGCGCTGGCGGGACTCGGAGCCACGACGCGGCGCCGCAAGTCCTAAAGCGCAGTTCGTAGTACTCGATCGGGGAGCCCACGCGGCTCCCCGATTTTTTTGGCTAACGCCGGCCGTTCCGTAACGCTCGGGCTGTAAGTCAGCTTGGCAGCAGCAACGCCTCGGAGCGGCAGGCGCAAGGAGCGCGCCCGAGCCGGCTCGCCCGCCCCGACGCGCCCCATCCATACGACACGTGGCAACGTAGCCTCCCCCACGAGCGCGCCGAGCTCCGCTGCGACCCGACGTGCAGCCTGCATCGCCCGTTCATTCACCGTGAACCGACGCCCGTCACGGACGTAGCGGGCAAAGATCAGTGGCGTCAGCTCGGGCTGATGCTGCAGTCCCAGCGCTGCTGCGGTGAGCCAGAATCTCTGGACCGCCCCCCCGGCGTCGACATAGTCGTCGATCGAAGCGGGTGGCCTCGGACCCACGATCAGCACATGGGCGCCACAGGCGAGCGCAGGGACGACATCCAGCTGTACGCGCGGAAGGACCGTCCCCGCCAGGAACGTGTTCATGAACCGCACGCGCCCCCACGACTGCATCGACCAGCGCATGAGGCGCGTCGTAACCGGATCGAGGCCGACCGCAGCGTCGGGCATGCGGTCCTCGCTGAACTGTGCATTCCAGGCGATCACCCGCCGGTGCACCTCGAACGCTTCCGGCATCGTGAGCCGGATCTTTGCGCTCCGGAACAGGAGGCGCGCTACCGCCCTCTTGCGCTCTCCCTCGATCCAGACCACCGTGTAGCCCGGTGGCAGCGCTGGACTCGAGTCGCGCCTTCTCCTCGGGGCGCAGGGCACGCCGGTCGAGCGCACGACGCTGCACGGTTCGTGTGCGAATGACGGGAATCAGGTCGCTGGCGGGCGAGGCGTCGGGCGTGAAGTGCACATCGAAAACAGGCCGTTCCTCGGGCGCATCGATTCGACGGGCGATGTCCGCGCGGAGGCCCTGCCCCGTCGCCGCGATGCGGATGGTCTCGAGCAGCGCCCCGATCGAGATCTGGCTGGGTCGGCCGTCGAGGTCGTACACGCACTCGTGCCGCGTGTCGAAACCGTGCACCGCCACGTGATCATCCGCGACGATCTCGAATCGCCAGGGCTGCGTGTTGTCGCCGCTCGGCGCCCAGCGCGCCAGGTCGAGGACTGCGGCGACCGGCGGCAGTGGGCGTCTTCACCGCTTGAACTGACGCCGCGCAACCCGCAGCATCAACCGTTGCATCGGCCCGGCATTGCCACCCGGCCGCCAGGTGCGCACCAGCCGGTGCGTGTACGCGTCGAAGTGCATGCCGCGTGGCGCGGCGAGAATGCGGCCGCGCCGCAGCGCAATCTTCAGCACCTGGGTGGCCGCGATGCCGGCGCAAAGCTCGCACGCCATCGGCGTGGATGGGCCGCGCTTTTCGCGGAAGTTCACCCGCGACGGGTCTACGAGGTATCGCCGATGCAGCATCGCGGGCGAAACGCCGATCAGGAAACGCAGCGCCTTCTCGGCCTCGTCCATGCCTTCGAACCTGAAATACTCCTCGAAGGTCATCTTTCCGGGCATGAAGTTGAGGAGCGCCGCTCCCATGCCGATCGGCGCGACGGTCACGGCAGGAATCCGCTTCGCCGCACACGCGGCAAACGTTCGCTCGCGCGCATCGAACGCGAAGAAATCCAGCCCGTCCACATAGACATCGACACCTTCGAGAAATGCGTCGAGGTTTCCGGCATTCACGCCCGCCTCGAACTCCCGGATGTCGACCTCCGGATTGATGTCCCGTGCCATCTGGGACAATACGGCCACTTTCGGACGCCCGATCGAGGCCATGCTCGCACCGGCCTGGCGATTGAAGTTGACCAGGTTGAAGGTGTCATAGTCGGCGATGTTGAAGCCGCCGATACCCAGTCGCGTCAACGTCAACAGATGCGAGCCGCCAACGCCTCCCAGACCCGCAATCGCCACGCGCGTGCCCCGCAGCGCATCCTGCTCCGCCTCGGTGACCCAGCCCAGGTTGCGAGAAAAGGCTTCCGCATAGTTGAATGCGTTACTGCCAGACGCCATGACCGCGCGGATCCGATCCTGAAGAAATGACGATGATAGCCCGTCGGACGGTGAACCGCACCCGCGAACCAATCGATCCGCGTATGTCGAACCGCAGCAGTGGTGCGCACCGGCTGGGACGCGAGCTCGCACAAGTGGCGCGCCTTGCATTCTGGAGCGTCATGCGCCATCACCGCCGCACGGCTGTCGCGATGGCGGCCATTGCCTTCGGCGTGACCGCACTCATTCTTTCCGGAGCATTCATCGAGTGGGTATTGTGGGCGACCCGGCAGGGCGCCATTCAATCCGGGCTCGGTCATATCCAGGTGTCCAGGCAAGGCTACCAGGAGGGCGGTACGGTCGATCCGAACCGATACCTGCTCCCGGTCGACGCGCCGATAGGTGCGACGCTGCGCGCCCTGCCGGGAGTCAAGACCGTAGCGCCCCGGATCTCGTTCAGTGGTCTCGCGAGCTTCGGAGACACGACGATCTCCTTTCTCGCCGAGGGCGTGGACCCGGACAGGGAGAAAAACTTCACGGACATCTCGATCATCGTGAAGGGCGAAGACCTGTCGAGCGGTGCGCCGGATGGCGTCATCGTCGGGAACGGCCTCGCCGCCAACCTCGGCGTCACGACGGGCGACAAGCTGACGCTGTTGAGCCATACGTCGTCGGGTGGAATCAATGCGGTGGAGGTCGTCGTGCGCGGACTGTTCGCCACCGTCAGCAAGGCCTACGACGACAGCGCCATGCGCGTGCCGCTGCCGGTCGCGCACCGCCTCCTGCGCACCAACGGCGTTCACAAGTTCATCGTCGTGCTGGACGACACCGACCGCACGCCGGCAGCTGCTGCAGCAGCTGCGCACCGCGCATGCCGGGAGCAATCTCGAGTTCGTGCCCTGGTACGACCTCGCCGACTTCTACAACAAGACGGTGAAGCTGCTGTCGAGCCAGATGGGCGTGATCCGGGGCATCATCGCGCTGATCATCGTCCTGACGATCAGCAACTCCCTGATGATGGGCGTCATGGAACGCACGAGCGAGATCGGCACGGCAATGGCGCTCGGCACACGCAAGCGGGCGGTGCTGCTCCAGTTCGTCATGGAAGGCCTGCTGCTCGGCGCGGTCGCGGCGATCGTGGGCGCCCTCCTGGGCATGGGGTTGGCATGGTTGATCTCCGAGATCGGCATCCCGATGCCGCCACCGCCCGGCCAGGCCAGAGGTTATCGCGCTGGCATGCTGCTGACCGCACCACTGGTGTCGCAAGCAATCGTCATTGCAGTGCTCACGTCACTCGCCGCAGCGCTCTACCCCGCGTGGAAGGCCTCGCGAACCGAGATCGTCGACGCGTTGCGCCACAACCGCTGAGTCGCCGACCCGACCACCGACCATGCTGATCCAGTTCGCCGCCCGCAACATTCTCCGGCACCGTACGCGCAGTCTGATGACGATCGCCGCAATCGCTTTCGGCGTCGCAGCGCTCATCGTGAGCGGCGGATTCGTGCAGGACCTGTACCGTCAGCTCGGCGAAGCGATCATCCATTCGCAATCCGGGCACCTGCAGATCGGCCAGCCGGCATTCTTCGCCGAGGGCTCGCGCTCGCCGGAAAAGAACCGCATCACCGATTTGCCTGCAGTCAAGTCGGAGCTGGCTCGGATGCCCGGCGTCAAGGGCGTGATGGCGCGACTGAACTTCGCGGGGCTCATCAACAACCGCCGCTCCGACTTGCCGATCGTCGGCGAAGGCATCGAGCCGCGTGAGGAGGCCGATCTCGCCACGGCCGTTCAGATTCTGTCCGGTCATGCGCTTGGGGCGGACGAGGGTAGCGGCGCGTTGATCGGAGAGGGCCTCGCCAAAGCGCTGGGGCTCGCACCCGGCGATCCCTTCACGCTCGTCGCCACGACCGTCGATGGCGCGATGAACACTGCCGACCTCGAGGTTGCCGGCGTCTTCCGCAGCTTCTCCAAGGATTACGACGCGCGCGCCGTGAAGATACCGCTCCCGGTTGCGCAGGACCTCATGGGCACGCGCGACGCCAACACCGTGGTCGTGCTGTTACAGGACACGTCGCGCACCACGGTCACGCAAGCCGCCGCGACCGAGTTGATGCGGCCTCATGGACTCGTCGTCAAGAACTGGCGCGAGCTGAATGATTTCTATGGCAACACCGTCCAGCTCTACGATCGCCAGTTCGGAGTGCTCAACGTCATCATCCTGTTCATGGTCGCGCTGGGCGCGAGCAACGCCGTGAACATGGCGGTGTTCGAGCGCTTCGGCGAATTCGGCACCATGCGCGCACTCGGCAACCGCGGGCGGCATGTGACCCTGCTCGTGATCGTGGAATGCGCGCTGCTCGGCATCATCGGCGCAAGCGTCGGTGCGGCGGGTGGCGCGCTGCTGGCAATGCTGATTTCGGCCGTCGGCATTCCCATGCCGCCGCCGCCCAACTCGAACATCGGGTACACGGCGCAGATCGAGTTGTTACCGCGGCTCATCGCCGAAGCGTTCGCCATCGGGGTCGTGGCGACCGTGCTGGCGGGACTCGTCCCCGCGTTTCGCGCGCGTCGCATCCCGATCGTCGACGCGCTGCGTCACGGCGTATGACGAAGCCTGTGTAGCCGCTACCCCACGCGGCGAGCGCGCTTTCCTGCCGTCGGCAGGCCGATGCCCCGCGGCGGCGCCAAGGTCGCGCTAGAAGTCGTAGCGCAGTTCGGTGTACAAGCGGTCGCGGTGATCGAAGCGGCCGAACAGTCCGTTGCTCGGACCGGTGAAGATGTCGACCCCCGCCGCCAGCGATACATTCCTGTCCGGACGCCATGTCAGCCGCGGCCGGATGAGCCCACCACCCCCGCCGAACGTCTGGATCCACTGCATCTGCGGCTCCAGCGTACGCGTCAGCTTCCACGAGAAGAGCACGCTTGCACCGAAGTCGCCGGCGTCGAGCGCAAGGTTGTCGCTGCTGCCGAAATACGCGCGCTGGAATGCCTGCAGATTGAGACGGGCATCATTCTCGAAGGGCACTTCGACGCTGACGATATAGTCGAGCGTCGGGCGGCTGACCACGCCGGGGATGCCGGTCCCGGTAACCGTCGAGAAGTTCTGGCCGTGGGCATAGACGGCTTCCGCGCGCAGCACGAACGACTGCAGGTCCTTGGTCAACGTGGTGCCGACCTGCCAGATCCGATCGTAACGGGGCTCGAGGCCGAGAAACACACTCTGGTCATTGGTGACCGGATAGAACGTCGGTGCCGTGCTGAAGCTGCGGTAATAGAAAGCCGGCGACGTCCCACCCGGCAAGCAATCGATTCGACGCGCACGCCGTAGTTGGAGTTCGACAGTTTGCGCGCCGGTTTCGCCGGGTCGCGAATCATCGCGGCCGCATCGGCGCTCACCGGGTCGGGCAGGACGACAGGATAGAACTCGGCACCGGGCTTGCCGATGTCGTCGAACGTCGGCACCGGCACCCAGATGAACTCCAGGTGTGTGTCTCCCGCATAGTATTCGGCGCGCGCCGCCCATTGCGGTATCCGGATGATGTCGAAGCTCGGCAACAGGAATTCCCGCTGGTCACGCGCCGACACGACGTCGGCAAAGAACAGGCCCACGACCTCGCCCCACACGATCTGCTGGGCACCGACGCGAAAGTCCCAGTCCATCGCCGAGAAGTCGATGTAGTTCTCGCGCCAGATGATGTCTGCGCGTTGGTCCTTCTTCACCGCGGGCAGATAGAAGTCCGAAGCGGCATATACCGGATCGAGATCGACCCGCGCACCGACCTTGTACTTGACGCCCTCCGACAGCGCGCCCTCGGCGGAGAGCTGCAGCCGGTTGACGGCTCTCGACCAGTGTCCTGGAGACGCGGTGGTGTATGCCACGCCGAGATCGTAGAAGCCGCTGACGGAAGCTCCGGAGACCTTCTTCTTCTCCGTCGGTTCGAGACCGAACAGGTCCTCCCGGGACGAGGGAGCATCGCCAGCCAGCAGTTGCGCAATGCGGGTGTTGCCTGACGCGATGGGCGGCGCGACCGCCGCGCGCGCAGGATCACTGTGCGCGTCCGAAATCTGCCGCGTTTCGGTCTGCGCCGATGCGGCAGGCCATGCAACGACCGGTTCGGTCGCCTGCAGGGCTTGCGCGCCCGCAATGATGGGCAGATAGAACAGGACGAATGCCGCAGCCTCGAAGGAAAGCGCGGATGCCAGTGGTCTTTTCAAGTCGATCCCCGTCTGGAACTGCGGCTCCGCCGCGATTTCTTGCGCTGGCCCCGCTCGTCGAGGATGAGCCATCCATCATCGCCGTGAACCCCCAGCGCGCGGATGCGTCCATCCTCCATGCGCACCAGGCGATCTGCCTTGGCCATCACCTTGCGGTCGTGCGTCGAAAAGATGAACGTGGTGCCGAGCGAGCGATTGATGTCCTTCATCAGCTCGAGGATCTCGATCGCGGTGTGATGATCCAGGTTCGCCGTGGGCTCGTCCGCGAGCACGATCTTCGGATGGGTCGCCAGGGCTCGGGCGATTGCCACCCGCTGGCGCTGCCCGCCCGACAGCTGATTCGGCCTGCTGCGCCCGCGGTCGACGAGACCGACGACGCGCAGGAATTGCGACACGCGCGCCTCGCGCTCCTGCCGCGTCAGCTCCGGAAACTGCAGCAACGGATACTCGACGTTCTCCCAGGCCGAAAGCACCGGGAACAAATTGAACGACTGGAAGACAAACCCGATGGTGCGCGCGCGCAGGTCCGACAGCGCGTCGGGCGACTTGCCGGACACCTCGCGGTCATCGATGAAGACCTTGCCGCTGCTGGGGGTGTCGATGCATCCGATCAGGTTGAGCAGCGTCGACTTGCCGCTGCCGGACGGACCTGCGATTGCAAGAAATACCCCGGGCTCGATAGCGATGCTGACCTGATCCAGCGCCCGCACGCGTTCCTCGCCGAGCGAGTAATACTTGGTGACGTTCTCGATGCGGACCAGGCTCATGTCGCACGCATCGTCGTGTAGACTGGCTCGCCGCCGGCATGGTCCGCCGGCTCAGCAGCAAGAGGGCATCCCCCGATGTGGTTCCACAAGCTACGCGCAATTCCCATAGGGCTGACTGCGTTCATCGCGATCTGTGCATCGCCGATGATCGCGACGACAGCAGCACAGGGACAGTCGACTGCCGATGGTCAGGACGACGCATTGGCGCGGAGTATAGTGGAAAAGGCCGACCGTATCCGCTTCCCGCAGGAGGGGTTCGAGGTCGATGTCGAGGTCAAGGTGTCCAGCGGTGGCGAAGTCACGGAGACCCGAGGCTATCGCATCCTCTCGAAGGGTAACGAGAACACCGTGGTGATGGTCACCGAGCCCTCGTCGGAACGCGGCCAGATCATCCTGATGCGTGGCCGCGACCTGTGGGTCTTCCTGCCCAGCGTGTCACAGCCGGTCCGTCTCTCGCTGTCGCAGCGTCTCACCGGCCAGGTCGCCAACGGCGATCTCGCGCGCGCCAATTTCGCGGGCGACTACAATCCGCGCATCCTGCGAACGGAGATGGTCGACGGGCGAGAGCTGCTACGTGCTCGGAGCTCAGCGCCGTCGACCGCGGCGTGACCTATCATCGCGTGCTGTACTGGGTGAAGCAGGCGAACTTCCATCCCGTGAAGGCGGAGTTCTTTTCGGCCTCGGATCGACGCCTCAAGACGGCGCGGTATGAGAATTTCAGGCAGCTCGGTGGAAAAATCCGACCGACGCGCCTCGTGCTGCGCGATGCATTGCACGAAGGCGACGAGTCCGTTCTGGACTACTCGGGACTCAAGCTGCGCGACCTGCCCGACAAGGTATTCACGAAGGATTACCTCAAGCGGCTGTAGGACTCGCCTGTGACAGCTCGTCCTCGTAGGCGGCGGGCTGGCTGTGCAGCTGCCGCAGCCGGTTGAGGACACCGACGGCTTCCTCCGGCGGGAACCAATGCGAGAACATGAGCCTGCTCGCGGGTCTGTCCGTGCTGGCAAAGTATTTCGCCAGCTCGCGGCGGATCTTCTCGAACGAGACGCAGAGCAGCACGGAAGGCGCGTTCACGCGCGGATTGATGCGCTCGGGCCCGATCATCTCGAAGAAGAGCGAGCGCCGGTAGAACACCGCGTGGCGCGGGTTGACCTCGATGACCCCGTGATCGCAGCCATGGACCAGATGCGCGTACATGTACGCCGTGTGAAACAGCCCGCCGAGAACCGCCTTCGAGATCGCTTCGTCGTCGACCGCAAGCCGCGTGAACTCACACAGCCGACCTCCGGCCGCCCGGAGCTTGTCGAGCTCGTCCTTGTACAGGGCGTCGGCGGACAGCGCCCGGGGCGAGTCGAGGCGGACGCTCACTGTCCCGACGAGCGCATTGTCGTGGTACGCAACGAATGTGCGGAGAGTCGCCTCGGGCACGAAACCCGGCGTGTGGTAGCCCCGCCATGCGTACCGGCGCTCGATCAGGTGCCCGGCATGCTGGCTGCTGGACCGGCTCCGGGCGAGGCGGATCTTGAATGCACCGGGCAGTTGCCCCGGATCGGCAACCGACGTGTCTGCGGGCTCTCCGGTCAGGTTGCGCAGGCGCACGGGAACCGCTCCGAAAAGCGTCTGGCCTGTCGAACCCGCGACACTGGGCACCTCGAGTCCGTCCTCTCTGCCGGTGCGGGAAGCGCCCTTTCCGGCGAGCCGGCGAAGGCTCGCGAGCACGTCCTTGAACGGAGTCCTCTTGCCTGGCGACATCCAGCTTCCTGACGATTTCAATCACAGCGCGCCGCCGCATGACCTTCCGCCGACGCTCTGCGTTCGGAGGCACTGCCCTCGCGCTGACCTCCCCTAAAGAATGCCCGACTCACGCGCAGCCGTCGACTACAAATCACGCCGTCGGCCGCCCCGCCGTGACCGGTTGTCATGTACACCCTTCAAGCCCACGCGGAGGGATGCAGCGATTCGCCGCAGGTCCGCGCGAGCGTCCCGCGGCCGCCATTTACGCGCTCTTCGGCGCGTGCCCCACATTAAGACATATCGACGCCGGAAGTCTTGCCTTTAATGCGACGGCAGATGATCGTCGCGGCGACAACGCCTTTGTGTGGCGACCGACCGGCACGACCGGGAGGATCTGCGTGAGCCGCGCCGCCGCTCGCTTGCCGTGGTTCGTCGTGGATGCGTCGCTCCCGTTGTCTGACTGTTGCGGTAATGCAACACCAACTCACGCATGCGCACGGCCATGCTCCGCGCGACGCGAACAAGCTTCAGCGCGGCTTGCGAGTCGTGCCCGGGAGTCTTCGCGAGCAAGGCCCGAAGGTGCTCGATGGGTATGGCGAAGGAGATTCCGCTGGGCTGCCCTATGGCTGCGTCCTTGCTCTGCTTGACGAACACCATGTTGAGGATCCCCAGGACCTCCCCGCTCTGCTCGTCATACACCGGGCTGCCGCTGTTGCCGGGGTACGCCGTGGCGTCCAGCTGCAGCACGTTGAACGGCGTCCGCTCGAGCGACCGCACCAGGCGCGCATCCAGTTGACCGGAAGATCCCATCGGGATCGCGATCGGGGTGATCGCGCTGATCAACGCGCGATGCGTCACCGGGACGAGGCCGAGCGCGCCGCCCAGCGGAAATCCGGTGAACGCCGCGCTGGTGCCCTCGCGACCGGGCCCTCCGGCCTGCAGCTTCAACGGCCGGAGTGGCGCTCCCGCGATCTCGAGGACGACGAGATCGTGCTCCGGATCGGCAGCCACGACCTTCGCATCACGGTGCTCCGCACCACCACCGGGATTCGTGCTCGCAGGAAACACGACCAGCGTCTCGAGATGGGCGCTGTCGATGGAGTCCGGAATCACGTGGCGGTTCGTTGCGACCAGCCCGCCATCGCCGACCACGAAGCCGGTGCCCCGGAACTGGAAGCGGGGATTGCGGGTCGGCTGATACGTCCCGACGGCGACGATCGAAGGCTTGATCGACGGGATCAGGTCCTGCAGGCCGGTTCCCCAGGCCGGAACCGAAGCGACCAACGCCAGCACCGAGAGGCATGGCCCCAGCCAGCGCGCATGCATCGATCCGGTCGCGCGGGATTTCAATGCTTGCTGTGGGCGACCAGCGGTGAAGGGTCGGTGACGCTGGGATCGTACGGGTGGACCTGGCTGCGGAAGAGCTCGAGGATCCGCTTCACGTATCCCCTCGTTTCCGCATACGGCGGGACACCGCGGTAGCGGTCGACGGTGCCTTCGCCCGCATTGTAGGCGGCCGCGACGAGCGGCACGTTGCCCCGGAAATAGGCCAGCAGCCAGCGCAGGTAGGCCAAGCCGCCGCGGATGTTCTGCACGGGATCGTAGGGCCGCTTCACGTTGAACCGCGCAGACGTCTCCGGGATGAGCTGCATCAGTCCCTGAGCGTTGCGGGCCGAGCGCGCCAGCGCATCGAAGTTCGATTCCGCCCGAATGATGGCCAGCGCGAGCATCGGGTCGATGCGATATTGCGGAGCCATGGTGTGCACCAGCGCCGCCACCTTCTCCTGCGCGGCGTTTTGCGGCACGAACGCGACACGATCGGAATCGGCCGTGCTGGGCCGGTTCCGCATTGGCCAGGATCACCGCGCGGTCGTCGTACTGCGCCGTGGGCGGCTGATCCCGCATGCAACCGGGCAGCTCCGCGGGCGAAGGCAGATGCGCGAGAAGCGCACTGGCCTGCGCGTGGCCCTGCTCGGCCGCGAGTGTGAAGAACGCGGCAGCGAGCCCGTCGTTGCGTTCGACTCCCCGCCCGTTCATGTACATCCAGCCCAGGTCGTACTGGGCCTCGGCATCACCCCCGCGCGCGGCTTCGCAATAGAGATCCACCGCCCGGAACGGGTCCTTCGCGAATGCCCTCGCCATGCTCGTATCGCTGCGCCTGTGCACGCAGCACGTCCAGGCCCGCGGTCGTGCGCACGTCGCCATGTGCGAGTGCCGGCAGCATGGCGATGCACGACGCCACGAACACCTGAGGCATCTGCCCCTGACGTCTAGTCGGCTTCACGCGCGATCTCCGTCGCCGCAGCACTGCGCCCGGCCGCGCCGGCGGCAAACTTCTGCACGTACCACGGCATAGCGGCCTGCAGGCCTGCGATCAGATCATGGCTCGGCGCGTAGCCGAGCAGGCTCTTCGCTTTTCCGATGTCTGCCTGTGAATGCATCACGTCCCCGGCACGGTAGTCGCCGTGCGTTGCGGCGGTACTCCGCAGACCGGGAACGCAGTCGCTCAGCACTGCCCGGATGTTCGAGTGGAGCTCGTTCAACGTCGTTCGATCGCCCACGGCTACGTTGAAGACCTGATCGATGGCGGCAGGTTCCCTCGTCAGCGCCGCGAGCAGATTGGCTTGCACGGCGTTTCCGACATAACAGAAGTCGCGGCTGGTATCGCCCTTGCCGTTGATCAGAACCGCCTCGCCGCGCAGCATCGCGCGCGTCCAGCGCGGGATCACCGCCGCGTACGGACCTTCCGGATCCTGCCTTGCGCCGAAGACGTTGAAATAGCGCAATCCGACCGTCTCCATGCCATAGCAGCGACCGAAGACCTGCGCGTAGAGCTCATTTACGACCTTCGTCACCGCATATGGCGACAGGGGACGTCCGACGTTCGCCTCGACCTTCGGCAAGGCCGTGCTGTCACCGTAAACCGAGCTCGACGACGCGTAGACGAAGCGCCGCACGCCCGCGTCGCGCGCGGCCACGAGCATATTGAGGAAACCATCGACGTTCGTCGCGTTCGTCGCCGCGGGATCAGCCAGCGAACGCGGGACCGATCCAAGCGCGGCCTGATGCAGCACGAAATCCATCCCGGCACAGGCGGCGCGGCACGCGGCAGGGTCGCGGATATCGGCGTCGATGAACCGGTGATTCCGCCAACGGCTCTCGCCGACCTGCTGCCGCACCTCGTCGAGATTGCTACGGTGACCCGTCGCAAAGCTGTCCAGCGAGACCACGGTCTGGCCCAGCCGGAGCAGCGCCTCGATGATGTGAGATCCGATGAAACCCGCGCTGCCGGTCACCAGCCATGCCGCTGGTGCGGACGGCAGGTCGCGATACAGCTTCTCTATTGCGTTCACGCGAGGGTCAGAGGCGCCAGAGCGTCACGCCCCGATCGACAAAGACAGCAGGATCGAACTGGCTCTTCACATCCACCAGTACGCCGTTCGGCTGCAGCTTGGCGACATAATCGTCCGGTGCCCGCGTACGCAAGGCGCGGTGCGAGACCGCCGCGACGATCGCGGCCGAACGAGGCAGCGCATCCCACTCGACCAGGTCGACACCGTATTCGTGCTGCGCGTCGCGCGCATTGGCGACCGGATCGTGCACGTATACCTTGGCGCCGTAGGAAGCGAGTTCGCGGATGACGTCGATCACTCTCGAGTTCCGCAGGTCCGGGCAATCCTCCTTGAAGGTGAGGCCGAGGACGGTGATCGGCGCGTCCTTGATCTGCCATCCGTTGCGCACGAGGTGCTTCACGGTCTGCTCGGCGATGAACTTGCCCATGCCGTCGTTGATCCGACGCCCCGCGAGGATCACCTCCGGGTGGTAACCGACCATCTCCGCCTTGTGCGTCAGATAGTAAGGATCCACGCCGATGCAATGTCCGCCGACGAGGCCCGGCCGGAAGGGCAGGAAATTCCACTTGGTGCCGGCTGCCGTGAGCACTTCCATGGTGTCGATGCCGAGACGATCGAAGATGATGGCGAGCTCGTTCATCAGGGCGATGTTGAGATCGCGCTGGGTGTTCTCGATGACCTTGGCAGCTTCCGCCACCTTGATCGAAGAGGCGCGGTGCACCCCTGCCGTGACCACGCTCGCATACATCGTGGCCACCCGCTCGAGCGTGTCGGCCGTGTCCCCGGAGACGACCTTGACGATCTTGGTGAGCGTGCGTTCCTTGTCCCCCGGGTTGATGCGCTCCGGCGAATAACCGACGAAGAAATCGCGCTTCCACTTGAGACCGGAATGCTTCTCGATGATCGGGATGCACACTTCCTCCGTTGCACCCGGATACACCGTCGATTCGAAGACGATCGTTGCGCCGCGCTTCAGGTGCTTGCCGACGATCTCCGATGCGCTGACGAGCGGTCCGAAGTCGGGCTGGTGTGCCTCATCGACCGGAGTCGGCACCGCAACGATGATGAAGTCGGCGGCGTTCAACGTCGCGGGATCGCTGCCGACATCGAGCTGCTTTGCCGCCTTCAGGTCCTCGGTGCTCACTTCGCCCGTGGGATCGACATGCCGGCGGTAATGCGCGACCTTTTCGGTGGAGAGGTCGAATCCGATCGTCGGGTAACGGCGCCCGAACTGTACCGCCAGCGGCAGGCCGACGTACCCCAGCCCGACCACCGCCACTGTCGTGGCCTTGCTCTCCTGTCGCCCGGCGGGCGCGACCACGCTCTCGATTTCAGCATCCACGGCTACAGCCCCTTCATGAGTTCATTGACTTCGGCGCGCTCCGGGAAATCGTCCCCGGATTTCAGGAGCGTCTCGAGTTCGCGCTTCGCCGCGTCCTTCTGGCCGTCCTTGATCAGGGCCTTCGCGAGATTGAGCCGCAGCGCCCTGTTGTCCGGCGCCGCGCCGACGGCCTTGCGCATCAGCTCGATGCCTCGCGCACGCTCGCCCTTCTCGACCAGCAGCATCCCGTAGGTGTCCATCACGCCCGGCTCGTTCGGTGCGAGCGCAAATGCTCTCTCGGCATAGGAGAGCGCGTTGGGGTCCTTCACCTGCGCGGCAACCCATGCGGCGTTGTTGAGCACCATCGGATGATTGACACCGTTCGCGAGCAGCGCCTGGTATTGCGCATGCGCTTCCTTGTAGTTCTTCGTCGCCAAAGACGACTCCGCCATGTACAACCGGAACCGGTTGTCCTTGGGATGATCGTTGTACCAGGTCTTCGCAAATGCTTCCGCCTGCGGTGCCTGGCCGCTGGCATTCAGCACGGAATGCAGCTTGGCCGCCGCTTCCGTATCGCCCTGCCGTGCGCCGACGCGATACGCGCTGATCGCCTCGTTCCATTCGTGTCGCGAGGCGCGAATGTCGCCCTCCAGCGTGAAGCCGGCCGTCTGTTTCGGCTGCTGCTTCTGGGCATCCTTGGCAAGGGCCAGGGCCTCCTGGACCTTGCCGGTGCGAAGATAGCTGCCGATCAGCGCTCGCCTGGCCTCGATCAGGTCGCGGCCTGATCGCAAGCGCCTTCTTCAGGCTCTGCTCGGCGCTCGCCTCGTCCTTGACGCCGGCCTGAATCGCCGCCATACGCAAATAGGGCACCGGTGAGTTGGGTTGCTCCTGCGCGATCGTGCGGTACGTTTCCAGCGCCGCTTCCGCGTCGCCGGCCGCATGCTGCGCGATCCCGAGCGTGTCCATGATCTGCGGATCGTGGGGATTGGCCGTGAGCGCTTCCTGCGCCGCAATGACCGCCTTGCGAGGCTCCTTGTTCTGCAGGTGGAAATTGACCAACGCAATGCGCGCTGCCGCCAGCTTTGGCTTCGCTGCAACGGCCTTGTTGATCAGCGCTTCGATCTCGGATCGCGGTGCGCCCGAACGGCTCTTGAGATCGGCAAGCGCCAGCAAGGCGTCAGCATTGTTCGGATCCTTAGCGAGGACGTTATCCAAGCGCTTCCTGGCGTCCTCGGGCTTGCGCTCTGCGAGGTCGAGCTTCGCCAGACTGAGCGCCGCGGGCGCGTAACCAGGGTCGATCGCGAGCGCACTTTCGTAGCTTTGCCGCGCTCCACCGATGTCGCGCTTCGCAAGTCGTGCCGCCCCTTCGAGCGCGCGCGGCAGCGCAGAATCGGGCTGCTTCTTCTGCAGCGTGTCGATCGCCGCGAGCGCGCCGTCGAGATTGCCGCGACGAACGTTGGCGGCAATCAGGGCCAGATCGGCGCGATTGCTCTTGTCGGCGGCGGCCGCGCTCTCGAGCTCCCGAAAGCCGCGCTCCGCGTCACCCGAAGCGAGATGCGTGAGCGCAACTGCCGTACGCTTGGGCGTGTTCTCGGGATCCAGCGCGGCGGCCTTCTCGAAATACTTGGCAGCTTCGGCGCTGCGGCCGTTCACCATGTAGACGCCGCCCGCGAGCGCGAGCATGTCCGAGTTGTTGCCGATGCGGTCCTCGACGGGCTTGAGGGTCTCCAACGCCTTCTGCTTCTGACCCTCGCGCAGGTACGTCGCGATCAACATGCGACGCACTGTCAGGTTGTCGGGCGCGGCATTGAGCACCTTGAGAAAATTGTTCTCGGCACTCGCGTAAGCATTCAGTTCCAGGTCGATGGCACCCGCCAGTGCGAGTGCCGACGGGTTGTCGGGCACGTAGCGCAGCTCCTGCTGGCTCGCTTCGCGCGCCGCCGTGTAGTTCTTCTGGCGATACGCGACCAACGCCTGCAAATGCAACGTCTGGGGGTGCGCCGGAGCAACCTTCTGCAGCGCCGCGAGCTCCTTCGCGGCCTCCTCGAGGTTGCCGTTCTGTGCGTGAATGGAGATCAACGCGAAATGCGAAGGCAGGTACGCTGGAGCGACCTCGACAGCCTTGCGGAATGCGGTAACGGCCGCGTCCAGCTGACTCTGCGCAATAAGAATCGCGCCTTTGATATGCCACCCCGCCGGTGCCGACGGAGCAATGCCGGTCGCCTTTTCAGCGAGAGCCAGCGCACCTGCCAGATCGCCTTCCGCGGCCTTGATCTGCGCCTGACCCAGCAAGGCAGGCGGGTGGTCGGGCTTGGCCGCCACGGCCGCATCGAATGCCGACTTCGCCGCATCGCGGAGCCCGCGCATCAGCTGTGCCTCGCCGATCGTCGTCTGCAACGCAGCACGCGCCTCAGCAGACGTGACCTGCACCTTGCCGAATTCCTCGACCGCGCGGTTGGGATCGCCAAGCATCAGCGTCGCCTGCGCCAGCGGCGGCACGACCTGATCCGCGGAATAGCCCAGCTCGCGCGCTCGGCGCAACTCTTTCTCCGCTCCGGCGGCATCGCCATTCTCGAGGAGCGTCTTGCCGAGCAGGTACCGGGCTTCGGCCAGGTCCGGCTTCTTCTGCAGGGCGTTCTTCAGCTGGATCACGGCCGCGCTTCGGTCACCCTTCTGCAGGTAGTCCTTGGCGGAACTGATCATCACCTGCGGGTCGTCGGTGCCGCAGGCGGACACGACGGCCGCCAGAGCTGCTGCAAAGGCGAGGCGGCGAAGGGACATTCGATTCATTCTGACCTCTTTCAGGTGCGGTACGGCGGGTTCTACTTGAGACCGAGGCGATGCATCAGGTCGTACAGCGTCGGCCGGCTGACGCCGAGAATGTCGGCGGCCTTGACGATGTTTCCGTTCACGCGCCCGAGCACCTTGATCACGGCGGCACGCTCCGCATCGTCGCGCACCTGGCGCAGGTTGAGCGTCGACAGATCGTCGTCCCCGGGCGGTGCGAGGCCGATGTCATCGCTCGATATCTGATTGCCATCGGCCATGATCACGGCGCGCTTGATGCAGTTCTCCAGCTCCCGCACGTTGCCGGGCCATGGATGCGCCTCGATCGCCGCGATGGCATCGGGCCGAAGGCTCATGGAGCCGCGCCGCTGCTCGGCAGCGAAGCGCTGGACGAAGGCGTGCGCCAGCAGCGCGGCGTCGCCCTGACGGTCGCGCAACGGCGGGATCTTCACCACGATCTCGGCGAGGCGATAGAACAGATCCTCGCGAAACCTGCCCATCGGCAATCAGCGCCTTCAGATCCTGGTGGGTGGCGCAGACGATGCGCACGTCCACCGGGATCTCGTCGCGCCCGCCGACGCGCTCGATCACCCGCTCCTGCAGGAAGCGCAGCAGCTTCGCCTGCAGCGCGCCAGCGGCAGGTCGCCGATCTCGTCGAGCATCAACGTGCCGCGATGCGCGGTCTCGATCTTGCCGATGGTCTGCTTGACCGCACCGGTGAAGGCGCCCTTCTCGTACCCGAAGAGCTCGCTTTCGAGCAGGCTGTCGGGGATCGCCGCGCAGTTGATGGCGACGAACCGCTCGTTGCGCCGGGGCGACATGTCATGGAGCGCGCGCGCCAGCAACTCCTTGCCCGTGCCGCTCTCGCCCAGCAGCAGCACGGTGGCATTGGTGTTGGCGACCTTCTCGATGGTGCGGCAGATGCGCAGCATATCGGGGTCGCGCGTCAGCAATCCTGCGAAGGCATCGGGCTGTTTCGACGCGACGAGCCGCGCATTCTCCTGCTGCAGGTCGTACAGACGGAACGCGCGGTCGATCGTCAGCCGCAGCAGGTCGGGCTCGAAGGGCTTCGCGAAGAAGTCGTACGCGCCCATGGCCACGGCGCGCAACGCATTGCTCCGGTCCTGCTGGCCGGTGAGCACGATGACCTTGGTAGAGGGCGCGAACGCGAGGATCTCCTCGAGCAGCCGAAAGCCCTCGGTGATGGCATCCGGTTCCGGCGGCAATCCCAGATCCATCGTGACGACCGGAGGCTCGTGCCTGCGCACCTGCGTCATGGCACTTTCGCGGTCGGAAGCGACCAGCGTTTCATACTGGTCGAATGCCCAGCGCATCTGCTTCTGCAGCGCGGGGTCGTCCTCGACGAGCAGGAGCGGACGGGCCTTTTCGCTCATGGGTAGCGACCCCAGACACCCGCTTCGCGGGGGCGACCGCGTGCGCTCGCGATGATCGATCGCGTGCAGCGTTGCCGGGCATGACTCACGCGTCGGCTGGCCTCCGCCGCGACCATCCGACCCGATTGATGCTGGGATTCAGGCAACGCTATGCTCCTTCGTCACTGCGGCGGCCGGATCGAAGAGCGGCAGTTGGAGCGTGACCCGCGTGCCGCTCCCCGGCGCGGTGTCGACGTGCAACTCCCCGCCGAGCTCCGTGACGTACTGATGGCTTTCATAAGCTCCGATGCCCATGCCTGTCTGCTTCGTGGTGTGGAACGGCTTGAAAAGCCGCTCGCGTACGAACTCCGCGGTCATGCCGTGACCGGTGTCGCCGATCTCGACCATCGCGCTGCCCGCGCTGCGCCCGATTTTAATCCACACACGGCCGTTCGCCTCCGTTGCGTCGAGCGCGTTCTGGACAAGATGCCCCATCACCCGCTCCAGGCGGTCCTCGTGTGCGCGCACGGCGGCAGGCTCCTGTACCTCGAGTTCCACCGCCGGCTTCTGGGCCGCCTTCGCCCGCTGGATGCGGGCGGCAACTTCCGCCAGGTCGACCTTGTGTGTCACGTCGAGCGGCGTCGTCCCGTCCCGCAATTGCAGCATGAGCTGCTTCATTCTTTCCACCGAATGCTCCACCGTCATCAGCATGTCCTGCTGGAACTCCGGGTTGTCCCGGTGACGCTCGGCGTTGCGCACCATGAGCGACAGCTGCGCGATGATGTTTTTCAGGTCGTGCACCACGAACGCCGACATGCGGTTGAAGGCGTCGAACTTGCGGGCTTCGAGCAGTGCTTCCGTCGCTTGCACCTGCCCGAGGAAACTCGCTGCCTGACGGCCGGCGGTCTTCAGGAGGTCGTTGACTTCCCAGTTCACTTCAATGCGGGTTCGGGGGGTGGCGAGGACCGCAAAACCGATGAGCTCGGTGCCAATCGAGAGCGGAATGACAAGCCAGGCGCTCGATATTTCCGACAGCCATGTCGGGAGACGCAGCGTGCCGTAGCGATCGGGTGACGAGCGAAACTCCTCCAGGTTGATCACCCAGCCCGTGCGCGACAGGAATTGGATGAACTCGCCGGACGTATCCTCGATGCCGTCGCTGCCGGGTACATTCCACCGCGCTCCCAGCACGAACCTGTCGCGGGTGGGCTGGCGCAGCCACAGTCCGCCACCGGGGCTCTCCACCATGTCCGCAAGGCCTTTGATCACCTGTTGTCCGACCGCAGCGTTCGCGCCCTGGCCGGAAAGTGCCTGAGTGAAGCGCAGCCATTCCTCGCGATAGTCGTACCGGTAACTGAAGAAGTGCTTGCTGACGAGGACCCGGAATCGGGCGCGCATCGAGCCCGAGAACAGCAGCACTCCAAGCATCGCGACGCCCGCGACGAGAAGCGCGAGCTGCAGCGCGTGTCCCCATTCGCCGCCGAAGTACCGGACGTAGTACCCGGCCGCGGCGACGAACATCAGGTACAACCCGGACAAGGCCAGCGCCGTCGAACGGAACATGACCTGGCGCGACAGCACGATGCGGTACTCCGCGCCCTGGTTGCGCACGCGCGTAAGCATCAGCAGGGGCACGACGAGTGCATGCACGAAGCCGCGCACGCTCCAGGCATCGGCATCGAGGCGTCCGAACAGGAGGCCATCCGCGAAGGTGTAGACGTCGTAGCCAAAAGCCACCGCAAGTCCGACGCACAGCGGCGTGATGGCCCAGCGCGACTCCTCCGTGGCGTTGCGAAACACCTGCTCCAGCACGACCAGGCCGAGGACGGCCGCTGCCAGCGCGTTCAGGACGCCCACGCGTGCGGTCGCGCCGAGGATCGCGACGCCGAGCGCCGCGAATACCTGCACTGCGAGCGCCCAGGCCACCACGGCGACGCAGATCGCGAAGAGCCATCCGAACTCCGGCATTTCCGACGCGCCCCGCTCGCGCGGTCGGGCGAGAAGCGAAAGCAGGAAGGCATACCAGCCGCCGTACGCGAGCGCGTCCGCGACGGCCTCGACGGCGAGCAACGGCGCAGCCTGCGTGAACGAGAAGGCCATCGTGGACAGCCCCCACACGGCCGACCACCCGGTCGCCCAGAGCAGCATCCAGCCGCGCAGGCTCCGCTCGGGAGCGAGGGCCAGGCGAACGGCGAACGCCAGGTAGACGGCCCCGGCGAGACCATAGCTCCAGGCGATGACGGTGAGCAGAGTCGAAGGCATGGTGAGCGATGATAAGCGCGCGACGGGGGCGCTTTATCACCCCTCGGCCAAGCGCACGGAATCAGGGCGTGCGGCGAGTTCCGCTCGAAACGGGTTCGCGACCCTTTGCCGCACCTTCCGGGCGGCTGCGGCGCACCCCTGTACAGGGCGGACTACTGGGCGCCCTTCCCTGTCATGACCACGCCGACCGTCTCGAACAGGATGAGCATGTCGAGAAAGAGCGTGTGGTTCTTCACGTAATAGAGGTCGTACTGCAGCTTCTGCACGGCATCGTCGATCGACGCGCCGTAGTGATAGCGGATCTGGGCCCAGCCCGTGATACCCGGCTTCACGCTGTGCCGCGCGGCGTAGAACGGAACCTCGCGGGTGAGGCTATCCACGAAGAACGGGCGCTCGGGCCGCGGACCGACGAGGCTCATGTCGCCCTTCAGGACGTTGATCAGCTGCGGCAGCTCGTCGATGCGCAGCTTGCGCAGCACGCGCCCGACTTTGGTTACGCGGTCATCGTTGGAGGTTGCCCAGCGCGGCTTGCCGTCGCGTTCGGCGTCCGGCCGCATGCTGCGGAACTTGATCACGCGGAAAACGCGTCCGGCCTGCCCGATGCGTTCCTGCCGGTAGAGCACCGGAAAGCCTGTTTCCAGCGAGATCAGCAGCGTAGCAAGCAGCATGACCGGCATGGCGAGGACCAGCAGCACGGACGACACCGCGATGTCGAACAGGCGCTTGACCGTCGTGCGCACCATGCCCTGGCGGAAGCCTTCACCGAAAATGAGCCAGCTCGCATGCAGGGCGTCCAGGCGCACCTGGCCCAACGCGCGCTCGTAGTAGCTGGAGAGATCCAGCACCCGGATGCCGGACAGCTTGCACTCGAGAAGCTGGTTGAGCGGCAGCACCCCTCCGCGACGCTCCTTGATGGCGACGATGACGTCGTCGACGTCGTGGAAGGCGGCCGTATCGGCGAGGGAGAGTGTCTCCGGAAAAACGTTGCTGGCGGGCACGGCCTGGGGCGCGTCGGCATTCTGCACGGGGTAGAACCCGACCAGCGTCATGCCTGCCCCGAACTGGCGCAGCGAATGCTCGACCGATGCCGCCTCCGTGCCGGTACCGAACACCAGCACGCGCCGCGTGAATAGCGGCGCCTTCGTGCGGTGCGTCACGAAGCCTCGCGCAGCGACCAGTATGGTCAGCGCGCCGACTGCGGCAACTTTCAGCGCGTCCTGATGCACTTCACCCCACGGCTGCATCTGGAAAATGCCATACGCGACGGGGATCGTCAGCAGGATGGAGATTGCGACGCGCGCCGCTGTCTGCGCGCCGCTACGATACGGATCCCGGCGATACAGCCCGACGACGGAGTTGAGCACGATCATCGCCACGGCGAATAGCAGGGCCGACGGCAGGACATCGACGCTCGGCAGGTTGCCTTGCGTGAGCCAGAGGCCCGCAAGCAGGAAAATGAGGAACAACAGGATCGCATCGAACACGACATGCATCACCGTGCTCGACGGGAACCAATGATTAAACAGCCGGACCATCCCCACGCCTTTTCATGATACTACCCGCAGTCATTTGATGTCTTATCGGAGCATTTCGGTCGGTGATGAAGGCTGAACACGTGTGCAACAGCATCGCCTTCGGGTGAACGGGATGAAGTATCCGCCGGGCTAGCCCGGCAAGCCGCGAAGGGACGCTGCAGGAACCGTGCCATCCAGAAAGCATGCTAACGGCCGCACCCAACGGCCTGTGGCGCTGACCTTTTTGGAAACACCGCGACGAATTGCGACCCGGGCTGGACGCTCCCGCCGTGGCACACTCATTCCACGTGCGGCACATCGGGCGTGATGCATGCGCCGATGCTCCCGTCGTTCGAGCCGGCCAGCGCGGCGGCCCTGTTCACGACAACCTGAAGGACGATTTGCATGGACTTCGCCATGTGGCTCAAGTCCGCGGCCAAGGCTCTTCTTCTTCCGCCGGCCGGTCTCCTGCTCCTCGCGTTCCTGGGCCTCGCGCTGGAAGCGCGCCACCGCCGGTCAGGCCGCGCGATCACCCTCTTCGCGCTCGTCGCCCTGGTCGCATTGTCCCTGCCGATCGTCGCCAACATGCTCGTGCATGGCTTGCACGCTCCTGCGCCCTTCCAGCCTTCCGGCGGCCGAAGGTGCGGGCGCGATCGTCGTGTTCGGCGGCGGCCTCCGACGGGCCGCGCCGGAGTACGAGGGCGACACCATGAGCGCGCTGACGCTTGGAGCGGGTTCGATATGCCGCGCGCGTTGCCCGAATCACCGCGCTCCCCGTCCTGGTCAGCGGCGGTGCGCCCCGCGGCGGCGACACGGAAGCCGTGACGATGACCCGCGCCCTGAAGGACGAGTTCGGCGTGCCGGTCCGATGGATCGAGGCGAGCTCGCGCAACACGCATGAGAATGCACGCTTCTCGGCGGCAATCCTGCGGCGCGCCGGAATACGCAAGGTCGTTCTGGTCATGCATGGCTTCGACATGTGGCGAGCCGCTGCAGAGCTCGAGGCTGCGGGGATCGACGTCATTCCCGCGGCAACGAATCTGCCCGAAGAGCGAAAGCCGGAGCTGCTCGATTGGCTGCCGAGCATGAACGGCCTGATGCTGAGCTACTACGCGCTGTACGAAATTCTTGCCAACGTGAACCGGTCGATTGTTGCGTTGGGCCGCGACCGGCCGCACGGGGATTGAGCTCAGCCACGCAGCCCTTGGGGATTGGCGGCTTGCCAGCGCCAGGAATCCGCGCACATTTCCTCGAGCCCATGGACCGCACGCCAGTCGAGGGTTTCGCGGGCTCGCGTGACGTCGGCATAGCAGGTCGCGACGTCGCCAGGCCGGCGCGCGACGATATCGAACGGGATCCGCTTCCCGCTGGCCGCCTCGAATGCGCGCACGACCTCGAGAACGCTGTGGCCGCGACCCGTGCCGAGATTGACCGTGAGCTCGCGCGGTGCATTCGCGCCCAGAATACGGCGGAGCGCCGCGACATGGCCGCGAGCGAGATCGACCACGTGAATGTAATCGCGCACCCCCGTGCCGTCGGGGGTCGGATAGTCGCCGCCGAACACGCGCAGCCGATCGCGCCGCCCCACGGCGACCTGTGAGACGAACGGCATCAGGTTGTTGGGAATGCCGGCCGGGTCTTCGCCGATCATGCCGCTCTCGTGCGCCCCCACAGGATTGAAATAACGCAGGAGGAAGGCGTGCCACTCCGTATCGGCGGCGACCAGATCGCGCGCGATCTGCTCGACCATGAGCTTCGTGCGCCCGTACGGGTTCACCGGTCCAACCGGCGATTCCTCGGTGAGCGGCATCCGTTCGGCGGTCCCGTAGACTGTCGCCGACGAGCTGAACACGAGGCGCTTCACCGCATGCCGCTGCATCACATCCAGCAGCACGAGCGTGCCCGCGATATTGTTGTCGTAGTAACGCAGGGGCTCCGCCACTGATTCGCCCACGGCCTTGAGTCCGGCGAAGTGGACCACCGCGTCCGGCCGGTGCCGCTCG